>NZ_JBEXTJ010000017.1:0-164287 GCF_040614075.1 Streptomyces sp. NPDC006174 | reverse complement strand
CACCCATCGACAACGCCTTGCGCAACGCGTCCTTGGCATCCTCCGGACCCACCGTCACCACGGTGATCTCCGCATCATCCGCCGCATCCGCGATCCGCAACGCCTGCTCGACCGCGTACTCGTCCAGCTCCGACAGCAGACCGTCGACATCCTCACGGTCCAGCGTCAGGTCATCGGCGAAATGCCGGTCACCGGTCGCGTCGGGCACGTACTTCACACAGACAACGATCCTCAAGCTCACGCCGGCTCTCCTGCCTACCTGGGTGTGGTCCCATGCCGATCGGGGCCGGTCCCACCTGGGTGCGGTTTCGTAAGGGTGACCTTATGGTACTCAGTACCCTCTGTAAAGGTACCCAGTGCCAAAAGCGCCTCTCCGGTGCTACGTTTCGCCGCATGAGCGAGGCACGCGGACCCCAGAAGAAGGCACCCATGCGGGAGGTGCTCGCACAGACGGCCTTCCAGCTCTTCCTGGAACGGGGCTTCGAGCGGACGACGGTCGACGACATCGTGGCGCGGGCCGGAGTGGGGCGGCGCTCCTTCTTCCGGTACTTCCCGTCCAAGGAGGACGTGGTCTTCCCGGACCACGAACGGTGTCTCGCCGAGATGACGGAGTTCCTGGCCGCCGTGGGCGACGCCGATCCGGTGGGCGCGGTGTGTGACGCGGCGCGGATCGTGCTGCGGATGTACGCGGCCGACCCCGAGTTCTCCGTACAGCGCTACAAGCTCACCCGAGAGGTGCCGGGACTGCGGACGTACGAACTCTCCGTGGTGCGCCGTTACGAGCAGACGCTCGCCGGTCACCTCCGGGGCCGGTTCGGGACGGACGGCGACGGAGAGCTGCGGGCCGAGGTGATCGCCGCCTCGGTGGTCGCCGCGCACAACAACGGGCTGCGGCTGTGGCTGCGTTCGGGAGGTTCCGGCGATCCCGAGGAGGCCGTGGACCATGCGCTCGACCTGGTGCGGGACGCGTGGGAGCGGCCTGCCGAGCCCACGCCCGTAGGAGAGGAACCGGGCCTGCCGGCGCTCGGGGCGTCCGGCGTCACCACCGGCTCCGGTGACAGCGAGGTGATCGTCATGATCGCGTCCAAAGGCACGCCGATGTGGCGGGTCGTGCAGCAGATCGAGGCGGCCGTCGGCGGGAGCTGAGCGGCTTCGCCACCGGCCCGCCCGCAGAAAACTCGGTAATAATCGGCACTCAGTGCCTTTACTCTCCGGCACTCAGTGCCATATGGTGCGGACGCGCCGTCAGCCAGGTGCGGCGCGTCCGAGTCGAGCGCAGGGGGTCGATCCGTGTCTCAGGCAGGAATGGGCACCGTCCAGAAGGCGCACGAGGAGTGCGGCCTCTCCTACAACCGCTGTCGCTGGTGCGGCACCGCCTCCTTCCGGCGGCTGCTCTGCCCGGTGTGCGCGTCCAGTGAACTGGAGCCCGAACGCACCACCGGCCACGGCGTGGTCGTACGCACCGCCGTGGTCCACCGCTACACCGAGGACGCACGCAACGAGTCCCTGGTCCGCTTTCCCGAGGGCTTCGTCTTCCGCTGCCAGGTCGTCGGCGCCGCACCGCAGATGGTGACGGTCGGCGCCCGCGTGAAGCCCCTCGCGGGTGAGGAACCGGAGACCGGCGCGGTGGTCCTGGAGCTCTGCGAGCCGCCGGTGCAGCGGGACTGGGCCTGAGGCGGCCGTAACGCCCGCGCCTCGCGGCCCGTAAGGCCGACGCGCGGGCGTTTCCGGAGCGGTCGCCGGTCAGCCGATGCGCTTCAGCAGTTCCTCGGCCAACGGCTGCGAGGAGGCCGGGTTCTGACCGGTCACCAGGTTCCGGTCGGTGATCACGAACGGCGCCCAGGGTTCGCCCTCCTGGAAGTCCGCGCCGAGCGCCACCAGCCGGTCCTGGAGCAGCCACTTCGCCTTATCCGCCAGGCCCGCCTGGGTCTCCTCGGCGTTGGTGAAGCCGGTCAGCCGGTAGCCGGTGAACGCGTTGGTGCCGTCGGCGCCCGTGGCGGCCAGCAGCGCCGCCGGAGCGTGGCAGACGACACCGAGCGGCTTGCCCGACGCCAGGGTCTCGGTGAGCAGCCGCCCGGAAGCCGGGTCCACCGCGAGGTCCTCCATCGGCCCGTGGCCGCCCGGGTAGAAGACGGCGTCGTACGCGTCCAGCTCCACGTCCTCCAGCGCGACCGGCCGCCGCAGCTCCTCGAACGCCTCCAGTCCGGCCGCCACCTTGTCGGCGCCTTCCTGGCCGCCGTTGACGTCGGGAACCAGGCTGCCGCGGTCCACGGTCGGGACGACGCCGCCCGGGGTGGCGACGACCACCTCATGGCCGGCACCGGTGAACACCTGGTACGGGGCCACGGCCTCCTCGGCCCAGAAGCCCGTCGGGTGGGCGGTGCCGTCCGCCAGGGTCCAGTGGTCCGCGCCGGTCACCACGAAAAGGATCTTTGCCATGTCGTACATCTCCGTTGGTCGGGGTGGCTGACCAGGCCGACGGTAGGCCCGGTCCGGCCAGGAACCGCGTCCCGCCGACGCGTGCCGGAAAGAGGCTTCCGACGGGTCGGCGGCGCTCGGCCGTCCGGCGGATCGCCTGCCCCCGACGGCCCGTCCCGAATCATCCCGAGACGGCCCCCGCAGGGTCGGGGAGCCGTGCGCCGGTGTCTCGGTGACGCTCCGGTCGGAAGGGTCCGGCCGGGCCGTGCTTAGCTGGAGCCATGATCGATGACTTCCTGTACGGGACCGCCGGGCAGACCGGACCGCCGCCCGAGGTCGAGGCGGCCGTGCGCGCCGCGGCCGCGGCCGAGATCATGCCGCGCCACCGGAAGCTCGCCGCTCACGAGATCATCGAGAAGAGCGGCCCGCACGATCTGGTCACCGCCGCGGACCGGCTGGCCGAGGAGCACCTCACCGCCGCGCTCACCAAGCTGCTGCCCGGCTCGGTGGTCGTCGGCGAGGAGGCCGTCCACGCCGACCCGGCCGTCTACGAGGCCCTCGGCGGCGACGCGCCCGTGTGGATCGTCGACCCGGTCGACGGCACCCGCCAGTTCGTCCGGGGCGAGGCCGGATTCTGCACCCTGGTCGCCCTGGCGCTGCACGGCGAGGTCCACGCCTCCTGGACGTACGCACCGGTCCTCGGTGAGATGGCCGTCGCCGTGCGCGGCCGGGGCGCCACGCTGAACGGCGCGCCGATACGCTCCGGCTCGCCCGCCCCCGGCGCCGTACTGAACGTGGCGATGTCGCACCCGGACTACACCACCGAGGCGCAGAAGCGGGCCCTGCTCGGCCTGCGGACCGAAGGTATCGCGCCGCGCCCCTGCGGCTCGGCCGGGCTCGAATACCTCGCCGTCGCGCGCGGCGCGCAGGACGCCGTGGCCTTCAACTGGGAGCTCGCCTGGGACCACGCGGCGGGCCTCCTCCTGGTCACCGAGGCCGGCGGCGCCCAGGCGACCTTGTCCGGCGCCCCGTACCGGATCGCGGGCGGCAACGACCTGCCGTTCACGGCGGCCCGCGACGAGACCACCGCGCAGCGCGTCCTGGCGGCGCTGCGGACGGGCGGCTGAGAGGCCTGTACGGGGGTGCCCACCCGCCTGTACGGGTGCCGACCGGCCCGCCGCGTACGCGGTCGGCCGGTCCGGCGGCCCGGCCGACCCCGGGTCCCCGCGTCCGCGTTGTCGGTGGGCCCGAATATCCTGGGGCTCCGCCTGCCGGCCGACGAAGGAGTCCCAAGGTGACCTCGATGCTCGATGCGGTCGTCGTGGGGGCCGGGCCCAACGGGCTGACCGCCGCCGCCGAACTGGCCCGCAGGGGTTTCGCCGTGGAGGTCCACGAGGCGCACGACACCATCGGCGGCGGCGCCCGCACCGAGGAGCTGACGCTGCCGGGCTTCCGGCACGACCCCTGTTCCGCCGTACATCCGCTAGGCATCGGCTCGCCCGCCTTCCGGGCCATGCCGCTGGACCGGCACGGCCTGGAGTGGCTGCACCCCGAGGTCGACCTCGCCCACCCCTTCCCGGACGGCACCGCCGCCGCGCTCACCCGTTCCGTCGGCGCGAGCGCGATGACACTCGGGCCCGCCGACGCCGGCGCCTACCGCCGCCTCGTCGCGCCCTTCCTCGGCCACTGGGACACCCTGGCCGCCGACTTCCTCCGCACTCCCTGGGACGGACTGCCCCGCGACCCGTACCGACTGGCCCGCTTCGGCCTGCTCGGCCTCCAGCCCGCCACCTGGGTCGCCCGGCGCTTCCACGGCGAGAAGGCGCGCGGCCTCTTCACCGGGCTCGCCGCCCACGCCATAGCGCCCACCAGCGGCTTCGCCACCTCCGCGATCGCTCTCGTCTTCGCGCTCGCCGCCCATGAGAACGGCTGGCCCGTCCCGCGCGGCGGCTCGCAGGCCATCGCGGACGCGCTCGCCTCCTACCTCCGCGAACAGGGCGGCACCATCCGCACCGGCAGCGAGGTCAAGCGGCTCGACGAACTCCCGCCCGCCCGCGCCTACATCTTCGACACCTCACCCTCCGCGCTCGCCCGCATCGCCGGCCTCGGCTCCGCCTACAGCCACTACCGCTACGGCGCCTCCGCCTTCAAGATCGACTACGCGCTCTCCGGCCCCGTCCCGTGGACCGCCGAGGCCGCCCGCCGCGCCGGCACCGTCCACATCGGCCCCGACGCCAGAACCATCGACACCGCGCTGAAGGCCGCCGTCGAGGGCCGCGACCCGAGCGTCCCCTTCCTCATCACCGCCCAGCCCAGCCTCACCGACCCTTCCCGCGCTCCCGAAGGACGCCATGTCTTCTGGGTGTACGGGCACGTCCCGGCCGGCTGGGAGGGCGACGCCACCGACGTCATCGAGCGCCAACTGGAGCGCTTCGCGCCCGGGTTCCGCGACCTGGTGCTGGCCCGCGCCCTCTCCGGCCCGCCCGAACTCGCCGCCCGCAACGCCAATTACGTCGGCGGCGACATCGCCTGCGGAGCCTTCGCCGGCCTCCAGACCCTGATCCGCCCCAGACTCGCCCGCGTCCCGTACGCCACCGCCCACCCGGCGTTCTTCCTCTGCTCATCGGCCACTCCGCCCGGCCCCGGTGTGCACGGCATGTCCGGCCACCACGCCGCCAAGGCCGTATGGAGTCAGCTCCGCGCCTCCTGAATCGGCCGCTGCGGGCGGCACGGGCAGGCGGAGCGCGGCATGATGTCCGCATGAGCACCTCCGTCACCCCCGCGGTCCGCCTGGTCCGCGGTGACATCACCGACCAGTCCGTCGACGTCATCGTCAACGCCGCGAACTCCTCGCTCCTCGGCGGTGGCGGGGTCGACGGCGCCATCCACCGGCGCGGCGGCCCCGAGATCCTCGCCGCCTGCCGGGAGCTGCGCGCCTCGCAGTACGGCAAGGGTCTCGCCACCGGCCGGGCCGTCGCCACCACCGCCGGACGCCTGGCCGCCCGCTGGGTGATCCACACGGTCGGCCCGGTCTTCTCCGGAGCCCAGGACCGCTCCGCGCTGCTCGCCTCCTGTTACCGCGAATCGCTGTGTCTGGCAGCGGAGTTGGGTGCCAGGACCGTGGCGTTCCCGGCGATCTCGACGGGTATCTACGGCTGGCCGATGGACGACGGCGCGCGGATCGCCGTGCGCACGGTGTTCGCGGAGACCGTGGCTCCCGTCGAGGAGGTGCGGTTCGTGCTCTTCGACGCGCACGCGTACGTGGAGTTCGAGGAAGTCCTCGCGATGCGCGGCTGAGACCGGGGCCCCGAGGTCGCGGGCCCGAGGCGCGCGGCTGAGACCCGGGCGCGGCTCCCGAGGCCCATGTCGGATTTCCGCCAGCCAGGCCGCTGACCGGTGACCCATCCTGGAACCATGCACACCGACACCGAGGCATGCGTGCGGGCCGTCCAGTCCAAGGACGCCCGCTTCGACGGCTGGTTCTTCACCGCGGTCCTCACCACCCGGATCTACTGCCGTCCCAGCTGCCCCGTCGTGCCGCCCAAGGTCCGCAACATGACCTTCTACCCGAGCGCCGCCGCCTGCCAGCAGGCCGGATTCCGGGCCTGCAAGCGGTGCCGCCCCGACACCAGCCCCGGCTCGCCCGAGTGGAACGCCCGCGCCGACTCGGTGGCGCGCGCCATGCGGCTCATCCGCGACGGCGTCGTGGACCGCGAGGGCGTCACCGGCCTCGCCGCCCGGCTCGGTTACTCCGCCCGCCAGATCGAACGCCAGCTGCTGGCCGAACTCGGCGCCGGACCGCTGGCCCTGGCCCGCGCGCAACGCGCCCAGACCGCCCGCCTCCTCATCGAGACCACGGACCTGCCGCTGGCGGAGGTGGCGTTCGCCGCCGGATTCTCCTCGATCCGCACCTTCAACGAGACCGTCCGCGAGGTCTTCGCCCTGGCCCCCGGCGAACTCCGCACCCGCGCCGCCCGCACCCCTCTCGCCCCCGCCACTCCCGGCGTGATCGCGCTCCGCCTCCCGTACCGGGCCCCGCTCAACCCCAGCAACCTCTTCGGCCACCTCGCCGCCACCGCCGTCCCCGGCACCGAGGAGTGGCGGGACGGCGCCTACCGCCGCACGCTGACCCTCCCGTACGGCCACGGCATCGTCACCCTCACCCCACAGCCCGGCCACATCGCCTGCCGCCTCTCCCTCACCGACCCCCGCGACCTCACGCAGGCGATCAGCCGGTGCCGCTGGCTCCTGGACCTGGACGCGGACCCGGTCGCCGTCGACGACCGGCTGCGCACCGACCCGCTGCTCGCGCCGCTGGTCGAGTCGGGACCCGGCCGCCGGGTGCCGCGTACGGTGGACGGCGCCGAGTTCGCCGTACGCGCGGTCCTCGGCCAGCAGGTCTCCACCGCCGCCGCCCGCACCCACGCGGCCCGCCTGGTCACCGCGCACGGCGTACCCGTCGACGACCCCGAAGGCGGGCTCACCCACCTCTTCCCGACCCCGGAGGCGCTGGCCGGACTCGACCCGGAGACCCTGGCCCTGCCCCGCACCCGCCGCACCACGCTCACCACCCTGGTCGCCGCCCTCGCCGACGGCACGCTCCGCCTGGGCACCGACACCGACTGGGAGCGAGCCCGCACCGAACTCTCCGCGCTCCCCGGATTCGGCCCCTGGACGGTCGAGGCGATCGCCATGCGGGCGCTCGGCGACCCCGACGCCTTCCTCCCGACCGACCTCGGCATCCGCCGCGCCGCCGAACGCCTGAGCCTCCCGGCCACTCCGGCCGCCCTCACCGCACGGGCCGCCGACTGGCGCCCGTGGCGCGCGTACGCCGTCCAGTACCTCTGGACCGTGGACAACCACCCCATCAACCACCTGCCCGCCTGACGGAGGAAGCCCCGCCATGACCACCCTTGTGTCCCCGCCCGCCAAGCAGCACTCGGTCCTCGACAGCCCCTACGGCCCGCTGACGCTCGTCGCCACCGACGGCGTCCTCTCGGCCCTCTACATGACCGACCAGCGTCACCGTCCACCCGAGGAGACCTTCGGCGTCCCCGACCCGGAGCCCTTCCCGGAGGTGATCCGCCAGCTCACGGCGTACTTCGCCGGCGAACGCACCACCTTCGACCTCCCGCTCCACCTGCACGGCACGCCGTTCCAGCAGAGCGTCTGGGCGGAGCTGCGGAAGATCCCGTACGGCGAGACGCGTACGTACGGCGAACTCGCCGAACAGCTCGGCAGGCCGGGCGCGTCGAGAGCGGTCGGCCTGGCCAACGGCAGAAACCCGGTCGGCATCATCGTGCCGTGCCACCGGGTCATCGGAGCCTCCGGCAGCCTCACCGGATACGGCGGCGGCCTGGACCGCAAGCAGCGGCTGCTGGCGTTCGAGAGCGGCGGCACCCGGGCGAACGACGTGATGCAGGCGCTGTTCTGAGCAGAAAAGGAGGGCTGGGGCGCACGGCTGTCGGTGCGCCCCAGCCCCTGGCCTCACGTCGCTCAGCCCGTGAAGATCTCCACGGCCGTCCAGATCGCCAGGCCCAGCATGCAGATCCCGCCGATGCGCTGCACGGTCTTCAGCGGTACGCGCTTGGCGATGAACTTCCCCGCGAGCAGCGCCAGGGCCGACACGGACATCAGGGCGGCGGCCGAACCGATCGCGGTGGACCAGGTGCCGTTGCTCGCCGCCAGGTTGGCGGTGGTGATCTGGGTCAGGTCGCCCCACTCGCTGATGAAGACCGCCATGAACGCGGTCGAGTAGACCGGCCAGAAGCCGGTCACGGTCTTCACCTCGGCCTCGTCATCGTCGTCCCCGCCGCTGCCGCGCAGCAGGAGGAACGCGCCGAACGCGAAGAGCGAGGCCGAGACGAGCTTGACGATCCAGTCGGGCAGCAGCCCGAGCAGGCTGCCGGCGCCGACGGCGATGGCGACATGCACGATGAACGCGGACGACGTGCCGAACCACACGTAGAGCGGGCGCATCCGCGTGCCCATGGCCAGCGACGCGAACATCGTCTTGTCGGGGAGCTCCGCGAGGAAGATCAGCCCGAAGGCGGTGATGATCGCCAGAGGGTCGAGGTGCATTCCGGGTGGCTTTCTGTGCGAGCCGGGCACCGGATCTTCGCGAAGCGCCGCTCGGGCTTTTCGGAGGACCACTCGGCCCGGCATGACGGCAGCGCCCACAGGACGTGGACGTGTCATACAGGACCGAAGGTCTCGCCCGCCCGTGAGAAACCCTGTCCAGGTCTCACGAGCCCGGCCACCGGGAACCCGAGGGCTCCAGTGTGTCGACGACCGGTTTGCGGGGCTACTCCCCTTCGCAGCCACCAAGACTACCGCACCGGCTCCGGCAGGGGCGCGGGTGTTCGAAGCGCGGGAGCCTCGGTAGAGTCACGGTGATCGCCCGTGACCAGCGGTGGTCGCTCCGTACCCTTCCCCTCCCGCCGACCGGAAGTGCCCGCATGAGCCGCCGCCCCCGCAAGGACGTGCCCGCCCAAGGAGCCTCCCGGCCCACCGTGAGCGTCTGCCGTGGCTGCTGCTGCGGCACGGAGAAGATCCCGGGCGTCGACCACGCCGCTCAGCTGGCCCGGCTCCGCTCCGGCCTGGAGGGCGCCGCGACCGTACGGGCCGTCGAGTGCCTGGACGCCTGTGAGCAGGGCAACGTGATCGTCGTCCAGCCCTCCGCCGACGGCCGCCGCGCCGGAGGCCGCCCGGTCTGGCTGGGCCTGGTCAACGACGAGCACGCGGAGCAGGACGTCGTCACCTGGGCGACGGCCGGCGGCCCGGGCCTCGCGGACGCCCCGGACATCCTCGACCTGTACGTGTTCCAGCCCTCGCGCCGGGTCCGCGCGGGGCTGGACGACTGACGGCGGGTCCTGCCGGGATCAGCTCACGGCCAGGCCCGCCAGCAGCCTCGGCAGCGCCGTACCGATCGGCTCCCGGACGACCTCGTCGGCAAGCGCGTCGTACGGGGTCGGCTCCGCGTTCACCACGATCAGCCGCGCCCCGTGCTCGGCCGCGATCCCGGCGAGCGAGGCGGAGGGCTGCACCTGGAGCGTCGAGCCGACCGCCACGAAGACCTCGCATGCCTTGGCGACCGTCATGGCGTCGGCCAGCACCAGCGGGTCCAGCCGCTCGCCGAACATCACCGTCGCCGGCTTCAGGATCCCGCCGCAGACCGCGCACGCCGGATCGGCCTCGCCCGCCTCGACGCGCTCCAGGGCCTCGCCCATGGAGGAGCGGGCGTGGCAGCGGACGCAGGTCACCTCACGCGCGGTGCCGTGGAGTTCGAGGACCTTGCGCGCGGGCAGGCCGGCCAGCTGGTGCAGGCCGTCGACGTTCTGGGTGATCACCCGGACCGGCGTGCCGGAACGCTCCAGCTCCGCCACCGCCCGGTGGGCCGCGTTCGGCTCGGCGTTCCAGGCGGCGCTGGTGCGGCGCATCTGCCAGGAGCGGCGGCGGATCTCCGGATCGGCCAGGTAGAAGTCGTACGTGACGAGCTTCTCGGCCTCCGGATCCTCGCGCCACACGCCCGCGGGTCCCCGGTAGTCGGGGATGCCGGAGTCGGTGGAGATGCCGGCACCGCTGAGAATCGCGACAAGGGTCATGCGGCGAGCGTACGGAGCGGGAATGGGCCCCACGAGCGGATTTCGCCGGTGTAGTGTCCGGCCATGGCCAAGGTGAGCGTCAGTCTGGACGCCGAACTCGTCGTCGAAGTCATGGTCCTCGCGGGCGTGGGCAGCCCGCAGGACGCCGTGGAGCTCGTGGTGCGCGACTACATCGCCCGAGGCCACCGCACCGAGGCGCTGGTCGCCGAGCGCGAGGAGTCGGTACGGGACGTGGAGCCCAAGCCGCAGGCTCAGCAGGGCTGACGGGCCACGGGGGCCCAGCCTGAGGCCCAGCAGGGCCGACGGCGCCTACGCCACCGGCTCTCCGTCCTCCAGTTCCACCGTGCCGCCGCCGGACTCCAGCGCGCCCAAGGCCGCCCGCACCCGTCCTTCCAGCTGTCCGAGCAGGTAGCCGCCCAGATCGGCCGGAGCGACCAGCTTCCAGGACAGCAGCTCCTCATCTTGGAGCCGGATCGCCGCGAGCTGTTCCGCGGCGAGCACACCGCCGTCGTACAGGTACGCCACGATCGGCGGCCTGCGGCTGCCCCGCGTCCAGTCGACGGCGAGCAGCCGGCCCGGTGCCAGGTCGAGCCCGATCTCCTCCAGCGTCTCGCGCCGCGCACCCTGCCGAGGGCCTTCGCCCGTCTGCGACTCGATGGTCCCGCCGGGCAGCGCCCAGCCCTCGCGGTAATTCGGCTCGACGAGCAGGACCCGGCCCTCCGCGTCGCGGAAGAGGCACGCGGCTCCGGCCAGGACCTTGGGCAGCCCGGCGATGTACGTGGCGTAGTCGGCATCGATGGTGGTCACGGCCGACAGCGTAGTGGGGGAGGGGCGGGCGGGACGGGCCGTTCCGGACGGCCATGGGCAGATCAGGGGGCGTGCGGATAGGGTCGGGGCGGCGCGACTCTGTTCGAAGGCAAGGGATGCAAGGTGACGGACGGAGCAGATGTGGAGACCGCCCGCGTGCTCGTCGCGGCGGACAAGTTCAAGGGCTCGCTCACGGCCGTACAGGTCGCGGAGCGGGTGACGGCCGGGCTGCGGCGCGTCGTCCCCGGCGTACAGGTGGAGACCCTGCCCGTCGCGGACGGCGGCGACGGCACGGTCGCGGCGGCGGTGGCCGCCGGGTTCGAGCGGCGCGAGGCGCGGGTGACCGGACCCCTCGGGGACCCGGTGACGGCGGCGTACGCGCTGCGGGACTCCACCGCCGTGGTGGAGATGGCCGAGGCCTCGGGCCTCCAGCACCTGCCCGACGGCGTGTTCGCCCCGCTCACGGCCACCACGTACGGCTCGGGCGAGCTGCTGGCGGCCGCGCTGGACGCCGGGGCGACGACCATCGTGTTCGGGGTCGGCGGCAGCGCCACCACGGACGGCGGCGCGGGCATGCTGGCCGCGCTCGGGGCCCGGTTCCTGGACGCGGACGGCAAGCCCGTCGGCCCCGGCGGCGGGGCACTGGCCGAGCTGGCCGAGGCCGACCTGTCCGGGCTCGACCCACGGCTGAAGGACGTGGACCTGGTCCTGGCCAGCGATGTGGACAACCCGCTGACCGGGCCCAAGGGCGCACCCGAGGTGTACGGACGGCAGAAGGGCGCGAGCGAGGAGGACATCGCGGTCCTCGACGCGGCCCTGAACCACTACGCCTCCATCCTCGGGCCGGAGACGGCGGCGCTGCCCGGCGCCGGTGCGGCCGGCGGCATCGGGTACGGAGCGCTCGTCGGGCTCGGCGCCCGCTTCCGGCCCGGCATCGAGGTCATGCTCGACGTCCTCGGCTTCGCGCCCGCACTCGCCCGCGCCACGCTGGTCATCACCGGCGAGGGCTCGCTGGACGAGCAGACCCTGCACGGCAAGGCCCCGGCCGGGGTCGCCTCGGCCGCCCGGGATGCCGGGATCGAGGTCGTCGCGGTCTGCGGCCGCCTCGCGCTGTCCCAGGAGGCCCTGAGCGGGGCGGGCATCGCGCGCGCCTACGCCCTGGCCGAGCTGGAACCGGACCCGGCACGCTCGATGGCCGAGGCCGGACCGCTGTTGGAGCGGGTGGCCGAGTCGATCGCGCGGGACTTCCTGAGCTGACGACGGAGCGGGGCCGGTCGTACGGGGACGTACGCCCGGCCCTTTTCCGTCTCCTCTTGCCGCTGCTGGTACGGAGGCGGGCCGATGACCGGTGTCCGCGCCTGGATGCCGTACGGGCACGGGTGCGAGCCGCCAGGCCGTACGGGCAGGTGCCGAGGGCGTACGGCTGCGGCCCGGTTCCGTACGGGCAGGTGCCGACGCCGTACGACGACGGCCCGACACCGTTCGAGCCCATGCGGATGCCGTACGACTACGGCCCCACGCCGTACGAGCCCTTGCCGATGCGTACGACCACGGCCCCACGCCGTACGAGCCCGTGTTGACGCCGTACGGTCCCGGGCCGACGCCCACGGACGGCCTCAGCGGTTCAGCCTTTCCCGGCCGCCGACAACCGCAGCGCGTCCAGCGCCAGCACCGTCTCGACCAGTTCGTGCGGATGCGACAGCGACCGTGAGGTGAGGTGTTCCAGTCGCCGCAGCCGGTTGAACACCGTGTTCCGGTGGCACCGCAGCCGTACCGCCGTCCGTCCCACCGAGCCTCCGCACTCCAGCCACGCCTCCAACGTCCCTACCAGCAGCGCCCGTTCCGCCGGGGCCAGCGCCAGCAGCGGGCCGAACACCTCCGCGAGCAGCCGCGCGGAGAGTTCCGGCGCGCTCGCCACCAGAGCCGCCGACCACCGGTCCACCGGCGCCACGGCCTCCCGCGCCTCCAGATCCTCGGTCGGCTTCCGCTCCCCGGCCCGCGTCTCCCGCCGCATCCCCGCCTCCGTCCGCCGGACCGGCGACCGCCGCCTCTCGCTGCTGCCGGGGCAGCCGACGGGACACCGCCTCGGAGGCGGCCACCGGGGCCGGTCTCGCCGGTGACCGATGAGGATGCCACCGGCCGCGCGGGCCGGAGCCCGCCCGTCGCCCCGTCTGTGCGCGTGCACAACGAGGCCCTTCGATCGCTGGTCACCCGCATCGACTCCGCCCCACGCCGTGGACGCGCGCTCCGGCCGGTGCTGGTCTGTGGCACCACACGAAGCCACATCCCGACAGATGAGCACGACACGAGAAGGCGGAAGGAGGAGGACGCATGGCAACGCTAGAGATCCGCGCACTGTCCGTCGGCTACGGCCCGGTCCGCGCGCTGCGCGACATCTCCGTCGATGTGCCGGACGGCGCGATCACCGCCGTACTCGGCGGAAACGGCGCGGGCAAGACCACGCTGCTGCGGGCCGTATCGCGGACCCTCGGCTTCCACCGCGGCACGGGCACCGGCACCATCCGGTTCGACGGCCGGCCCCTGGAGGGGCTGCGGCCCGCCCAGGTGGTGGCCGAGGGCGTGGTCCAGGTACCGGAGGGCCGACAGGTCTTCGCCCGGATGACGGTGGCCGACAACCTGCGCGCGGGCGCACTCGGCGCGCGCGGCGGACGCAAGCAGACGAGCGCCGCGCTGGCCCGCGTCCACGCGCTGTTCCCGGTCCTCTCCGACCGCGCGCACCAGCGGGCCGGACTGCTCTCCGGCGGTGAGCAGCAGATGCTGGCCATGGGCCGCGCCCTGATGGCCGGGCCCCGGCTGCTCCTGCTGGACGAGCCCTCGCTCGGCCTCGCGCCGCTGATGGCGGCCAGGATCGCGGAGACCGTGCAGGAGATCAACGCGAGCGGCACCTCCGTCATGCTCGTCGAGCAGAACGCCGCCATCGCGCTGCGCCTGGCCTCGACGGCGTACGTCCTCGATGTCGGCGAGGTCGCCCTGCACGGGCCCGCCGATGAACTCGCCGCCTCCGACGAGGTGCGCCGCCGCTATCTCGGCGTGGTCGACGAGGAGGCCGCCGCCGACGCGGACGTGGCGTCCCGCAGCCGGCGCACCCTGAGCAGGTGGTCCGCGTGACGACCGCACCGGCACCCGCGACCGGCACCACCACGGCCGCGCTCACCGTCACCGATGTGACCGTACGCTTCGCCGGCCTCACCGCCCTCGACGCCGTCTCCTTCACCGTGGAGCCCGGCAGTGTGCACGCCGTCATCGGCCCCAACGGCGCGGGTAAGTCCACCTGTTTCAACGTCCTCTCCGGCGTCTACCGCGCCTCCGCCGGCACCGTCCACCTCGGCACCACCGAGCTCACCGGACTCGCGCCGCACGCCATCGCCGCTCTCGGCGTCGCCCGCACCTTCCAGAACATCGCGCTCCCGCCGCACGCCACCGTCGCCGACAGCCTGCTCCTCGGCCGCCACCGGCTCACCCGCTCCGGCTTCCTCGCCACCGGCCTCCGGCTGCCGTCCGCCGCGCGTGAGGAGCGGCGCCACCTGGACCGGGTCCGCGAGATCGCCGCATTCATCGGTTTGGAGGCGGCGTTGGGCCGGCCGGCGGGCTCACTCCCGTACGGACAGCAGAAGCTCGTCGAGCTCGGCCGCGCCCTGTGCATGGAGCCGCGGGTCCTGCTCCTGGACGAGCCGATCGCCGGGATGACCGCCGACGAACGCCGCCGTACCGCGGCCGTCGTCGCCGACGTCCGCGACAGCCTCGGCATCTCCATCGTGCTGGTAGAGCACGACATGGGCGTGGTGATGCGGCTGGCGGACGCGGTGACCGTACTCGACTTCGGACGCAGGATCGCGGGCGGCACACCCGCCGAGGTCCAGAACGATCCGGCCGTCGTCCAGGCCTACTTGGGAGCACCGGAATGACCACGTTCATCGAACTTCTCCTCGGCGGCCTGTCGATCGGTTCGGTCTACGCACTGATCGCGCTCGGCTTCGTCGTCATCTTCAAGGCCACCGAGGTCGTCAACTTCGCCCACGCCTCACTGCTGTTGGCGGGCGGTTACGTGACCGCCGTGCTCCACGACGACATCGGGTTCTGGCCCGCGCTGTTCGTCGGGATCGCCGGAGCGGCGACGGTCGGCGCGGCCATCGAGTTCTTCGTGATGCGCCGTTACCGAGGCAGCGACCACAGCGTCCTGGCCATCGTCACCATCGGCGTCGACATCCTCCTTATCACCGAACTCACCCGCCGCATGGGCACGGACGTCCTCGCGCTCGGCGACCCGTGGGGCAACGAGGTGGTCCAGATCGGCGGGATCACCTTGGCCCAGACGAGGATCGCCGCGTTCCTCGCCGCCGGGCTGCTGATCACGGTCTTCCTGCTGGCCTTCCGCTACACCTCGTGGGGCGTCTCCATGCGGGCCGCCACCGAGAACCCGCAGACCGCCGCACTCATGGGCGTCAAGCTCGGCAGGGTCTCGCTCGCCGCCTGGGCCGTCGCCGGAGCGCTCGCCGCCGTCGCCGCGCTCTTCCTCACCGTCTTCCCGACCCCCGGCCTGGAACGCGCCACCTCGCTCGCCGCACTCAAGGCGTTTCCGGCCGCCATCCTCGGCGGACTCGACTCCACCACCGGGGCATTGGCCGGCGGACTCATCGTCGGCGTCACCGAGTCGCTCGCCACCGGATACCAGAGCGACCTCTCCTTCCTCGGGCGAGGCATCGGCGATCTGGCGCCCTACCTGGTGATGGTCGCGGTCCTGCTCATCCGGCCGGCCGGACTCTTCGGCACGAAGGAGCTGGCCCGTGTCTGACACCACCGCCGAAGCCGCGCCCGAGGCGACAACCACGCCCACGCCCCCACCTGTGGGCGCTTCGAGCTTCACCGAGCGGCTGCGCCGACCTCGTACGTACGCCGTTCTCATCGCCTCCGTCCTGCTCCTCGCGCTCCCGTTCTACCTGGACCGCTTCTGGCTCCAGGCCGGACTGTTCGCCATGGCGGCGGCGATCGGTGCCATCGGGCTCAACATGCTCACCGGCGCCACCGGCCAACTCTCCATGGGTCACGCCTTCTTCCTCGCCGTCGGCGCGTACGGCTACTGCATCCTGGCGGGGGAGAGCAGTACCGAGAACGGCCACGCCCTGACCGGCCTCGGGCTGCCCACCTGGCTGGCCGCGATCCTCGCCGTGGCGCTGGCGGGCACCGCAGGCGGGCTGTTCAATCCGATCGCCGGACGGCTGCGCGGTGCGTACCTCGGTATCGCGACGCTCGCGCTGATCTTCATCGGGCAGCACGTCCTGTTCAACGCGGGCTCGCTGACCGGTGGTTACAACGGCCGGGAGGTACCGCCGCTGTCGCTCTTCGGGTTCACCTTCGACGACACCGATGTCGTTGTCGCCGCCGTGCCGTTCGGCTCCTCGGAGAAGCTCTGGTACGTGGGCCTGGCCGCGCTGCTGCTCAGCGCCTTGTTCGCGCGCGGCATCCTGCGCGGCAGGCCGGGCCGGGCGATGAACGCCATCCGCGACCACCGGATCGCGGCGGGCGTCATGGGCGTACCGGTGGCGCGCTACCGGGCCGGCGTCTTCGTCCTGTCGTCCATGTACGCGGGCCTCGCGGGCGTCCTGCTCGCGCTGGTCTTCCAGCGGACCGTGCCCGAGTACTTCGGCATGATCCTGTCGCTCGAATACCTCGCCATGATCGTGATCGGCGGGCTCGGCAGCGTCGCGGGGGCCGTCGTCGGCGCCTTCTTCGTCTCGCTGCTCCCGCAGGTGCTCACGCACTACAGCGACTCCCTCCCGCTGGTCTCCGCCCCCGGTACGGGCGGTCTGGCACCCGGTGAGGCGTCCCGCTATCTGTACGGCGCCGCGGTGGTCGCGGTGGTCCTGTTCCTGCCCGGCGGCCTCGCCCGCCTCGGCCTCGCACGCCCGCGCCTCGGCGCCGGGCGCATGCGTCGCGTCACGCGTCCGAAGAAATCAGGGGAGAAGAAATGAAACTCAGAGCGCTCACGGCCGTGGTCGCGGCCCTCACCGTCACCCTCGTCGGGTGCAGCGGCAAGGCGACCGAAGGAAAGGGCGACGGGCAGGACGAGGGTGGGATCAAGACCGGGCCCGGAGTCTCCTCCTCCACCATCTCGCTCGGTGTCCTCACCGACATGACCGGCGTGTACGCCTCGCTCGGCAAGAGCGTCACCCAGGCGCAGCAGCTGTGGGTGAAGCAGATCAACGCCAAGGGCGGTATCTGCGACCGGAAGATCGAACTGACCGTACGGGACCACGGCTACGACCCGCAGAAGGCCATCGCCGGCTACACCGAGCTGGAACCGAAGGTGCTCGGCTTCGCGCAGTTCATCGGCTCGCCGTTCGTCGCCGCCGTCGAGCAGCGGATCGACGGCAAGGACAAGGGACTTGTGCTGCCGCAGGCATGGTCGGCCAACCTGCTCGGCTCGCCGTACATCCGCGTCGTCGGCGCCACGTACGACGTCGAGACCATCAACCTGATCGACCACCTGCTCAAGGAGAAGCGGATCGCCAAGGGCGACAAGATCGGTCACGTGTACTTCGAGGGCGACTACGGCGAGAACGCGCTCACCGGCTCCAAGCACGCTGCCAGGGAAGCCGGGTTGACCGTCGTCGAGCAGAAGATCAAGCCGACCGACAACGACATGACGGCCCAGGTCGCCGCGCTCAAGCAGGCCGGAGTGAAGGCCGTCGTCGTCAGCGCCGGTCCACGCCAGGCGGCCTCGCTCGTCGGCGTCGCGGCGGCCACCGGCTTCAACGTCCCCGTCGTCGGCAACAACTCCGCCTACGCACCGCAGCTGTTGAAGACCCAGGCGGGCCCGGCCCTGCTGAAGGACTACTACATCGCCTCCTCCACACTGCCCATCGGCGACCCCGGAGACGGCCCGTCGCTGCTGGCGAAGGAGTACGCCTCGCAGTACCCGAACGACGTCCTCGACAACGGCGTCGTCGCGGGCTGGACGGCGGCTTCCATCTTCGGCGAGGCGCTGGACAAGGCGTGCGACAACAAGGACCTCACCCGCGAGGGCGTCGACAAGGCGCTGCTCACGATCAAGGGGTACGGAACGGAGTTCGGCGTCACACACGACTTCTCCGACCCGGCGGCGCCGTCCACCCGCGAGAGCGTCATCATGAAGCCGGACGCCACGGTCCCCGGCGGGCTGAAGGTCATCAGCCCGGCGTCGGTCTCCGAGGCGGCGAAGTCGTTCACGATGAAGTGACGCGTTGAGCAACGGGGTCGGGCCCGGCCGGTGACGGCCGGGCCCAACCCCGTGTCCAAGAGGTGCCGACCGGGAAATCCGGTCGCGACGGACGCTCTCGGCACCGAGGCGATGCGGCGGGAATCGCGCCGCCCGGCCTCAGACCGTCTCGGCCACGAGGTCCTTCAGGTACGGCCCGTAGCCTTCACGCCCCGGCGCCCACGGAGAACGCTCTGTCGGCATGGTCGTCTCTGAGATCCTCACCAGGCTCGGGCGACTGAAATCGCAGACAAAGCAAGAGTGTCTTTCTCGCAAAAAACGGGCACATGTGCTTACTTCGCGCCTGCGGTCAGCCTAGCAGCAAGAAAGGATTCGGCGTCGACCCGTCCGGATACCGTCACCGGAACCGATCCGCCTCGTAGTCAGCCGAGTTCGGCCGGGAGGCGCCCCTTTGACGCGAGCAGCTGCCACGCGTCATCCACAATAGCGTCCGGAGCCGCGCCACTGTCCAGTATGTGGAACTGCCGCATCTCCGGCAGGGACTTATATCCGTCACGCAATCGACCACCATCATGTGGTTCTCCTGATCGAGCAAGGGCTCGATGTCGAGCAGCTCACGCCATTTCAGGAGTGCCCCCATGAACTGCGTACTGTCGGCGCCGAACATGTCGAACCTGTCGTAATGACCCTCTTCCCGCGCAAGGGTGTCGAGAGCGTCGCGTACGGACCCAACACTGCGATTCAGGTGCAGCGAGGTTCCCACTCCATGAGCGTTCAGGCATTCGATGAGGAGATTTGCGGCCGTCGCCTTTCCCGAACCGTCGATACCCTAGAAAGCGACCAGAGTGGCGCACTTGCGGATCGGCTGAGGCATGGTCAGCTCCTTTCGTCGGTGAAAGATATCCCGAAGGCGGGCGGCGACGTGTTGCCATGCCTCTCCCAGTCCCGCAGTTCGACCGCGTTGCCGTGCACGATCCCGCGGCACACCTCCGGCGACAGGCGCCCCATCTGCCATGGCACGTGAGGGCGTTTACCACGAGAGGTTCACCCTGCTCAGACCTCGCGCCCGTCCATCCCGATGTACCGGAAACGTCCCCGCTCCACGCGGTAGATGAAGACCCCGGTGCCGGTGTACATCCCGTTGGCGGCCTCGAACGCATAGCTCTTGGACACGCCCTTGTACCGCGTCGACCGCAGCACCGGCAGCATGTCCTGCCGCGTCACGCGCTCCCGGCCCATCCCTTCCGCACAGGCCGCGATCAGCCCGACCGCGTCGTACGCCTCGGCGGCCAGCAGCGGCGGCGCGCTGTCGAAGCGCTTGCGGTACGCGGTGGCGAAGGCGTGCACGGAAGGTACGGAGGCGGGGTCGGCGGCCGTCGACACGACCAGCCACCCCGCCGCGTCCTCACCCGCCTCCGCCAGGAACCGGGGATCGTGCACGGCCTGGGTGCCGATCTTCGGCCCCAGGAACCCCGCCTTCGCCAGCGCCCGCGCGAACCGTCCGGCATCCCGCCACCCGCCTCCGTACACCACCGCCCCCGGCTTCTTCGCGGCGATCCGCTCCGCCTCGGCGTATAGATCGGCCGTGCCTTCCCGGACCGTCTCCGCGAGGACCGTCCGCCCGTTGCCCCGCAGCCCCGCGTCCAGGAACCGCGTGGTCTGGCGGCCGTACTCGGTCCCGTCGTCCACCAGCGCCACGGTGTCGATCTCGTACGCGCCCAGGAACTGCGCCACCGGCAGCATCTGCATGTCGTTGCGCGGCCGGGCGCAGAGGAAGATCCGGTTCAGGTTCCGGGTGTCGCCGTCCACCACGCTGAGCAGCGGCAGCGCCGCCTCGTCGTACGCCACCAGCGCCTCGCGCGCCGCCTCCGCGCCGGTCGCTCCGATCGCCGCCACCAGCAGCGGGTCCTCGGCGAACCGACGCACCGCCGCCTTCGCCTTCTCCTCCACGCCGCCGTCGTCGGCCACCACCAGGCGCAGCGTGAACGGAGCGTCCTTGCGGGCGTTGTGCTGCTCGACCGCCAGCAGTGCCGCCTGCTCCTGGCCGTTGCCGGTGGCCGCCGACGGGCCGCTGAGGTCGGCCTGGAGCCCGATGCGCAGCTCGGGCCGGACGGCCGCCTTGTCGCCTTCCCCTTCGCCGCCCGGGTCCTTCTCGTCGCCGAACGCCGTGGCCAGCCACGCGGTGGTCCCGCCCGCCGCCGCGAGGACCGCGCCGCCGGTGACGTACGCGAGGAACCTCCGGCGCCCGGAGGAGCGCGGGACGGCCGTGGTGTCCCGGCTCGCGGCGCCGGTCTCCACCGTGGAACCGGCGTCCAGGCTGGTCGCCTCGATGTCGGGCAGGGCCAGCATCCGCGCCGAGCGTTCGGCGATGAGGTGGGTCACCGGAGCGGGCAGCCAGCTGCCGCCCGACGCGTCCTCGGCGAACGCACGCCGGATGTCACCTGCGGTCGGCCGCCCTTCCGGCTCCTTCGACAGGCACGCCTCCACCACCGGCCGCAGCCCCGGCGGCAGCGCGCCGAGGTCCGCCGGGTCGTGCACCGTACGGAAGAGCATCGCCTCGACCGGGCCGCTGCCGAACGGCCGCCCGCCGGTCGCCGCGTACACCAGGACACAGCCCAGCGAGAAGATGTCGCTCGACGGTCCGATCCGCCGGCCCTGCGCCTGCTCCGGCGAGAGGAAGCCCGGCGAGCCGACGATGGCGTCCGTCGCCGTGAGGACCGTGTCGTCCAGAGCGCGCGCGATGCCGAAGTCGATCAGCCGAGGCCCGTCGAGGCCGAGCAGCACGTTGCCGGGTTTCACGTCCCGGTGGACGAGTCCCGCGCCGTGGACGGCCTCCAGCGCCTCCGCCAGCATCGAGCCGAGCGCCCGCACACTGCGCTCCGGCAGCGGAGCACCGCCACCCACCGCCTCGCTCAGCGGCGGACCCGGCACGAACTCGGTGGCCAGCCACGGCGCGGCCGCCTCCGTATCGGCGTCGACCACCGGCACCGCCCACCGGTTGCGCACCTGACGGGCGATCGCCACCTCACGCCGGAACCGGGTGCGGAACCCGGCGTCGTCCGCGTACTCGGCGCGGATCAGCTTGATGGCCACCAGCGCACCGCCGGGCGACCGTCCCAGCAGGACCACACCCATGCCTCCGGCGCCGAGCCGGCCGAGGATGCGGTACCCGGCGATGCGCGCCGGATCGGTGGAGCGGAGCGGTTCCATCAGCGGTTACGTCCCTGCGTCGTGATCGTGTCGTCCGTCCGGAGCGCTCCGGGCCTACTTCAGTTGCAGCTCGACCCGGTACAGCACCTTGGCGCCGCCCTCGGCCGCGATCCGCAGCAGGTCGGCGTTCTGATAGCCCTTGGCGCCCTTGACCGAGACGGCCGTCGTCACCGGACCGATCCGGGACTTGGACCACACGTAGTCCTGCGTGCCGTCCGAACCGGGACCGGTGTACTTGCCGGCCTCGAAGAGCGAGGCGTCCGCGTTGCGCACGTCCTTCTGGTCGAACTGGAGCGACATCAGCCCGCTCAGCCGCTGTCCGCCGCCCAACTCCTGCGCCGGGCAGCGGAAGCTCTCCTGGACCGTGTCCTTGATCTCCCGGTCGGCATCCTCGACGGTCCTGTGCACCGTCACGGTCACCGACCCCTTCACCCGCCCCTTGCCGTCCTGGGCCGGGATGTCGAGCTGGCGGGTGAAGGAGTCCAGCACGCCGTCAGGCAGCGCGCTCCGGCTCCAGACACAGGAATCGGCCAGCACGGTCCAGGTCCCGGCGGTCTCGTACGGCGTCCCGCGCACCATGCCGGCCGTCCAGTCGGCTTCACCGAGAGCGGCGTTACGCGTCAGCCTGCGGGCCTCGGCCGCCGTCTTCGGGACCCGGTCCGGAGCGGGTGTGAAGTCGTACGCGCTCGGCAGCGCGCCCGGCTCCGTGGACTCCCGCGGCTTCTTCGGTCCCGGCGACCCGGAAGGCCCCGCGGACCCGTCGGCCTGCCGCACCGAGGCGGACGGCTTGGGATCCGGGTCGTCCCCGGCCTTCGAGCCCGCGCTTCCGCAGCCCGCGAGCAGTACGCCCGCCGCCGCGACCGCCACCGCGCGTACCGCGCCGAACCTGTGCTTCGCCATCATCGGACCCCCGTCGTCCCCCTGCTCCGCGTTCCGACCGGGTCGTCGGAGCGTCGGATGCGAGGTGATTCTAGAAGCCCGGCGCGCCGGGTTGACGGGAACCCCGTACTCATCCTCCTGCCGGAACTTCTCAGCCACCGGGAGGTGTTCACCTCTGGTGAGGCGAAGCGAGACATGGTAGGCGCGTGGGCCGGTGGCTGAAATCAGGTGCTGGTGCGCGGACGGCAGCCCCGTACGGCAGGCGCGGTATCGGGACGTCGGACGCCCCGTAACCGCCGTGTACGGGTTCCGTGTTCGGCGGAAAATTGGTCTGGACCACCTGAACCGGAGGTGGTTGGCTCGACTCCGGACGACGGGCCGCCGAGGCGCGGCCCGTTCCGTTCAGGTCCGCGTATCCGCTGCTTGCCCGCGTCCCGCTGAGGAGATCCATCCCTTGATCGACATCGTGGCCGTACTCAGGGCCGAGGACGCCGTACTCGACTTCCTCTCCGTGCTCGCCGACTCCGGACCGGCCGGTCGGCAGGAGCAGGACCGCGAGGTCCACATCCTGTTCGGCGACACCGCCGAACACCTGGTGCTCCCGGCGGACCTGCCGCTCACCGAGCGCCTCGCCACCGTCGCCCGGCACGTCCGGCCGGTCGACGAGAGCGCCGCATCGCCCGGGCCGGAGGCGCTGGCCGCACTGATCGAGGCCGCGGCCCGAGGCACCGAGGCCCGGCTCTGGACCCACTCGCCCGCCGACACCCGGCGCACCAGAGGCCGCCTCGGCCGGGACGCCGCCGCTGCCGTCGGCCCGGGCGGGCCGGCCGTTCTGCACGCCGTCGGCCACTCGCCGTACCTCCAGTTCATCAGCGACCTCGACCGGCCGCTGGACCGGGCCGAGGCCGGTGCCAAGCTCGCCTTCGTCAACCGGCACTGCGGCCACCTGCTGCGTACCGGGTCCGCCGAGTACGTCGTACAGACCGGGCGCGTCCATGCCACCGAGCGGTTCTTCGGGGCCGGCTCGGCGGAGGAGCGCGAGCGGCTGTTCGCGCTGCTGGCCAGCCTGGACGAGGACGCGGCCACCGTGGCCGACCCGTGGGAGTTCGCCACCTCCGCGTACGAGGCCGAGCGGCTGGACGCCACCGTGGCGTGGATCGCCGGCCACTGTCCGCCCGGCAGCGGCCCTCTGGTCGAGGTCGGTGCCTGCGAAGGGGCGCTCACCACGCGGCTCGCGGAGAAGGGCTTCACCGTCCACGCGACCGAACCCAATCCGGCCTTCCGCCGACGCCTGACCGAGCGGGTCGCGGACACCGCCCGCGTCCGGCCCGACTCGCTGGAGGCGCTGGCCGCCGGCCAGGCGCTGCCCGGAGCGGCCTACCTCCTGATCGAGATGCTCTACTACGGCCAGGACCTGGCCCTGCTGGACCGCCTCCCGGCCGACCTGGTCTTCGTCGCCCTCGAACCCGAGACGCTCGCCACCCGGCTGACCCCGTGGCTGGAGTCGGCCGCGCACTGGGAGAAGGCGGACGAGATCCCGCTCGTCGCCCCGGCGCTGGAGACGGTCTGCGGCGGCCGCGCCTACCTCGGCAAACGCGGCAGCGTCGGCGTCCTGCTGCGGCGCACCGGCGCCTGAGGCGTCCGCCATGTACGACGTCTGCGTCGGGCTCGGCTACCACTGCGAGTCCACCCACCAGCTCCGCCGCATCACCGGCCAGGACCGGGCCCACTTCTTCGACTGGCTCGACCTCGACCTCGTCGCCGTACGGAAGACCATCGCGGCCGACTTCGCCGATGTCCTGCGGCCCGGCCTCTGCGAGCCCTTCAGCAACGGCCTCTGCGTACGGGACCGAGGATCGAACATCCGCTTCTTCCACGACTTCCACGCTCCGGAAGGCGCTCCGCTGAACCCTGACATCGTTGCCGAGCAGTATCCGAGGGTCCGGGAGAAGTTCGCGTACCTCGCCGACCGCTGGCGGACGCTGACGGCGTCCCGCTCACGGGTCCTGTACGTGCACCACGACGCGTTCGACGAGAGCGGCGCCGACGACCTGGCGGCCCTGCACCACCTCCTGCGCTCCCGCTACCCGCACCACGCTTTCGACCTGCTCTGGCTGCGCCGTACGCCACCGGAGACCACCGCCGCACTCCCGTCCGGCGTCAGGTGGGGCACCGTCGCCGCGCAGCCCGGCCGCTGGGAAGGCGACGACGCGGCCTGGGACACCGCTCTCGCCGCCCTGGACATCCCCAGAGCTTCCGCATCCTGACCCGCTTCCTCCGGAGGAACCGTGCCCGTACCGCCCCCTTGGCGCACCCTCGTCGTCTCACCGCACTTCGACGACGCCGCGCTTTCCCTCGCCGGGCTCCTGCCCACCCTGCCCGGGCCGCTCGCGATCGTCACCGTCCACGGCGGTCCGCCGCCGCCCGGCGCCGCCGTCTCCTGGTGGGACTCCGTCTGCGGCTTCACCACCGCCGCCGAGGCCCACCGGGTCCGCAGCGCCGAGGACGCCCGCGCCTGCGCGCTCATGGGCGCCGAGCAGCTCCTGATCGACCACCCCGACGGCCCGTACGTCACCGACGGCGACGGACCCGACGCGCTCGACGCCCTCCTCCGTACGCTCGCTCCCACCACCCGCGTCCTCGTCCCGCTCGGCACCAACCAGCCCGACCACGAGGCCGTACGCCTCCACGCCGAACGCGTCCTGGCCGCCGCCGGCGCTCCCGCTCCCCGGGTCTACGCCGACCTGCCCTACACCGGCCACCTGCCGGAGTGGGGCACGCCCGAGGCGTCCGGAGCGCTGGCCGCCAGCCAGAAGTGGGGGACCGCCTACCAGGAGCTCACCCGCCGCCACCGGGTCACCGTCGAGCACGAGCTGGTGCTCTCCGACGAGCAGTGGGCCGCCAAACGCGCGGCGGTCCTCAGCCACGCCTCGCAGCTCGCCGCCCTCTCCCCGGACCACGGCACCTTCCTCGCCCGCTCCGGCCCTCTGCGCGCCGAACTGATCTGGAGCCTGGAGCCGCACCGCGGAGAGTGAGGCCGCACGCGCGGAGCCTGCGGAGGAGCGGCCGGATGGAAAGGTGGATTCCGGTAAGCGCGGCAGCTCGGCGACAGGGGACCTCATGGCCGACGAATTCCACCCGCTCTCCTCGCGGCGCGTCCCCTGGGCCCTGGCCGTGCTCGCGCTGGTCGGCGGCTTCCTGCTGAACCTCCTGGCGCCTCGCCCGTACACGGGCCTTCCGCTGCTGGCGGCGGCCGGTCTGGTGGCCGGCGCGATGCTCTCCTTCCGGGCGGCGGCGGTGGTCGCGGGCATCGCCTGCGCGGTGACCCTGGCGCTCGACCTGCACCATGGCCGGCCCGTCGACGCGATCTACGTCGACCTGGCGGTGGTGGGCCTGATCGGCGCGCTGGCCCTCGTGGTGAACCCGCTCCTCGCCCGCCAGGTACGGGATCCGGCGCAGGCCCGGGGCGTCGCGGAGGCGGTGCAGCTGGCCGTGCTGCCGGACCCGCCGACGGCGGTCGGCCCGCCGGCGGTGGCGGCGAGCTACACGGCGGCCCAGACCGAGGCCCGGATCGGCGGAGACCTCTACGCCGTCCAGGACACTCCGTTCGGGCCCCGCCTGATGATCGGGGACGTCCGGGGCAAAGGGCTCCAGGCCATCGCGGCGGTCGCCGTCGCCATCGGGGCCTTCCGCCACGAGGACGAGTACGCGCCGATCCTGCCCGAGCTGGCCCGGCGGCTCGACGAGGCGCTCGCGCGGGAGGCGGCACGGGCAGGAGGAGAACGCACGAAGGCCCGGATGCCGGGGAGCATCCGGGCCTTCGCCCTGTTCTGTGTCCGTACCGCTACGGGAGCTGTGCCGCCCGCGCCTCGCGCCGGTTGTCACGGAACGTGTTGACCCGTCGCGCCGTGGCGAAGAGCGGGATCACCGCACCGAGGACGACCTGGAGCGCACAGCCGGTCTGGAGCAGCAGCTGACCGCCCGGCGCGTCGAACGCCCACGCCGCGAGCAGCCCCATCGCACCGACGATCCAGCTGAGCATCGCCACCGCGAGGATGCCCCGCGGCTTCGGGTACTCGACCCGGCTCACCATCAGCCACGCCACCCCGATGATCGCGAGGAGCGTCGGGACGAACGGCAGCTCCAGGAGCACGATCGAGACGACCGTCAACGCTCCGAAGGGGCTCGGCATGCCCTGGAACATGCCGTCCTTCAAGGTCACACAGGAGAATCTCGCCAGCCTGAGCACCACCGCCAGCAGCACCACGATCGCCGCCAGCGCCGACACCCGCTGGTGGGCGTCGTCCGCGACCATCCCGTACACGAGCACGAAGTAGGCCGGAGCGAGCCCGAAGCTGATGAGGTCGGAGAGGTTGTCCAGCTCGGCACCCATCGGCGAGGAGCGCAGCTTGCGCGCCACGAGCCCGTCGAAGAGGTCGAAGATCGCCGCCATCAGCATGAGGATCACGGCGGTGGCCGCCGAGTGACGGGCCATGCCCGTCTCCTCGCTGCCCGTGAGGTGCGGGATGAGGATCCCGGTGGTGGTGAAGTACACCGCCATGAATCCGCACGTGGCATTACCGAGAGTGAGCGTGTCCGCTATCGACAGCCGCATCGAGAGCGGCATGTCCTCCGCGTCCGTGTCGCTCGCCTCACCGGCCTCCGGAACCCAGTCGGCCTGGGTATCGGGATCAACTACGGTCAATTCGAGTCACCCCCGCGGTAGTGGCCTGGCCGACCTCGACCGCGACATCGATACCTTCCGGAAGGTAGATGTCGACGCGCGAGCCGAAGCGGATCAGGCCGATGCGCTCGCCCTGCTCCACCTTCGTGCCCTGCGGGAGGTACGGCACGATCCGACGGGCGACCGCTCCCGCGATCTGCACCATCTCGATGTCGCCGAGCTCGGTGTCGAAGTGCCAGACAACGCGCTCGTTGTTCTCGCTCTCCTTGTTGAACGCCGGAACGAACCCGCCCGGGATGTGCTCGACCGACGTCACGGTGCCCGCCAGCGGCGCGCGGTTGACGTGGACGTTGAGCGGGCTCATGAAGATCGCGACCCGGGTGCGCCCGTCCTTCCACGGCATGATGCTCTGCACCACACCGTCGGCCGGCGAGATGATCCGGCCTTCGGCGATCTCGCGCTCGGGGTCACGGAAGAACCACAGCATGCCCGCCGCGAGCGCGGTGGTGGGCACGGCCGCTGCAGCCCAGCGCCCGGACTTGCGGGCGCGGACCAGGCTGAGGGCCGCGGTGGCGACGGTCGGGAGGAGCCACGGCGATGCTCCGCGTGCGATGCGGACCCCGCCGCGGGCGGAGATAGGGCTGTCGGGCATGAATGACCTTCGTAGCGGATGATGCCGCGCTGGCAACGGGGGACGGCGGCTTTCCGAAGATGCTATCGGTTGCCGGGCGCAACTGGGCAAGCCAGCAGCCGAGTCGGACTGTCGGACGACCCCCGCCGAGGGTGACCCGGTGTGATGTTCTTCGCCACCAAATCACCCGGAAGAGGACAATCAGCCCTGGAATCGGTACTCCTCCAAGAGGCGCCGGCCAATGATCATTTTCTGGATCTCGGCGGTACCTTCACCGATCAGCAGCATCGGGGCCTCACGGTAGAGGCGCTCGATCTCGTACTCCTTGGAGAAGCCGTAACCGCCGTGGATACGGAAGGCGTCCTCGACGACTTCCTTGCAGTACTCGGAGGCGAGGTACTTCGCCATCCCTGCCTCCAGGTCATTGCGTTCCCCGGAGTCCTTTTTGCGTGCCGCGTTCACCATCATCGCATGGGCGGCCTCGACCTTGGTGGCCATTTCGGCCAATTTGAACTGGATCGCCTGGTGCTGCGCGATCGGCTTGCCGAAGGTGTGGCGCTGCTGGGCGTACGAAACACCCAGCTCGAATGCACGCTGTGCGACGCCGCAACCCCGCGCCGCAACATTTACCCGCCCGACCTCGACACCGTCCATCATTTGGTAAAACCCTCGGCCGGTGGTGCCGCCGAGGACACGATTGGCCGGAATGCGCAGGTCGTCCATGATGAGCTCGGTCGTGTCGACGCCCTTGTAGCCCATCTTGTCGATCTTTCCGGGGATGGTCAGGCCGGGCCGGACCTCTCCGAAGCCGGACTCCTTCTCGATGAGGAAGGTCGTCATCGATTTGTGTGGCGCGGTGCCCTCGGGGTGGCCTTCGTCACTTCGGCAGAGAACGGCCACCAGCGTGGACGTTCCGCCGTTCGTCAGCCACATCTTCTGGCCGTTGAGAACGTATTCGTCGCCGTCCTTGACGCCCTTGGAGGAGATCGCCGAGACATCGGAGCCGAGCGCCGGCTCCGACATCGAGAAGGCGCCCCGCACCTCGCCGAGCGCCATCCGCGGCAGGAACGTGTCCTTCTGCTCCTGGGTGCCGTGCTGCTTGAGCATGTAGGCCACGATGAAATGCGTGTTGATGATCCCGGACACGCTCATCCAGCCGCGCGCGATCTCCTCCACGCACAGCGCGTAGGTGAGCAGCGACTCTCCCAGACCCCCGTACTCCTCGGGGATCATCAGCCCGAACAGGCCGAGTTCCTTGAGCCCCTCCACGATTTCCGTGGGGTACTCGTCGCGGTGCTCCAGCCGGGTCGCGACCGGAATGATCTCCTTGTCGACGAAATCCCGGACCGTGGAAAGGATTTCCCGCTGGATGTCGTTCAGACCGGCTGTCTGGGCGAGTCGCGTCATGGCTGCTTCTCCTGTGGCTTCACGCGGGTTGGTTGATCACGCCTGGATGGCGGGCGTCGGGCGGCCCGGCTGCTCGCCGCCGCGCTCCTTGATGTACGTCTCGGTGGGGACCATCACCTTGCGGCGGAACACGCAGACCACGGTGCCGTCCTGCTTGTAGCCCTTGGTCTCCACGTACACGATCCCGCGGTCGTTCTTGGACTTCGACGGGGTCTTGTCCAGCACGGTCGTCTCGCCGTAGATCGTGTCGCCGTGGAAGGTCGGCGCGATGTGCTTGAGCGATTCGACCTCCAGGTTGGCGATGGCCTTTCCGGAGACGTCCGGCACCGACATGCCGAGCAGCAGCGAGTAGATGTAGTTGCCGACGACGACGTTCTTCCCGAAGTCGGTCGTCTTCTCCGCGTAGTTGCTGTCCATGTGCAGCGGGTGGTGATTCATGGTCAGCAGGCAGAAGAGGTGGTCGTCGTATTCGGTGACCGTCTTTCCGGGCCAGTGCTTGTAGACGGCACCGACCTCGAACTCCTCAAAAGTGCGTCCGAACTGCATGATCAGGCCTCCGGGGCTTCGAACTTGGAGGTGCGCTGCATTCCGGCGGCCCGGCCCTTGCCCGCGATGACCAGCGCCATCTTGCGGCTGGCCTCGTCGATCATCTCGTCGCCGAGCATCGCGGAGCCCTTCTTGCCGCCCTCCTCGGAGGTGCACCAGTCGTAGGCGTCGAGGATCAGCTCGGCGTGGTCGTAGTCCTCCTGCGAGGGCGAGAACACCTCGTTGGCGGCGTCGACCTGGCCCGGGTGGAGCACCCACTTGCCGTCGAAGCCGAGGGCGGCGGCGCGGCCGGCCACCTCGCGGTAGGCGTCCACGTCGCGGATCTGGAGGAACGGGCCGTCGATCGCCTGGAGGTCGTGCGCACGGGCCGCCATCAGGATGCGCATCAGGATGTAGTGGTAGGCGTCCGCCGGGTAGCCGGGCGGCTGCTGGCCGACGACCAGGGTCTTCATGTTGATGGAGGCCATGAAGTCGGCCGGGCCGAAGATCAGCGTCTCCAGACGCGGCGAGGCGGCGGCGATCTCGTCGATGTTCACCAGGCCCTTGGCGTTCTCGATCTGCGCCTCGATGCCGATCTTCCCGACCTCGAAGCCCATCGTCTTCTCGATCTGGGTCAGCAGCAGGTCCAGCGCCACGACCTGCTGGGCGTCCTGGACCTTCGGCAGCATGATGCAGTCGAGGTTGGGTCCCGCGCCTTCGACGACCGTGATGACGTCCCGGTACGTCCAGTGCGTCGTCCAGTCGTTGACCCGCACGACCCGGGTCTTGCCGCTCCAGTCACCGTTGTTCAGCGCGTCCACGATGGTGTGGCGGGCGCCTTCCTTGGCGAGCGGCGCGCAGGCGTCCTCCAGGTCCAGGAAGACCTGGTCGGCCGGGAGGCCCTGGGCCTTCTCCAGGAAGCGCGGGTTGGAACCCGGCACGGCCAGACACGAACGCCGGGGGCGCAGCCGGTTCACGGGTGTGGTGGGCGTGGTCATGCGGAGACCTCCAGAGGGTCGAGCTTGTTCGCTTTCCGGATCTCGTCGACGATACGGCCGATGATCTCCGTGATGCCGAAGTCCTTCGGGGTGAAGACGGCGGCCACACCGGCTTCGATGAGCGCGGCGGCGTCGGCCGGCGGGATGATGCCGCCCGCGATCACCGGGATGTCCGGAGCCCCGGCCTCGCGCAGCCGGTGCAGCACGTCGGGCACCAGCTCCGCGTGCGAGCCGGAGAGGATCGACAGGCCCACGCAGTGCACGTCCTCGGCGAGCGCCGCGTCGGTGATCTGCTCCGGGGTCAGCCGGATCCCCTGGTAGACCACCTCGAAGCCGGCGTCACGGGCTCGTACGGCGATCTGCTCGGCCCCGTTGGAGTGCCCGTCCAGGCCCGGCTTGCCGACCAGCAGGCGCAGCCGTCCGACGCCGAGGTCGGCGGCGGTACGGGTGACCTTCTCGCGGACCAGCGCGAGCGTGCTGCCCGGCTCGGCGGTGACCGCGACCGGGGCCGAGGAGACCCCGGTCGGCGCGCGGAACTCGCCGTACACGTCCCGCAGCGCCCAGGACCACTCGCCGGTGGTGACGCCCGCGCGGGCGCACTCGACGGTGGCTTCCATCATGTTCTCGGTGCCCGCGGCGGCCTTCTTCAGCGCGGCCAGCGCCTCCGTCGCGCGGGCCTCGTCGCGGTTGTCGCGCCACTCGTGGAGCGCCGCGACGACCCGCGCCTCGTTCGCCGGGTCGACGGTCATGATCGCGCCGTCCAGGTCGGAGGTGAGCGGGTTGGGCTCGGTCGTCTCGTAGATGTTGACGCCGACGATCTTCTCCTCACCGCCCTCGATCCGGGCCCGCCGCGCCGCGTGCGAGGAGACCAGCTCCGACTTGAGGTAGCCGGACTCGACGGCCGCCATCGCGCCGCCCATCTGCTGGATCCGGTCGATCTCCGCCAGCGACTCCTCGACCAGGGACTCCACCTTGGCCTCGATGACGTGCGAACCGGCGAAGATGTCCTCGTACTCCAGCAGATCGCTCTCGTGCGCCAGCACCTGCTGGATCCGCAGCGACCACTGCTGGTCCCAGGGCCGGGGCAGGCCCAGCGCCTCGTTCCAGGCCGGCAGCTGCACGGCGCGGGCGCGGGCGTCCTTGGAGAGCGTGACGGCCAGCATCTCCAGGACGATGCGCTGGACGTTGTTCTCCGGCTGCGCCTCGGTCAGGCCGAGCGAGTTGACCTGGACGCCGTAGCGGAAGCGGCGCTGCTTGGCATCGGTGATGCCGTACCGCTCACGCGTGACGCGGTCCCAGATGCGGCCGAAGGCGCGCATCTTGCACATCTCCTCGATGAAGCGGACGCCCGCGTTCACGAAGAACGAGATCCGGGCGACCACGTCACCGAACTTCTCCTCGGGCACCTGGCCCGAGTCGCGGACCGCGTCGAGCACCGCGATGGCGGTCGACATGGCGTACGCGATCTCCTGGACCGGGGTGGCCCCCGCCTCCTGGAGGTGGTAGCTGCAGATGTTGATCGGGTTCCACTTGGGGATGCGGTTGACCGTGTACGTGATCATGTCGGTGGTCAGCCGCAGCGAGGGCACCGGCGGGAAGACGTGCGTCCCGCGCGAGAGGTACTCCTTCACGATGTCGTTCTGCGTGGTCCCCTGGAGCTTGTCGGGGTCGGCCCCCTGCTCCTCCGCGACCACCTGGTAGAGCGCCAGCAGCCACATGGCGGTCGCGTTGATCGTCATCGAGGTGTTCATCTGCTCCAGGGGGATGTCCTGGAACAGCCGGCGCATGTCACCGAGGTGCGAGACGGGCACACCGACACGGCCCACCTCGCCGCGGGCGAGAATGTGGTCCGGGTCGTATCCGGTCTGCGTCGGCAGATCGAAGGCGACCGAGAGACCCGTCTGGCCCTTGGCGAGGTTGCGGCGGTACAGCTCGTTGGACGCCTCGGCGGTCGAGTGACCGGCGTACGTCCGCATGAGCCAGGGCCGGTCCTTCTGACGTTCGGTCATGGGAGAACCTCAGACGTTGCGGAAACGGTTGATGGCGTCGATGTGCTGCTCGCGCAGCTCCTGGTCGCGCACGCCCAGACCCTCACGGGGCGCCAGTGCCAGGACGCCGACCTTGCCCTGGTGGGCGTTGCGGTGGACGTCGTGGGCGGCCTGGCCGGTCTCTTCCAGCGTGTACGTCTTGGAGAGCGTCGGGTGGATCTTGCCCTTGGCGATGAGGCGGTTGGCCTCCCAAGCCTCGCGGTAGTTGGCGAAGTGCGAGCCGATGATGCGCTTGAGCGACATCCACAGGTAACGGTTGTCGTACTCGTGCATGTAGCCCGAGGTGGAGGCGCAGGTCGTGATGGTGCCGCCCTTGCGGGTGACGTAGACGGAGGCGCCGAAGGTCTCGCGGCCGGGGTGCTCGAAGACGATGTCGATGTCCTCGCCGCCGGTGAACTCGCGGATGCGCTTGCCGAAGCGCTTCCACTCCTTCGGGTCCTGGGTCCGCTCGTCCTTCCAGAACTTGTAGCCCTCGGCGTTGCGGTCGATGACCGCCTCCGCGCCCATGGCCCGGCAGATGTCTGCCTTCTCCGGAGAGGAGACGACGCAGACCGGGTTGGCGCCGCCGGCCAGCGCGAACTGCGTGGCGTAACTGCCGAGTCCGCCGCTCGCGCCCCAGATCAACACGTTGTCGCCCTGCTTCATGCCGGCGCCGTTGCGCGAGACGAGCTGGCGGTACGCGGTCGAGTTGACCAGGCCCGGAGCCGCGGCCTCCTCCCAGCTGAGGTGCTTCGGCTTCGGCATCAGCTGGTTGGACTTGACGAGCGCGATCTCCGCCAGGCCGCCGAAATTGGTCTCGAAGCCCCAGATGCGCTGCTCGGGGTCGAGCATCGTGTCGTTGTGGCCGTCGGAGGACTCCAGCTCGACGGAGAGGCAGTGCGCGACGACCTCGTCGCCCGGGTTCCAGGCGTTCACGCCGGGACCGGTGCGCAGGACGACGCCCGCGAGGTCGGAGCCGATGACGTGGTACGGCAGGTCGTGGCGCTTGGTGAGCTCGCTGAGCTTCCCGTACCGCTCCAGGAAGCTGAACGTCGACACCGGCTCGAAGATCGAGGTCCAGACGGAGTTGTAGTTCACCGAACTGGCCATCACGGCGACGAGGGCCTCGCCGGGGCCGAGTTCGGGGACCGGGACCTCGTCCAGGTGGAGCGACTTGCGCGGGTCCTTGTCGCGGGATTCGAGCCCCGCGAACATCTCCGCCTCGTCCTTGTGCACGGTGATCGCGCGGTAGGACTCGGGGAGGGACAGGGCCGCGAAGTCCGCGGCCGTGCTGTCCTGCGACTGGATGGCGTCCAGGATTTCCTTCACGGTGTTGCCTCCGGTGATGCGGCGTCGAGGGAACGCTTGAGGGGCCCTGCTGGCAGGGGAGCGGTGCGGTGTGGAGGTGTATTGCCGTCGGTTCGGCGGGTGGAGCTCGGCTTTGCTCGGGTGGAGCAGAAGGGTGCCTGTGACGCAGGCGTCCGGGCGCGCAGCACGGTGGTTGCGGGGACAGCCGGCGTACGTGAGATCCCAGCACGCCGGCCGCCCGGACACCTTCAACGTATGGCACTCCGTGACACCTGACAAGGCACCCAGTGCCAACAATTTCTCTCACTTGTCATCTCGTAGGCACGCATGAGCAACACCATGGGCGTTACGAGGCGTTCTGTCCTGCTGGCAGGCGGTTACCGGCCGGGTCGGTACACATACGGCGTCGTCGTCCCCAGCTCCGTGAAGCCGAGCCGGCCCAGGATCGGCGCGGACATGTCGGTCGCGTCGACCTGGAGGTAGCGGTAGCCGCGCTCGGCGGCGATCCGCGCCCGGTACGCCACCAGCGCCCGGTAGATGCCCTTCCCGCGCCAGGCGGCCACCGTCCCGCCGCCCCACAGCCCCGCGAACCCCGTCCCCGGGTACAGCTCCATCCGCCCGGAGCACACCGGCTCTCCATCGCCCTCCACCGCCATCACCGCCACGAACTCCTCCGGCGCCTCCTCCAGCCGCCGCACCACCTGGTGCAGGAGACGGCTCCCATCGGTGCCGAACGCCCGCTCATGGGCCCGGGCCATCAGCTCCGCGCCCGCCGCGTCGGTCACCGGCACCAGCGTGAGCCCCGCGGGCAGCTCGACCGGCCCGGCCAGCAGCCCGGCCGGCGCCACCAGCAGCGCCTCCGGCTCCTCCGGCACGAATCCGGCCGCCCGCAGCCGGTCGCCCAGATCGGCGGGACGGTCGTGGGCGTACAGCTTCCACTCGAAATCCGGCAGACCGAGCGCCGTACAGTGCTCGATCTGCGCGGCGATGGCGGCGTCGGCCCCGGCCGCGTCCAGCTCCGGGTCCGACCACACCACGCCGTTCCAGTCATCCGGACCGCCCACCTGGCGTACGACGGGACCGGCGCGCTCCACGCGTACGCCGGGCCCGTCCGGGCGGGCGTGCTCCCGCATCTCGCGGTCGAACAGGTCACGTGTCTCCGTATGCAGCATCCGCGCACCTCAGCACAGCGGCGACCGGCGGACCAGCGGTTTTCGGCCCGCGCGCGTCGAAAGACCGGCTCGGGGCAGATGTGCGGAACCAGGTGATCTTGAAGTGGTCCGGAAGACAGGGGTGGGACACCGATGGCGATACCGATCCGCAGAGGGAGCATCCACCGGCGCCGGGGCCCCTTCGACCTCCGCCGCACCACCTTCGGCTTCGCCCTGATCGCGCTGGTCCTCGCCGGTGGCGGCATGGCGCTGCGGGCCGCCTGGCGGAGCGCCGGACGCCATCCGGTCGCCGCCGTGCTCGTGATCGTCCTGCTCCTCGTCGCGGCCCTCCTCGTGCTGCGCCGCCGCCGACGGGCCCGGCGGATCGCGGAGACCGTCACGGAGGCCGCGTACGGGATCGTCGACGCCGGAATCGCGGAGCTGGACGCCGCAGAGGCAGCGCGCGCCGAGCAGCGCCCGGAGCCCTCGGAGGCCGCCCATCCGGTCGACTACGCGCAGCTGGACCCGTACGCCTTCGAGGAGGCCGTGGCCGAGCTCTGCCGGCGCGACGGCTGCGCGGACGCCGAGGTGGTCGGCGGCGCCGGAGACCTGGGCGCCGACGTGCTGGCCACCACGCCGGACGGCCGCCGCCTGGTCGTCCAGTGCAAGCGGTACGGGGCCGACAACCGGGCCGGATCGCAGGACCTCCAGCGTTTCGGCGGCACCTGTTACGCGGTGCACGAGGCGGACATCGCGCTCGTCGTCTCCACCGGCGGCTTCACCGAACCCGCTCTGGAGTACGCCGAGCAGTGCGCCATCCTCTGCTACGGCCCCGAGGAGCTGGCCGCCTGGAGCGAGGGCGGTGCACCGCCGCCGTGGACCGCCGTCGAAGAGCCGGCCGTGCCGCTCAGCGCTCCTTGAGCGCCTGCTGGATCGTCCGCATGACCTCGTCCAGCGGAGCGTCCGTACGCGCCACCGCCACCAGCACCTCGCCCTCGGTCGCCACCGTCGCCGCCGGGGTCCTGGCGGGCTCGGCCTGGGCGGTGCGGCCGGCTCCGATGCCGGTGCCGAAGGTGTCGCGCACGATGGCGAAGGCCCGGTCCAGCTGGGCCTCCACATCGCCCTGGCCGCCCGCCCGCAGCCAGCGGCGCAGCACGTGGTTGTGCGCGGTGACCACGGCGGACGCGGCCACCTCCGCCAGCAGCGGGTCGTCGTTGCCCACGTGGTGGTCGCGCTCGTCGAAGTGGCCCAGCAGATAGCGGGTGAACAGCCGCTCGTAGCGGGCCACCGACGCGATCTCGGCCTCGCGGAGGGTCGGTACCTCGCGGGTCAGCTTGTAACGGGCCACGGAGACGGCGGGCTTGGCCGCGTACATCTTCATGACCTCCTTGATGCCGCGGCAGACCGTGTCGAGCGGATGCTCGTGCGCGGGTGCGGCATTGAGGACGGCTTCGGCCCTGACGAGGGTGTCGTCGTGGTCCGGGAAGATGGCCTCTTCCTTGGAGCGGAAGTGGCGGAAGAAGGTCCGGCGGGCGACGCCCGCGGCGCCCGCGATCTCGTCGACGGTCGTCGCCTCGTACCCCTTCGTGGCGAAGAGTTCCATCGCGGCAGCGGCCAGTTCGCGGCGCATCTTGAGCCGTTGGGCGGCCGCGCGCGTTCCCGCGGCGGTCTCCGGGGCGTCGGGCGCGGCGGTGGCACGGGGTGACTTGGCGGGCTGGGACATGGCATGAACGTAACGCATCGGTGCAGGAGAGCGCGCCTTCGGGGGCGGGCCGCCGGAGGGTCCCAGCAGCCCGCCCCACCCGGCCCCCCGGTCAGCGACGGGCATATTCGCGGAAGCCGCGGCCCGTCTTGCGGCCGAGGCAGCCCGCGGCCACCAGGTGCTCCAGCAGCGGCGCCGGAGCGAGCCCCGGGTCGCGGAACTCCTTGTGCAGCACCTTCTCGATGGCGAGCGAGACGTCCAGGCCGACGACGTCCAGCAGTTCGAACGGGCCCATCGGGTAGCCGCCGCCCAGCTTCATCGCCGCGTCGATGTCGTCCAGCGAGGCGTAGTGCTCCTCGACCATCTTGATCGCGTTGTTAAGGTACGGGAAGAGCAGCGCGTTCACGATGAACCCGGCCCGGTCCCCGCAGTCCACCGGATGCTTGCGGATCTTCGTGCAGACCGCGCGGACCGTGGCGTGCACGTCGTCGGCGGTCAGGACCGTGCGGACGACCTCGACCAGCTTCATCGCGGGCGCCGGGTTGAAGAAGTGCATCCCGATGACGTCCTCGGGCCGACCGGTGGCCCGTGCGATCGCGATGACCGGCAGCGAGGAGGTGGTGGTGGCGAGGACCGCGCCCGGACGGCAGACCTTGTCCAGCGTCGCGAAGAGCTGCTGCTTGATCTCCAGGTCCTCGGCGACCGCCTCGACGGCGAGGTCGACCTCCGCGAAGGCGTCCAGTGAACCGGCGGCCGTGATCCGGCCGAGCGTCTCATCCCGCGCCTCGGCGGTGAGCCGCCCCTTGCTGACCGACCGCTCCAGCGACTTCGCGATCCGGCTCTTGGCGAGGTCCGCCTTCTCCTGACCGCGTGCCGCCAGGACCACGGTGTACCCGGCCTTGGCGAAGACCTCGGCGATCCCGGAGGCCATGGTGCCGGAGCCCGCGACCCCGACGGAGGCGATCTCGCGCCCGGTACCGGTGGCCGCCCCGGCGGAGGGGGTCAGCGCGTCGGGCACGACGGTCTGGCCGCCCGGTGCGTCGTACGTGTAGAAGCCGCGTCCGGCCTTGCGTCCGGTCAGGCCGGCCTCGCTGAGCTGGCCGAGGACCGGGGCCGGGGCGTGGAGGCGGTCGTGGGAGGCGGCGTACATGGCCTCCAGGACCGTACGCGCGGTGTCGATCCCGATCAGGTCCAGCAGCGCCAACGGTCCCATCGGCAGGCCGCAGCCCAGCTTCATCGCCGCGTCGATGTCCTCACGCGACGCGTAGTTCGCCTCGTACATCGCGGCGGCCTGGTTGAGATAGCCGAAGAGCAGCCCGTCCGCGACGAACCCGGGCCGGTCGCCGACCGCGACCGGCTCCTTGCCCAGCTCGCGGGCCAGCTTGGTGACGGCCGCGACGGCCGGCGGCGCGGTGAGCACCGAGGAGACCACCTCGACCAGCTTCATCGCGGGCGCCGGATTGAAGAAGTGCAGGCCGAGCACGCGCTCGGGCCGCTGCGACTCGGCGGCGAGCCGGGTCACCGACAGCGCGTTCGTCCCGGTGGCGAGGATCGCGGTGGGCGAGACGACGGCGTCCAGCTCCCGGAACACCTGCTGCTTGATCTCGTACGTCTCCGGCACGACCTCGATGACCAGCTCGGCATCGGCGGCCGCCTGGAGCGTGTCGTGGGTACGGAACCGGGCGAGCGCGTCGGCCCGCTCCTGCTCGGTGATCCGTCCGCGCCCGACGGCCCGTGCGGTGGACGCTTCGAGAGCGGTGACGGCCTGGCGGGCGGCCGCCTCGCTGATGTCGATACCGATGACCTCGCGGCCGGCGAGAGCCAGCACCTCGGCGATGCCGGTGCCCATGGTGCCGAGACCGACGACGGCAATGGTGGAGAGCGGGGTGTCCATCACGGGACTCCAGGGTGAGTGACGACTGTGGGAGCAGGCGGCGCGCGGCGATGAGGGAGCGGCGCGTGGCATGCGGGGTGCGTGGCCGCGTGGCGTACGGCGCGATGCGTGTCGTGGAGCGCGGGGCCGGGGCGCGGAAAGCACGCCCGGCCGTGTGGGTGAGCGACTCTGTCCCGGAGTCGCGTCGCACGGAAACTGCCGAACCGACAAGCACTCCGGGTGGCTGCGTCACCAGGCCACCGGAGTCGCGGGGAGTGTGTTCCCGCTCAGATGAGATTAACCGGCGAGTAACGAGCGCGCCACCCCTGAGTCTTTGTGCGCTGGACCACATCGACTCCTCCGGCCCGTCCCACACGCAGCGTGTCCATGGATACGCTGAGCGTCATGGATGAGGAACTCCGTTCGCTCGTGGACCGGCTACGGGACGAGGTGGCCGCCAAGCCGGCCGACTGGACCACGTACGCGTCGGTCGCGCACGACCCGGCCACCTGCGATCCGACGACGCACGGCCTGGCCGTGTACGACGTGCTCGTGGCCACCCACGACCACGAGTTGCTGGCCCGGGTCCTGGTGGAGCCCGGGCGTCCGCTCTGGGCCCGGGAGATCGCCGCCTTCCGGCTCGGCTGCGCCGGTGACCGGCGGGCCTTCGAGGCGCTGGTGCTCCTGCTCAACCACCGCGACCCCGAGCGCTGCGTCTCCGCCGCCCACGCCCTGGCCCGCCTGAACGACCCGCGCACGCCCCGGGCCGCCGCCGCGCTCGCCACCAACACGCTGCGCACCGCGTACGCCCTGCACCCGGTCCGCCTGCTCACCACCTTGCGGGCCCCGGAGGCGGTCCCGGCGCTGGTCGCCACACTCCACCGCCTGCTGGCGCCGGGCGAGCAGCACTGGAGGGTGGCGCTCGCCTGCGTGGAGGGCCTCGGCCAGCTCGGCGACCGGCGGGCCCGGCCGGTCCTCACGGCGGCCCTCCCGCACCCGCGCCTGGCGAGAGCGGCGGCGCAGGCGCTGGAGCGGCTGCCGTAAGGACGCCGGAGGCTCTCAGTGGCGCGGCCCCAGCAGCCCGTGCAGGCGGCTGCCCTCGCTGTTGTCCACCGACTGGGCCGCCGCCTTCGCGGCCGGCAGCGGCTTCGGGTCCGGCAGCGCGGCGCATACCGCGTCCGCCTCGCCCTCGCCGCGGCCGCGCGGGACGGTCCCGTCGGTCAGATAGGCCGTCAGGTGCCGGTCCAGGCAGGCGTTGCCGCTCAGCGTGATGCCGTGGTTCCCGCCGCCTTCCTCCACCACGAAGCTGGAGCCCTTGAGCTTGCGGTGCATGGCGACCGCGCCCGCGTACGGAGTCGCCGCGTCGCCGGTCGCCTGGACGATCAGCGTTGCCGGGAGGCGGTAATTGGTGACCTGGACCGGGGTGAGCGGCGCGACCGGCCAGTCGGCGCACGGCGCGTTGTACCAGGTGTTGTTCCACGCCATGAAGGGCGCCTTGTCGTGGATCCGGCGGGTGTCGTTGCGCCAGGTGGACCAGTGGCGGGGCCAGCCGGCGTCGCGGCACTGGACGGCGGTGTAGACGGAGTAGCTGTTGCCGCCGCCGGTGCCGGTGGCGCCGAAGTTCTCGTACGCCGTCACCAGCGCCTCGTCGTCCTGGTCGTTCACGTACGCGGCGAACGCCTCGGCGAGGTAGGGCCAGTAGCCGTTGTAGTAGCCGCCGGGCAGGAAGGTGTCCTCCAGCTCGCTCGCGCCGACCTTGCCGCCGACCGGCTCGGCCGCGACCGCCGCGCGCATCCGGTACCAGGCGGCCTCGACCCCGGCCGGGTCGGTGCCGAGCCCGTACGCCGCGTCGTGCTTGGCGACCCAGGCCGCGAACGCCTTGTGGCGGTCGTCGAAGGCGTAGTCCTGGTTGAGGTTGCCCTCGTACCAGACGTCGTCCGGGCCGACCACCGAGTCCAGGACGAGGCGCCGCACCCGTTCCGGGTGCAGCTTCGCGTAGACGGCGCCGAGATACGTACCGTACGAGTATCCGAAGTAGTTGATCTGCTCCGAGCCCAGGGCCCGCCGGATCACATCGAGGTCCTTCGCGGCGCTGACCGTGTCCATGTACGGCAGCACATCGCCGTGCTTCTCACCGCAGGCGCGGGCGAAGGCGGCGGCCCGGTCGCGGTTGATCCGCTCGTCCCGGTAGGAGGCCGGCACCGAGTCCGGGCGGACCGGGTCGGAGTGGCCGGGCAGGCAGTCCAGGCGCGGACTGCTCTTCCCGACCCCGCGCGGGTCGAAGCCGATCACGTCGTACTGGGACGCCACCTTCTTCGGCAGCGCCGACGCCACGAACCCGGCCATCGACAGACCACTGCCGCCCGGCCCGCCCGGGTTGACCAGCAGCGGGCCCTGGAAGGTCTTCGCGGTGTGCGGGATCCGGGACAGAGCGAGGGTGACCTGGCGGCCCGAGGGGTCGGTGTGGTCCAGCGGAGTACGGACCTTGGCGCACTGGAGCGTCGGATGGTTCTCCGTCGGACAGTCGGTCCAGGCGAGCTCCGGGGCGGGCGGCGCGCCCGCCTGCGAGGCGGCGGCCGGGGCCGGAGCGGCGGCCAGCAGACCGGCGACCGTCGCACCGGCGGCGACCAGGATTCCTGCACGTTTCGTCATGGGGCCTCCCGAGGTGGAGGGGACGCGGCGGCGGTCGGCCGGTCCCCGCCGCATGGTCCCCGAGATCCACGGGCCGGGGGCCGATTCCGCGCGGAGTTGACCCGTACGGTCACGCGATCGGGTCTGCGGGAGGCGTGCGGGGGCGTGTTTGCGGCGTCAGAGCAGGGTGAGCTGCGTGGGTCCCGGCTCCGGCTCCTCCGGTGTCCGTACCGGCGTGATCCGGCGGGGCTCGCCGCGGTGCGCCGGGCCGATCCCGAACTCGTCCGCCAGCTCGTGCACCTGACGGGTGATCCGGCGCTGATACCAGGTGGGGGCGTACGCGCCGTCCGCGTACATCCGCTCGTACCTCGGTACCAGGTGCGGATGGTGGAGTCCGAGCCACCGCAGGTACCACTCGCGCGCGCCGGGCCGCAGATGCAGGACCAGCGGGGTCACCGAGGTCGCGCCGGCCGCCGCGACGGCGGAGACGGTGGCGCGCAGCTGCTCGGGGCTGTCACCGAGGAACGGGATGACCGGGGCCATCAGGACCGAGCAGCCGATCCCGCTCTCGGTGAGGGCGTGGACGACGTCGAGGCGGCGTCCGGGGGAGGGGGTGCCGGGTTCGACCGTGCGCCACAGCTCGCGGTCGGTGAAGCCGACGGAGACCGAGACGCCGACCTCGGTGACCTCGGCGGCCTGCCGCAGCAGCTCCAGGTCACGCAGGATCAAGGTGCCTTTCGTCAGGATCGAGAAGGGGTTCGCGCGGTCGCGCAGGGCCGTGATGATGCCGGGCATGAGCCGGTAGCGGCCCTCCGCCCGCTGGTAGCAGTCGACATTGGTGCCCATCGCGATGTGCTCGCCCTGCCAGTGCCGCGAGGCCAGCTCCCGCTGGAGCAGCTCGGCGGCGTTGATCTTGACGACGATCTGGGAGTCGAACCCGATGCCGGTGTCCAGGTCCAGATAGCTGTGGGTCTTGCGGGCGAAGCAGTACACGCAGGCGTGCGAGCAGCCCCGGTAGGGGTTCACCGTCCATTCGAACGGCATCCGCGAGGCCCCGGGCACCCGGTTCAGGATCGAACGGGCCCGGATCTCGTGGAACGTGATGCCCCGGAATTCCGGGGTGTCGAAGGTGCGCGTGGTCACCGCGTCCGCGGCGAAGAGCGCGCTGTTGCCGGTCATCGAGCGGTTTTCGACCAGATTGTCCCAGCGCATGGACGCCTCCTCGGTAGCACTGGCCACAGAATAGAACACTTGTTCCCTTGATCGTGCGAACCGGTCCACCGGCCCCGATTTTGAACGGCGCACCCGAGATGGTTGGCTCAGCTCACCCCCCGGAATCACGGACTGCTGGAGGAACAGCCATGGCGCAGGTCGAGGCCACCACGGAGCGGATCATCGCGGCGGACGCAGAGGCGGTGTTCGACGCGCTGGCCGACTACAAGGACGTCCGCGGCAAGGTGCTGACCCCGCACTTCAGCGAGTACGAGGTCCGGGAAGGCGGCGACGGCGAGGGCACTCTCGTCCACTGGAAGCTCCAGGCGACCAGCAAGCGGGTCCGCGACTGCCTGCTGGAGGTCACCGAGCCGACCGACGGTCAGCTCGTCGAGAAGGACCGCAACTCCTCCATGGTCACCACCTGGACCGTCACCCCGGCCGGCGAGGGGAAGTCCAAGGCCGTGGTCACCACCGTCTGGGACGGCGCCGGCGGCATCGGCGGCTTCTTCGAGCGCACCTTCGCGCCGAAGGGCCTCGGCCGGATCTACGACGAGCTGCTCCAGAACCTCGCCACCGAGGTCGAGAAGTAGCGCTCCCGCCTATGCCGGGCCGTCGAACGGCCCGGCGTGCTCCGGGTCGGCCGGCCTCACCGGAACGGGTGGTTTTCCGGTCCGGCCGGTTGTGCGCCGTAGTGGCTCCCACCGGCGCATAAGCCCTCCGTACGCGCCTGCGCGCCCCTCATCCCGTTTGCCCCGCCTTACCGCGCGATGCGAGAAATGGGCGGCGCAGGTGCGACGAAGGGGAGCGTTACGTGGTGGGCGGAATCACGCTGCTGAAGGACGAGCCGGACCGTACGGCGGCTGCCGTCGGAGATCCGCCACCACCGGTCGACGCCCGACCACACCCGGCGGCCGAGGAGATCAGCCCGCGCCGGGTCCGCATGGTCTTCCTCGGCCTGATGCTCACTCTGCTCCTCGCGGCGCTCGACCAGATGATCGTCGCCACCGCGCTGCCCAGGATCGTCGGCGAGCTGCACGGCCTGGAGAAGATGTCCTGGGCGGTCACCGCCTACCTCCTCGCCTCCACCATCGTCCTGCCGCTCTACGGCAAGCTCGGCGACCTCTTCGGCCGCAAGGGCGTCTTCCAGTTCGCCATCGTCGTCTTCGTCATCGGCTCCGCGCTGGCCGGCTGGTCGCGGACCATGGACGAGCTGATCGCCTTCCGCGCGCTCCAGGGCATCGGCGGCGGCGGACTCATGATCGGCGTCCAGGCGATCATCGCGGACATCGTCCCGCCTCGCGAGCGCGGCCGCTACATGGGCCTCATCGGCGCGGTCTTCGGCCTCGCCTCGGTGGCCGGACCGCTGCTCGGCGGCTTCTTCACCGACCACGCCTCCTGGCGCTGGTGTTTCTACATCAACGTGCCGTTCGGGCTGGTCACGTTCGCCGTGATCGCGGTCGTGCTGAAGCTTCCGAAGCCCGCCGTACGGCCCCGACTCGACTTCCTGGGCGCGGTGTTGCTGGCCGTCGCCTCCACCTGCCTGGTCCTGGTGACCAGTTGGGGCGGAACGGAGTACGCGTGGGGCTCGCGCACGATCCTCGGCCTGACGGCCGGGGCCGTCGTCACGACGCTGCTCTTCGTCGCCGTCGAGCACCGCGCGGCCGAACCCATCATCCCCCTGCGGCTGTTCCGCGACTCGATCTTCAACATCACCGGCCTCATCGGCGCCGTCATCGGCATCGCGCTCTTCGGCGCCGCCAGCTATCTGCCGACCTACCTCCAGATGGTGGACGGGGCCAGCGCCACCGAGTCCGGGCTCCTGATGCTCCCGATGATGCTCGGCATCGTCGGCGGCTCCATCGTCTCCGGCCAGCTCATCACCCGTACCGGCCGCTACCGGATCTATCCGATCGTCGGCGGCGCCGTCTCCGTCGTCGGCATGTGGCTGCTCTCCGGCCTGGAGGCGGGCACCTCGCGCCTGGAGTACAGCCTCTGGCAGGCCGTCCTCGGCACCGGCATCGGCCTGGTCATGTCGGTGCTCGTGCTCGCCGTGCAGAACTCCGTCCGTCCCGCCGACCTCGGCACCGCCACCAGCGCCAACAACTACTTCCGGCAGATCGGCGGCAGCGTCGGCGCCGCCATCTTCGGCACGCTCTTCGCCGGACGGCTCTCCGACTCCCTCGGCGTCCGCCTGCCGACCGGCGTCGAGCTGCCTCCGCCCGAGTCGATCACTCCGCAGCTCGTCCACGCGATGGAACCGGCGCTGCGCGACGCCTACATCCAGGCGTACGTCGACGCGATGCCGCGCATCTTCCTCTACCTCGTGCCGGTGCTCGTCCTCGGCCTGTTCCTCGCCTTCTTCCTCAAGGAGAAACCGCTGGTGTCCCACCACAGCCCCGAAGCCGCCACCGAGCCCTCGCCCGTCCCCGCCGCCCGCACCGCACCGGCCCGGCTCTCCGGAGTGCCCGTCCGCGGCAGCGTCCAGCACCCGGACGGTACGACGGTGGACCGGGCCGCGCTCACGCTCATCGACGTCCAGGGGCAGCAGATCGGACGCGGGGCCAGCGGCGGCGACGGGCGGTACGCGCTGAGCGTCCCGGGCGCCGGGAACTACGTCCTCATCGCGGCGGCGGGCGGCCACCAGCCGCAGGCCGTCAGCGTCACCGTCGGCGACCGGCCCGTCGACGTGGACGTGGTCCTCGGCGGCGCCGGACGGCTCGCCGGATCCGTCCTGACGGCCGACGGCGCGCCGGTCCGGGACGCGGCCGTCACGCTCACCGACGTACGCGGCGAGGTCGTCGCCTCCACCCGCACCGGCCGCGAGGGCGGCTACGTCATCAGCGAACTCGTCGCCGGCGAGTACACCTTGGCCGCCAGCGCCCCGGCCCACCGCCCCGCGGCCCTTCCGGTCAGCGTCCAGGCGGCCCGCGAGACCCGGCAGGACATCGAGCTGGCGGGCGGCGCCGTGCTGCGCGGCGTCGTCCGGGCCACCGGCGGCCGGCCGGTGGAGGACGCCCGGGTCACGCTGCTGGACGCGGCCGGCAACGTGGTGGACACGCTCACCACCGGGCCCGACGGCTCGTTCCGGTTCGTGGACCTGTCGTCCGGCGAGTACACGGTGATCGCCGCCGGCTATCCGCCGGTCGCCACCGTGCTCCAGGTGGCGGGCGGCGGCCGCACGGAACGGGACCTCCAGCTGGGCCACGAGGACTGAGGCGTACGAGGGTGCGCCGGGCCCCTGACGGGCTCAGCGCACCTCCGCCGTCCGCACCGCGTCCTCCCGCACCAGCCGCATCAGCGCCCGCGCCCCCGGACTCAGGCTCCGCGCCGCCGGAAGCACCACCACGCTCTCGTACACCGCCTGCCGCACACCCCCAGGCGCCACCTCCACCGCCACCAGCCGGGCCGCCTCCGGCTTACGGGAGAAGTGGTGCGGCACCACCGCGATCCCCAGCCCCTCCTGCACCAGCTCCAGCAGGCTGTGCACATCGTTCACCTCAAGGCCCACCGTCCGCCGGGCCTCCGCCGCCGCGAACGCCTCGTCCGCCGCCCGCCGAGGCCCCCAGTCCGGGTGGAAGTCGATGAACGACTCACCCGGCAGTTCCGACCACGCCACCTCGGCCCGTCCGGCGAACCGGTGGCCCGCCGCGCACAGCACCACCATCCGCTCCCGCGCCAGCGGCACCAGCTCCCCGCGCCACTCCGCCGGACCGACGGTGGCCGCGAACGCGAGATCCAGCCGCCCGCCCGCCACGCCGTCCAGCAGACTGCTCGTCCCCTCCTGGCGCAGTCGCAGCTCCATCTGCGGGTGGTCCCGGTGGAACGCGGCCAGCAGCCGCGCCGGGCTCACTCCCGCCACGCACTGCTCGACCCCCACCGTCAGCGTCCCGCGCAGCAACCCTCGTACGGCATCGACCGCGTCCCGCGCCGCCCGCGCGCCCGCCAGCGTGCGCTCGGCCTCCACCAGCAGCGCCCGGCCCGCCTCGGTGAGCCGGACCGACCGCGTGGTGCGGCTGAACAGCGGTGTCCGCAGCTCCTGCTCCAGCGCCCGTACGGAGGCGGAGAGGCCGGACTGCGAGACGGCGAGACGCTCGGCGGCACGGGTGAAGTGCTGCTCCTCGGCGACGGCGACGAAGTGCTCCAGCTGACGCAGTTCCATGATTGAGGACTGTAGGCGATGAATCCGAGCGGAATTTTCTGTTGGACTGCTGGATCGATCTGCGGAAGCCTGGACGCTGTCCTTCCGGCCCTCTCCCCGCGGAGCCTTCGCATGTACCTGCCGTCCGCCGACCGCTACTCCGCCATGCCCTACCGGCGCACCGGCCGCAGCGGCCTCCTGCTGCCCGCCCTCTCCCTCGGCCTCTGGCACAACTTCGGCGGCGACCGCACGCCCGACGAGCAGGCCCGCATCCTGCGCCGCGCCTTCGACCTCGGCATCACCCACTTCGACCTGGCCAACAACTACGGCCCGCCGCCCGGCTCCGCCGAACTCACCCTGGGCCGCGCGCTCGCCGGTGACTTCGCCAAGCTGCGCGACGAGATCGTCATCTCCACCAAGGCCGGCTACCACATGTGGGACGGCCCGTGCGGGGAGTGGGGCTCGCGGAAGTACCTGCGCTCCTCGCTGGACCAGAGCCTCAAGCGCCTCGGCGTCGACTACGTCGACATCTTCTACTCCCACCGGCCCGACCCCGACACCCCGCTCGAAGAGACGATGGGCGCGCTCGACACCGCCGTACGCCAGGGCAAGGCGCTCTACGTCGGCCTCTCCAACTACAACGCCGAGGAGACCCGCCAGGCCGCCGCGATCCTCAAGGACCTCGGCACGCCGCTCCTGATCCACCAGCCGCGCTACTCGATGCTCGACCGCCGACCCGAGGACGGGCTGCTCACCGCGCTGGACGAGCTGGGCGTCGGCTCCATCGCCTACTCCCCGCTGGAGCAGGGCATCCTCACCGACCGCTATCTGCACGGCATCCCGGCCGGCTCGCGTGCGGCGGGCGCCAGCCCGTTCCTCACGGTGGACGCGGTCACGCCGGAGCTGGTGGAGCGGCTGCGCGCACTGGACGCCGTGGCCGAGGAGCGCGGCCAGTCCCTCGCCCAGCTGGCCCTGGCCTGGGTGCTGCGCGGCGGTCGCCTCACCTCGGCCGTGGTCGGCGCGAGCAGCGTCACGCAGCTGGAGAACAGCGTGGAGGCCGTGCGGAACCTGGAGTTCGGCGAGGAGGAGCTGAGCCGCATCGAGGAGCTGCTGAGCGAGGCCGGCACCGGCGTGTAGCGCGTGCCGCCGGGCTCGGTGGTCATCGGGACCGCAGGAGCGGTACGGCCGCGAGTGCGGAGACCGCGAAGACGCCGCCCGCGGTGGTGAAGGCGAAGGCGTAGCCCGATGCTTCCGCCACCGTACGGGCGGTGGCCCCGCCGGTGAGGCCGCTGGTGTGCGAGGCGGCCAGTGAGACCAGTACGGCGAGGCCGATCGTCGGTCCGGTCTCCAGTGCGGTGTTGACGACGCCTCCGGCCAGACCTGACTGCTCGGCCGGAACGTCGTCGAGCAGGGTGATGGTGGCGGCGGAGAAGACCAGGGCGATGCCGGCCGGCAGCAGCAGCAGTCCGGCGAGGACCGGGCCCGTGTACGGACTGTGCGCGGAGAGGCGGCCGAGGAGGAGGAGACCGGCGGCCGCCAGCAACAGCCCGGTGGCGATGACCGTCCGGGAGCCGAGCCGGGCGACCAAGCGGCCGCCGAGCGGTCCCGTGGCCAGCAGGACCGCGGTGAACGGCAGGAAGGCCGCCGATGTGCGCAGCGGAGAGAGGCCCGCCACCTGCTGGAAGTGGAGGGAGAGCAGGAAGAAGACGGTCGCCGTGCCGGCGGAGGCGATGAGCACCGCCCACAACGCGGTCGCCCGGCGCCGCGACGCGAGGAAGCCCGGCGGGAGCAGCGGGTCGGCAGCTCGCCGCTCGACGAGCGCGAAAGCGGCGAGCAGGACGGCGCCGAGAGCACTCGGTACCGTCACGGCGGCCGAGGTCCAGGAGGTCTCGGCCGCGTGGACCAGTCCGTAACTGAGCAGTGCCAGGCCGGCCGTGGCCAGGACGGCGCCGAGTACGTCGACCTTGCCGTCGGCTCGTGTCCCGGCGTCGCCGGGCAGCAGCCGGGGCGCCAACAGCACGGCGGCCGCCGCCACCAGGGTCGGGACGAGGAAGGTCCAGCGCCAGGAGAGCCACACGGTCGCGGCCCCGGAGAAGAGGGTGCCGACCGCCGCGCCCAGAGGCGCCAGCGCGCCCCAGATGCCCATGGCCCGGGCGCGGGCCCGTGGTGTGTGGTGGAGCGAGACGGCGAGGGCCATGGCGGCGGGTGCGGCGAAAGCGGCGCCGGCGCCTTGGACGAGGCGGGCCGACAGCAGGGTCGTCACGTCCGGCGCGAAACCGCCGACGGCGGAGGCCAGGCCGAACAGCGCGGTGCCGGCGACGAAGACGCGGCGGCGTCCGTACAGATCGGCGATACGGCCACCGAGGAGCAGCAGACCGCCGAAGGAGAGTCCGTAGGCCGCGCTGACCAGTGTCAGCTGCGCTACGGAGAGGCCGAGTTCGGTTCTGATCGTGGGCAGGGCCACGGACAGCATGGTGATCGCCAGCACCAGGACCACCTGGACGGCGGCCGGCAGCGCGAACGCCCCTGGCGAACGGCCCGGTGCGGGACCGGGCGGAACCGTGCCGGCGGCGGAGTGGGAATCGTCTGCGACGGACATCGAACGCCTTGCTCTGAGCGGGACGGCATGGTGACCGGCCCGGGGGCCGGATGGGCAAGGCCGTTTCCGGTCCGCCAGGAACGGCGGACCGGAAACGGCCTCACCCGCGGAGCAGCCGCACGGCTCAGGCGCTCGCTCCACCGTCGGTCACCAGGTCGTGGCCGACGACGAAGCTGGAGTCGTCCGAGGCCAGCCAGAGCACGGAGGCGACGATCTCGTCGGTCCTGGCGAGGCGACCGAGCGGGATGGTGCCGTTCAGCCTGGCCGCACGCTCGGCCTCGCTCTCGCCGGGCAGGAAGGTCATCGGGGTGTCGGAGGCGCCGGGACTGACCGCGTTGATACGGATGCCGTCCTTGATGTGGTCGAGCGCGGCGGCCCGGGTGAGGGCCGACACGGCGGCCTTGGAGGCCGCGTACGCACCGGTGCCGGGGTAGCGGAGGTGGTGGCCGATGTTGGAGGCGGCGTTCACGATGGCGCCGCCGCCGTGCTCGCGCATGTGCTGGATCTCGTACTTCATGGTCAGCATGACGCCGGTGAGGTTGACCGCGAGCTGGGTCTGCCACTGCTGCTCGTCGATGTCGCCGGCGGGGCCGAGCGCGGCGAAGATGCCGGCGTTGTTGTGAGCGATGTGCAGACCGCCGTGGCGGGCGACCGCCACGTCGACCATCGCGCGTACGGAGTCGGCTTCGGACACGTCGACCACGACAGCGCTCGCGGTGCCACCTTCCCGCTCGATCAGCTCGACGGTGTGCGCGGCGTTCTCGGCATGGAGATCGGCGACGACGACCGTGGCGCCGCGCTCGGCGAAGGCGCGGGCGCTGCGGCGGCCGATGCCGGAGCCGGCTCCGGTGACGAGCGCGACCTTGCCGTGGAACGTTGCGGACATGCGAAGTCTCCTGACGCTGAAGGGCGGACGGGGGCACGTATATTTTTGTGCCGCTCGATACATAAATCGTGCACGCCCGTTCGCGGCACGTCAAGAGATATATTTGTCGCACGACACAGAAAGGCGGCCGAGCATGGCAGGCAGAGGCAGACCACGCGCCTTCGACCGCGACGAAGCCCTGCGCAAGGCGCTCGGGGTGTTCTGGGAACGCGGCTACCAGGCCACCTCGATGAGCGATCTGACCGCCGCCATGGGCATCAACTCGCCCAGCGTCTACGCGGCCTACGGATCCAAGGAAGAGCTGTTCAAGGAGGCCGTCACCCTCTACACGGCGACCGAGGGCCGGTACACCCGCCGTGCTCTCGACGAGGAGCCCACCGCCCGCGCGGCCCTGGCCGCGATGCTTCAGGACAACGCCGCCGCCTACGCCGACCCGGCCACCCCGGCAGGCTGCCTCACGGTGCTGGCCGCGCCCATCCCGGTACGGGAGAACTCCTCGGTCGCCGCACACCTGGCCCGCATGCGCGCGGAGGTCCGGGAGCTGATCCGCCTGCGGGTGGAGAGGGGTGTCAAGGACGGTGACGTACGGTCCGACGCGGACGCGGCCGCCATCGCGCACTTCTACAGCGCCGTGCTCAACGGCCTGTCCATCCAGTCCCGCGACGGCGTGCCGCTCCCGGGACTCCAGCAGGCGGTGGCCGGTGCCATGGCCGCCTGGGACAGCCTGGCCGCCACCGACGACCGGCCATGAGCCGACTAGAGCCCACTGGAGGGACCTTCGACGGACCCGACCTCACGTGAGCGGCCCCTCCCTGGCCCCGGCCGCTCGCGGGGCGTACGGTGTGGCGGCATGAAGATCCTCATCAGCGCCGACATGGAGGGCGCCACCGGCGTGACCTGGCCGGCCGATGTGCTGCCGGGCACCCCGCAGTGGGAGCGCTGCCGGCCGATGTTCACCTCCGACGTGAACGCGGCCGTCCTCGGCTTCTACGACGGCGGCGCCGACGAGGTCCTCATCAACGAGGCCCACTGGTCGATGCGGAACCTGCTCCTGGAGCAGCTGGACGACCGGGTGCAGATGCTGACCGGCCGCCACAAGTCGCTCTCCATGGTGGAGGGCATCCAGCACGGTGACGTGGACGCGGTCGCCTTCGTCGGCTACCACACCGGAGCCGGTACGGAAGGCGTCCTCGCCCACACCTACCTCGCCAACTCCATCACCGGCGTCTGGCTCAACGACGTCCGCGCGAGCGAGGGTCTGCTCAACGCGCAGGTGGCCGCCGAGTACGGCGTGCCCGTCGTCCTCGTCACCGGCGACGACCTGACCTGCGTGGACGCCGAGGGATACGCGCCGGACGCCCGCAAGGTGGCCGTCAAGGACTACGTGTCGCGGTACGCGGCCGTCTGCCGCACCCCGGCCCGTACCGCCGCCGACATCCGCGCCGCCGCGCGGGAGGCCACCGCGCTCGCCGGGCGTAAGGCGCCCGTCACCGGTAAGGCGTACGCCGTGGAGCTGGAGTTCGACGCCGAGCATCTGGCCGCGGCCGCGACCGTGGTGCCCGGCGTGGCGCCGAACGGTGAGAGGCGCGTCGCCTACACCAGCGCGACGATGTACGAAGGTATTCGCACGTTCAAGGCGGTGACGACGATCGTGTCGGCCGCCGTGGAGGAACAATATGGCTGAGGCCACCGACCCGCTCGGACCCGTGGACCGGCAGGCGCTCGACGAGGTGGTGACCTTCACCTCCGAGCTGATCCGGATCGACACCACCAACCGGGGCGGCGGCGACTGCCAGGAGCGCCCGGCCGCCGAGTACGTCGCCGAGCGTCTCGCCGGGGCCGGGATCGAGCCGGTCCTCCTGGAACGCACGCCCGGCCGGACCAACGTCGTCGCCCGCATTCCCGGCACCGACCCGGCCGCCGACGCGCTGCTCGTCCACGGTCACCTGGACGTGGTGCCCGCCGAGCCCGCCGACTGGACCGTGCACCCGTTCTCCGGCGAGGTCCGGGACGGTGTGGTGTGGGGGCGCGGGGCCGTCGACATGAAGAACATGGACGCGATGATCCTCGCCACCGTACGCGGATGGGCCCGGGAAGGGTTCCGGCCGCCGCGCGACATCGTCATCGCCTACACCGCCGACGAGGAGGACAGCGCCGCCGACGGCTCCGGCTTCCTCGCCGATCAGCACCCGGAGCTCTTCGAGGGCTGCACGGAAGGCATCAGCGAGTCCGGCGCGTTCACCTTCCACGCCGACCAGGGGCTCTCCCTCTACCCGATCGCGGCGGGCGAGCGCGGCACCGGCTGGCTGAAGCTCAGCGCCGAAGGCCGGGCCGGACACGGCTCCAAGGTCAACCGGGAGAACGCGGTGACCGCCGTCGCCGCCGCCGTCGCCCGGATCGGTGAGCACGAGTGGCCCATCCGCCTCACCCCGACCGTCCGCGCCGCCATCACCGAGATCGCCGCGCTGCACGGCATCTCCGTCGACCTGGACGATCCCGGCTTCGACGTCCCGCAGCTCCTCGCCAAGCTCGGCCCGGCCGCCACGCTCGTGCAGAACACCATCCGCAACAGCACCAACCCGACGATGCTGGGCGCCGGTTACAAGGTCAACGTCATCCCGGGCCACGCCATCGCCTTCATCGACGGACGTTTCGTCCCCGGCGGCGAAGAGGAGTTCCACGAGACCCTGGACCACCTCACCGGCCCTCTCGTCTCCTGGGAGTTCTACCACCGCGAGCAGTCCCTCCAGGCCTCGGTCGACTCACCGACGTACGCCAAGCTCCGCGCCGCTGTCGAGAAGTTCGACCCGGGCGCGCACACCGTGCCGTACTGCATGTCGGGCGGAACCGACGCCAAGCAGTTCGCCAAGCTCGGCATCACCGGCTACGGCTTCTCACCGCTCAAGCTGCCGCCGGGGATCGACTACCAGGCGCTCTTCCACGGCGTCGACGAGCGCGTCCCCGTCGACGCCCTCCACTTCGGCGTCCGCGTCCTCGATCACTATCTGCGCACCGCCTGACCAGCACTGTCCGACCGGTATCGTTCGACCGGACCCTGGGGGGACCTTTACCGTGAACACCGTGCCCGAAGCGCCGTACGGCTCCTGGCCGTCACCGATCGACGCGGCGCTGGCCGCCTCGCACGACGGACGGCCCGACCACCTCTCCACCGTCGGCGACGAGGTGTGGTGGACCGAGCCGCGCCCGGCCGAAGGCGGCCGCCGCGCCTTGGTGCGGCGCCGCGCGGACGGCACCACCGAGCCCGTGCTGCCGGCCCCGTGGAACCCGCGCAGTCGGGTGATCGAGTACGGCGGACAGCCCTGGGCCGGCGTGGCGCGCGCGGAGGGCGGGCCGCTCGTCGTGTTCGTGCACTTCGCGGACCAGCGCCTGTACGCGTACGCTCCCGACGGCCCGGACGCGCCATGGCCGCTGACTCCGCTCTCGGACGTCGGCGGCGGACTGTGCTGGGTGGATCCGCAGGTGCGTCCGGACCAGGGTGAGCAGGGCGAAGTGTGGTGTGTGCTGGAGGAGTTCACCGGCCCCGGACCCACCGACGTACGCCGGGTGCTCGCCGCCGTACCGCTGGACGGCTCGGCCGCCGAGGACCGCGCAGCCGTACGCGAACTCTCCGACGGGCAGCACCGGTTCGTCACCGGACCCCGGGTCTCGCACGACGGACGGCGGGCCGCCTGGATCGCCTGGGACCATCCGCGGATGCCGTGGGACGGCACGGTGGTGATGCTCGCGGAGATCACGGAGAGCGGTGAATTCACCGGCGTACGGCCTCTGGTGGGCGATGTCGACGAGTCGGTCTGCCAGATCGAGTGGGACCGCGACGGGAGCCTCCTCTTCGTCTCCGACCTGGCCGACTGGTGGGAGCTCCAGCGCGTCCGGCCCGACGCCGTGGCCGGAGGCGCGGTCCCCAGCAGCCGTCTTCTGCCGCCCAGGGGCGAGGAGTTCGGCGGGCCGCTGTGGAAGATCGGGCTGCGCTGGTTCCATCCGCTGGAGAACGGGCTGATCGCCGTCCTGCACGGCCGGGGCTCGCAGCGGCTCGGCATCCTCGACCCGGAGACCGGCGAACTGGCCGACGTGCCGGGCCACTGGACCACCTGGGCCGACACGCTCGCCGTGCACGGCAGCCGGGTCGTCGGCGTCGCGGCGAGTCCGCGCACCGGCCATGAGGTCGTGGAGCTGGACACGGCGACCGGCCGCACCCGCGTCATCGGCTCCGCCCATCAGGACGCCGTCGACCCGGCCTACCTGCCCGAACCGCAGGACCGGACGTTCACCGGCTCCGACGGCCGCGAGATCCACGCCCACATCTACCCGCCGCACCACCCCGAACGCACCGCGCCCGAAGGCGAACTGCCTCCGTACCTCGTGGCGGCGCACGGCGGACCCACCGGCCACGCGCCGCTCGTCCTGGACCTGGAGATCGCCTACTTCACCTCGCGCGGCATCGGCGTCGCCGTCGTGAACTACGGCGGCTCCACCGGCTACGGCCGCCGCTACCGCGAACGGCTCCGCGAACAGTGGGGCGTCGTCGATGTGGCGGACTGCGCGGCCGTGGCCGACGCGCTGGTCGCCGAAGGCGCGGCCGACCCTCGCCGGCTGGCGGTCCGTGGCGGCAGCGCGGGCGGCTGGACGGCGACCGCCTCGCTCACCACGACCGACCGCTACGCCTGCGGCACCATCCTCTACCCGGTCCTGGACCTGGAGGGCTGGTCGACGGAGGGCACGCACGACTTCGAGTCGCAGTACCTGGAGTCGCTGATCGGCCCGGCCGCCGAGGTGCCCGAGCGCTACCGCGAACGCGCGCCGATCAACGGCACCGACCGGCTCACCGCACCGTTCCTGCTGCTCCAGGGGCTGGACGATCTGGTCTGCCCGCCCGCCCAGTGCGACCGGTTCCTGGCCGCCGTCGCGGGACGCGGTGTGCCGCACGCGTACATCGCGTTCGCGGGGGAGGGGCACGGGTTCCGGCGGGCGGAGACCCTGATCCGGGCGCTGGAGGCCGAACTCTCCCTCTACGTACAGACGTTCGGTTTCGACCGCGGCGACGTGGAGCCGCTGGAGCTGAAGACGTGACCAAGGGTCCTTCCCGGCCGGCCCCGCCGGCTCCTCTGGCCCGGCCGTCCCGGCTGCGCGCCGGGGCCCGGGTCGCCGTCGTCGCGCCCAGCGGTCCTGTCCCGGCCGACCGGCTGGAGGCGGGGCTCGGAGTGCTGCGTAACTGGGGGCTCGAACCTGTCGTGGCGCCTCATGTCCTCGACGTACACCCGGAGTTGGACTATCTGGCCGGGACGGACGCGGACCGGGCGGCGGACCTTCAGGCGGCCTGGTGCGATCCGTCGGTGGACGCGGTGTTCTGCGCGCGCGGCGGGTACGGCGCGCACCGGATGGTGGACCGGCTCGACTGGCCGGCGATCCGGGCGGCCGGGCCCAAGGTCTTCGTCGGCTACAGCGACATCACCGCGCTGCACGAGGCGTTCGCGGTGCGGGCGGGATGCGCCACGCTGCACGGCCCGATGGTGGCCACCGAGACGTTCCTCGACGACGCGCCGACCCGTGAGCACCTGCGCGCCACGCTCTTCGAGCCGGAGACGGTCCTGACCCTCGGCCTGGACACGGCCGCCGCCCTCGTCCCCGGACAGGCCCGGGGCATCCTGTACGGCGGCTGCCTCAGCCTCCTCGCCTCCGCCGCCGGCACCCCGCACGCCCGGACCGGCGCGCGAGGCGGACTCCTGGTCATCGAGGACACCGGCGAGGAGCCGTACCGGCTCGACGGCATCCTCACCCGGCTGCTGCGCACCGGCGCTCTGGAAGGCGTGGCCGGAGTGGTCTGCGGCTCCTGGCAGGAGTGCGGACCGTACGAGAAGGTCCGCGCGGTGCTGGCCGACCGGCTCGGTCCGCTGGAGATACCCGTGATCGAGGAGCTGGGGTTCGGCCACGGCCCGACCGCGCTGACGGTCCCGCTGGGAGTGCCGGCGGTGGTCAACGCCCCTGCGGACGGCAGCCGTTGCACGCTGACCGTCGAAGTCCCCGCGCTCCTCCCGGCCTGACCGCGCGCCGGTCCGTTTCTGCCTGAACATCCGTCAACAACCGCTGTCCTGAGCGTTGACACGGCTATGACACGTGTCACACCATGAGCGCGGCCCAGTACTTACCGGTCGGTAAGGTGTCCTCGGTGTGGAGGTCTTCGTGTCAGGTGCTGTTTCCAGCTCGCGCTACTCGCTCGTCGCGGTGGCGGCGGCTGCCCTCGCCGCCCCCCTCGTCCTCTCCGGCCCGGCCCACGCCGAGCCCGCCGCGTACACCGTCACTCCGCTGAAGTTCACCGTCCAGGCGGGCGGCCGCTCCTGCGTGGTCGACGCCGACCTCTACCGTCCCGCAGGCGTCGACGCGGACCGTCCGGCCCCTGCCGTCCTCGCCACCAACGGCTTCGGCGGCTCCAAGTCCGACGGGTCGACCGACGCCATCGGCAAGGCCGTCGCCGCCCGGGGCTATGTCGGCCTCGTCTACTCCGGCCTCGGCTTCGGCAGGTCCGGCTGCCTGATCACCCTGGACGACCCCGCCATCGACGGAAGGGCCGCGAGCGGCCTCCTCGACTTCCTCGGCGGCATCAGGGCCGCCGACGACGGCACCCGCGCGGACTACGTGGTCCGCGACGGCGAGGGCGACCCGCGCGTCGGCATGATCGGCGGTTCCTACGGCGGCGCCATCCAGCTGGCCACCGCCTCCACCGACCCCCGTGTCGACGCCCTCGTCCCGCTCATCACCTGGAACGACCTCGCCTACGCGCTCGCACCGAACAACACCGGAGCGCACACCGGCGTCACCTCCGACACGCCAGGCGTCTTCAAGTGGCAGTGGACCAACGGCTTCTACCTGATCGGCGAAGGCCAGCCGCTCCTCAACCCGAGCCTCGACCCCTCCCGCTTCAACCGGCTCGACTGCCTGCACTTCGCCGCCCAGGCCTGCGAGACCATCCGCCTCCTCAACTCCGGCCGCTTCCCGGCCGACCGGACCCGCGCGATGCTCGACTACGCCCGCAGCGTCTCGCCCGTCTCCTACCTCGACCGGGTCAAGGCCCCGACCCTGATCATCCAGGGCCAGGCCGACAGCCTCTTCAACCTGAACGAGGCCACCGCCACGTACAAGACGCTCAAGGCGCAAGGCACCACGGCCAAGATGATCTGGCAGTCGTGGGGCCACAGCGGCGGCCAGGTGCCGGGCGAACTCGACCTGAGCGAAGGCAATCTGGAGACCAGTTACGTGGGCCGACGGGTGCTCGCCTGGTTCGACCGATACCTCCAGAAGAAGACGGACACCGACACCGGACCCGAGTTCTCCTACTACCGCTCCTGGCAGGACGGTTACGGCACGGCGGCCCAACTGCCGGCCCTCTCCCAGCAGATGTACCTCTCCGGCGACGGCAAGCTCGTCGACAACCGCTCCAAGGTGGTCCGCGGCAGCCGCCAGTACACCAACTGGCCCGTGCCGACGAGTCATTCGGAGAGCTCGATCGCTCCGCTGATCGGACTGCCCGACCCGAAACCGTACGACACCAAGGGCACCTACCTCGGCTGGCGCAGCGCCCCGCTCACCGCACCGCTCGATGTGGTCGGCGCGCCGAAGGCCACGCTGAAGGTCGTCTCACCGAAGGCGGAGCGGGTCCAGAACAGCGGCGACGCCTCCGACAAGCTCGTCCTCTTCGCCAAGGTGTACGACGTCGCGCCCGACGGAACCCGGACCCTGGTGAACCGCCTCGTCTCGCCGGTCCGCGTCCCCGATGTCACCCGGCCGTTCACGGTGGAGCTGCCCGGCATCGTCCATCGGTACGAGAAGGGGCACCGGCTCGAGTTCGTGATCGCCGCCAGCGACACCGCGTACTTCGGCAACCGCGGCATCAAGCCCGTCACCGTGGTCAGCGCTCCGGAGGACACCGGCGTACTGGAGCTCCCGGTGGTCCCGGCCGGCTGACCGCCGCCCGTCCCGCTTTCACCCGAACGGCCGAACATCACCGCCCTCCGGGCCCGGCGACGCTCCATGCTGGGGAAATCCGGGGGGCGGCAGCGGAAGGACCGGACCATGAGTCCCAAGGATGTGACGAGCGACGGCAGGCGCGGATCCGGCCTGTGGACCCCGGGGCGCATCGCCGTCGCGGTGCTGGTCGTCCTGGTCATCGTGTTCATCTGCGTGAACACCCAGAAGGTCACCATCCGGGTGCTGATCCCCGAAGTGACCATGCCGCTCTGGCTCGCCCTGCTCGCGATGTTCCTCATCGGGCTGGTCTGCGGCGGCTACCTGTTCCGCCGGAAGGGCAAGTGAGGCCGAGGGCTCATGGGGCCGGGGCGTACGACGGGCACCGGGAGGCAGGCGGGCCCCTCCGTGCCCGGCGTCCGTACCCGTCGTACGCTGGGGCGATGCCCGATCCGAACGGTCACCGGAGCCCGACCGGCCCGTATCTCGCCGAAGGCCCGCGAACGGCGCTGCGCCGCTTCACCGAGGCCGACGCGGACGAGTTCACGGCCCGCGCCCGGGAGAGCCGCACCCTCCACCGGCCCTGGCTCTTCCCGCCGGAGCGGCCCGACACCTACGCCGCGTACACGGCGACCCTCGCCCGCGACCCGGCTCGCGAAGGCTTCCTGATCGTCGAGCGCGGCGGTGACAGGGGCGGCGCGGACGGGGCCATCGCCGGGTTCATCAACATCAACAACATCGTCCTCGGCGGCTTCCGCTGCGGCTCCCTCGGCTACGGGGCCTTCGCCCACGCGGCCGGGCGCGGCCTGATGGGCGAAGCGCTCGAGCTCGTCATGGAGCTGGCCTTCGGACCGCTCGGCCTGCACCGCCTGGAGGCCAACATCCAGCCCGGCAACGCGGCCTCCATCGCCCTGGTCCGGCGGGCCGGATTCCGGCTGGAGGGGTTCTCGCCGGACTTCCTTTACATCGACGGCGCCTGGCGCGACCACGAACGCTGGGCGATCACCGCGCCGGCCCCCGCTTGAGGCGGCCCGGAACGGCGGCGAGGATGGACCCTATGAGAACGATCGTGGTCCTCGACGCCCCCTCCAACCTGGGCCTCAGGCCCCCCGCACCCGGCACCGTCCCCGGCTGCTACAAGCTGGCGGGCGCGCTGCGGGAGCAGCGGATCGTGCAGCGGATCGGCGCGCTGGAAGGCGGAGTGGTGGTGCCGCCGCGCTACGACCGAGGCGACTGGCGGGCGGGCGACGGGGTCTTCAACGCCGCCGCCATCGCCCGCTACACCCGCACCCTCGCCGACCGCATCGAAGGACACGTACGGTCCGGAGAGTTCGCCCTGGTCCTCGGCGGCGACTGCTCCATCCAGCTCGGCGCCGCCCTCGCTCTGCGCCGCCTCGGCCGGTACGGGCTCGCCGCCGTCGACGGGTCCGCCGACTTCCGGCACGTGGGCAACAGCGACCATGTCGGCGCCGCGGGCGGGGAGGAGCTGGCCATCGCCACGGGTCGCGGCCAGGCGGACCTCAGCGACCTCGAAGGGCTCCGGCCCTACCTCAAGGACGAGGACGTCCGCCTCTTCGGCATGCGCGACGAGGACGAGGACCAGGCCGAGCTGGCCGCGCTGAAGATCCCCAACGCGACCGTCGGCCAGATCCGGGAGTGGGGCGCCGCCGAGCTCGCGCGGGCCACGGTGGAGAGCCTGGAGACGCCCGTACTGGACGGCTACTGGGTCCACCTGGATGCCGACGTCCTCGATCCGAGCGTCATGTCCGCCGTCGACAGCCCCGACGACGGCGGTTTGATGCCGGACGAACTCGCTTCGCTGCTGCGGACGTTGGTCTCCTCGCCGCGCTGCGTCGGGCTCAACGTCACCATCTACGACCCGGACCTCGACCCGGACGGCACCGCCGGCGCTCTGCTCGCCGACCTCGTCGTCGGGGCTCTCGCGCCGGTCTGACGCGGCTGCCCCGGCCGGACCGGTCAGACGGTGACGTTCCGGTCCACGTACTCGAAGATCGAGCCGTCCGGGTGCAGCGCGATCAGGTTGCGGCCCGCCGGGGTCGGCACCGGCCCCGCGACGATCCGCGCACCCGCCCGGGCCAGCGCCGCCTCGGCCTCGTCGACATCCTTCACGGCGATGGTCGCGCCCACCTTGCGCAGCACCTCCAGCTCCGACTCGGGCCCGCTCATCAGCAGGAAGCAGCCGATCGCGGCGACCGACACGCCACCACGCTCGAAGCGCTGGGCCGGAGTGCCCGTCAGCTCCTGGTAGAAGGCGACCGCGGCCTCCAGGTCGTCGACACAGATACGCAGCGTGGTTCCGAGGATCTCCATGCGTACGAGGGTAGTTGGCGTCCGCATCGCGCGTGATCGATTCCGCTCCGGTCCGGTCCGCCGGCATGCGGCTGCCGGTCTGCGGGCGCGGTGCGAGGGTCACGCCATGGAACGGCGTACGCCCGTTGACGTGACCGTCCGGCCCTACCGGCCCGAGGACCGGCACACCATCGCCCGGATCCACGACACCGCGCACCTGGACGAACTGCGCGGTACGGTCGGCGTGGAGGCCCTCCTCACGCCGGCGGAGACGCATGAGGAGGAGCGGCTCTTCGACGGCGGGCTCTGGGTGGCCGAGGCGCGGGACGGCACGGGCCCGGAGCCGGAGGTGGTCGGCTTCGCCGTTTCGCGGACGCCGAACCGACCTGGCTGTACGTCGATCCCGGCCGCTACCGTCAGGGTGTCGGCCGGGTCCTGCTGCGCCATGCGCTGGCGGCCGACGACTCCGCCGCGATCGAGTGCACGGTTCCGGCCGGGAACGACCACGCCCGCGCCCTGTACGACAGCGCGGGCTTCGTGGTCGTCGGGACGAAGACCGGGAAGCCCGCCGGGAACGAACGTTTCGCGGCGACCGGCCACGCCATGGAGTGGCACCGGCCCTGATGCCCTGTACGTGACCGGTCTCGGCCCGGTCGGCCCCGGCGGCCGGCCCCAGCCCCGAGGCCGCGACGAGCCTCGCACGTCACCCCCGGCAGAGCACCTCGCCGTGCGGGACCATGAACCAGCCGTCGGACTCCTCGCCCCAGCCGCGCCACGCCGCCGCGATGGCCGTCAGCTGTTCGGTGCTCGCCTGGCCGCCCCGTACCGCCAGTTCGGCGTAGACCGAGTCCGTCGTACGGTCCGCCCACAGCCCGCTCCACCAGGCTCGGGTCTCCGGCGTGGCGAAGCACCAGGCGGCGGCGGTCGGCGTGATGTCGGCGAAGCCGGCCTGCCGCGCCCAGGAGAGCAGCATCCGACCGGCGTCCGGTTCGCCGCCGTTGGCGCGGGCCACCCGTCGGTAGACCTCCTGCCACTCCGTCAGCCCCGGGGTCTTTGGGTACCAGGCCATCGCCGCGTAGTCGCTGTCGCGCGCCGCGACCACGCCGCCGGGACGGCAGACGCGCCGCATCTCGCGCAGGGCCTGGACCGGGTCGCCCACATGCTGGAGCACCTGGTGGGCGTGGACGACGTCGAAGGAGTCGTCCGGAAAGTCCAGTGCGTGGACATCGGCGACCGCGAACTCGACGTTCTCCAGGCCGCGTTCGGCCGCCAACGCTGCCGCCTGCTCCAGGATTCCGGTCCCGGTGTCGACCGCCGTCACCCGGCCTGGTGCGACCAGGGCCGCCAGATCGGCGGTGATGGTGCCGGGCCCGCAGCCGACGTCCAACACCGCCATGCCGGGCCGGAGTTCACCGATCAGATAGCCCGCCGAGTTGGCGGCGGTCCGCCAACGGTGCGAGCGCAGCACCGACTCGTGGTGGCCGTGGGTGTAGACGGCGGTCTCTTTCGGCACGACAGCGTCCGGCATGGCGGCGTCCTCTCTCGGTACGGCGGTTGCGCGCTGCGGCCACCGTACGTCGCCATGCCGGATGGTGAGATGGGCGTCTTGATATGTGGACCCGACGCTGGTGGTCGCTACACCGACATCGGGCAGTAGACCGTCAGCGCCTCCGGCAGCTTGTCGATCAGCAACTCGGTTCCGGAGTGGGCCACTTCACCGTCGTACGCGTACGGAGTCCCCGGGGCCAGCCCGGCCAGCCGCACGCGGCGCCGCCGCACCGCGGCGTGGGCGGGAGAGCGGGTCAGAGGGCCGGCCACCGCCGCCGCCAGCAGACGCAGCGCCGGGCCGCGGCCACCGTGCACCACCCGGACGTCCAGCAGTCCGTCCGCCAGGTTGTGGCGCCGGCCGGGCGCCGGGCCGACCCGCTGGAAGAGGCCGTTGCCGACGAACAGCAGCCACAACGGGCGCCTGCGGCCCTGGAGTTCGGCCTCCAAAGGGCCCCGGTCGCGCAGGACGTGGAAGGCGGCGAGCACTCCGGCGGGCCAGCCGCCGATCCGGGACGACCAGTGCTCCCGGGTCCGTACGAGCTCCGGATACACGCCCAGGCTGAAGGCGTTGAGGAAGTAGCCGTCGGCCCCGTCCGGTCCGTTCGGGCCGGGACGGAACCTGCCGAGGTCGACCCGTATGGCGTCGCCCGCCGTGAGCGCGGCCGCCGCCTCCTGGACCGTCTCGATGCCCAGGTCGTAGGCGAAGTGGTTGAGCGTCCCGCCGGGGAAGACGGCCAGCGGCAAGCCGTGCGTCGCCGCGACGGAGGCCGCCAGGTTCACCGTACCGTCGCCGCCGCAGACACCCAGCGCCTTGCCGCGGCCCGCCGCCTTCTCCATGGCGGTGGACAGGTCGGCGGGCGCGCACGCGACCACCTCGGCGAGCGGCAGCGCCTGGTGCACCAGCGACGCGGTCGCGGTGGCCGTGCCGGACGCCTCGTTCACCACCACCACGAGCCCTTTTCCGCGGGGCAGCGCGGGTGCCTCACCGGGCGGCCGGCCGGGCGCAGGCAGCTGACCCCGGGTCGGGACGACCCCGCGCAGGGCGAACGCGGCTCCTACGCCGAGCGCGGCCCCGGCCAGCACATCGCTCGGATAGTGGACGCCGGTGTAGACGCGGGAGGCGGCCACCGCCGCCGCGACAGGAGCGACGACCGCGCCCCAGCCCTTCGACTCCAGAGCGACACCGGTGGCGAAGGCCGCGGCCGAGGCCGCGTGGCCGGAAGGGAAGGAGGTGGTCACCGGCTGCCGCTTCAGCTGCCGCATGACCGGCACCTGATCGAGTATCGGCCGCTGCCGCCGGACCGCGCCCTTGCCGACGGTGTTGATCGCCGCCGAGGCCACGGCCAGCGACGCCACCCCCCGCAGCGCGGCCCGGCGGGACCGGGCGCTGGAGCCGAGGGCCGCGATACCGACGGCCGTCCCGAACCAGAGCAGCCCGTGGTTGGCGCTCCGGCTCAGCTGGGGCAGGAGAGGATCGGCGCCGGGCCAGTGGCGGTCCGCGACGCTGTGGAAGACGGCGAGATCCCGTCCTTGCAGCCAGCCACGCCACCGTTTGGTGACGGAGGAGGTGTTCGAGAGGCTCGATGACGACATGGGCGACATGGCTCAGCGAATACCCGGCCGCTCGCCGCTGAACCAGCAGGCGCGCTGAGAGCCTCACCACGCGACGTCCACGACCGGCACAACGGCCCAGGCTCGCCCGGCTGCGCAATCGAGCGGGCGGCCCGGCCCGAACCTCCGTATAAAGGGCCCAGAGAGCGCCCCGGAGCCGTAGAAGCGGAGGAGGCCAAAATGCACGAGGACCACGGGCCCGTCCGCTACGGCCCGCCCGCCCCCGACCCCGGCCTCCCCGTCCTCCCCGAGCTGGCCGCCGTCCTCACCGCTGCCGCGGACCGCACCCGTCCCGAGCCGCCCGGCGGCGGCCGCGCCCTGCGCGAGGCGGCCGGCGGCTACTGGGACCGGCGCGGGCTCCATGGCGGCCCGGAGAACATCGTGGCCGCCCCCGGCGACCAGCCGCTCCTCCTCGCGCTGATCGCCGCGCACGGCGGCGACGTCCTCATGCCGCGCCCCTGTCCGGCCACCTGGATGCCGCAGGCCCGGCTGCTCGGCCGGCCCGCCTACCAGGTGCCGACGCCCGCCGAGTGCGGCGGCATCCCGGACCCGTACGCCCTGCTGGAGACCGTGCGCCGGGTACGGGCCGAGGGCGGCCGGCCGAAGCTGCTGGTGCTCTCCGTCGCCGACGACCCCACCGCCACCGTCGCCCCGCCCGAGCTGGTGCGGGAGGCCTGCGAGGCGGCGGTCGGCGAGGGCATGCACATCATCAGCGACGAGACCTGGCGCGACACCGTGCACCGGCCCCGCGACACCGTCCTGCTCAGCCCCGCCGAGATGTGCCCCGACGACGTCACCGTCATCAGCGACCTCTGCGGCGCCCTCACTCCGGCCGCCTGGCCGGTCGCCGTCGCCCGCTTCCCGGCGACCGGGCGCGGAGCCGTGCGCCGCGCCCGTACGCTCGACGTCCTGACCGCGCTCGGCGCTCTGGTGGCCGGTCCGCTCGCGCCCGCCGCCGCCCACGCCCTCGCCGAGCCGGAGGCCGTACGGGAGCGGATCCGGCAGGCTGCGGGGCTCCAGGCGCAGGTGGCCGCCGCCGCCCACCGCGTGGTCCTCGCCTCCGGCGCCCTGGCCCGGCCTCCACAGGCGGGCCGCCACCTCTACGCGGACCTCGGCCCGCTCCGGCCCCGGCTGGCGGGCCTCGGCGTCACGGACTCCATGGAGCTGGAGGAATACCTCACCGACCGGCTCGGCGCTCCGACCCCGGGCGGCCACCGCTTCGGCGACGAACTGGGCGCGCTGCGGGTACGCCTCGGGACCGGGGCGCTGCTGGGTGCGACGGCGGAGGAGCAGCGGGAGTCGCTGACGGCGGCGGATCCGCTGGAGCTGCCGCATGTGGAGCAAGCGCTGAGCCGGTTCGCCACGGCCTTCGGCGAGCTGCGGTGAGGCGGATCACCCAGACCGAACGCCGGCGAGCTGCGGTGAGACGCGCCTGACGAGGAGACGGCGACCTCACCCCGTCGCGTCCTGCGTCCCGTGGCCGAACCGTGCGCGCAGCCTCCGCCACACGGCCGGAGCGCCGCTGATCACCACGGTCAGCGCCACCGCCGCCACCACGCCCTGCCACGGCTCCGGGAAGAGCGAACCGCCCAGGATCCCGATCAGCTGGTAGGTCGCCGCCCACGCCAGACACGCCGGCACATCGCCGCGCGCGAACGTCTTGAGCGGCATCTTGCCCAGCAGGCAGGCCAGCATCACCGGGATCCGGCCCGCCGGCACCAGCCGGGACAGGACCAGTACCGTCCCGCCGTGCTCCTCCAGCTTCTCCTGCGCCTGCGCCAGCCGCTCCGGCGCGGCCCGGCGCGTCAGTGCCGCCAGCCACTTCGAACCGTGCTCCGAGCGCACGCCCCGCTGCCCGAGCCAGTACAGACAGACATCGCCCAGGAACGCCGCCGCCGACGCCACCCCGAAGACCAGGAGCAGCGAGAACGGCGACGACTGGTGGAACGCCACCACCGCTGCCGAACTCACCAGCGCCCCGGTCGGAATCACCGGCACCAGCGACCCCAGCGCCACCAGAAGGAACAGCGTCGGATAGCCCACGGCCTGCTGGGTCGACTCGGTGGGCAGCGCACCCACCACCGACTGGACCTCCGGGATCACCGGCGGGCCTCCGGCCGGACGCGCTCGCCGTGGGACAGCAGGTGCACCGCCACCTCGGGCGCCCGGATGCCGGCCTGCCGGACGAACTCGTCACCCGGCCCGTGGAACTCGTGCGGCCGCACGCCGTCGAGCCCGATCGGCCAGTACGTGCCGAAGTGCACCGGCACCGCTGAGCGCGGCTCCAGCAGCCTCAGCGCCTCGGCGGCGCGGGACGGGTCCAGATGGCCGTGCCCGAGGTACGGGCCCCAGCCGCCGACCGGCAGCAGCGCCACATCCACCGCGCCCACCGCCTCCGCCATCTCGTCGTAGAGCCCGGTGTCGCCGGCGAAGTACGTACGGGCCTCGCCCTCGACCACGTAACCGAGCGCCGGCACCTTGTGCGGCCCGACCGGCAGCCGTCGTCCGTCGTGGAGCGCCGGCACCGCCCGCACCCGCACCTCGCGGATCCGTACCTCGTCGCCCGCCCGCACCTCGGTGACCACCAGCCGCCGCCTCCGAAGCAGCATCCGCAGACCGGGCACGGCCGCGACCGCGCCGCTCGGCACGATCAGCCGGGTGCCGGGGACCAGCCGGGACAGCGACGGCAGGTGCAGATGGTCGGAGTGCAGATGCGAGACCAGCACCGCCTCGGCCAGCGCGGCCTGCGGCGGCGGCACCTCGCCACGGCGGCGGCGCAGATGCGCGAAGCGCCGTACGAAGAGGGGGTCGGTCAGCACCCGTACCCCGGAGTCCTCGATCGTGCAGGTGGCATGACCCCACCAGGTGATCTCCACCGGCACGTCCCGCCTCCTCGCTCGGCCGTCGCTCGGCCTTCCGTGACCCGCTGCCCCGGAGCGGCCCGCCCACACCCGTACGAAGAGCGCCGCCACCACGAGCCTAGGGGGTGTCTGGCCGATAAGGCCGGGCTCGCGGGGCCTGGCACCGCACCTCGCGGCGTTGTCGTCGGTCACCAACGCTCCTTCCCCGAGCTCTCAGCTCCGTTCGAGCAGGGGAGACCCCATCCGACTCCCTCCTCCGCCTTGCGATGCACGGCACCGGACCCCGCTCCCTGATCCGGCCTGATCGGCCAGACACCCCCAGCGCCCCCGGCGCCTTCCCACGACCACCCCCTGACCGGGCCCGACGCTGTGAAAAGCTGGGAGCGGGCTCCTGACCGACGGGTCCGCAGCGGAGAAGGCGTGAGGTGGACCGGCGTGGACGAGCGAAGACGGCGTACGCCGGAGCGGCGGACGGCGCGATGGCGTACGACCGGCGGCGCGCTGATGCGGGTCGTCGCGGTCTGGGCGGTCTCCACCCTCACCATGCTCGCGCTCGCCGGCCTCCTGCCCGACTTCCAGCTCCAGTCCGACGACGGCGACACCATCACCCGTACCGCCTTCACGGCGGCCTGGGGTGCCGGAGCGTTCGGACTGCTCTCCGCGCTGGTGTGGCCCGTCCTGGTCAGGGCCCTGCTCATCGTGCCCGCGCTCGTCATGGGCGCGCTGGTCTTCTTCCTCAACGGCTCGCTGCTGCTGATCGCGGTGCGGCTGATCCCGGACGGGCGCGGTGAGGCCGCACCGGAGACCGCTGTCCTCGTCGCCGCCGTGATGTCCGCCGTCGCCTCCGCCACCTCCACCGCACTGGCCGTCCGCGACGACGAGGCCTACCGCCGCAGGCTCTCCCGCCTCGCCGACCGGCGCCGCCGGCGCGGCTCACCGAACACCGTCGGACCCGACCGCGACGGACCGCCCGGCACCGTCTTCCTCCAGCTCGACGGCGTCGGCCACGACGTCCTGGTGCAGGCCGCCGCCGGCGGACTCATGCCGACCGTCGCCGGCTGGCTCGCCGACTCCTCCGGCCACCGCCTCACCCCGTGGCGTACCGACTGGTCCAGCCAGACCGGCGCCAGCCAACTCGCCATCCTGCACGGCTCCAACCACGACATCCCCGCCTTCCGCTGGTACGAGAAGGAGACCGGCACCGTCATGGTCTCCAGCCGCCCCGCCAGCGCCTTGGAGATGCAGCGCCGCGCCATCGCCCGCACCCGGGACGGCGGCCTGCTCACCATCGACGGCGCGAGCCGCGGCAACCTCTTCAGCGGCGGCGCCGGACAGCTCGCCCTGGTCCTCTCCATGGCCGCCCGGCGTGGCAAGGGCCGGCGCTCCCGCTCCGGGTACTTCGCCTACTTCTCCGACCCGGCCAACGCCGTCCGTACCGCCCTCTCCTTCGCCGCCGAGGTCGGCCGCGAGATCGGCCAGTCGACCCGGGCCCGCGCCCGCAAGGACACTCCACGGGTCAAGCGCGGCGGCCTCTACCCTTTCATCCGGGCCTTCGCCACCGTCGTCGAACGCGATGTCGTCGTCTCCGCCGTCCTCGGCGACATGTTCGCCGGCCGCACCGCCGTCTATGCCGACCTGGTCGCCTACGACGAGGTGGCCCACCACTCCGGACCGCACAGCCGGGACGCCGAGAAGGTCCTGCAGCGCCTCGACCGCTCGCTCGCGCTGATCGCCAAGATCGCCGACCACACTCCGCGTACGTACCGGATCGTGCTCCTCTCCGACCACGGCCAGAGCCCCGGCGAGACGTTCGCCGGACGGTACGGGCTGACGCTCAAGGACCTCGTACGGGCCGGCTGCGGCCTCCCGGTACCGCGCCGGGCCCGCGGCACGCACAGCGCCTCCGAGGCGCGCGACGCGGTCCGGATCGCTCTGCACCGCCCGCCCGTCGAGGTCGAACCGGAGGCGGAGCACGCCGCCAAGCACTCCGAACCGATCGTGCTGGCCTCCGGCAACCTCGGCCTGATCTCCTTCCCCGACATCGAGGGCCGCGCATCCCGCGAACAGATCGACCGCCGCAACCCGGCGCTGCTCTCCACGCTCGCCAACCATCCGGGGATCGGCTTCCTCCTCGTACACAGCGAGGAACACGGCTCCGTGGTGCTCGGGCCGGGCGGAACCGAGGTCCCGGTCGCCGAACTGGCCGACGGCGAGGGCCCGCTCGCGGTCTTCTCCACCGGCGCGGCGGCCGCCGTACGGCGCACCGACACCTTCCCGCACGTCGCCGACATCATGGTCAACTCGATGTACGACCCCGAGACCGGCACCGTGCACGCCTTCGAGGAGCAGATCGGCTCGCACGGCGGCCTCGGCGGCGAGCAGTCCCGGCCGTTCCTGCTGTGGCCGCGCGGGATGACGGACCCGCTCGACATCGTGGCCGCCGAGGCGGCGGACGGCGCGCCGGCACCACCGGGCGGCGGGCTGGTGGGCGCGGAGGCGGTGCACCGGGTGCTGAACCGCTGGCTGGTGGAGTTCTCCGGCCCGCAGGTGCCGGTGCGGACGGAGGGCTTCACGGGAGCGGCGCGGGTGGACGAGCCGTTGTCAGGCGAGGGAGCGCTCGTGAGGCCGGAGGCGCGGACTCCGGTGCTCCGTGAGATCCCGCTGCCGGAGACACCGGGCTGAGCGCCTCTCTGCTGAGCGATTCGCGGCTCAGCACTCCCGGCTACGCAGCGTTCCCGGCTCAGGCCGACTGCCGTCGTACGAGCGTCGGCGGGAAGACGACGGAGGGCGACGGGCCGCCGGGGCCGCCGATCTGCTTCAGCAGCAGCCGGGCCATCTCCGCCGCCATCTCCTCCACCGGCTGCCGCACGGTGGTCAGCGGCGGATCGCACGCGGCCGCCGCGCTGCTGTCGTCGAAACCGACCACGGCCACATCGGACGGCACATCGCGGCCGGCCCGCTGCAGCACCGGCAGCGCGCCGAGCGCCATCAGGTCCGAGGCGATGAACACCCCGTCCAGACCGGGCTGTTCCGCCAGCAGCCGGCGCATCGCCGCCGCGCCGCCCAGGTGCGTGAAGTCACCTTCGGCGCAGGCCACGTCCTCGATGCCGTGCGCGGCGAGCGCCTCCAGGAAGCCGGCCAGCCGGACCTGGCCCGCGGGCCGGTCCTGCGGCCCGGAGATGGTCCCGATACGGCGCCGCCCCAGCGCGGCCAGATGGTCGGCCGCGAGCCGCGCCCCGGCCTGCTGGTCGACCTCCACATAGGCCAGCGACGACGGCTGCGGCGGGCGGCCCGCGAGCACGGCCGGCAGCCTGGTCTCCTGGAGCAGACCGGGCAGCGGGTCGTCCGCGTGCGAGGTGACCAGGACGACGCCGTCGACGTGTCCGTGGCGCAGATAGGAGAGCAACTGGGTACGGGAGGTCTCGTCGTCGGCCAGCATCAGCACCATCTGGATGCCCGCCGGACGCAGCACCTCCAGGAGCCCGCTGACGACCCGGCCGAAGTAGGGGTCGGAGAACATCCGGCCGGCGAACGGCTCGGAGACCGGCCGCCGTTCACGCTCCGAGATCACCAGCGCCACCGAGTCGGTACGCCGGGTCACCAGCGAGCGCGCGGCCCGGTTGGGCACGTACCCGGTCGTCGCCACCGCCTCCTCGACCACGGTGCGCAGGGCGGGGTCCACCGTGGTGGCTCCGTTGATCACCCGTGACACGGTGGCCCGTGAGACACCGGCCACGGCCGCCACGTCCTCCAAGGTCGGGCGTACGGGCGGCTCCACTTCGGCTGTCATGCAGCCCTTTATACCCGCAGCCCAGGACACCGGTCAGCCGAGGGCCCGTCCTGCTCCCGGGAGCCCTTCCAGCTCGGCGAGCGCCGCCTCGCGTGCCGTGACCAGGACGGCGGCCAGCCGCTTGGCATCCGCTCGGGCGCCCGCGGTGATCTCGGACCGCGACACCTGTGCGGAGTGGCGCAGGTGGTCGCGGATCCGGGCCAGGAAGAGCCGGTCGAACGCGGCTCCCTCGGCCGCCTTCGCCGCTGCGAGGTCCTGTTCGGTCACCATGCCGGGCATGGCGTGGCCCGCGTGCACATCGGTGTCGGGAAGGCCCATCCGGGCCAGCAGGGGCCGCAGCCGGCCGAGTTCGGCTTCCTGGCCGCCGCGCAGCCGGCTCGCGAAGGCGCGGACCCGGGGCTCGGTGGCCCGGTCGGCGGCGAGGGTGAGGAGGGCCACGGCCTTCTCGTTCATCGGGGTCATGAGCTGGACCCAGGCGGCGTCGGTGGGGGTGGCTTTCTGTACGACGGAGGCGGAGGGAGAGGGAGCGGGAGCGGCTGTGGGCTCCGTCGTGGAGGAGCAGCCGGTCGCGGCGGTCAGCGCCAGCAGGGCCGGGAGGGTCAGTGCGACGAGCGACCTGGCCGGGGTGGAGCGGCTCATGAGGTGTCCTGGACCGGGTGGGGGTGCCGCCCCGGAGCCTGGGCCCCGGGGCGGACACCGGTGGACGGGTGGGTGGGTGGATGGGTGAGGTCGGGTCGGGTCAGGGAGTGCCGTCGAAGCCGCACTTCACGATGGCGTTGATGCAGTCACGTACGCGCTGCGCCAGCTCCTCCTCCGGCCATACGTTGAAGAAGTCGCCGTGCATCGTGTATCCGGGGCCCGACGCCAGCCGGAAGCGGGCCGGGTCGCCGCTGACCGGATAGCGCAGCACCTGCCGGAGCTTGGGCACCGGAACCGGGTGGGTCGAGGGGCAGCCGCCGGCCACGGGGTAGGCCATGTGGCTCTTGTGGTCGGCCGAGTCGAGGTCCGTGCCGTTCCAGCACTGCGGGAAGTCCAGGTAGGACTCCAGCATCGTGCCGGCCGGACAGTTCACGAAGTTCTGCGAAGGGTTGACGTGACCGGCGTGCAGGCAGGACCAGCGGGCGATGGTGTTGTCCTGCGGCCCGGCCGCCTTCGCGTTGCCCGCCACGATGCGCAGGCCCTTGGGGAAGGGCTGGATCTGTCGGATGACGTCGTCGCGGACGCCTTCGCCGAGGTAGTAGAAGGTGGTCCCGGTCGGCTCCACCTCCCGGTCGCCGTCGTACAGGGTGGGCACCCAGTACGAGGAGAGGTCGGTGTCGGGGGAGCAGGTGGTGCGGCCCTTCTCCAGCGACGCCAGGTCCGAGTTCCCGTTGGTGGTGTCGTTGCCGAAGAAGCTGTGCATGTGGGAGGCGCCCGGCAGACCCGGGAAGACGATCGGGTCGTCGGGGGCCCGGTGGGTGTACGGGCACTCCGCCAGGAACTCGGCCACCCGCACCACGTCGGCGGCGGCCTCGGGCGCGAACTCGGCGGCGGCGCGGTCGCCCGCGGCGTTGCCGATGTTGGCCTGGACGAGGGAGAGGGTGAGGGCCGCGGCGGCGAGCCCGGCGACTCTGTAGCGCCAGGACCGAGGGGAGCGTTGGCGGCGGTGTTCGCTTCTGGGTCGGTTTCGGAAGAGCACGGCACTCCTGTTCGGAAGTGGGGGGAGATTCCTTGGCTGTGCGAGAGAGCGCTCTCTGCTTGGAACGTAAGAGTGCCGCCTGTACATGTCAAGAGAATGCGCCATTACTGCAACAAGCGTGTGTGCGACGGAATTTGAAGGATGGAGAGATGGAGGTGTGATGGGAGAGCGCTCTCCTTTGTGACCTTTGGAGTCTCCGGTTCCGCGCCGTGCCGGGGAGACCGGCCACGGTGAGCGAGTGACGGGTGGGGCGTCGGTGGCGGGGTCCGGGTGGTGCTGTCGAGGGCGTTGTCAGTGGTGGGCGGCAGGATGGTGGTCATGACGAACTCAGCCGCTGTGCTCGCCGATGCCGCCGCCTATGCCGCCGCGGTCGAAGAGGCCTCCCAGGCCGCCGCCGCGTACTACGCCACGGGCGAGAGCACTCTTGACGACGACGCGTACGACCGGCTGGCGCGCGGGATCGCCGCGTATGAGGCGGACCATCCCGACGAGATACACGAGTCATCACCGACCGGGAAGGTGGCGGGCGGTGCCGCCGTCGGCGATGTTCCGCACACGGTGCCGATGCTCTCGCTGGACAACGTGTTCTCGGCCGAGCAGTTCGCGGCGTGGACCGCGTCGCTGGAACGGCGGATCGGCAGACCGGTCGCGGCGTGGAGCGTGGAGCCTAAGCTCGACGGCCTCGCGGTCGCCGCCCGTTATCGCGACGGTCGCCTGGAGAGGCTGATCACGCGGGGTGACGGTACGGCGGGCGAGGACGTCTCGCACGCGGCGGCCGCGGTCGTCGGACTGCCCGAGCGGCTGGACGCACCGGTCACGCTGGAGGTGCGCGGCGAAATACTCATGACGAACGAGCAGTTCGAGCTGGGCAACGCGACCCGCACGGAGCACGGCGGCGCCCCCTTCGCCAACCCGCGCAACGGAGCGGCGGGCACTCTGCGCGCCAAGGACCGGGCGTACCGGGTGGAGACCACGTTCTTCGCTTACGGCGCCCTGCCGCTCGCCGAGTCGGGAGAGCTCGCCGCGACCCTCAGCGAGCTGCCGCACAGTGAACTCCTCGCGTACGTCGCCGGGCTCGGCGTGCATACGGCCGCGGCCACGGAGGTGGCCCCGCTCCGGGTGACCACCGTGGAGGAGGTGCAGACGCGGGTGGCGGAGATAGGCGCCCTGCGGGCCGCGCTGCCGTTCGGCATCGACGGGATCGTGATCAAGGCGGACCTCGCCGCCGACCGGCGCGAGGCCGGTTCCGGCACCCGGGCGCCGCGCTGGGCCATCGCCTACAAGCTCCCGGCCGTGGAGAAGATCACCCGCCTGCTCTCCGTCGAGTGGAACGTGGGCCGTACCGGCATCATCGCGCCGCGCGCCGTCCTGGAGCCGGTCGAGATCGACGGTTCCACCGTCGGGTACGCCACGCTCCACAACCCGGCCGACATCACCCGCCGCGATCTGCGCCTGGGCGACCACGTGATGGTCTACAAGGCGGGCGACATCATCCCGCGCATCGAGGCCCCGGTGGCCCATCTGCGGACCGGCGACGAGACGCCGATCGTGTTCCCGGCGAGCTGCCCGCAGTGCGGTTCCGAGATCGACATGAGCGAGCAGCGCTGGCGCTGCACCCGCGGCCGCGACTGCCGCCTGGTCGCCTCCGTCTCGTACGCCGCCGGCCGCGACCAGCTCGACATCGAGGGCCTCGGCGACACCCGGGTCGTCCAGCTCGTCGACGCGGGCCTCGTCACGGACTTCGCCGACCTGTTCACGCTGGAGCGCGAGCAGTTGCTGGCCCTGGACCGGATGGGCGAGACCTCCACCGACAATCTCCTCGCCGCCATCGAGACCGCCCGCGCGCGCCCGCTGTCCCGGGTCTTCTGCGCCTTGGGCGTACGGGGGACGGGGCGCTCGATGTCCCGCAGGATCGCGCGGTACTTCGCGACCATGGACCACATCCTCGCCGCCGACGCCGAGTCGCTCCAGCGGGTCGACGGCATCGGCAAGGAGAAGGCCACGGCGGTGGTCGAGGAACTGGTGGAGCTGGCCCCGCTGATCGAGAAGCTGGTCCGGGCCGGCGTGACGATGACGGAGCCGGGTGCCACTCCGCCGCCGGAGCCCGGCACGGAGGCGCAGGGCGGCGGCGCGGCCGGTGCGGAGCTGCCGCTGGCGGGGATGAAGGTAGTGGTCACGGGGGCCATGACCGGAGCGCTGGAGAAGCTGTCGCGCAATCAGATGAACGAGCTGATCGAGCGGGCGGGCGGCAAGTCGTCCTCCAGCGTCTCCGCGCGCACGAGCCTGCTGGTCGCCGGGGAGAAGGCCGGGTCGAAGCGGACCAAGGCGGAGGGGCTCGGCATCAGGATCGCGGCACCGGAGGAGTTCGCGGAGCTGATCGCGGACTTCCTTGCGGAGGGATCGGGGCCGGAGTCGGATGGCGCAGCCGGTGAGGTCGTGGTGGTGGCCGCTGGAGAGGTCGCGGTGGCCGAGGACGTCGTGGTGGTGGCTGCCGGAGAGGCGGTTGAGGCGGCGGTGACCGCGGCTGTTCTGGCGTCGGCGGAGAAGCCGGCGGCGGCCATATGCGCCGAAGAGGCGGCGAGCAGCACGGAGACCGGCAAGCCCGCACAGTCGGCGGAGGTCGTCGAGGTCTGAGACGGCCCGGGGTCCGGAGGCGGGCAGTGCGGCCCAGGGCACCTTGGAATCCGCGAGGAAGTGGCTTTCCCTCACCCGGTATTGCATAGTGAGGGCTTGGTCATGCCTCGCTATCAGCGGGCCGATGGGTGCGTGGACGGCTGCGGATGGCCGGCCGGGGGTGAGGGGCGATGCGTTCTCCGTACGACGGACAGCGACGCGGTCGCGCCGTCCCCCAGCCGGGTCGGCCCGGCGGTGAGCACCCGGGACCGGCGCACCACGACTCTTCGGCCACGCGCGGGACCCTCCGGTCCGGCGAAGAGCGCGGGCCGCTCGGCGAGGGATCCCGCCCGTCCGGCGAGGGTCCCGGACCGCTTCGTGACGGAGGCGGCGTCGGGTGGTCCGGGACCGGGCGCGAGCCCGGGGCGCTCCGGGTGCGCCACGGACACCGTCGGCTCGGCGGCAGGACCGTGGCCGCCCGGGGACTCGCCCTGGACCTCGGCAGCTCCGGCACCCGCGCCTGGGTGCCCGGCCACGGCCTCGTCACCGACCCGCTCCTCGGCGGCGGCAGCGGAAGCCTCCTCGACGGCCCCGACCTCGCCTTCGACGCAGACGGCGAGCGGCCCGTCCGGCGCGGGCGCATCGCCGACCCCGAGTCCTGCGCGCGGCTCCTCGGCCGCATCGTCGACGCGGCCCTCGGGCCGGACCGTACGGACAGCGTGATCGTCCTCAGCCACCCCGTCCTCGCCGGTGCCGTCCACCGCAACGCCGCGCGGGAGCTCCTCGCCGGGCTGGGTCCGACGCGTGTCCTCGTCCTCAGCAGCGCCCGGGCCGCCGCCGCGTACGCCGGTCCGCGCGACGCCGGCCCGCTGCTCGTCGTCGACATGGGCGCCGAGCTGACCGAGGTCACGCTCCTCGTCGGCGGCCGGATCGCCGACGCCCGGCAGGCCGAGAGCGGGCTCAGCGACCTGGACCCGGCGACGCTGCCCGCCACCTTGGTCGGTACGGTCCTCGACATGGTGAAGTCCATGTGGCGCCAGGACCGGCACGGCGCGATCCGCGGCGCCCTGCGCAAGGGCCCGGTGCTCGCCGGCGGCGGCGCGCTCCGCCCCGACGTCACCGACCGCCTCGCGCGGTGCCTCGGCACGCCCGTGCGGCTGGCGGAGGACCCGTCGACCACCGTCGTGCGCGGTGCCGGACGGATCCTCAGCTCCGTGCTCCGCCACGGAGCGACCACCTCCGTCCTGCCGGGCCGACCGAGGTGAACCCGGACCCGGGGCGGGCCCGGGAGAACGCGCTCCCGGTGCGGCCGGGTCCGGCGCGACGGACGCGGAGCGTGCTGGCCGCGCTGGTGCTCGCCGTCCTCACCGTGCTCGGTGGCGCGCCCGCAGCGGGCGCCGCGCTGCCCACCGGCACCTTGGCCGGCCTCGCGTCCACCGTCGCGAACCCGCCGAACACCCGGGCGCCAGCCCCCCAGACCGACCGCACCCCCCAGCCCGGCAACGGCCCCCACCACGACCTCCGCCGCACCCGCACGGCCCCGACCGCCGCCGGCCCCGGCGGCCGTCACGCCCGCGACCAGCAGCCCAACCCGCACCGGTCCACCGTCCGGACCAGCTCCACCGGCCCGCACGTCCACACCCTCCTCCACGAGCGGTCGCCGTCCGCCGACCCGACCTCCCAGACACCTCGGGCCGGCATCAGCCGGGCCCACCTCACCGGCCACGCGCCGCCACCTTCGTACGAAGGTCTGCTGCCGCGCCCGCCCGGCCCGCTCCTGCCGCGCGGCCGTATCGAACAGCCCACCGCGGCCCACCACTCCACGCCCTCCGGCCGCCGCGGCGGCCGGCCCGGTGTGCGCGGTCCTCCGCACGGCACGACCGCCGGTCCCTCGACCGGCCACCGGTCCCGCCGTTCTGCCGATCCGGCGTCGCGTCCTCGCTGAGGTGAGGGCGGCCGACGCCCCACCGGAGGATTTCCATGACTCGCGCCACCACGGTGCGAGCGGTTCTGGCTGCCGCCGTGCTGCTCGTCTCCGTCTTCATCACGCTGACCATGTCACCCAGACTCGGCCTCGACCTCCAGGGCGGCACCCGGATGGTGCTCCAGGCCGAGGACTCCGCCACCGTCGAGGCGGACCGGGAGACCACCGACCGCACGCTGGAGGTCCTGCGCCAGCGCATCGACTCCCTCGGCGTCGCCGAACCCGTCCTCACCCGTTCCGGCGAGGACCGCATCATCGTCGAACTGCCCGACGTCCAGGACCCGCGCCAGGCCGCCGCCGTCATCGGCCGCACCGCCCAGCTCAGCTTCCACGCCGTCCAGGGCGCCGCGCCTCCGGGCGCCGACCCCGAGGCCAGGCCCGGGACCGGTCCCGACCGGCTGATCCTTCCCGACGAACAGGGCACGCGACTCGACCTCGGACCCACCCGCCTCTCCGGAGCCGGTGTCAAGGACGCCACCGCCTCCTTCGAGGCGCAGCAGGCGGCCGGCTGGACGGTGAAGCTCGACTTCCACAAGGACGCCGGCAAGGACTGGACCAAGCTCACCGGTGAGGCCGCCTGCCATCCGGCCGGGGACGAGCGCCGACGCGTCGCGATCGTCCTGGACGAGAAGGTGATCTCCTCGCCCCAGGTCGATCCTTCGGTCGGCTGCCAGGCCGGACTGCCGTCCGGCGGCACGCAGATCACCGGCTCCTTCACCGCGAAGGAGGCCCGCGACCTGGCCCTGCTGATCAAGGGCGGCGCCCTGCCCGTCCCCGTCGAGATCGTCGAACAGCGGACCGTCGGCCCGACGCTCGGCGCCGACGCCATCGACGCCAGCGCTCAGGCCGCGCTCATCGGCGCCACCGCCACCGCCCTCTTCATCACCATCGTCTACCGCCTCTTCGGCGCGCTGGCCGCCGTCGCTCTCGCCGCGTACGGAGTCATCTCGTACGCCGCGCTCGTCGGCCTCGGTGTCACGCTCACGCTGCCCGGACTCGCCGGGTTCGTCCTGGCGATCGGGATGGCGGTCGACGCGAACGTCCTGGTCTTCGAACGGGCCAGAGAGGAGTGCCAGGCCCAGCCGAAACGTTCTCTGCGCTCGGCGCTGACCACCGGCTTCCAGAAGGCGTTCAGCGCCGTCGCCGACTCCAACATCACCACGCTCCTCGCCGCCGGCCTGCTGTTCTTCCTCGGCTCGGGCCCGGTGAAGGGCTTCGGTGTCACGCTCGCCATCGGGGTCCTCGCCTCGATGTTCTCCGCGCTGGTCATCGCCCGCGCGCTCACCGAGATCGCGGCGGGCTCCCGCTTCGTCAGCGACTACCGGGGCATCAACGGCATCGCGCGCCCCGGCAGCGTACGGACCTGGCTGACCCGCAAGGACCCGCAGCTCTTCCGGAAGCCGGTCCAGTGGCTCGTCATCTCCACGGTCCTGGTCGCCGTCGCGGTCGCCGGGATCGTGGTGCGCGGGATCGACCTGGGCGTCGAGTTCACCGGCGGCCGGCTCGTGGAGTACTCCACCAGCCGGCCCGTCGACGTCGAGACCGCCCGCTCCACGCTCGCCGCCGCCGGCTTCGAGGACGCCGAGGTCACCACGGCGGGCGACGGCGACATCTCCGTACGCACCGGAGCGCTCGACAACGACGGCGAGCATGCCCTGCGTACGGCCCTGGCCACCGAGGGCGGTGAGACCACGAAGGTACGGGACGAGCTGATCGGCCCGAGTCTCGGCGACGAGCTGCGGCGCAACGCGCTGATCGCCCTCGGCGTCGCCGTGCTCGTGCAGCTCGCCTATCTGGCGGTCCGGTTCCGCTGGACGTTCGCCGTGGGCTCCGTGGTGGCGATGGTCCACGACGTGATCATCGTCGTGGGCGCCTTCGCCTGGCTGGGACGGCCGGTGGACGGGATCTTCCTGGCCGCGCTGCTCACCGTCATCGGCTACTCGGTCAACGACTCGGTGGTGGTGTTCGACCGGGTACGGGAACTGTGGGGCCGGAACCGTAAGACACCGCTGGCCACCGTCTCCCGCCGGGCGGTCCTCCAGACCGTTCCCCGTACGGTCAACACCGGCATGGGCGCGCTCTTCATCCTGGTCGCCCTCGCGGTGCTCGGCGGCGACTCGCTGACCGACTTCGCGCTCGCCCTGCTCATCGGCATCGTCGTCGGCACCTGGTCCTCGGTCTTCACCGCCGTACCGGCCGCGCTCGTCCTGGAACGCACCACCAGCGCTCCGCCACCGGTACCGGGCAGCACCCGCCGCGCCCGCACACCCCGGCGCGAGCCGCTCGACAACGGAGCGCGCGTCTGACGGTCCCGTACGCCGAACGCGCCCTCTGCTCCGGCCGGTCGAGCCGGGGCAGAGGGCGTACGGCTAGGTGAGGCGCTCGCGGAGATAGGCGGCGGTCGCGTGGTCGGCGGGCAGGAACGTCTCGATGGCCAGCTCCGCCACGGTGACGTCCATCGGAGTGTTGAACGTCGCGATGGAGGCGATGAACGACAGCACCTGGCCCTTGTGCTCGATCACCAGAGGCAGCGCGAACGACGGCGTACGCTCACGGGCGCGGCTCCCGCCGGAACCCTGGTCCGCGACGGGGTAGGCGGCCACCTCCTCGTACAGCGTCCGCAGATCCGGTGACCGTACGAGCGCGATCTGACGTTCCATCTGCGCCAGCAGATCCGCCCGCCACTCCGCCAGGTTCAGGATGCGCGGCGCGAGCCCGGCCGGGTGGAGCGTGATCCGCATGGCGTTGAGCGGCGGCGCGAGCAGCTCCTCGGAGACGCCCTCCATGAGCAGCGCGATGCCCCGGTTGGCCGCCACCACGGTGTACGTGCCGTCGACGACGAGCGCCGGATACGGCTCGTACCCCGCCAGCAGCCGCTCCAGCCCGTCGCGCACCGACGCCATCGCCGGGTCGTCGAGCGGTGTCTGCGCGTAGCGAGGCGCGTAACCGGCGACCACCAGCAGGGCGTTGCGTTCCCGGACGGGGATGTCCAGCTGCTCGGCCAGGCGCAGGACCATCTCTTCGCTGGGCCGCGAGCGGCCCGTCTCGATGAAGGAGATGTGGCGGGCGGAGGAGTCCGCGAGCAGCGCCAGATCCAGCTGGCTGAGCCGCCGCCGCTCACGCCAGCCGCGGAGCAGCGCACCGACCCCCGTGTCGGGGGAGACAGTCGTCATGGGAAGACCGTAACGTCACGGGTCCGGTCGCACGCCGACATCCGAGACCCACGGGAGCCGCTGCATGTCCGCCGAACCGCTGTCGAAGACCGAGACCGAACACCGGCTGGAGTCGCTGCCCGGCTGGGCGCTGGAAGACGACCGGATCACCCGGACCTACCGCCTGCCGTCGCACTTCGCCGCCGCCGCGCTGACCGTCCACATCGCGCGGATCCAGGACGAGCTGAACCACCACTCCTATCTGACGCTCGGCTACAACACCGTGGCGCTGTCCGTCCATACGCACGACGCCGGTGGCAAGGTCACGGAGAAGGACCTGGAGCTGGCCACCCGGGTCGCGGCCGCCGCACCGGCCCACGGCGCGGAGTAGCGGGCCCTTCCAGCTGAGGGGCCCTCCAGCTCAGGACCCGGGCGTGGCCCCTCAGCTCAGCAGCCCGAACCGCGGATTCCCGGCGAGCCACCGCGCGTAACCGGGGCTGCGGGACACGGCCTCCGCGTACGCCGCCCGGGTCTGACCGGCCACCGTCACCGCCGCCGCGTCCGCGGCGGGGGAGTGCGGGTGCCAGCCCAGCAGGTGCCGCCAGCTGAGCGGCGCACCGGCGAGCGGCCGGGTCACCAGGCCCGGGACCGGCGGGAACGTGGCCCGGCACAGTCCGATCGCGCGTCCGACCTGCACCAGATGGACGACGGATGAGGTGTCCGTCTCGTACACGGAGACCGGAGTGAAACCGGCCCGTGCGCAGGCCGTGGCGAAACAGTCCGCGAAACAGCCGTCCCCCGGCACATCGGCCCAGCACTGGTCCGCCAGCGCCGCCAGCTCCAGCTCCTCCTCACCGGCCAGCCGATGGTCCTCCGGAAGCATCACGAAGACCGGGTCCACGCCCACCACCTCCCAGACCAGCCGCTCAGCCAGCGGCGGCGGGCTCTCGCCGCACGTGCCGATCAGCGCGAAGTCCAGGCGCCCGTCGATCGTCAGCGCGGCGATCTCGTCCACCGACCACGAGGTGTACGTGGACACCGGCGCCGCCGGGTGCGCCGTGGCGATCCGGTCGACCAGACCGCCGAGCAGCGGGCCGTGCGTACCGCCGAGCCGGAACCGCTCCAGCGGCCCGGTGGCGTTGGCGAACCGCACCGCCTCCGCCTGGAGCTCGCTCACCGCGGGCAGCACCACCCGGGCCCGCTCCAGCACCAGCTCACCGAGCGGAGTGGCCCGGGCGCCCGTGTGGTCGCGCTCGAAGAGCGTGCCGCCCAAGGCCTTCTCGATCCGCCGCAACTGGGCGCTGAGAGCGGGCTGGGCGAGGCCCAGCGTGGCGGCGGCCTTGGTGAGGCTGCCGGTGTCGGCGATGGCACGGACGGTTCTCAGATGGCGCAACTCCAGCTCCATAAGGGCAAGTTATGGCCACCGGCCCGCCCGGGCAATATGCCGGTCACTCTTGTGTTCGGGCAATGTTTTCGCACGGTACCTCCGGCGTACGGCGCGGCGGAGGCTTTCGCTCCAGTTCAGCCGTGCCGGGCGCCTCCCGTGGCCCGCCGCTCGGAGACTTGCCGGAGCGGCAACAGAACTTGCCCGGACGGCGGCCTCCGGTGAGGGTGGCGTCATGAGCAGCCACCACGCCGGACACGGCCACCCCGACACCCACCGCCACGCGCACCCGCACGCTCATGGGCCGGGCGCCGCGGGCGCCGGTACGGAGTTCGACTGGGACGTGATGGGCCCGATGCTGGAGCAGGAGGCCGAGCTCAACAGCGGCACCTACGAGGAGGCGGCCCGCTGGATCGCCGCGCTGCCGACCGCGCCGACGGTACGCCGGGTGCTGGACATCGGCAGCGGTCCCGGGGTCGTCACCTGTCTGCTGGCCGAGGTCTTTCCCGACGCCGAGGTCGTCGCCGTGGACCCCACGCCCGCTCTGCTGGAGCGGACGGCCGAGCGCGCCCGGCGCCTCGGCGTGAGCGACCAGGTCCGGACGGTGGAGGCGGAACTCCCGCGGGACGCCGGCCGGCTGGACGAGGCCGACCTCATCTGGGCCGGCAACTCGCTGCACCACATGGGCGACCAGCGCGCCGCCCTCGCCGGTTTCGCCGGACTCCTGCGTCCCGGCGGGACCGTGGCGCTCCTGGAAGGCGGCCTGCCCACCCGGCGGCTGCCCCGGGACCTCGGCATCGGGCGGCCCGGTCTGGAGGCCCGGATGGACGCGGCCTTCGCCGTCCGGTTCGACCGGATGCGGGCCGAACTGCCGGACGCCAAGCGGGAGGCCGAGGACTGGAGCGCGCTGATCGCGGCGGTCGGGCTGATGCCGCAGGGCACGCGCAGCTTCCTGCTCGACCTGCCGGCCCCGCTCTCCGCGCCCGCCCGCGCACACGTGATCACCAAGCTGACCCGGGAGCACGAGGTCCTCGGCGAACTGCTCGACGCCGAGGACCGCGCCGTACTGGAACGGCTGCTGGACCCCGAGGACCCGGCAAGCCTCCACCACCGGCCCGACGTCTATCTGCTCACCGCCCGCACGGTCCACCTCGGCCGCCGCGACTGACCTCCTGGAGGAGGCGCGGTCAGGACGGCACCGGCTCCAGCTGCCACCACTGGAACGGGGAGTCGGTGTCCTCCCACTGCTGGACCGTCCCGCCCTCCTCCGTCGAACGGTCGGCGACCTCCATGACGAGCCCGCTGATGAAGCTCACCAGCGTCACCGTGCCCGGCGCCTCCAGGTGCTGCTCGATCAGCCACTCCTGGGCGCCGAAGTTGTTGGCCTTCCACTGCTGGATGCGGACACCGTTCTCCGTGTCGGCGTTCGCGACGTCCAGCCGCTTCCCGCTGTGCGCGTTGACCAGGTGGTACAGGGCCGCGCCCTCGTGCACCGGGGCCAGCTGCCACCGCTGGGCCGCCGTCCCGTCGTCCTTGCCCTGCTGGACCCGGGCACCGCTGCCCTTGGCCGCGCCGTACACCTCCAGCACCAGGCCGCTGCCGACATTGCGCAGACGGTACGTGCCCGCCTCGACGACCGGCGCCGGATCGCTGCTCATCGTGCTCTCTCCCCCGAAAACGTTGGGCTGTTGACCGACCGACGGCGCCCCCACCGCCGTGACGGTGAGGGCGCCGGAAGAACCCGGCGCTCAGGCGCCGAGGTTGAACTCCGCCGGGTCCGGGCCGAGCCGCTTGCCCTCGTCCAGCGCCGCGAAGGCGGCGAGGTCGTCGGCGTCCAGCTCGAAGTCGAACACGTCGAAGTTCTCCTCGATCCGCGACGGGGTCACGGACTTCGGGATCACGATGTTGCCGGTCTGCAGATGCCAGCGCAGGACGGCCTGAGCAGGCGTACGGCCGTGCTTCTGGGCGATGGCCACGACCGTCGGCACCTCCAGCAGGCCCTTGCCCTGGCCCAGCGGCGACCAGGCCTCGGTGGCGATCCCGTGCTCGGTGTGGAAGGCGCGGGCCCCGGCCTGCTGGAGCTGCGGGTGCAGCTCGATCTGGTTGAGGACGGGGACCACGGAGGTCTCGGCCAGCAGCCGCTTCAGGTGCTCGGGGTGGAAGTTCGACACGCCGATGGCCTTGGCGCGGCCGTCGGCGTAGATCTTCTCGAACGCCCGGTAGGTGTCGGTGTACGCGTCCTTGGCCGGGACCGGCCAGTGGATCAGATACAGGTCCACGTGGTCCAGGCCGAGCTTGCCGAGCGAGGCGTCGAAGGCGCGCAGCGTGCTGTCGTAACCCTGCTCGCTGTTCCACAGCTTCGTGGTGACGAAGAGCTCGTCACGGGCGACTCCGGAGGCGGCGATGGCCTGGCCGGTGCCCTTCTCGTTCTCGTAGATCGCGGCGGTGTCGATGGACCGGTACCCGGACTCGATGGCCTTCGCGACCGCCTTCGCCGCCTCGTCGTCCGGCACCTGCCAGACACCGAAACCGAGCTGCGGCATTTCGAGGCCGTTGTTGAGGGTGATGGAGGGGACCTGGCTCACGAGCGGTCGATCCTTACGTCGTCGGTTGATACTCCGCCACGACAACGAGCGGGCCGGCCCAGGCATTCCCGCTCCATGATCCAGAATTCGTCCGAGCGGTCAGTGGTAGAGGGCGTCGACCTCGACCGCGTACGCCGTCTCGATCGCCTTGCGCTTCAGCTTCAGCGAGGGCGTGAGCAGCCCGTGCTCCTCGGTGAACGGATGGGCCAGTATCCGGAACGTACGGATCGACTCGGCCTGCGAGACCGCCGTGTTGGCGGCCACCACCGCCCGGCGGACCTCCATCTCCAGGTCCGGATCGCGCACCAGCTCGGCCGGTGCGAGCGGTGTGCGGCCCTGCATGATGAGCCAGTGGTCGACGGACTCCTGGTCGACGGTGACCAGGGCCGCGATGTACGGACGGTCATTGCCGACCACGATGCACTGCGCGACCAGCGGATGGGCCCGGACCCGCTCCTCCAGGCCGCCCGGCGACACGCTCTTGCCGCCGGAGGTCACCAGGATCTCCTTCTTCCGCCCGGTGATCGTGAGGTAGCCGTCCTCGTCCAGCGAGCCCAGGTCTCCGGTGGCCAGCCAGCCGTCCTCCAGCGCGGTCCGGGTCGCGGCCGGATTGTTCAGGTAGCCGGAGAAGACGTTCGGGCCGTGCAGCCACACCTCGCCGTCGTCCGCGATGTGCACCGACGTGCCAGGGATGGGCTGCCCGACCGTGCCGTACCGGGTGCGCTCGGGCGGGTTGGCGGTGGCCGCCGCGGTCGACTCGGTCAGCCCGTATCCCTCGAAGACGGCCACTCCGGCGCCCGCGAAGAACAGGCCGAGCCGCCGGTTCATCCCGGAACCGCCCGACATGGCGTGCCGCACCCGCCCGCCCATCGCGTCGCGGACCTTCTTGTAGACGACCTTGTCGAAGAACTGGTGCTGCACCCGCAGCCCGGCGGACGGCCCCGGACCGAGGCCGAACGCCTTCTGCTCCAGCGCCTCCGCGTACTTCACCGCGATGTCCACGGCCTTGTCGAACGGCCCGGCCCGGCCCTCCGCCTCGGCCTTGCGCCGGGCGCCGTTGAACACCTTCTCGAAGATGTGCGGCACCGCCAGGATGAAGGTGGGCCGAAACGACGTCAGGTCCGGCATCAGCGCGTTCGCCGACAGCTCCGGCTGGTGGCCGAGTTTGACCCGTCCTCGTACCGCCGCGATCTCCACCATCCGGCCGAAGACGTGCGCCAGCGGCAGGAAGAGGAGCGTGGCCGCCTCGTCGCCGGGCCTGGAGTGGAACACCGGCTCCCAGCGGGCGACCATCGTGTCGCTCTCGAACATGAAGCTCGCATGCGTGATCACGCACCCCTTGGGCCGGCCCGTCGTGCCCGAGGTGTAGATCACCGTCGCCACGGACTCGGGCGTCACGGCCCGCCGGTGACGGTGCACCACCTCGTCGTCGACCGCCGCGCCCGCGCCGACCAGCTCGTCCACCGCACCGGCGTCCAACTGCCAGAGCCGCTTGAGGTGGGGCAGCCGGTCGATCACCGAGCCGACGGTCATCGCGTGGTCCTCGTGCTCCACCAGCACCGCCACCACCTCGGCGTCGTGCAGCATCCAGAGGACCTGCTCGGCGGAGGAGGTCGGATAGACCGGCACCGACTGCGCGCCCACCGACCAGAGCGCGAAGTCGAAGAGCGTCCACTCGTACCGTGTACGGGACATGAGAGCGACCCGGTCGCCGAACCGGACGCCGTGCGCGATCAGCCCTCTGGCCAGCGCCAGCACCTCGTCGCGGAACGCCTCCGAGGTCACGTCCCGCCACTGCCCGCCCGCGTCCTTGCGGCCGAGCGCGACCCGCTGCGGATCGGTCTCCGCGTAGTCGAAGACGGCATCGGCCAGACCGCCGACTTGAGGCGGCGCGGCCATGGGTGGGACCGTGAATTCACGCAATGACCTGCTCCTCGTGGCGCTCCGCACAGCGCCGCGACGCTACCCCAACCCGGGGGCCCGGCGGGAGGGTCCGAACCCCGGGTAAAACGTGGCATTCGCAGAGGTCAACCGTCGAAATCCGGCCAGATGGGCCAGGCTCGGGCGCACTTCTGCCGGAGGCGTAAGCGGCTCGCGGGCAAATCTCCACCGAATCCGACCGAGGTGATCACTCCCGGTCTCTGACGGTACGAGAGGTTATGCGCCGCTACCGGCCGCTGCGGGTCATCCTCCGCGGCCCCGGTGCAGCCGGTCCCCGCCCGCCAGGATCGCCGCCGCCAGCGCGTCCGCCGCCTCCCGCACCGCGCCTCGCCGCTCTCCGTGCAGCAGGACGAAGTCGACGCCGCCCGGTTCCGGCAGCCCGGCCCTGGCCGGAACCGGTACGAGCCCCGGCGGGATCAGCCTCCGCGAGTGCACCATCACGCCGAGACCCGCCCGCGCCGCCGCGACCAGGGCGCTCAGGCTCGTACTCGTACAGGCGATCCGCCAGGCCCGCCCGTCCTCCTCCAGCACCTCCAGCGCGCGGGCCCGGGTGATGCCCGGCGGCGGGAAGACGATGAGCGGCACCGGGCGTTCCGGGTCGATCCGCAGCCGCGGCGCGCCGATCCAGTCCAGCGCGTCCTGCCACACCAGCTCGCCGTGCGTGTCGCCCGTCCTCCGCTTGGCCAGCACCAGATCCAGCCGACCCGCCTCCAGCTGCCGGTGCAGGGTCCCGGAGAGCTCCACGGTGAGTTCCAGTTCGACCTCCGGATGGTCGCGGCGGAAGGCCTCCAGGATCTCCGGCAGCCGGGTCAGCACGAAGTCCTCGGAGGCCCCGAAGCGGAGCCGGCCGCGCAGCCGGGTCCCGGCGAAGAACGCCGCGGCCCGCTCGTGCGCCGCGAGGATCGTCCGGGCGAAGCCGAGCATCGCCTTGCCGTCCTCGGTCAGGTCGACCCGGTGGGTGTCCCGGGCGAACAGCTGCCGCCCGGCCGCCTCCTCCAGCCGCCGGACGTGCTGGCTGACGGTGGACTGCCGGAGCCCGAGGCGGCGGGCGGCCTGGGTGAAGCTCAGGGTCTGGGCGACGGCGAGGAAGGTACGGAGCTGGGCGGGGTCGTAGGAGGTGTCCACGCTCACCACGCTAGCCGCTCCTATCGCGTTACGTGATGACAGTCAGAGCGGTATGAGGGATTCCTGATCGCCGGGCGCCGGGCAGGATGGTGGGGCGTGACCGGAAGCCCGAAACGAGCCGACGAGCCCAGAGAAGCCACAGGAGCACATGAGCCGCCGCCGCACCCCCTCCCTGTCGTCCTGGCTGCCGGTCGACGCGTACATCCTGGCGCTGCTCGGCACCGTCGTCCTCGCCGCGCTGCTGCCCGCACGTGGCACGGCCGCCGACGTGGCGGGCGGCGCCTCCACCGGTGCGGTGGCCCTGCTCTTCTTCCTGTACGGGGCCCGGCTCTCCACCGCCGAGGCGCTCGACGGGCTGATCCACTGGCGGCTCCACCTCACCGTCCTGGCCTGCACGTTTCTCGTCTTCCCGCTGCTGGGTCTGGCGAGCAAGGGGCTGGTGCCGTTCGTCCTGACGCCGGAGCTCCAGGCGGGCTTCCTCTTCCTGTGTCTGGTGCCGTCGACGATCCAGTCCTCGATCGCGTTCACCTCGATCGCTCGCGGCAACGTGCCCGCCGCGATCTGCGCCGGCTCGTTCTCCAGCCTCACCGGGATCTTCCTCACGCCGCTGCTCGCCGCGCTGCTGCTCGGCTCCGCCGGTGGCGGGTTCTCGGCGGACTCGCTGCTGAAGATCGTGCTCCAGCTGCTCGTACCGTTCCTCGCCGGACAGCTCCTGCGCCGCTGGGTCGGAGGTTTCCTGACCCGGCACAAGAAGGTGCTCGGCCTTCTGGACCGTGGCTCGATCCTGCTGGTCGTCTACACCGCGTTCAGCGAGGGCATGGTCGCCGGTGTCTGGAGCCAGGTCACTCCGGCCCGGCTCGCCGCGCTGCTCGCCGCCGAGGCGGTCCTGCTGGCCGTGATGCTCGCGCTGACCTGGTACGGAGCACGGAGGCTCGGCTTCGACCGGCAGGACCGGATCGCCATCCAGTTCGCCGGTTCGAAGAAGAGCCTGGCGGCCGGGCTGCCGATGGCGAGCGTGCTGTTCGGGGCGCACGCGAGCCTGGCCGTGCTGCCGCTGATGCTCTTCCACCAGATGCAGCTGATGGTCTGCGCGGTCATCGCCAAGCGCCGCTCGCGGGACCCGGAGCCGGTGCGGGACCCGGCCGGGACCGATGCCGGGCCGTTGTCACACCCGGCGGCTACGGTGACGTCATAGCCGCCGACCGCCGCCGACACGGAGGACCACGATGGCCGACCGGCCCGCCGAACCCGAGGACGACTTCCCGCACGGCGCCGGCAACCCGGCCCGCAGCGCTCTGCGGCACGCGGGCTACAGCCGGCTCGCGCAGCTCACCGAGGTGACGGCGGCGGAGGTGCTGGCACTGCACGGCGTCGGCCCGAAGGCGATCGGAGTGCTGCGCGAGGCGCTGGCGGCCGAAGGCCGGTCGTTCGCCGGGGAGTGAGCCGCGGGACGGCCCCGGCGAGCGCGATCCCGTTCAGGCTCGCCCGCTCCGACGTCCCGGCAAGCCCCGCGCGTCAGTGAACCTCAGCCTCCAGCGCGATCCGGTGCTCACCCGCGTACACATTCATCGAAGGCCCGCGCAGGAACCCCACCAGGGTCAGCCCGCTCTCCGCCGCCAGGTCGACCGCCAGCGAGGACGGCGCCGAGACCGACGCGAGCACCGGGATCCCGGCCATCACCGCCTTCTGCGCCAGCTCGAACGAGGCCCGCCCCGAGACCAGCAGCACCGCCCGCGACAACGGCAGCCGCCCGTCCGTCAGCGCCCGGCCCACCAGCTTGTCCACCGCGTTGTGCCGGCCCACGTCCTCCCGTACGTCCCAAAGCTCGCCGTCCTCGGAGAAGAGCGCCGCCGCGTGCAGCCCGCCGGTCCGGTCGAACACCTTCTGCGCGGCCCGCAGCCGGTCCGGAAGGGCGGCGAGCAGCTCCGGCGTGACGCGGACCGGGGGAGTGTCGGCGACGGGGTGGCGGGTGGTGGTGCGTACGGCGTCCAGGCTGGCCTTGCCGCACAGGCCGCACGAGGAGGTGGTGTAGACGTTCCGCTCCAGCGTGATGTCGGGCACCGCGACACCGGGCGCGAGCTTCACGTCCACCACGTTGTACGTGTTCACACCGTCGGCCGTCGCACCGGCGCAGTAGACGATGGACTGCACCTCCTCGCCCTCGGCGATCACGCCTTCGCTGACCAGGAACCCGGCGGCCAGCGCGAAGTCGTCGCCGGGTGTGCGCATCGTGATGGCCAGCGGCTTCCCGTTCAGCCGGATCTCCAGCGGCTCCTCCGCGACGAGTGTGTCGGCGCGGGAGGAGACCGCACCGTCCCGGATGCGGAGAGTGCGGCGGCGCTCGGTGACCCGTCCCATGTGGCTGAACCCGATTCTGTCGGTGTGCGGAGCTTCCGGCCGTGGGTCGGGCCGGAGCCTGGCCCTGTCATTGTCCTGCACACGCGCTCCCGCACACGCGGTACGCCGTCACACACGGTAAACCGTCCGCCGCCTCGGACCGCCCTCCGCCGGCCACCCGAACGTACGGTCGGGGTGAGCATGCAGGTGAGGCTGTTGTCAATGCTCCAACGTGTGGGCCGGTTTCCTGTGGGATCACGTGCCCTCGTACCGGACGGTAGCCACCAAGACTGGATGTTTCCTGCCCTACGTAACGATGGGAACCCGTATGACCGGCTCACGTGTCGTGGCGCTCGGCCACTATCAGCCCGCCAAGGTGCTCACCAACGACGATCTGGCGGCCATGGTCGACACGAGCGACGAGTGGATCACGAGCCGGGTCGGCATCAAGACCCGGCACGTGGGCGGCCCTGACGAGCCGGTCGACGAGCTGGCCGCGCACGCCGGTGCCAAGGCGCTGGCCGCCGCCGGTCTCCAGCCCTCCGACATCGATCTGGTCCTGGTGGCCACCTCCACCGCGATCGACCGCTCGCCGAGCATGGCGGCCCGGGTCGCGGCGCGGCTCGGCATGGGTTCGCCGGCCGTGATGGACATCAACGTGGTCTGCTCGGGCTTCACCCACGCCTTGGCCGTCGCCGACCACACGATCCGGGCCGGCGCGGCGACCCGGGCGCTGGTCATCGGCGCCGACAAGATGGCCGACATCGCCGACTGGACCGACCGCACCACCTGCGTCCTGCTCGGCGACGGCGCGGGCGCCGCCGTCGTCACCGCCGACCCGTCCGCCCCGGACACGCCGGACGGTCCCGGGATCGGGCCGGTGCTGTGGGGATCGGTGCCGGAGATGGGCAACGCCGTACGGATCGAGGGGACGCCGCCGCGCTTCGCGCAGGAGGGCCAGTCCGTCTACCGCTGGGCCACCACCCAGCTGCCGCCGATCGCCCGCAAGGTCTGCGAGAAGGCCGGTATCGCTCCGGAGGACCTGGCCGCCGTCGTCCTGCACCAGGCCAACCTGCGGATCATCGAGCCGGTCGCCCGGAAGATCGGCGCGGTCAACGCGATCATCGCGCGGGACGTGGTCGACTCCGGCAACACCTCCGCCGCCTCCATCCCGATGGCCCTCTCCAAGCTGGTGGAGCGCGGCGAGGTCGCCTCCGGAGCGCCCGTCCTGCTCTTCGGGTTCGGCGGAAACCTCTCGTACGCCGGACAGGTCATCCGCTGCCCCTGAGCGCTTTCGAGCCTTCCCGTCGAGGCTTTGTCCTGAGTGTGGAGAAAGTTGGGGCCGATTCCTGCGCAACTTCTTCCCACTCCGGGAAAGCGCTGCTACGTTCCCCTCGAAAGCCCGACGGACTGGCCGGATGTGGCGGGGAGGGACGCGTGAGACGTATGACGGCACGACCCGCGAACGCGCATCAGGCGCGGCTGCTCCGGCTGCTGCGCGACGGGGGTCCCAACTCCCGTGCGCAGCTGGGTGATCAGGTCGATCTCTCGCGCTCCAAGCTCGCCGTCGAGGTGGACCGGCTGCTGGAGACCGGCCTGGTCGTGGCCGACGGGCTCGCCGCATCCCGTGGCGGGCGCCGGTCGCACAACATCCGGCTCGCTCCCGAACTGCGGTTCCTCGGCGTCGACATCGGCGCCACCTCCATCGATGTGGCCGTCACCAACGCGGAGTTGGAGGTCCTGGGTCACCTCAACCAGCCGATGGACGTGCGCGAGGGCCCGGTCGCGGTCTTCGAGCAGGTCCTGGCGATGGCGGCCAAGCTCCGGGCCTCCGGCCTCGCCGAAGGCTTCGACGGCGCGGGCATCGGGGTTCCCGGACCCGTCCGCTTTCCCGAAGGTGTGCCGGTCGCGCCGCCGATCATGCCCGGTTGGGACGGGTTCCCGGTCCGTGAGGCGCTCAGTCAGGATCTGGGCTGCCCGGTCATGGTCGACAACGACGTGAACCTCATGGCGATGGGGGAGCAGCACGCGGGCGTCGCCCGCTCCGTGGGCGACTTCCTGTGCGTCAAGATCGGTACGGGTATCGGCTGCGGGATCGTCGTCGGCGGTGAGGTCTACCGCGGTACGACGGGCAGCGCCGGCGACATCGGGCACATCCAGGTGGAGCCGGACGGCCGGGCCTGCGCCTGCGGCAACAAGGGCTGCCTGGAAGCCCACTTCAGCGGTGCCGCCCTGGCCCGTGACGCGGAGGACGCCGCCCGTGAGGGCCGCTCACCCGAGCTCGCGGTCCGGCTGGAGGCGGCCGGACGTCTCACCGCCGCCGATGTGGCCGCCGCGGCGGCGGCCGGCGACGCGGCGGCGCTCGACCTGATCCGCGAAGGCGGCAACCGGGTCGGGCAGGTCATCGCCGGTCTCGTCAGCTTCTTCAATCCCGGTCTGGTGGTGATCGGCGGCGGGGTCACCGGCCTCGGTCACAACCTCCTCGCCAGTGTCCGCACCCAGGTCTACCGGCAGTCCCTGCCGCTGGCCACCGGCAACCTCCCTATCGTGCTGGGCGAGTTGGGCCCCACCGCCGGAGTGATCGGCGCGGCCCGCCTCATCAGCGACCACCTCTTCTCACCGGCCTGACCACAAGGCCGGTGAGCAGCGCCCCGCGCCGCCGCCGACCCCGTACGCACCACCGCTCGCCGACCGTTCCGTACGCACCACCGCTTCCCGTTCCGTACGCACGACCTCTCCCGTTCCGTACGCACCACCGCACTGGTCACAGGTACTCCTCACGTACCTCCCGCGTCAGCAGCAGCTCGTGATGCCGCCGGCTCCACGGCACCTCCAGCCCTGCGCCCTGCCCGCTCACCGGCCCTCCCCGCACGCCCGGCACCAAGCAAGGGCAGGGGACCCCATTCGCCGAGGGGATCTCGTCATGGCACCAGAACCACCCCTGCTCACCATGTCCGGCATCACCAAGTCCTTCCCCGGCGTACGCGCCCTGGACGGCGTCGACCTGGAGGTCCAGGCAGGCGAGGTCCACTGCCTCCTCGGCCAGAACGGCGCGGGCAAGTCCACCCTCATCAAGGTGCTCGCCGGGGCCCACCAGCCCGACGACGGCGAGATCACCTGGCGCGGCGAAGCCGTACGCCTCAAGTCCCCGATCGCCGCGATGCGCCTCGGAATTGCCACCATCTACCAGGAACTCGACCTGGTGGAAGGGCTGTCGGTCGCCGAGAACGTCTTCCTCGGCCACGAACCGACCAGCGCGGGCTTCATCGTCCGTACCGGAGAAGGCCGTCTCGCCGCGAAGGCGCTGCTGGCCCGCCTCGGCCACCCGGAGATCGACCCGGCCCGGCCGGTCGGCTCGCTCTCCGCCGCCCAGCAGCAGATCGTCTCCATGGCGCGGGCGCTCTCCCACGACGTCCGGCTCATCGTGATGGACGAGCCCTCCGCCGCGCTCGACCCCGACGAGGTCGACAACCTCTTCCGGATCGTCGACAGCCTGACCGCCGACGGGGTCGCCGTCGTCTACATCTCGCACCGGCTGGAGGAGATCCGCCGCATCGGCGACCGGGTCACCGTGCTGAAGGACGGCCGGGCGGTCGCGGTCGGCCTTCCCGCCGCCGACACGCCGACACGCGACATCGTTGCCATGATGACCGGCCGCGATGTCGAGTACGTCTTCCCGCCGCGCCCGGACGAGGCCTCCGAGAATTCAGCCGAACCTGTCCTGAGGGTCCAAGGCCTGTCCCGCAAAGGCGAGTTCGCTCCTGTCGACCTCGAACTGCGGCCCGGCGAGATCGTCGGCCTCGCCGGTCTCGTCGGCTCCGGCCGCTCCGAGATCCTGGAGACGATCTACGGCGCCCGCAAGGCGAGCACCGGGACCGTCACCGTAGGCGGCAAGCAGCTCAGGCCGGGCAGCGTCCGCGCCGCCGTCGCCGCCGGGATCGGTCTCGCTCCCGAGGAGCGCAAGGCCCAGGCCCTGCTGATGACCGAGTCCGTGACCCGTAACGTCTCCGTCTCCTCGCTCTCCCGGTTCGCCCGGGTCGGCTGGATCGACCGGGGCGGCGAGCGGCGGTCCGCGCAGAAGGCCACCCGCGAGCTGTCCCTGCGGCCGGACAACCCGGACACACCGATCCGCACTCTCTCCGGCGGCAACCAGCAGAAGGCCGTCCTCGCCCGCTGGCTGCTGCGCGGCTGCCGGGTCCTGCTGCTCGACGAACCCACCCGCGGCGTCGACGTCGGCGCCCGCGCCGAGCTCTACGCCGTGATCCGCCGGCTGGCCGACGAAGGCCTCGCCGTCCTGCTCGTCTCCAGCGAAGTGCCCGAAGTCCTGGGCCTCGCCGACCGGGTGCTGGTGCTCCGGGAGGGACAGGTCGTCCACACGGCCCCCGCCCAGGAGCTCGACGAGCACCGCGTACTCGACCTCGTGATGGAAGGGAGCCCGACGCCATGACACAGCCCGCCCCGTCGGCGCAGCACAACGGGCCGGACAAGGGGACCCTCGCCGGTCCCGCCGACACGCCGCCCTCGAAGACAGGCGGCGGCGGCCGGCCCGGACTCGGACTGCGGCTCGACGTCCGGATCCTGTCCCTGCTCGGTGTCCTCGCCGCACTCGTCCTGGTCGGCGGCATCACCGAACCGGACGCGTTCCTGGACACCGGGAACCTCCAGCTGATCCTGACGCAGGCCTCCGTCATCGGAGTCGTCACCGTCGGCATGACCTTCGTCATCACCAGCGGCGGCATCGACCTCTCCGTCGGCGCGATGGTCGCCCTCGCCTCCGTCTGGGCCACCACTCTGGCCACCCAGGAGTACGGCTTCGCGGGCATCGCGTTCACCGCCGTGGTCGTCGGCCTCGTCGCCGGACTGGTGAACGGCGTGCTCATCGCGTACGGCGGGATGGTCCCGTTCATCGCGACGCTCGCCATGCTCGCCTCGGCGCGCGGCCTCGCCCTCATGATCACCGACGGCAAGACGCAGATCGTCACGGTCGACTCGGTCCTCAGCCTCGGCCTGCCGGACTCCTACTTCCTCGGCATCCCGCCGCTGGTCATGATGTTCGCCGCCGTCACCGTCATCGGCTGGCTGATCCTCAACCGCACCACCTTCGGCCGCCGCACGGTCGCCGTCGGTGGCAACGCGGAGGCGGCCCGGCTCGCCGGGATCGACGTCCGCCGCCAGCGCCTCTACCTCTACCTGCTCTCCGGGCTCTGCTGCGGCATCGCCGCCTTCATGCTGATCGTGCTCTCCGGCTCCGGCCAGAACACCAACGGCAACCTGTACGAACTCGACGCCATCGCCGCCGCGATCATCGGCGGCACCCTGCTCAGCGGCGGCCGCGGCACCATCGTCGGCTCCGTCCTCGGTGTCCTGATCTTCACCACCATCACCAACATCTTCGCGCTCAACAACCTGCAGAGCGACGTCCAGCAGATCGCCAAGGGCGCCATCATCGTCGCCGCCGTCCTCGTCCAGCGCCGCACCCTGCGCGGCGGCGAGACGTGACCAACCGCCTTACCGAGAGCCGCACTTCGTACGTCACCCACCGGATGAAGGGTTCCACCGCCATGCCAGAGACCAGCCGCAGAGGGCTGCTGTTCGGAGCCACCGCCCTCTCCGCGGGCGCGCTCCTCACCGCCTGCACCAGCAACGAACCGAAGAACGCGGAGCCGGCCGGAAACAGCCAGCCCGCCGCCGACGACAAGCCCGGCAAGCCCGTCACCATCGGCTTCGCCGGACCGCAGGCCGACCACGGCTGGCTCAACGCCATCAACGTGAACGCCAAGTCGCGCGCGGAGAAGTACTCCGAGGTGACGCTGGAGATCACCGAGGGCTCCAACGACACCGCCGCCCAGATCGGCCAGGTCAAGACCCTCATCAACAAGAAGGTCGATGTCCTCGTCATCCTTCCCGCCGACGGCAAGGCGCTCACCCAGGTCGGCCTGGAGGCGATGAAGGCCGGCATCCCGGTCGTCAACCTGGACCGCATCTTCGCCTCTCCGCAGGCCTACCGCTGCTGGGTCGGCGGCGACAACTACGGCATGGGCCTCAACGCCGGCCACTACATCGGCGAACAGCTCAAGGGCAAGGCCGACGCCAAGGTCGTCGAACTCGCCGGCATCGACAACCTGGAGCTGACCAAGCAGCGCAGCCAGGGCTTCGCCGACGCGCTCAAGAACTACTCCAACATCAAGCTGGTGGCCCGTCAGGCCGCCGACTTCACCGTCGAGTCGGGCCAGGCGAAGATGGCCCAGCTCCTCCAGGCGCAGAAGCAGTTCGACGCACTCTGGAACCACGACGACGACCAGGGCGTCGGCGCGCTCCGCGCCATCCAGCAGGCGGGCCGCGACGAGTTCGTCATGGTCGGCGGCGCCGGCGCCAAGTCCGCGATGGACGCCATCAAGGCCGACAACTCGGTCATCAAGGCGACCGTCCTCTATCCGCCGACGATGGCCGCCTCCGCGATCGACCTGGCGCGCGCGCTCGGCCAGAGCAAGGGCATCAGCGGCCTCTCCGAGATGGAGATCCCGACCTCGCTGACCCTGTACTCCGCGGTCGTCACCAAGGACAACATCGACCAGTACCTGCCGACGGGCTTCAACTGACCGGGACTCCGGGGGACGCGGCGAGCGCGTCCCCCGGCCCGTTACCGCACACCGACGAGGAGGAAGCCCGCATGGCCCGTAGTCAAGAGCAGGACACGGAACCGCAGACCGCGACCGTGACCGCGACACCGCCCCCGCACCAGGCGCGAGGAACGCTCGGGGTCGGCATGGTCGGATACGCGTTCATGGGCGCCGCCCACTCCCAGGGGTGGCGCACCGCCGGACACGTCTTCGACCTGCCGGTGCGGCCCGCTCTCGCCGCGATCTGCGGACGCGACCGTGCGGCGGTCGACGCCGCCGCCGCACGGCACGGCTGGGCCGCCGCCGAGACCGACTGGCGGGCGCTGATCGCCCGGGACGACGTGCAGCTCATCGACATCTGCACGCCCGGCGACAGCCATGCGGAGATCGCCATCGCCGCGCTGGAGGCGGGCAAACACGTGCTGTGCGAGAAGCCGCTCGCCAACACGGTCGCGGAGGCGGAGGCGATGGTCCGTGCCGCCGAAGCCGCGGCGGCCCGAGGACAGGTGGCGATGGTGGGCTTCAACTACCGCAAGGTGCCCGCCATCACCTACGCCCGGCAGCTCATCGCGGACGGCCGCCTCGGCACCCTGCGCCACGTACGCGCCAGCTACCTCCAGGACTGGCTGGTCGACCCGGCCTCGCCGCTCACCTGGCGCCTCAAGCGCGAACACGCCGGCTCGGGCGCGCTGGGCGACCTGGGAGCGCACATCGTGGACCTCGCGCAGTACCTGGCCGACGAGCTGCTGACCGGTGTGTCCGCCGTCGCCGAAACCTTCGTACGGGAGCGGCCCCTGCTCTCCGGCGCCTCGGCCGGGCTCTCCGGCGGCGCCGACGCGGTGGAGCGAGGCGAGGTGACCGTGGACGACGCGGCGATCTTCACCGGCCGCCTCGCCTCCGGCGCGCTCGCCTCCTTCGAGGCGACCCGGATGGCGGCGGGCCGCAAGAACGCGCTGCGGCTGGAGATCAACGGAGAGCTGGGCTCGCTCGCCTTCGACCTGGAGCGGCTCAACGAGCTCTCCTTCCACGACCACACCGAGCCCGCCGCCACCGCCGGCTTCCGCCGCATCCTGGTCACCGAGCCCGAGCACCCGTACCTGGAGGCCTGGTGGCCGCCGGGCCACGGTCTCGGCTACGAGCACACCTTCGTCCACCAGGCCCGTGACGTGATCCGCACGATCACCGAAGGCCTCCCGCCCAGGCCCTCGTTCGCGGACGGCCTCCAGGTGCAGCGGGTGCTCGCCGCCGTCGAGGAGAGCGCCGCCAAGAACTCCGTACTCACCCCGGTCCCGTCCTCGTCCTAGGAGGTAGCCCGCACATGCCCCGCCCCTTCACCCTGTTCACCGGCCAGTGGGCCGACCTCCCCCTGGAGGAGGTCTGCAGGCATGCCCGGGACTTCGGCTACGACGGTCTCGAACTCGCCTGCTGGGGAGACCACTTCGAGGTCGACAAGGCGCTCGCCGACCCCGGCTACCTGGACAGCAGGCACCAACTGCTCGACAAATACGGGCTCAAGTGCTTCGCGATCTCCAACCACTTGGTGGGCCAGGCCGTCTGCGACCACCCGATCGACGAACGCCACCAGGGCATCCTGCCCGCCCGCATCTGGGGCGACGGCGAGGCCGAAGGCGTACGGCAGCGGGCCGCCGCCGAGATCGCGGACACCGCACGGGCGGCCGCCGCCTTCGGCGTGGACACGGTCATCGGCTTCACCGGCTCCTCGATCTGGCACCTGGTCGCGATGTTCCCGCCGGTCCCGCCGCACATGATCGAGCGCGGCTACGAGGACTTCGCCGAGCGCTGGAACCCGATCCTGGACGTCTTCGACGCCGAGGGCGTGCGCTTCGCCCACGAGGTGCACCCGAGCGAGATCGCGTACGACTACTGGACCACCAAGCGCGCGCTCGAAGCGGTCGACCACCGGCCCGCGTTCGGACTGAACTTCGACCCGAGCCACTTCGTCTGGCAGGACCTCGACCCGGTGGGCTTCCTCTACGACTTCCGGGACCGGATCTACCACGTGGACTGCAAGGAGGCCCGCAAACGCCTCGACGGCCGCAACGGCCGCCTCGGCTCGCACCTGCCGTGGGGCGACCCGCGGCGCGGCTGGGACTTCGTCTCCGCCGGTCACGGTGATGTGCCGTGGGAGGACGTGTTCCGGATGCTCCGGTCCATCGGCTACGAGGGCCCGGTCTCGGTGGAGTGGGAGGACGCGGGCATGGACCGGCTGACCGGCGCTCCGGAAGCGCTTGCCAGCCTCAAGCGGTTCGACTTCGAGCCTCCGTCGGCCTCCTTCGACGCGGCCTTCGGCGGCGGCGAGTAGGACCTGCGGCCGAGCGGTCCCGGGTGCTCCCTGCGGTGCCCGGGGCTGCCTCGCCCTGCCCGGAATCTTCTTTGTCCTGACGGAAGCAGAAGTTCGATCCAACCCTTGCACAAGGGCTTTCCGTCACGGACGAACAGGTCTACCGTCCACCACGTGTACACGACATGACTCGCGTCACCGGGGCCGCTCCCGTCTCCGGTGACCCACGCGCGGCAGTCCCCGCGCGGCACGGCACGGCTACACCCGCCCGTACAACCGGCACTCTCCGGAGGACCTACGTGCACCGAACCAGAAAGCGGCTCCTGGCCCGGACCCGCGTCCGTAAAACGCTCGCGCTGTTCACCGGCGGCCTCCTCGCCGCCGCCACCCTGACCCTCGGCTCCGCCCCAGGCGCCACCGCCCACCCCGGTCATCCGGGCCACGAGGAGCCCGTGGCGGAGGACTTCCAGCAGGTCACTCTCGCCAAGGGCGCGGAGGAGACCGGCGAGCCGATGTCGCTCGCCGTCCTTCCGGACCGCAGCGTGCTGCACACCTCGCGCGGCGGCGAGCTGCGGATCACCGACAGCGCCGGCAACACCCGCGTCTCCGGCACCCTTCCCGTGTACACGCACGACGAGGAAGGCCTCCAAGGCGTCGGCGTCGACCCGGACTTCGCCGAGAACCGGGCCATCTACCTCTTCTACGCACCGCCGTTGGACACACCGGCGGGCGACGCACCCGAGACCGGAACCGCCGCCGACTTCGAGAGGTTCGAGGGCGTCAACCGGCTCTCGCGCTTCGTGCTCAACGAAGACGGCACGCTCGACACCGCCAGTGAGAAGAAGGTCCTGGACGTCCCGACCTCGCGCGGCATCTGCTGCCACGTCGGCGGTGACATCGACTTCGACAAGGACGGCAACCTCTACCTCTCCACCGGCGACGACACCAACCCGTTCGCCTCCGACGGCTACACGCCGATCGACGAACGCGCCGACCGCAACCCGGCGTTCGACGCCCAGCGGACCTCCGGCAACACCAACGACCTCCGCGGCAAGATCCTGCGCATCAAGGTCGCCGAGGACGGCTCGTACACCGTCCCCGAAGGCAACCTCTTCGAGCCCGGCACCGACAAGACGCGCCCCGAGATCTACGCGATGGGCTTCCGCAACCCGTTCCGCTTCTCCGTCGACCAGGCCACCGGCATCGTGTACGTCGGTGACTACGGCCCCGACGCCGGTGCGGCCGACCCGAAGCGCGGGCCGTCCGGCAAGGTGGAGTTCGCGCGGGTGACGAAGGCCGGCAACTTCGGCTGGCCGTACTGCGTCGGCGAGAACGAGCCGTACGTCGACTACGACTTCGCCACCAAGACCTCCGGCGCCGCCTTCGACTGCGCCAACCTGAAGAACGAGTCGCCGCACAACACCGGCCTGGTCGACCTGCCGCCGACCGAGGCCGCCTGGATCCCGTACGACGGCGGCTCGCTGCCCGAGTTCGGCACCGGCTCCGAGTCCCCGATGGGCGGACCGGTCTACCGCTACGACGCGGACCTCGACTCGCCGGTCAAGTTCCCGGAGGCTTACGACGGCGACTTCTTCGCCGGTGAGTTCGGCCGCCGGTGGATCAAGCGCATCGAGCAGGACGCCGACGGCGCCGTCCAGTCCATCAACGACGTGCCGTGGTCAGGTACGCAGATCATGGACATGGCCTTCGGCCCGGACGGGGCGCTCTACGTCCTGGACTACGGCCTCGCCTGGTTCGGCGGCGACGAGAACTCCGCTCTCTACCGCATCGAGAACGCCACCGGAGGCCGCTCACCGATCGCGGAAGCCTCGGCGGACAAGACCTCCGGCACCGCACCGCTGAAGGTGAAGTTCTCCTCGGCCGGTACGGCGGACGGCGACGGCGACCCGCTCACGTACGCCTGGGACTTCGGTGACGGCGGAACCTCGACGGCCGCCAACCCGACGTACACGTACAAGAAGAACGGTACGTACGTCGCGACGCTCACCGCCGAGGACCCGACCGGCCGCACCGGCTCGGCCAGCGTCCACGTGACCGTCGGCAACACCGCTCCGACCGTGGAGCTGGTGCTCCCCGAGGACGGCCAGCTCTTCGAGTTCGGTGACTCCGTGCCGTTCAAGGTGAACGTCAGCGACCCGGAGGACGGCGCCATCGACTGCACGAAGGTCGAGGTCAAGTTCACGTTGGGCCACGACAGTCACGGCCACGACATCACCACCGAGCACGGCTGCGAAGGCACCATCAAGACCGCCATGGAAGGCGGCCACGACCCCAACGCCAATATCTACGGCGGCATTTCAGCCTCCTACACCGACAACGGCGGTGGCGGCCAGGCCAAGCTGACCGGCAAGGACACCTCGCGCCTCCAGCCCAGGCACCGCCAGGCCGAGCACTTCGACGACTCCTCCGGCGTCACCACGCCGAGCAAGTCCAGCGCGCACGGCGGAAAGACCGTCGGTGACATCCACAACGACGACTGGATCTCCTTCAAGACCTACGTCCTCGGTGGCACCACCAAGCTCACCGCCCGTATCTCGTCAGCCGGTTCGGGCGGCTTCCTCGAAGTGCGCACCGGATCACCCACCGGCAAGATCCTCGGCTCCGGCCCGGTCCCGGTGACCGGCAGCTGGGACACCTTCCAGGACATCGACATCCCGCTGCGCGGAGCGCCCAAGAGGCAGACCGAACTCTTCCTCGTCTTCAAGGGCGGCGACGGCGCGCTCTACGACATCGACGACTTCGAACTGTCCGACAGCCCGGTCGACAAGACCGCCAAGCGCGTCCTCGTCTTCTCCAAGACCGCCGGCTTCCGCCACGACTCCATCCCGGCCGGCATCGCCGCGCTGAAGGAGATCGGCAAGGACACCAACATCACGGTCGACTCCACCGAGTCCGCCGCCCAGTTCACCACCAGCAACCTCGCCCGCTACGACGCCGTCGCCTTCCTCTCCACCACCGGTGACGTCCTCAACGCCGAACAGCAGAAGGTCTTCGAGAACTACGTGGCCACCGGCGGCGGTTACGTCGGCATCCACGCGGCCGCCGACACCGAGTACGACTGGGAGTTCTACGGCGGCCTCGTCGGCGCCTACTTCGACTCGCACCCGCAGATCCAGCCCGCCACCGTCCGCGTCGAGGACCACGACCATCCGGCCACCGCGCACCTGGACGAGGAGTGGGAGCGCACCGACGAGTGGTACAACTACGGCACCAACCCCCGTGACAACGCAAAGGTGTTGGCCACTCTTGACGAGACCACCTACACCGGCGGCAACATGAAGGGTGACCACCCGATCTCCTGGTGCCAGACCTACCAGGGCGGCCGCTCCTTCTACACCGGCCTCGGCCACACCAAGGAGTCCTACGCCGAGACCGCCTTCCGCCAGCACCTGTCGGGCGGTCTGCGCTACGCCACCGGCCAGGTCAAGGCCGACTGCAAGCCGAACAAGGACTACCGGCCCATCTTCAACGGCAAGACGCTGGAAGGCTGGAAGCAGGCCGGTCCGGGCACGTTCTCCGTCGGTGACGGCGCTCTGCACTCCGAGGGCGGCATGGGCCTGCTCACCTACCAGGCCAAGGAGCTGAAGGCGTACTCGCTCAAGCTCGACTGGAAGATGACCGGCGACGACAACTCCGGTGTCTTCGTAGGCTTCCCGGAGTCGCAGGACCCGTGGTCGGCCGTGAACAACGGCTACGAGATCCAGATCGACGCCACCGACGCCGCCGACCGCACCACCGGTGCCGTCTACGGCTTCAAGTCGGCGAACATCAAGGCCCGTGACCGCGTCCTGCGGCCGCCGGGCCAGTGGAACAGCTACGAGATCAAGGTTCAGGGCGAACGTCTGCAGCTCTTCCTCAACGGAGCGAAGATCAACGACTTCACCAACACGGACCCGGCCCGCAGCCTGAAGGACGGCTACATCGGCCTCCAGAACCACGGAGCCGACGACCAGGTGTCCTTCCGCAACATCCAGCTGAAGGAGCTGCCCTCGACGTAGGGCGGCCACCTCTGCCGACGGCGGGCGGGGAAGGCACCGACCCCTTCCCCGCCCGCCGTCCTCCACCTCTTCATCCCCCAGGGAGGCAGCCCGTGACCGCACATGCCGAACGTGAAGGCCGTGACGAGAGTGCACGCCGTGGAGCCGACGGCCCAGGCCGCCGTACCGGCGTCTGGTTCATCGGAGCGCGCGGCTCCGTCGCCACCACCGCCACGGCGGGATGCGCGGCGATAGCGGCGGGTCTCCACCCGCCGACCGGCATGGTCACCGAGACGCCTCCGTTCGCCGACAGCGGCCTGCCGCCCTTGACCTCGCTGGTCTTCGGCGGCCACGACACCCTGGACTGCCCGCTCGCCAAACGGGCCGAGGCACTGGCCGAAGGCGGCGTCCTGCCGTACCGCCTCCCGACCGCCGTACGCGGCGAACTCGACGCCGCCGACGCTGAGATACGTCCCGGCGGACCGCTTCCCGGCGACACCCGCACCGACCAGGAGCTCATTGCCGCGTTCGCCGCCGACCTCACCGACTTCGCCCACCGCAACGAGCTGGCCCGCACGGTCGTCATCAACGTCTCCTCCACCGAACCGGCCCCCGGCCCCGACGACCCGCGCCTTCCCGCCAGCTCCCTCTACGCGGCCGCCGCTCTCCGCGCCGGCTGCTCCTACGCCAACTTCACCCCTTCGACCGGCCTGCGTGCTCCGGCCCTGGCCGACACCGTCGCCGACAGCGGACTTCCCCACGCCGGACGCGACGGCAAGACCGGCCAGACGCTGCTCCGCTCGGTGCTCGCCCCGATGTTCCTCCAGCGCGCCCTGCCCGTACGGGCCTGGTCCGGGTCGAACCTGCTGGGCGGCGGGGACGGGGCGGCGCTGGCCGACCCGGCAGCGGCGGCCGCGAAGAACGCGGGCAAGGAACGCGTCCTGGCCGACACGTTCGGCACCGCTCCCGAAGGCGAGGTCCACATCGACGACGTACCGGCGATGGGGGACTGGAAGACGGCCTGGGACCACATCGCCTTCGACGGCTTCCTCGGCTCCCGCATGGTTTTGCAGACCATCTGGCAGGGCTGCGACTCGGCCCTCGCGGCCCCGCTCGTCCTGGACCTGGCCCGGCTGCTGGCCCGCTCGCACGAGCTGGGACTGAGCGGCCCGCGGCCGGAGCTGGGCTTCTACTTCAAGGACCCGGACGGCGGCACCTCGGCCGCGCTCGCCGAGCAGTACGCCTCGCTGCTGGCCTTCGCCGAGCGGCTGCGGGGCCAGGCATGAGGTGGCGGCTGCGGGCCCTGTCGGCGCTCGGTGCGGGCCTGCGAGCACCAGCCACGGCCCCGGGTCGCGCCTCCGAAGACGGCCTGTCCGGTACGGGTGGGACTGCGCCCGCACCGGACAGGCACCGCCCGTCCCCCGGTCGCGGGAGAGGGGACACGGTGCGGGCCTGGACCGAACTGTTCCGGGTCTCCGCGCTGTTCTCCGTGCCGGGTGACGCACTGGCCGGGGCCGCGGCGGTGGGCCGCAGCCCCGGCCGGGGCACGGCGCTGGCGATCGGCGCCTCGCTCTGCCTGTACGAGGCGGGGATGGCGCTCAACGACTGGGCGGACCGCGAGGAGGACGCGGTGGACCGCCCGCACCGGCCGATCCCGTCGGGCCGCGTCAGCCCAGCGGCGGCCCTGGGCGCGGCCGGCCTCCTGACGGCGGCGGGCCTGGCCCTCGCGGCGCGGGCCGGCCGCCCGGCGCTGGCGGTGGCGACGGGCCTGGCGGCGACGGTCTGGGCCTACGACCTGCACCTGAAGCACACGAAGGCGGGCCCGGCGGCGATGGCTGCGGCGCGGTCTCTGGATGTGTTGCTGGGCGCGACGGCGTCCGTGGGGGCGGGGGAGGGGCCGGGCACGGCAGCGGCTGCCGGTACGGTGCCGGGCCCGGGGCGCCGCGCCACGCCTGCGGCGCGGACCGGGGTCGCACCGCGCACCGGTCTCGACAACGTTGCCCGAGCGGCTCGTCCTGCGCGCGGCCCCTTGGCCGGTGTCCCCGCAGCCCTGGTCCTCGGGGCGCACACGTACGGCGTCACCGCCGTGTCCCGCCACGAGGCGCAGGGCGGGTCCACCGCCGTACCGCTGGCGGTCCTGGCCACGACGACGGCGCTGGGCGCGGCGGTGCTCACGGCGGACCGACCAGCTCGGACCAGGTCGCCGGGGCCCGGCACAGGCGGCCCTGGCGTGACCGTGGCGGGGCCCGCCGCGAGCGGCCTCGGCGCGTGGAGTCCGGGAGAGCACCGAGCGATCGACAGCCACCACGCTCCCGCCCTCACCTCCCTCCTCCTCACCGCCGTCACCGGCGCCTACCTCCGCACCGCCGGCCCACCTCTCCTGCACGCCGCACTCAACCCGTCGCCGCCCCTGACCCAACGGGCGGTCGGCGGCGGGATCCGGGCCATGATCCCGCTCCAGGCGGCGCTCGCCACCCGCGCCGGAGCACCCGGCTCCGGTCTCGCCGTCATGGCACTCGTCCCCCTGGCCCGCGCCCTCGCCCGGAAGGTGAGCCCCACATGACCCTCCACCTCGGTTACGGCACCAACGGGCTCACCGACCTCCGTCTCGACGACGCGCTCGGGCTCCTCGCCGACCTCGGCTACGACGGCGTCGGGCTGACGCTCGACCACATGCACCTGGACCCCTTGGCTCCGGACCTCGCCGAACGCACCCGTGAGGTCGCCCGCCGGCTCACCTCCCTCGGGCTCCGGGTCACCGTCGAGACCGGCGCCCGCTATGTCCTGGACCCGCGCCGTAAGCACGGCCCGTCCCTCCTCGACCCGGATCCCGACGCCCGTGCCGCGCGCACCGCGCTGCTCGTCCGTGCCGTGGACGTGGCCGGCGAGCTCGGCGCGCACGCCGTCCACTGCTTCAGCGGCATCACCCCGCCGGACACATCCACGGACACCGCCTGGAAGCGCCTGACCGAGGCGATCACGCCCGTACTCGACGCCGCCGACCGCTCGGGCATCCCGCTCGCCATCGAGCCCGAACCCGGTCACCTCCTCGCTACCCTCGCCGACTTCCACCACCTCCGCGCCCTCCTCGGAGACCCGCCGCTCCTCGGCCTCACGCTCGACATCGGCCACTGCCAGTGCCTGGAGGAGGCCTCACCTGTGCAGTGCGTCGTCGACTCCGCGCCCTGGCTCCGGCACGTCCAGATCGAGGACATGCGGCGCGGCGTCCACGAGCACCTGCCGTTCGGCGACGGCGAGATCGACTTCCCGCCCGTGCTCGCCGCCCTGGACGCCACCGGCTACCAGGGCCTCACCGTCGTCGAACTGCCACGCCACTCCCACGCGGGCCCCGAACTCGCCCGCACCTCCATCGCCTTCCTGCGCGACGCCATGACCAAGGGCGCGATCAACAAGAAGGGCGGCGCACCGTGCTGAAGTCCCGCAAGGAACTCGACGCCGAACTCGACACCACCGCCCGCGCCTGGCTCGACGCGGCCCTGGCCGAGGCAGCGCACGACGCCGCAGCCCGTGCCGAGACCACCCGTACCGAGACCGCACCGGCCGGGCCCGCCCGCGAGCCCGCACAAGCCGGCGGCACCGGCACCTCCCCGTACGCCTCGCCACCCTGGGAACTCCGCTACGCCACCGCCGGCCGCCACTGCGGACCGGCCCACGCCGACTCCGTACGCTTCCTCCTGCTCATCGCGGCCCGCGCCCCGCTCTCCTCCGTCACCCGGCTCTACGAACAGGGCACCGCCGCCGAACGCCACGCCGTCCTCCTCACCCTGCACCGCCTCGATCTCGACGCCACCGCTCTCCCGCTAGTCGAGGACGCCCTGCGCACCAACGACACCCGGCTGGTGGCCGCCGCCGTCGGCCCGTACGCCGCGGCGCACCTCGATCCGCACGCCTGGCGCCACGCCGTGCTGAAGTGCCTCTTCACCGGCGTACCGCTGGACGCCGTCGACCGGCTCGGTGAGCGGGCCCGAGGAGACGCCGAACTCGCCCGTATGCTCCGCGACTTCGCCGCCGAGCGGACCGCCGCCGGCCGTGACGTCCCGGCCGACCTGCGCACCGCTCTCACGCTCGCCGAGACCAGCCCTGCCGCCCCCACGGAGGAGTCCTGATGCGCATCTTCGACCCCCACATCCACATGACGTCCCGGACCACGGACGACTATCAGGCGATGTACGACGCGGGCGTCCGCGCCCTTGTCGAACCCTCCTTCTGGCTCGGCCAGCCGCGCACCTCGCCCGCCAGCTTCTTCGACTACTTCGACGCGCTCCTCGGCTGGGAGCCCTTCCGCGCCTCCCAATACGGCATCGCGCACCACTGCACGCTCGCCCTCAACCCCAAAGAGGCCAACGACCCTCGCTGCACCCCCGTCCTGGACGCCCTGCCGCGCTATCTGGTCAAGGACTCCGTCGTCGCCGTCGGTGAGATCGGCTACGACTCCATGACCCCGGCCGAGGACCACGCGCTGGCCGCTCAGCTCCAGCTCGCCGCCGACCACGGGCTCCCGGCCCTCGTCCACACCCCGCACCGCGACAAGCTCGCCGGTCTCCACCGCACCATCGACGTCATCCGCGAATCGCACCTCCCCCCGGAGCACGTCCTGCTCGACCACCTCAATGAGACAACCGTAAAGGCCGCCACTGACAGCGGATGCTGGGCCGGGTTCTCCATCTATCCGGACACCAAGATGGACGAGGACCGCATGGTCACGATCCTCCGGAACCACGGCACCGAGAAGATCCTCGTCAACTCGGCCGCCGACTGGGGCAAGAGCGATCCGCTCAAGACCCGCAAGGTCGCCGACGCCATGCTGAAGGCCGGGTTCACCGAGGACGACGTCGACCAGGTCCTGTGGCGCAACCCCGTCGCGTTCTACGGCCAGAGCGGCCGGCTCCACCTGGACACCCCCGCCCCCGACGCACTCCACGAGGGAAACTCCATCCTGCGCGGCGGGGAGTGAAGCCATGCGCTTCCGCCACCCGGACGGCTCGATCGTCCACCTCTCCTACTGCACCAACGTCCACCCCGCCGAAACGCTGGACGGCGTCCGCGCCCAGCTCCGCGACCACTGCGAACCCGTACGCCGCCGCCTCGGCCGGGACCGGCTCGGCATCGGCCTCTGGCTCGCCAGGGACGCCGCCCGCGCCCTGATCAACGACCCCGCCGAACTCCGCGCGCTCCGCGCCGAACTCGACGGCCGGGGCCTCGAAGTGGTCACCCTCAACGGCTTCCCGTACGAGGGTTTCGGCGCCGACGAGGTCAAGTACCGGGTCTACCGGCCGGACTGGACCGAGCCCGACCGCCTCGCCCACACCACCGACCTTGCCCGCCTCCTCGCAGCCCTGCTCCCCGACGACGTCACCGAAGGCACCATCTCCACGCTCCCGCTGGCCTGGCGCACGCCGTACGCCACCGACCCCGCCGCCGCCCGCACCGCGCGCGCCGCTCTCACCACGCTCGCCCAGCGCCTGGACGCCCTCGCCGAACTCACCGGCAAGTCGATCCGGATCGGCCTCGAACCGGAGCCGGGCTGCACGGTGGAGACCACCGCCGACGCCATCGCGCCGCTCTCCGACGTCGGCCACCGGCGCATCGGCATCTGCGTCGACACCTGCCACCTCGCCACCTCCTTCGAGGACCCGGACACCGCACTCGCCGCACTGACCGCCGCCGGCATCCCGGTCGTCAAGTCCCAGCTCTCCGCCGCCCTGCACGCCGAGCACCCCCACCTCCCCGAGGTCCGCACCGCGCTCGCCGCCTTCGCCGAGCCACGCTTCCTGCACCAGACCCGTACGCGCACGGCCGCCGGGCTGCGCGGCACCGACGACCTGGACGAGGCCGTAGCCGGCGGCGCGCTCCCGGACTCCACTCCCTGGCGCGCCCACTTCCACGTACCGCTGCACGCCCCGCCGGCGCCGCCGCTCACCTCCACCCTCCCCGTGCTCCGCACCACGCTGGCCCGGCTCGTCGGGGGAGCGGTGCCGCTGACCCGGCACCTGGAGGTGGAGACGTACACCTGGCAGGCCCTGCCCGCCGAACTGCGGCCCCGCACCCGTACGCAACTCGCCGACGGCATCGCCGCCGAACTCACCCTCGCCCGCGACCTCCTGGTCGACCTCGGCCTCAAGGAGCTGCCATGACCACGGACACCACGGACAGCTCACACCAGGCGGGAACGGCCCCCACGCCTCTCCTCGTCCTCGACGTCGTCGGCCTCACCCCGCAGCTCCTCGCCCACATGCCGAACCTCACGGCGCTCGGCAAGCAGGGCGCGCGGGCCCCTCTCTCCACCGTCCTGCCCGCCGTCACCTGCGCCGCCCAGTCCACCTTCCTCACCGGCACCATGCCCGCCGAACACGGCATCGTCGCCAACGGCTGGTACTTCCGCGAGCTCGGCGACGTCCTGCTCTGGCGCCAGCACAACGGGCTCGTCGAAGGCGACAAGCTCTGGGACGCGGCCCGCCGCGCCCATCCCGGCTACACCGTCGCCAACATCTGCTGGTGGTACGCGATGGGCGCCGACACCGACTGGACCGTCACCCCGCGCCCCGTCTACTACGCCGACGGCCGCAAGGAACCCGACTGCTACACCCGGCCTCCCGCCCTGCACGACGAACTGACCGACAAACTCGGCACGTTCCCCCTCTTCCACTTCTGGGGCCCCGGCGCCGACCTGGTCTCCTCCCAGTGGATCATCGACGCCACCCGCCACATCATCGCCACCCGCACCCCCGACCTCGCCCTGTGCTACCTGCCGCACCTCGACTACGACCTCCAGCGCTACGGCCCCGACGACCCGCGCTCCCACCAGGCCGCCGCCGACCTTGACCGGGCCATCGCCCCGCTGCTGGCCGACGCGCGCGACGAAGGCCGTACGGTCGTGGCGCTCTCCGAATACGGCATCACCCGCGTGAGCCGGCCCGTGGACATCAACCGGGCGCTGCGCCGGGCGGGCCTGCTGGAGGTGCACACGCAGGACGGCATGGAATACCTCGACACCATGGCCTCACGCGCCTTCGCCGTCGCCGACCACCAGCTCGCCCACATCTACGTACGCCGTCCCGAGGACCTGGAGGCGACCCGGGCCGCACTGGCCGACCTGCCCGGCATCGACCAGCTCCTGGACGACGAGGGCAAGAAGGCGCACCACCTGGACCACCCACGCTCCGGCGAGCTGGTCGCCGTGGCGGAGAAGGACGCCTGGTTCACGTACTACTACTGGCTCGACGACGCACACGCGCCCGACTTCGCCCAGCTCGTCGAGATCCACCGCAAACCCGGCTACGACCCCGTCGAGCTCTTCATGGACCCCGAGGACCCCTACGTACGGCTCAAGGCCGCCTCGGCGGTCGCGCGCAAGAAGCTCGGCATGCGCTACCGCATGGCGGTCGTTCCGCTGGACCCCTCACCTATTCGCGGCAGCCACGGCCGCCTTCCGTCGAGCGACGACGAAGGTCCGCTCATCCTCTGCTCCACCCCCCACGCGTTCACCGACCGGGTCAGGGCCACCGAGGTGAAGTCCCTGCTCCTCAAGCTTGCCGGACTGCACTGACATTCCCTGTCACGCACCCGGCACCGCACCGCTCACCCCACGTCACCCAAGGGAGTCACGCGAACATGAGCCGCACCTCCAAGGACACCGGACTCGCCCGCAGACTGAGCCGCCGCAACATCCTCGGTGTCGCCGCCGGAGCCACCGCCGCCACGATCATCGGCACGGCGACCGCCCAGGCCGCCGGCCGGGACCACGCCCAGGCACTCGGCAAGGGCCACGGTCACGGCCCCGGACACGGACACGGACACGGACACGGACACGGACACGGCAAGGGCAAGCCCGTCCTGCCTCCCGGCCGTCTCGGCATCCAGCTCTACAGCCTCCGCGACAAGATCTCCACGCTCGGCTTCGCCCCTGTCTTCGCCGAACTGGAGAAGTACGGCTACGACGAGATCGAGCTCGCCGGCTACACCCAGGGCTCCGCCGGCCCCATCACGCTGGCCCAGCTCAAGCGGCTCGCCAAGGACCACGGACTCAACCCGATCGGCAGCCACGTCGGCTACTACGACGACAACAACCCCGGCGCCTACACCTTCGCCCAGAACCTGGAGAAGGTCCTCGACGACGCCCAGGCGCTCGGCCTCAAGCACATCGGTACGGCCTCCGGCCCGTTCCGCTACGGCTCCACGGTGGACGGCTGGAAGCGGGCGGCCGACGACTTCAACACGTACGGGGCCGCCGCCCGTAAGCGCGGGATGAAGTTCTACCAGCACAACCACGCCGAGGAGTTCTCCTTCGCGACCGACAAGCCGAAGGTGCGCCTCTACGACGTCCTGCTCGCCGAGACCGATCCCGACCTGGTCTACCTGGAGATGGACATCTACTGGGCGTACTGCGCGCAGTTCCGCTTCAGCAAGCGCGCGGACGGCACCAACGCCCCGCTCGACCCGCTGAAGTACGTCCTCAAGCACCCGAACCGCTACCCGCTCTTCCACGTCAAGGACGGCGTCCGCGACGACACGACCCGCGACGGCTACCGCATGTCGGACGTGGGCGACGGGGACATCGACTACAAGGCGTTCCTCTCCAAGGTGACCGACCGGACCCACCACGGCCGGACGTACCACCACTGGCAGGCGGAGCACGACAACCCGGTCGACTCGCTCGCCTTCGCCCGGAAGTCGAGCGAGCACCTGCACTCGCTGCGCGCGGGCCGCTGCGGCGACTGACGCACGCCGCATCTGCCGGACCGGCGGGGCTACCCGATGCCCTGCCGGTCCGGCAGCAGCGCGAACTCCCGGTCGGCAGCCACCGGAACGGCCCGCTCCACGGCCTGGAGGAGCAGCGCCCGATGCCGTACCAGCGGCTGCTTCCGCTCCTCCGGCGCGAGCGGCAACAGATCGTCCAACCCCGCCAGCAGCCGCCGCGACACCTGCGGACTTCCGGCCACACACCACCGGATCTCCTCGAAGGCGAGATCCACCAGATCTTCCCAGTCCGGCCCCTCCTGCACCAGGCGCACCCGCCCGGACCGGTCCCGGTGGTGGACGGTACCGAGCGGCAGGTCCACCACGGCGGCGAGGAACTGCGCGATCCGGTCCAGGCACTGGACGGCGGTGGTCGGATCGTTCACGGACGTCGACAGGGCCCGCAGTGCGATGTCGACAAGCTGACGCAACCCGAAGGCCAGATCCTGGTGCAGGGTGCGCTCCACTCCGACGGAGACGGTGTACCGCAGCCGCGACGGTACGGCCCCGCCGTGGACGGCGAGCACCGGCGTGCCCGGCACCACGAAGTCGCCGATGCGCGGAATGACCCGCAGGACGACGTCCTGCCGCCGCGCGGCCCGCACGAGCCGCGCCGTGTTCACGTCCCGCAACACCCCGGCCCGCCCCTCGTACACCACCCGCCCGGTCTCCGGCCCGAGCCCCTCGGCCCCGCCCGGCCCTCTCGGCATCCGGCCGAGCACCTGGAACGAGTCGCGCGCGATCTTGTCCACCACCGGCCCGACCTGCATGAGCCGCAGCGTCGAGCTGACGTAGGCGATGAACAGCAGCAGGCTCAGCCCGACGAGCACCAGCGTGAGCATGCTCTGCAACAGTGGCACGGAGACCACCAGGCGCGGGTCCGCCTCGCTCTCGTACGAGGTCAGGACCAGCAGCGAGAACAGGAACGTCGCGAGGAACACCGTCAGCGTGACCTTGCTGATCCTGCTGCGGACGAAGATCCGCACGACCCGCGGTGTGAGCTGCCCGCTCGCCATCTGCACCGCGACCAGCGAGATGCTGAAGACCACACCGATGAACGTCATCATCGCCGAGCTGATCGTGGTGACGATCGTCTTCGCGTCCTGCACGAAGGAGATGAGACTGCCGAGCTCGTCGTACGCCTCCGCCCGCTGGAGCAGCGCGACGATCTCCTCGTCCACCGCGGAGGCGGCCAGCCACAGCACGAACACACAGACGAACCCCATGGTCGGCGCGAACCAGAGCGTGTCGCGCAGATGCTCGCGCAGGGGAGACAGCGGACGGGGCCGGCGGAAGCCGCGATCACTCATGGACGCGAAGGTAGCCCCGCGACCTCCGCGGACGGTGGAGGCCGCGGCCACACCGGCCCGCCGCACCGCACTGACCTCCGAGTATGCGCCGGATACGCAGGTGAAAGGCGCGTCGAACCCCTGGTATTGTTTTCCATGTCGCCGCGGGGAACACACCGCGAACGACAGACACCTTGTCCGGGTGGCGGAATGGCAGACGCGCTAGCTTGAGGTGCTAGTGCCCTTTATCGGGCGTGGGGGTTCAAGTCCCCCCTCGGACACTTTCTTACGCGGGTGCTGACCTCTTCGGTCAGCACCCGCAGTGCTTTGCGCCCGCTCCTCCGGCCCTACGAAAGTCCAGGTGTGGGCGCCTCCCGGTCCGGATCGGACGCCGCGAGCAGTGATGGTCAGAGGCTCCTCCTACTGTGCGTACATGAAGCGCAGCACAGGGAAGCCCGTGGCGGGCCGGCGGACAGTCCGCCCCGAGGCCACGCAGAACGCGGTACCTCCGAGGATTCGGAAGCCGACGCGAAACCGAAGGTCATCGCGCTCTACCACGACATGCGGGTCGAAGAGGACTTCGCCAAGTGCGCCACCCGCATCTTCTCGATCCTCAAAAAGGCCGCTGCGACGAGCCCCGGAGCCCCGCGATACCTGTACCTCGACGTTCAGGGACACCGCAACGCCGCCGGCGGTTATGACGCCGACGCCTTGGAGATCATCAAGGAGTTCCTGACGGGATTCCTGAGCCCGTATCTCACGGAGATCAGCACACCGCTCTACCAGGCGCGGAACCCGAAGCCGCAACGCGAGGACATCCCTGACGTCCTGAACATCCGGGATCCCGACCGTGACCATGCTTTCGACCACCGTGAGCTGCGCGTACGCAACCGGGACAGCCATCCTGACGAGCGCCGGTCCAGACCTCCGGTCCGGGCCATCGCCGAGTACCTCGGTCTCGATGAGCCGATCTGCCTGATCTGCTGGCAGGCGCCGGTGGAAAGGGCCCACGTGGTCCCGGAGTCGCTGGGCGGTTCCAACGATGTGCGCAACTTCGCTCTCCTCTGTCCGCGCCACCACCGTGAGGCACCCGATGTTGTGGACGCCGAGGCGTTCTGGTCCTGGGTCGACTACGCATGTGAGCGCGACGGACACATGAAGTGGCAGGGCGTGGAGCCGGAGATGGTGACTCGTGCGGAAAGCGTCGGCATCCACATCGACACCCGCGGACCGGTGCGGAAGAGCCTGCACCACTTCGGACGGGTCCGTGACGAACTCGTGCGCCACTACGGCTGGTGCCCGGAGGACTTCACCGGTGGCGACCACTGGGGAGCGCTGAGGGAAGAGTTCCACACGGTGATGGACGCGGCGACCAGCACACACTTCAACGTCGCCAAGAAGGCATCCACCGAGGCATGGGCCTTCGAGGTCGCCCGCAGGCGCCTGAGAGACGGGGCCCCGGAAGGCGGGACGGACGATGACCGGTCGGCGCTGTCCGGCACTCCGTCGGTCGAACTGGCGGAACGGATGATCCGCAAGTCGCCCGGCAGCGGCGGTGCGCGGAGCTTGGTCGACGCCGCGCGGCGAGTCGACATCGAGGTCGAGGCGGTGGCGCTCGTTCACGACCTCATCGGTTCGGCAGGGGTCTCCAGCGCCGAGGAGGTGCTGCGGGGTCTCAAGGAGGAGGCGGCGGACCGCACCGCGCAGTTCGAGCGGCTGAACGCCGAGTTGATGGGGCACGCGGTCTGTCGGCACTGCGGCCACGCCATCCTCCGGATCGGGGACGCCGCCTGGCGTCATTCCGCTGCGGCGCCCATGTCCCGTGGCTGCCGAGCCGCGAGTTTCGACCGGCACGGCACCTGGGACGACTCCCTCGACCGAGCGTGGAAGGCGAGCCCGCCGAAGACACCTCGCTGAGCCGCCCGCCTTCCGCTCCTCCATCTCCCGACCTCCCGCCACCCCTCCATTCCTCCGCCCCCTCCTGTCACGATCCGGTCTCGGACACGGAGGAGGGTCTTGTTTTCAGCCATGTAATCGATTCCAATCGTCCTTGTAATCGATTCCACGGCGTCGTGCGAGCGGTCCGCCCCTGGTTTCGAGGTGTACGGAAACCACAAGGAGGTGGTCCGGACATGGCGAGCATCAAAGATGTCGCGGCCCAGGCGGGGGTCTCCGTCGCCACGGTGTCGCGGGTGCTGAACAGCCATCCGTCCGTCAGCGCGGAGGCGCGCACCCGTGTCCTCGCCGCCGTCGACGCCCTCGGCTACCGGCCCAACGCCGTGGCCCGCTCACTGCGTACCGCGCAGACCCGCACCCTCGGCCTGGTCATCAGTGACGTACTCAATCCGTACTTCACCGAGCTGGCCCGCTTCGTCGAGGAGGAGGCCCGCGCGCTCGGCTACAGCGTCATCATCGGCAACGCCGACGAGCGGCCCGAGCTCCAGGACCACCACATCCGTACGCTCATCGACCGCAGGATCGACGGGCTGCTCGTCTCGCCCGCCGACGGTGGCTCGCCGCTGATGCGGGAGGTGGCGCTGAGCGGTACGCCGATGGTCTTCGTGGACCGCTGGATCCCGGGCATCGACGTGCCGGTCGTCCGGGCCGACGGTACGGGTGCGGTCAAGGATCTGGTCGCGCACCTGCACGGCCTCGGCCACCGCAGGCTCGCGATCATCGCCGGGCCCGCGGCGACCACCACCGGCAACGAGCGCGTCGAGGCGTTCCGGGAGGCGATGCGCGGGCTGGGGCTCGCGCTGCCCGACACCTATATCGGGCAGGGCGACTTCCAGGCCGCCAGTGGACGGCGGGCCACCGAAGGGTTCCTCGCGCTGGCCGAGCCGCCCGAGGTCGTCTTCGCCGCCGACAACCTCATGGCGCTCGGCGCGCTGGACGCGATCCGGGCCCGGGGGTTGCGGGTTCCCGACGACATCGCGCTCGCCGCCTTCGACGACATCCCGTGGTTCGTCCACACGGACCCGCCGATCACCGCCATCGCCCAGCCGACCGCGGACCTGGCCCGTGCAGCCGTACGGGCGCTGGCCGACCTGATCGAAGGACGGACCCCGCAGTCCGTCACCCTGCCCGCCCGTCTCGTCGTGCGCCGCTCGTGCGGCCAGGACGCGACCGACCAGAGGAGCGAACGGTGACCGCACCGGAGGAGCGACCGGAGCGATCGGTGCCGGAGGAGCGACCGGAGCCGACGGTGACCGCGTCGGACGAGCAACTGCTTTCGCACCCCGACGAGTTGCTGCGCATCGAGGGCCTGCGCAAGACCTTCCCCGGCGTCGTGGCGCTCGACAACGTCGACTTCGACCTGAGCCGAGGCGAGGTCCACGTCCTGCTCGGCGAGAACGGAGCCGGCAAGAGCACCCTCATCAAAATGCTCTCCGGCGCCTACCGCCCCGACCGCGGCCGGATCCTCGCCGAGGGCCGTGAGGTGCGCATCAACAACGCGCAGGACGCCGAACGGCTCGGTATCGCCACCATCTACCAGGAGTTCAACCTGGTGCCCGACCTGACGGTGGCCGAGAACATCTTCCTCGGCCGCCAGCCACGCCGCTTCGGTCTCGTCGACGACCGGCGCATGCGGGCGGACGCGGAGAAGCTGCTGCGCCGGGTCGGGGTGGAGGTGCGTCCCGACGCCAAGGTCCGCGAACTGGGCATCGCCCGGCTCCAGATGGTCGAGATCGCCAAGGCGCTGAGCCTGGACGCACGCGTTCTCATCATGGACGAGCCGACCGCCGTGCTCACCTCGGAAGAGGTCGACAAACTCTTCGCGATCGTCCGGCAGTTGCGTGCGGACGGCGTCGGAATCGTTTTCATCACCCACCACTTGGAGGAGATCGCCGCGCTCGGTGACCGCGTCACCGTCCTGCGCGACGGCCGCACCATCGACCAGGTGCCCGCCTCCACACCCGAGGACCGGCTCGTCCAGCTCATGGTCGGCCGCAGCATCGAGCAGCAGTACCCGCGCGAACGGCCCGATACCGGTGAGGTGTTGCTGTCCGTACGCGGCCTGACCCGGGACGGCGTCTTCCACGACGTCGGCTTCGACGTGCACGCCGGTGAGGTCGTCGGCCTCGCCGGACTCGTCGGCGCCGGTCGTACGGAGGTGGCGCGCGCGGTCTTCGGCGCGGACCCGTACGACACCGGCACCGTCGACGTACGCGGAGAACGCCTCGCCCGGCACGACGTGCCCGCCGCGATGGGCGCCGGGATAGGCCTCGTACCGGAGGACCGCAAGGGTCAGGGCCTGGTCCTCGACGCTTCCGTACAGGAGAACCTCGGCCTGGTCACCCTGCGTTCCGCGTCCCGCTCCGGGCTCGTGGACCTGAAGGGGCAGCGTACGGCGGCCGCGCGCATCGCGAAGCAGCTCGGCGTCCGCATGTCCGGGCTCGGCCAGCACGTCCGTACGCTCTCCGGCGGCAACCAGCAGAAGGTCGTCATCGGTAAGTGGCTGCTGGCCGACACCCGGGTGCTCATCCTGGACGAGCCCACCCGGGGCATCGACGTCGGCGCCAAGGTCGAGATCTACCAGCTCATCAACGAGCTCACCGCATCAGGCCACGCCGTCCTGATGATCTCCAGCGATCTGCCCGAGGTCCTCGGCATGAGCGACCGGGTGCTGGTCATGGCCCAGGGCCGGATCGCCGGCGAACTCGCGGCCGAACAGGCGACCCAGGACGCCGTCATGGCTCTAGCGGTCGGTACCGCCGCGACGCACGAACACGAACTCCCCGCACCGAAGAAGGAAGAAGAGGAGGGCCCCCGTGGCCACTGAGACACTCAAGAGTGACACGGGCGCGGGTGGCACCTCCGTGATACGCCGCGTCCTGCTCGACAACGGCGCGCTCAGCGCCCTGGTCGTCCTCGTGGTGGCGATGTCGCTGCTCTCCGGCGACTTCCTCACCACACAGAACCTGCTGAACGTCGGCGTGCAGGCGGCCGTCACCGCGATCCTCGCGTTCGGCGTCACCTTCGTCATCGTCTCGGCGGGCATCGACCTGTCCGTCGGCTCGGTGGCGGCCCTCTCCGCGACGGTCCTGGCCTGGTCGGCGACGTCCGCAGGCGTCCCGGTGGTCCTTGCGGTCGTGCTCGCGATTCTCACGGGCATCGCCTGCGGCTTCGTGAACGGCGCTCTCATCTCGTACGGCAAACTCCCGCCGTTCATCGCGACGTTGGCCATGCTCTCGATCGCCCGAGGTCTCTCCCTCGTCATCTCACAGGGCAGCCCGATCGCGTTCCCCGACTCCGTCTCGCGGCTCGGCGACACGCTCGGCGGCTGGCTCCCGGTCCCGGTCCTCGTGATGATCGCGATGGGACTGATCACCGCGCTCATCCTCGGCCGCACCTTCATCGGCCGCTCGATGTACGCGATCGGCGGCAACGAGGAGGCGGCCCGGCTCTCCGGTCTCCGTGTCAAGCGCCAGAAGATCGTCATCTACGCGCTCTCCGGTCTCTTCGCCGCCGTCGCGGGCATCGTCCTGGCCTCGCGCCTCGTCTCCGCGCAGCCGCAGGCCGCCCAGGGGTACGAACTCGACGCCATCGCGGCCGTCGTCATCGGCGGCGCCAGCCTGGCGGGCGGCGTCGGCAAGGCGTCCGGCACGCTGATCGGCGCGCTCATCCTCGCCGTGCTCCGCAACGGCCTCAACCTCCTCTCGGTCTCCGCGTTCTGGCAGCAGGTCGTCATCGGCGTCGTCATCGCGCTCGCCGTCCTCCTCGACACGCTGCGCCGCAAGGCCGGTTCGGGGGCGGCCTCTTCGGCCGGGACCGCGCCGGGCGCTCCGGGATCGGGTCGCAAGGGAGCGTTCAAGTTCGCCGGAGCGGCGCTCGCCGTGGTGGTCGTCGTCGGCGGGGTGTCCTACTTCAACTCCGGTTCCTCCGGAGGCACGAAGAAGGTCGGCATGTCCCTCTCGACGCTCAACAACCCCTTCTTCGTCCAGATGAAGGACGGCGCACAGGCCGAGGCCAAGAAGGCGGGCATCGACCTCACCGTCACCGACGCCCAGAACGACGCCTCGCAGCAGGCCAACCAGCTGCAGAACTTCACCAGTTCGGGTGTCTCGTCGATCATCGTCAACCCGGTGGACTCCGACGCCGTCGGACCGGGCGTCCGCGGCGCCAACAAGGCCGACATCCCGGTGATCGCCGCCGACCGCGGTGTGAACAAGGCCGACACCGCGACGCTCGTCGCCTCCGACAACGTGGCGGGCGGAAAGCTGGCCGCCGACGCGCTGGCCGACAAGCTCGGCGGCAAGGGCAGCATCGTCATCCTCCAGGGCACGGCGGGTACGTCCGCCAGCCGTGAGCGCGGAGCGGGCTTCGCCGAAGGGCTCAAGGCGTACCCGGACATCAAGGTGGTCGCCAAGCAGCCCGCGGACTTCGACCGCACCAAGGGCCTGGACGTCATGACCAACCTGGTCCAGTCCCACCCGGGCATCACCGGCGTCTTCGCCGAGAACGACGAGATGGCGCTCGGCGCGGCCAAGGCGCTCGGCAGCAAGGCCGGCACGTCCGTCGCGGTCGTCGGCTTCGACGGCACCCCGGACGGTCTGAAGGCGGTCGAGGCCGGGACGCTGTACGCGTCGGTGGCCCAACAGCCCAGCGAACTGGGCCGGATCGCGGTGCAGAACGCCGTGAAGGCGGCCAAGGGCGACACGGTGGAGAGCACGGTGAAGGTGCCGGTCAAGGTGGTCACGCGGGAGAACGTGGCCGACTTCTCCTGACCCGGCGCCGCACCGGCCCGACCGACGAAAGCAGGAAGCAGGAAGCATGCACGACAAAGCCCCCGACGACCGGTACCGGTACGACCTCCTGGTCGTCGGCTCGGCCAACGCCGACCTGGTGATCGGCGTCGAACGCCGCCCGGCCCCCGGCGAGACGGTGCTCGGCTCCGACCTCGCCGTCCACCCGGGCGGCAAGGGCGCCAACCAGGCAGTCGCGGCAGGGAGATTGGGAGCCCGTACGGCGTTGCTCGCCCGGGTCGGCGACGACGACCACGGCCGGATGCTGCTGGAGAGCCAGCACGCGGCCGGCGTGACAACGGACGGCGTCCTGGTCGGCGGGGCCCCGACCGGCGTCGCGCTGATCACCGTGGACCCCTCGGGCGACAACAGCATCGTGGTGTCCCCGGGCGCCAACGGCCGGCTCACCTCCAAGGACGTACGCGAGGCGGCCCCGCTGTTCGCCGCAGCGCGGGTGGTCTCCGTACAGCTGGAGATCCCCCTGGACACGGTCGCGGAGACGGCGCGCGGCCTGGCCGCCGACTCCCGCCTCGTCCTCAACCCGTCCCCGCCCGCCCCGCTGCCCGACGAGGTGCTGGCGGCTTGCGACCCGCTCGTGGTCAACGAGCACGAGGCGCGCTACATCCTCGGCGAGGCCGCCGGCGATGCGCCGCACGACTGGGCCCCGGCCCTGCTCGCGCTGGGCCCGCGCTCGGTCGTGATCACGCTGGGCGCGGAGGGCGCGCTGGTGGCCGACAGCCGGACGGACTCCCTGGACCACCTGGTCAGCCCGAAGGTGGAGGCCGTCGATACTACGGGGGCCGGGGACGCGTTCACCGCAGCGCTGGCCTGGCGGCTGGGCCGGGGCGACGACCTGCGTGAGGCCGCGGCCTTCGCGGTACGGGTGGGGGCGGCGGCGGTCACGTCGAAGGGTGCGCAGGCGTCCTTCCCGACGCTGGAGGAGGTCGACGCGCTGTGAAGAAGTCGGGCATCCTCAACCGCCACTTGGCCGGTGCCATCGCCGAACTCGGCCACGGCGACGGTGTGTTGGTCTGCGACGCCGGCATGCCGATCCCGCCCGGCCCGCGCGTGGTCGACCTCGCCTTCCGCGCCGGTGTCCCGTCGTTCGCGGAGGTGCTGGACGGCCTGCTCGACGAGTTGGCGGTCGAGGGCGCTACGGCCGCCGAGGAGATCCGCGCGGCCAATCCGGAGGCCGCGTCGCTCCTGGACGGCCACTTCCCCGGCCTGGAGCTGATCCCGCACGACGACCTGAAGGCGCGCACGGCTGCGGCCCGCCTGGTGGTACGGACGGGGGAGGCGCGGCCGTACGCGAACGTGCTGCTGCGGTGCGGGGTGTTCTTCTGAGGGGGTGAGGCGGAGGCGGTACGGGGTCGGGGCGCGCCGCTCACACCCGGCCCACCAGCTCCGCCAGCGCCACCGCCAGCGCATCGAGCCCCGGCCCCGCCGGCCCGCCCGGTTCCGTCATGTACGTGTCGCGGCGGATCTCGATCATCAGGGCCGTGACCCGGCGGTCCGTGCCGTAGTGCTTCAGCGGGACGTACGTACCGGCGAACGGGCTGTCCACGCCCGTCCCGCCGAAACCGGCGAACGCCTCCTCCGCCGGCGAGCGCAGCCGCGGCGGTGTGTGGAACGGGTCGGTGCCCAGGCAGATCGGCGGACGAGGGCCCGTGCCGTGGAATTCGTACGGGAGCGGCGCCGTCGGATACGAGTGGACGTCGACGATCACCGCGCGGCCCGTGGCGGCGATGCGGGCGTCCACCGCCTCCGTCATGGCTTGGGCGTACGGGTGGAAGTAGCGGGCCAGCAGCGGGCGTTGGTCGGAGTCCGGTGCGCGCAGGCGTTCGCGGTGGGTGGTGTGCGTGTAGACCGCGCCCATGCCGACCGCGCGCATCTCCTCGCGGTCGTCCGGGAAGCGTTCGGGGTCGACGACCAGGCGGGAGAGGGCGTTGACGTAGCGCCAGGGCCGGACGGAGCAGGACTCGGCCGCGCGGGCCGCCAGTTCGGCCGTGTGGGCGTCGGTGATGTGGTCGAGTTCCCGCTCCAGAGCGCCGTCGTCCAGCAGGATTCCGTCGCGTACCTCCTCGGGAATCGTCCGGGATCCGTGCGGTACGTTCAGCAGTACCGGGGATTCGGGGCTTCCGGGGAGGAGGTGGAACGACGGCTGGGGGACGGTGCTCATGGAGCGGGTCCTTCACAGGCGGGGCCGGGGCCCTGATTGTTTCACCTGTGGCGTCAGTGGGCGGAGCCGATCACCGGGTAGTGGTCGGAGAGGTTCGTGTACGTGTAATTCGTGCCCCAGCTGGAGACCGTCCAGGGCGCGCTCTGCTCCTTGATCACGTCGTTGTTCCAACCCGACGGCTTCGCATGGCCGGCGCGGTGCAGGACGTGGTCCAGGTCCTCGCGGGGGTCGTTCGGGTAGCGCTCGGAGGCTATGGAGTTGTCGCGGGTGTCGAAGGAGTACGGGTGGCCCGTCTTCGTGTCCGGCGCGGTCAGGTCCGCGTCCTTGAGGAAGGAGGCGTACTCGGCGGAGTGGCCGTCCACGTTGAAGTCGCCTGCCACGATCACCTGTTCGGAGGCCGGGATCTTCTTGGCGTCCAGGAAGGCGTCCAGCGCCTTGAACTGGCGGCTGCGCATCTGGGCGGCCTCGCCCGCCGAACAGCCGGGGTCGGTCGACTGGGCGTGGGTGCCGACGACGTGGACGCGTGCGCCGTCGACGTTCAACACCGCATAGGCGAAGCCCTTGTTGGACCACCAGTCGGAGCCGCAGGCGTCCTTGTAGACGTACTGCTCCTTGCGGACGATCGGCCACTTGCTCAGGATCGTGACGCCGCCGTCCTCCGGGGCCGTCGCCGAGTACGAGCCGCCGGTGGCGTCCCAGCCGCTCTTGCTCCGGCCGACCACCGGCGTCTGGTACGGATACTGGGCGGCGGAGTTCCGCAGCAGGGCGTCGGAGGCGCCGTTGTCGAAGGCCTCCTGGATCACGACCACGTCGTTGCCCCGGAAGAACGAGGTCTTCGGGATCTCCGCCGCCCGGTGGTCCTGGCCCCAGTTGGGATACAGGCTCTTGCTGAAGATGAACGCGTTGTACGAGAGCACCCGCAGCGACGGCGTCTCGGCGGCGGAGGCCGCCGCGGCCTGCGGGGTGTGCACGGCCAGCGGGACGGCGGCGAGCGCGGCGGAGAGGGCCACGCCGGAAAGGCGGCGGAACGTGGAGTGCGGCACGAGGTCTCCTGCTGAATGAGTGGGGGCGTACCGGGTGGCACCCATCAAAGCAGCGGGAGTTACCCACGGGTAGACATCGGATGCCGTCAGTCTGTCCGGGTGAATGCCATCAGGCATCGGCCACAGACCCGCGTAGCTCGGGTCAGCTCAGGTTCGCGTAGACGATGAGGTTGTCGACCGGGTGGCCCTCCGCGTCGAACGCCCCGTCGCAGGTGACCAGCCGCAGCGTGCTGCCCTTGGTCGCGCCGTAGACCCGCTCGGTCGGGAACGCCTTCTTGCTGACCGTCTCCTTGCCCGTGACGGTGAAACTCAGCGACCTCCCGTCGCCCGCGCGGACCACGACCTCCGCTCCCTTGCGGATGTCCTTCAGGTCGTGGAAGACGGCCCGGCCGAAGCGGGTGTCGTTGTGGCCGATCAGGACGGCCGCTCCCGGGCGGCCCGGTACGGCTCCGCCGGTGTACCAGCCCGCCGTCATGCCCTGCTCGGCCGGCGGCACCTCGACCGTGCCGTCCGCGTTGAGGCCGAGGCGCATGAGCGAGCTGCGGATCTTGAGGGAAGGAATGGTGACCTGGGCGGGGTCGGCCGAGGTGTTCTTGGACGTCGGCGGCGAGGAGGAAGGAGTGGACGTCGCCGCCGGTGGTGCGGCGGCCGACGGTGGCGGTTCCGCGCAAGCCGTCAGCGCGGCGGCGCAGGTGACAAGTACGGTGAGCAGGACGGTCGTTCGGCGGGCTTGCATGAGACTCCAAAGGCGGGCACCGGGCGTGGCGCCGCCCCGGTGCGGGACGGCGCCACGATCGGTCTCAGTGGTGATGGGTGGCGAGACGTCAGCCGTTGCGGCGGCGCAGCACGAGAGTGCCCGCGCCCGCGAGCAGCGCCGTTCCGGCCACCGAGCCGGCGAGGGCCGTGGTGGTGTCGCTGTCGGTGGCGGCTGCGCGCTCACCGGCCGCCACACCACCGCGCGGCGCGACCGCCGGAGCGGGAGTGGCCTCCTGGGGCGCCGCGGGTGCCGGGCGGTCGCCCGCCGCGACGCCGCCACGCGGTGCGACGGAGGGACGGGCTTCCTTCGGCGCGGGCTCGGCGGTCCTGGCGTCCTCGGCGGCCTTCGCCCGCTCCGGCGATGCCGAAGGCGCGCTGTCGGCGGGCGCCGACGGCTTCGGGGTCGCGTCGGCGAAGGCGGCGGTGGCCGGGACCAGCACCGCGCCGGCCGCCACGGCGGCTAGCACGGCGGTGCGCAGAGAGAAGCGAGCGGTCGAAGCGGTCATACGGATGGCTCCATTCCATACGTCGCCCCGTGACGTCCCGGGTGCCGATGCGCACCGGGTTCGGGGCAGGGAGCCAGGCTGGCCGGAAGTTATGAGGAACCTGTCAGGGCGCTGTGGTCATCCCATCAGGGCCCACGGGACCAGCGGCCGGGAGCCGGAGAGTGAAGGCCGAGCCCTCACCTTCCGTACTGGTCGCGCTCGCCGTCCCGCCATGCGCCTCGGTCAGCTTCCGGACGATGGCGAGGCCCAGGCCACTGCCTCCCGTGCGGCGGCTGCGGGACTTCTCCGCACGCCAGAAGCGGTCGAAGACGTACGGGAGGTCGTCGGCCGGAATGCCGGTCCCGGTGTCCTCCACCTCGATCACCACCACGCCCTTCGACCCGTCCCCGTACGCGCGCAGCGTCACCGTCCCGCCCGCCGGAGTGTGCCGTACGGCGTTGGAGACCAGGTTCCCCACCGCCTGCCGCAGCCGCACCGGATCCGCGTGCAGTTCCGGGGCCGGAGCGGCGCCCTCCACCTTCAGCCTCACGCCCGCCGTCTCCGCGCGGGCCTGATGGGCGGCGGCGACCTGGCTCAACAGCTCGCCGGTCCGGACCGGTTCGGGGTGCAGTCGCAGCGCGCCCGCGTCGGCGGCGGCCAGGTCCTGGAGGTCGTCGATGATGTGCTGGAGCTGCACCGCCTCCTCCAGCAGCGAGGAGACGAACGCCGGATCCGGGTCGGCCAGGCCGTCCTGAGCCGCCTCCAGCCAGCCGCGGATGTTGCTCAGCGGCGTCCGCAGCTCATGGGCCACATCGCTGACCATGGCCTTGCGCTGCTCCTCCAGACGGGCCCGGTGCGCGGACATGTCGTTGAACGCGGAGGCCAGCCGGCCGATCTCGTCGTCGCCCGACACCGGCACGGAGGCGTGCTCCTCACCGTCCCGCAGCCGCTGCGCCGCACCGGTCAGCGCGTGCAGCGGGCGGACCAGCCTCGCGCCCGCGAGTACCGAGGCGCCCACGGTCAGCGCCAGGACCAGCGCCGCCGCACCGGCGATCTTCGCGGTGTTGGCGGGCGAGAGGTCGAAGCCGGGCACCGTGGCGCCGCCCTCGTCGCCGATGAACAGGAGCGCCGGAGAGGCCACGTACGAGCTGAGCTGTTCGCTGCGCGCCGTCCCGACGCAGGAGGCGATCGCCCGGTCGTCCTCACCGGTGGCCTCGCGAGGCGGTTCGACGGCCGGGGCCGGACCCGCCTCGCGTGCGTCGCCCGGCGGCGGGCTCGGCATGGGCACGGCGGCGGCCACCTCGCCGCGGCCGCGCCAGGAGAGGTCCTGGTTCAGCCGGACACCGTCTCGTCCCTGGCGCTTCAGGCAGGCGTCGGCCAGTCCGTTGAGCGCGTCGAGCGCCTTCTTCTCCGTACGGGTCGGGCTCTCCAGCTCCGAGACGTCGCACCGGGTGCCCAGCGCGCGCTCGGGGTCGTTGCCCACCATCTGGATCCGGGGCCGGCCGCTCGGCCCGACGACCACATCGGCGGCGATCCCCGCACCGTTCAGGCACACCGTGTTCCGGTCGGCCATCCGCCGCAGCGCCGTACGCTCGGCCGCCGGCAGCAGGAACGGCCCCACCGCCCGCGGATCGATCCGGTCCGCCGCCGTGCCCGCGCCGTCGGTGCTCCGCGCGGCCAGCACGGTGTCCACGGACAGCGGGTCGACCACGGCCGAGGCCTCCGGCGGCAGCGCGGGCGGAGTGGCCGAGGTGGCGGAGTCGGCGAGCGGCCGTCTGCTCTGCGTGGTCAGCGCGACGCGCCGGCCCGACTGCTCGGCCAGCTCCCGTACGGTCGCGTCCACGCCGTCCCAGGTCGGGTTGCGGGCCGCGTAGCCGAGCAGGGTGTCGTAGATCCGGGCGTCGGCGGTGAGGTTCTGGCCCTGCTCCTGCAGGATCGCGCCCGAGGTCGTCTGGACGGCGAGCCAGGCGGTGGCCGCCACCGAACACGCGGCGACCAGCGCCGACACACCGAGCAGCCGTCCCAGCAGACTCCGCCGCAACGGCACCCGCGACGACCGGTCCCTACGCACGCCGCGCGGCCTTCGCCGGATCGGTCAGCTTGTAGCCGACGCCGAAGACCGTGAGCAGGCGCACCGGCCGGCGAGGCGCGGGCTCGATCTTCTTGCGCAGGTTCATCACGTGCACGTCGACCGTCCGGTCGCTGATGTAGCGGTCGAAGCCGTGCAGTTCCTCCAGCAGCCGCTGACGGCTGAACACCCGGTCGGGACCGGCCGCCAGCGCGGCCAGGATCCGGAACTCGCCGCGCGTGCACTCCACCGGCTCACCGTCCACCGTCACCTCGTGCCGCTCCGGATCGACCACGAGCCCGCCCACCCGCAGCACGCGGTCCTCCACCGCACCACCCGGCCGCCGCGCGCGGCGCAGCAGCGTACGGACCCGGGCCATCAGCTCGCGCGGGCTGTACGGCTTGGTCATGTAGTCGTCCGCGCCGAGGTCGAGCCCGAGCAGCAGATCGTCCTCGGTGGACCGCGCGGTCAGCATCAGCACCGGCAGCTCCCGCGCCTCGGCCCGCAGCACCCGCACCACGTCGAGACCGTCCGCCCGAGGCATCATCACATCGAGAACCAGCAGGTCGGGTTCCCGGTTCCGGACGGCGTCGAGCGCGGCGAGGCCGTCGCCGACGATCCGTACGGCATGTCCTTCCCGCTCCAGATAGCGGCGTACGAGTTCGGCCTGCTTCTCGTCGTCCTCGGCAACTATGACGTCTGCGCACACGCCTCTGATCGTAGAGCGGGGCTACAGTGCGAGGCCGGGGCGGGTTCCGGAACACGGAAGCCGGGAAGGAAGAACCGGCGCGTTCACCTCGGCGGGGTGGCCGCACCGGGCGGAAGGAGACGGGTTGAGCAGCCTCGGTACCGATGGCGGCGGATCGACGCACAACACGGTGTCCGGGGACGCCGTCATCGTCGGGCCCCTCCTGATGGCGCAGCGGATCGAGGGCATCCACCTGCCGCCGGCGCCGCCGGACGCCCCGCCGAGTCAGGGTCCGCCGCCGAGCCGGGTGTTCGTCAACCGGACGAAGGAGCTCGCCGATCTGCGGGACGGAGCGCTGGCCCTGGCCGCCGAGGAGGAGCCGGGGACGCTCCTCGTGGTCGGCGTCGGCGGCGTAGGCAAGACGCAGCTCGTCGCCCAGTGCGTCGGCCGCGACCTGAAGCAGCTCTTTCCGGACGGTCAGCTCTACGTCGACCTGGAGGACCACCGCCGGGACGGAGCGGTCGACCTCGCCGCCGTCCTCGGCGGATTCCTCCGCGCGCTCGGGGTCCACAAGGACTACGTGCCCGGCCCGCTCGCCGAACGTACCGCTCTCTTCCGCAGCGTCGCCGCCCCGCTCCGCCTCCTCGTCAAGGTGGACAACGTCCAGCACGCGCCGGAGGCCAGAACGCTCGTGCCGCCACGCGGGCTGCTCGTGGTGACCGGACGCCGGGTCCTGCCGTCGCTGCTGATGGACGGGGCCGTGCTGATCGATGTGGCGCCGCTCGACGAGGCGGCCGGGTTCGAGCGCGCGCTGGCGGCCAACCGTGCCGTGCCCGACCAGCACGGTGTCGTCGTGCAGAGCTACAACGTGGCCCAGGCGCTGGTGGCCGGAGAGCGGTGGACCGACGCGCTCGACGTGCTGGACGAGGCGGCCGAGACCGCCCGGACCACCGGTGACGAACCCATGCTGCCTCGCATCGACCTCGTACGGGCCCACGCCTTCGCCGGGCTCGGCGCGCTGGACCGGGCGGTCACCGCGGCGGGTTCGGCGGCCGACCGGGCGGCCGCGCTCAAGCAGTTCGCCAAGCTCGACCAGGCGCTCGAACTGCTGACCGCACTGGCCGACCGGGCCGAGGACCGGCCGCTGAGGGCCGCCTGCGAGGAGAAGCTGCGCGCGTTGCGGCGGACCATGGGAATGAAGCCACCGGCCGCACCCACGGCCTGAACCTCCGCCCGCTCTCCTCACCTGTCCGCCCAGTCCGCCTTCGTCCCCCGGAGCCCCGCGTTGTCCTCGGTGCCGTCGCTGCTCAGCCGTTCCTCCGCCCGGTTCCGCCGTGCCGTCCGGCCCGGCCACGACCGGTGGAACACCTGGGACCCGCCGAAGGCGCAGGTGCTCGGAGTGGCGCGCACGCTCACCTCCGCCACCCGGCTGGTGGACGTCATGCACCTGCTGCGCACCGAGGACGGGATCGACAAGTACTTCACGGTCAACCCAGGATCCGCGTTCGCGGACGGGCTCGACGCCTATCTCGCCGGGCTCGGCGTCCAGGTGCTGAGCTGGAAGGAGGCGACCCGGCGCTCCTTCGACCTGGCCGTCAGCTGCTCGGTCCACCCGACGATGCGCCGGCTGGACGCGCCGCTGATGGTGCTGCCGCACGGCGCCGGCTACAACCGGCTCGTCACCGAGTCGACGGGCGACACACTCGCTCCCGCCGGACTCTCCCGGCGGGAGCTGATGTGGCGGGGCAAGGTCGTCCCGGAGGCGATCGGCGTCTCGCACCAGAGCCAGATCGACCGGCTCGCCGAGACGTGTCCCGAGGCCGCGCCGTACGCCTTGGCCGTCGGTGACTGGTGCTTCCAGCGCATCACCGCGAGCATGGCGCACCGCGACCGCTACCGCTCGCGGCTCGGCGCGGTCGACGGGCGGCGGCTGGTGGTCGTCCACTCCACCTGGAGCCGCCACTCGCTCCTCGGCCGCCACCCGGAGCTGCCGCTGCGCCTGGTCACCTCGCTCCCGGCGGACGAGTTCGCCGTCGCGGCCGTCTTCCATCCCAACGTCTGGGCCCGCCACACCCGGCTCGGTGTGCTGGAGCGGCTCGGCGCCGCGATGGACGCCGGTCTCATGATCATCCCGCCGCAGGAGGGGTGGCGCGCGGCGGTGGTGGCCAGTGACTGGGTGGTCGGCGACCATGGCAGTACGACGTTCTACTCGGCCGCCGCCGACCGCGTCACGCTGCTCGCCGCCACCGGCCTGGACGAGCTGGACCCGGCGTCGCCGGCCGCCGCGTTCGGGCACGGTGCGCCGCGGCTGGATCCGGACGGTGATGTGTACGCGCAGCTGCTGGCGGCGGCCGGCTGCCACGACCCGGCGGAGCTGCGGCCGGTCGTGGACCGCCAGCTCGCCTCGGTGGACACCTCGGGCGAGGTGACGCGGGCCCGGATGTACGGGTTCCTGGCCGGGCGCGGGGTCGGGGTGCCGGCGACGGCTCCGCAGCCGCTGCCCGTACCGGCGCCCGAACCCGTACGCCGTACGGCCGCCACGGCGTACGACGTCACCGGCGCGCACGACGCCCGGGGCACGGTCGACCTCCAGCGCCGGCCGCTGGTGGCCGGACACCACACGGAGGCCCTCGGCTTCTACGCGGTCACGACGGAGGAGAACCATCCTCACTGGCCGCACGCGGCGGAGGTGCTGGCCCGCACCGCCGCGGACGCCGAGGTGGCGGCCCTGGACTGGGTGGCGGACGCCGCCGTGCGGTACGAGAACCTCAACGTCCTGGTGGCACGGCTGGACGAGAGCCGCTGCCTGGTCCGGCTGCGCGGCGGACGCCGGCTGGAGGCCCGTACGGAGCGGTCCTGGGGCGCGCGGCGGCCTCCGCTCGATCCGGTGCTGCTGGGATCGGCCGTCAACCTCTGGATGACCGACGCGGACCGTGCGAAGGACCTCACGGACGGCCTTGCGCTGTGCACGGGCGAGTGGCGGATCGAGGTGGTGTTCACCGAGCAGGACACGCCGGGTCCCGGTCTCTGAACCGGAGGCAGAGCGTCCGGTGTCGATCTTGTGATCAAACCTGCACAGATGTCGTACGAGAGTGATCGGCGCAGCGGTCGCGCTTGACCGGGACCGTGCGGAAAAGGGCGCGATTCGGCCCCGCCGGTTCACCGAACCTCCTTATAGTGGTGCCGCGTTGATCGTATGGTCGCAACGCGCGAAGCCGTCGCCACTGGAGTCCGTACGATGACGAACCCCTCGTCCGCCACGCCCGCGTCCTCGGCCGGTGGAGGCGGTGGCTGCCCCATGGGCTTCGGCACGGGAGCCGTTCCGCTCAGCGGGCCCGGCTTCCACACCGAACCGCAGGCGCTCTACCGCACCATGCGGCGCGACCACGGCCCCGTCGTCCCGGTCGAGCTGCCCGGCGGATTCCCCGCCTGGCTGGTGATCGGCTACCGCGAGCTCCACCAGGTCACCAGCGACGGTGAGTTGTATCCACGGGACGTCTCGCTGTGGAACCAGTGGGAGCACATCCCCGCAGACTGGCCGCTGCTGCCCATGGTCGGCACACCCATGCCGTCCATCTACTTCACCGCAGGAGCCGAGCACCGGCGCCATGCGGAGATGGTCGTCCCCGCGCTCGAAGCGGCCGACCCCTTCGAAATCCGGCAGCACTGCGAGCAGTTGGCGGACCGGCTGATCGACGCCGTGTGCAGCCGCGGCACCGCCGACCTGGTCGCCGAGTTCGCCGAGCCGCTGCCCGTCCTCGTCCTCGCCCGCCTCGTCGGCTTCCCCGACGACGAGGGCGCCGACATCGCGCAGGTGCTCAAGGACCTGGCCGACGGCGGGCCCGGCGCCCAGAAGGCCCACCTCCGCTTCGGCGAACACATGCACCGGCTCGTCGCGGCCAGGCGGGCACGCCCCGGCGACGACGTGACCTCGCGGATGCTGGCCCATCCCGAACCGTTCACCGACGAGGAGTACGCGCTCGACCTCATGGCCATCACGGCCGCCGGCCACCTCACCACCGCCGACTGGATCAGCAACTCCACCCGGCTGATGCTCACCGAGGACCAGTTCGCCGACGCCCTCTCCGGCGGCCGGCACAGCGTCGCCGAGGCCATGAACGAGGTGCTCTGGGAGGACGCGCCGACCCAGATCCTGGCCGGCCGGTGGGCCTCGCGCGACGCCCGGCTCGGCGGGCAGAACATCGCCCGCGGCGACATGCTCCTCCTCGGTCTCGGCGCCGCCAACGGCGACCCGCACATCCGCCAGCAGGTCACGGACCTGGTGGTCCGCTCCGGACGCGGCGGCAACAACGCCCACATGGCGTTCAGCCACGGCGAGTACCGCTGCCCCTTCCCGGCCCAGGAGATCGCCGAGATCATCGCCCGTACCGGCATCGAAGTCCTCCTCGACCGGCTGCCCGACCTCGAACTGGCCGTCCCAGCAACCGAATTGGTGCGCAGGCCCTCCGCCTTCCTGCGCGGCATGACCTCCCTGCCCGTCCGCTTCACCCCCGTACGCACGACAGGAGACGCGTTGTGACATGCCCGCACGCCGGAGCCGACCGGGGCGCCGGAGCCATCACCATCGACCCCATGGTCCAGGACCTCGACGGAGAGACCGCGCGGCTGCGTGACGCCGGTGTGTTCACGCGGATCGAGCTGCTCGGCGTGCCCGCCTGGACGGTCACCCGCCACGCCGAGGCGCGCCAACTGCTCGTCGATCCACGGCTGGTGAAGGACATCGACGCCTGGGGCCTGTGGCGGAGCGGAGTGGTGACACGTGCCTGGCCGCTCATCGGCATGATCGACGCCGGACGGTCGATGTTCACCGTGGACGGGGCCGAGCACCGGCGGCTGCGTACCAAGACCTCGCAGGCGCTCACGCCGCGGCGGCTCGAAGCGATCCGTCCCGCCATCGAGAAGTTCACCGAGGAGCTGCTGGACCACCTCGACGCGGCGCGCGGCGAGGACGGGGTCGTCGACCTGAAGGCGGTCTTCGCCCAGCCGCTGCCGATGAAGGTCGTCGGCATGCTGATGGGCGTCGACGAGTCGCAGCACGCCATGCTGACCCGGCAGTACAAGGCGTTCTTCTCCATGCTCACTCCGCAGGACGAACGCCTCGCGCTGCTGGCCGAGTTGGACGTCTTCTACACCGACCTCGTACGCGAGAAGACCGCGCACCCGACCGACGACCTCACCAGTGCGCTGATCCTGGCCGAGGAGGGCGGCGAGCCGCTCACCGAGGAGGAGGTGGTGGGCAATCTGAAGGCGATGGTCGCCGCCGGGCACGAGACGACGATCGGCCTCATCCTCAACGCCGTACGCGCGCTGCTCTCACACCCCGACCAGCTGGCGGCGGTGCTGGCCGGCGAGGTGGGCTGGGACGCGGTGATCGAGGAGACGCTGCGCTGGGACACGCCCACCACCCACCTGCTGATGCGGTTCGCCACCGAGGACATCACCGTCGGTGACACCGTGATCAGGGAAGGCGAAGGCGTCGTCATCTCCTACCGCGCCATCGGCCGCGACACCGGCCAGCACGGCGACGACGCCGACGCCTTCGACATCACCCGCGCCACCCGCAACCGCCACATGACCTTCGGCCACGGCCCGCACATCTGCCCCGGCGCCGCGCTCTCCCGCGTCGAGGCGGCCGTCGCCCTGCCCGCACTCTTCGCGCGCTTTCCCGGACTGCGGCTCGCGATCCCGGACGCGGAGATCACCAAGCTGCCGGTGATGACGCAGAACGACATGGCGGCCTTCCCGGTGCTGCTGGGCTGAGGGCCGCGCCTGTACGGGCTCCCTGTCGTAAGCCGTCCCGACCCGATTGCCTCGCCGGACCTCCGGCGCGCCGGTGAGTGAACCATGCTCTCCGGCGCGCCGCCTCGCGCTGCCCAAAGTGACCGGCGTTGCGCCCGCCCGCGCCCCAGCAAGCTCCTCCAAGTGAGCTGCATCACGCAGAGTGAGATTCTTGGCATACATTCCGGCGGACGGGGGAGGGGCCCGGACCGCTGGTGCGGCCGTACCCCGGTCCACCGCGCAGGACGCCCTCGGCCGAACCGGCGGGGGCATTTCGGGTACGGAAGGCGAAAAGAGACATGTCGGCGCTCAGTACCATCCACATAGACGGCACCTGGCGGGCCGCCGGATCAGGCGCCACGCGCGAGATCCTCGACCCCGCCGACGCCACCGTCCTGGCCACCATCGCCGAGGGCGGCGTCGCGGACACCGATGCGGCGATCGCGGCGGCGCGGCGCGCCTTCGACGACGGCCCCTGGCCGCACAAGCCCGTCGCCGAACGTGCCGGGCTGCTGCGCCGGGTCGCCGGCCTCCTCCAGCGGGACCGCGAGGAGATCGCGATCACCGAGAGCCGCGACACCGGCAAGACCCTCGAAGAGGGCCGGGTCGACGTGGACGACGTGACGAACGCCTTCCGCTACTTCGCCGACCTCGTGATGAACGAGAGCGGCGGCCGGGTCGTCGACGCGGGCGACCCCGACGTCCACAGCATCGTCGTGCACGAGCCCGTCGGCGTCTGCGCCCTCATCGCGCCCTGGAACTACCCGCTCCTCCAGGCCAGTTGGAAAATCGCCCCGGCCCTCGCCGCCGGCAACACCTTCGTGCTGAAGCCCAGCGAGGTCACCCCGCTCTCCACCGTCCACCTGATCAAGCTCCTCGCCGAGGCCGGCCTGCCCGACGGCACCGCCAACCTCGTCACCGGCGCCGGCGACCCGGTCGGCGCCCGCCTCTCCGAGCACCCGGACGTCGACCTGGTCTCCTTCACCGGCGGCCTCGCCAGCGGTACGAAGGTGGCCCAGGCCGCCGCGCCGACCGTGAAGAAGGTGGCCCTGGAGCTCGGTGGCAAGAACCCGAACGTGGTCTTCGCCGACGCCTGCGCCACCGACGAGGGTTTCGACACCGCCGTCGACCAGGCCCTGAACGCCGCCTTCTTCCACAGCGGCCAGGTCTGCTCCGCCGGCGCCCGTCTGATCATCCAGGACAGCGTCAGCGAGCGGTTCGTCACCGAGCTGGCCCGCCGCGCCGACGCCATCCGCCTCGGCCGCGGCACCATCGACGGCGTGGAGTGCGGCCCGCTCGTCTCCGCCCAGCAGCTCGCCAAGGTCGAGGCGTACGTCGCCTCCGCCCGCGAGGAAGGCGCGATCGTCCGGGCCGGCGGCGAGCGCCCGAAGCCCAGCGACGTACGCCCCGAAGGCGGCTACTTCTACCGGCCGACCGTCCTGGACGGCTGCCACCGCGAGATGAAGGTGGTCCGCGAGGAGACCTTCGGCCCGATTCTCACCGTCGAGACCTTCCGTACCGAGGAAGAGGCCATCACGCTGGCCAACGACACCGACTACGGCCTCGCCGGCGCCGTCTGGACCACGGACGCGGGCCGGGCCCGCCGGGTCGCCGGACGGCTGCGCCACGGCACCGTCTGGATCAACGACTACCACCCGTACCTCCCGCAGGCCGAGTGGGGCGGCTTCGGCAAGTCCGGTACGGGACGTGAGCTCGGCCCCACCGGCCTCGCCGAGTACCGCGAGTCCAAGCACATCTACCAGAACCTCAACCCGCGCCCCCAGCGCTGGTTCGCCGGCTGACGCCTGCGCGGGTCCGGAACGACCTGACTCCTGGGCCCCACCCGGCTGTTTCGCAGGACCACGCACACGCACGAACCTTGCAGAAGGAGCAGTGACCGATGCCTCCCACCCCTCGCAGCACCGCGGTCCCCGACCCCGAAGGCCCCGTGGCCGACTACGTGATCGTCGGCGGCGGCACCGCCGGATCGGTCATCGCCTCCCGGCTCACCGAGGACCCGGACGTCGCCGTCACGGTCATCGAGGGCGGCCCCACCGACATCGGCCGCGACGACGTGCTGACCCTGCGGCGCTGGCTCAGCCTCCTCGGCGGCGACCTCGACTACGACTACCCCACCACCGAGCAGCCGCGCGGCAATTCGCACATCCGCCACAGCCGCGCCCGGGTCCTCGGCGGCTGCTCCTCGCACAACACGCTCATCAGCTTCAAGCCGCTGCCCGGCGACTGGGACGAGTGGGCCGAGGCGGGCGCCGAGGGCTGGGACGCGGCCGCGATGGATCCGTACTTCGCCAAGCTGCGCAACAACATCGTCCCGGTCGACGAGAAGGACCGCAACGCCATCGCCCGCGACTTCGTCGACGCCGCGCAGGCGGCGGCCGGGGTCCCGCGCGTGGACAGCTTCAACAGCAAGCCGTTCCACGAGGGCGCCGGCTTCTTCGACCTGGCCTACCACCCGGAGAACAACAAGCGCTCCTCCGCGTCGGTCGCCTACCTCCACCCGCACATCGAGGCCGGTGACCGGCCAGGCCTCCGTATTCTGCTGGAGACTTGGGCCTACCGGCTGGAGTTCGACGGCAGCCGCGCCACCGGCGTGCACGTCCGTACGAAGGACGGCGAGGAGATCCTGCTGCGCGCCGCCCGCGAAGTCATCGTCTGCGCGGGCGCGGTGGACACGCCCCGGCTGCTGCTGCACTCCGGCATCGGTCCGCGCGCGGAGCTCGAAGCGCTGGGCATCGAGGTGCGCCACGACCTTCCGGGCGTCGGCGAGAACCTGCTCGACCACCCGGAGTCCGTCATCGTCTGGGAGACCGACGGGCCCATTCCGGAGAACTCCGCGATGGACTCCGACGCGGGACTCTTCGTCCGCCGCGATCCCGAATCGAGGGGCCCGGACCTGATGTTCCACTTCTACCAGATCCCGTTCACCGACAACCCGGAGCGGCTCGGCTACGAGAAGCCCGAGCACGGTGTGTCGATGACGCCGAACATCCCGAAGCCGCGCAGCCGTGGCCGCCTCCGCCTCACGAGCGCCGACCCCGAGGTCAAGCCGGCCCTGGATTTCCGGTACTTCACCGACGAGGACGACTACGACGGCCGCACCCTGGTCGACGGCATCAAGCTCGCCCGCGAGATCGCCGCCACCGAACCGCTGGCCCGCTGGCTGAAGCGCGAGGTCTGTCCCGGACCCGAGGTCACCTCGGACGAGGAGATCAGCGAGTACGCCCGCAAGGTCGCCCACACCGTCTACCACCCGGCGGGCACCTGCAAGATGGGCGCCACCGACGACCAAGCGGCGGTCGTGGACCCGCAGTTGCGCATCCGTGGCCTGGACGGCATCCGGATCGCCGACGCGTCCGTCTTCCCGACCATGCCCGCCGTCAACCCGATGATCGGCGTCCTCATGGTCGGCGAGAAGTGCGCCGAACTCCTCGCCGGGCAGGCGCACACCGCCGCGCCGGGCACCAGCACCAGTACCAGCACCGGAGGCGATGTCCGATGACCGGAACCGAGAAGCAGAGCGTGCGGCACACGGACGACCCGGTCTTCTCCGTACGCAACCTCTGGAAGGTCTTCGGCCCCAAGGCCGACCGCATCCCCGGCAGCGAGCACGCCGCGCTCCCGCCCGCCGAACTGCGCGAGGCCACCGGCTGCACCGCCGCCGTCCGCGATGTCTCCTTCGACGTCCGCAAGGGTGAGGTCTTCGTCGTCATGGGCCTGTCCGGCTCCGGCAAGTCGACCCTCGTACGCTGCCTGACCCGGCTGATCGAGCCCACCAGCGGCACGCTCTCCATCGACGGCGAGGACGTCCTCGCGATGGACCGCGCCCGGCTGCGCGAACTGCGCCGCCACCGCGCCGCGATGGTCTTCCAGCACTTCGGACTGCTGCCGCACCGCACGGTGTTGGACAACGTCGCCTACGGCCTGGAGATCCAGGGCCTGAGCAAGACCGAACGCCGTTCCAAGGCGGCCGAGTTGGTGGAGAAGGTCGGCCTCGCCGGCCTGGAGGACCGCCGACCGTCCCAGCTCTCCGGCGGCCAGCAGCAGCGCGTCGGCCTCGCCCGCGCGCTCGCTGTCGACCCGTCCGTCCTCCTCTTCGACGAGCCGTTCAGCGCGCTGGACCCGCTGATCCGCCGCGAGATGCAGGACGAGGTGGTCCGGCTGCACCGCGAGGAGGGCCGCACCATGGTCTTCATCACCCACGACCTCAGCGAGGCGCTGCGCCTGGGCACCCGGATCGCGCTCATGCGCGACGGCGGGATCGTCCAGCTCGGCACGCCCGAGGAGATCGTGGGCTCGCCCGCCGACGATTACGTACGCGAGTTCGTCCGGGACGTGCCGCGCGAGCAGGTCCTCACCGTCGCCACCGCGATGCGTCCCGCGCTCGCCGGAGAGAGCGAACGCGGCCCGGCCGTGCGTCCCGACGCCACCGTGTACGAGGCCATCGAGGCGGTCTCCCGCTCCGGCGACCCCGCCGCCCGCGTGATGGACGGCGGCCGGCTCGTCGGCGTCGTCGACCAGGCGTGCCTGCTGGACGTGGTGGCCGGAACAGCCGCGGCCGACGGCCCCACCGCTCCGGACGCACCGGACGGCACCCGCGAGGTGACCGTCTGATGGCCACCGCTCAGGCCACCCCCGTCCGCCCCGCGCAAGCGGGCGCACGCCGGGGACCGCTGGCCGCTCTCCGCGCACGACCGGTGGCCGGAAAGCTCCTGCTGCTCGTGCTCGCCGCCGTCATCCTCGTCCCGCTCGCGCACAGCCGCTGGGGCGGCGGCATCTGGCCGGACGCGCTCACCGCCGACCTGTCCGGGCCGCTCGGCAACGTCACCGACTGGATCGTCTCCAACCGGGACAACCACCCGCTCTTCCTCTACTTCTTCGGCCACATCAGCAACGCCGTCGTGCTCTCCGTACGCGGTGTCTATGTGGTCCTCCTGGCCCTCGGCTGGGCCGGAGTCACCGTGCTCGCCGCAGCCGTAGCCTGGCGGGTCGCGGGCATCCGGCTCGCGCTCACGGCGACCGTGTCGTTCCTGGCGTGCGGGCTGCTCGGCATGTGGGTGCCGACCATGCAGACGCTCGCGCTGATGGTGGTGGCCGTCCTCGCCTCCGTCGTGCTCGGCCTCCTCCTCGGCCTGGCCGCCGGCCTCTCCGACCGCGTCTTCCGCATCCTGCGCCCGGTGCTCGACACCATGCAGGTGCTGCCCGCCTTCGCGTATCTGCTGCCCGTGGTGCTGATCTTCGGCATCGGCGTGCCGGGAGCGGTGCTCGCCACCGTCGTGTACGCGGCTCCGCCGATGGCCCGGCTCACCGCGCTCGGCCTGCGCGGCGCGGACGGCGGCGTCATGGAGGCCGTGGCCTCGCTCGGCGCGACCGGACGGCAGCGGCTGCTGAGCGCCCGCCTCCCGCTGGCCCGCAAGGAGCTGCTCCTCGGCCTGAACCAGACCATCATGATGGCGCTCTCCATGGCCGTCATCGCCTCGGTGATCGGCGCCGGCGGCCTCGGCGACCGCGTGTACCAGGCGCTCTCCTCCGTCGATGTCGGTGCCGCCCTCGCGGCCGGCATCCCGATCGTGCTGCTGGCCGTCGTCCTGGACCGTACGACGGAGGCGGCCGGCCGCCGCATCGGTACCGAGCCCACCGGCCCGGCCCTCCTGCGTGGCCGGCGCGGCTGGACCCTGGTCGCCCTGGTCACCGCCGTCGTGGCTCTTGTCGGACGCCTCACCGACGGCCGCGTCTGGCCCGAAGACGTCACCGTGGCCATCGCCGGACCGGTGAACACCGCCAAGGACTGGATGGTCGACCACCTCTACACCGGCGTGCCCGTCGTCGGCGGCACCGCCGACCTGGCATCGCACTTCACCCGCGGCATCCTCAACCCGCTGCGCAGCGGACTCACCGGCCTGCCCTGGTGGTCGGTGCTGCTCATCGTCGCCGCGCTCGCCTGGACCATCGGCACCTGGCGCACCGCCGCCACCGCCGTCCTCGCGATGGCCGCGATCGGTGTCCTCGGCGTCTGGGAGCCGTCGATGGACACGCTCAGCCAAGTGCTCGCCGCCGTGGCGGTCACCTTGGTCATCGGCTTCGCCATCGCGATCGGCGCGGCCCGCAGCGAGCGCCTGGAACGGCTGCTGCGACCGGTCCTGGACGTCTTCCAGACCATGCCGCAGTTCGTGTACCTGATCCCGGTCGTCGCCCTCTTCGGCGTCGGCCGCGCACCCGCCGCCGCCGCGGCCATCGTCTACGCGCTGCCCGCCGTCGTCCGCATCACCACCCAGGGCCTGCGAGGCGTCGACCCGGCCGCGATGGAGTGCGCCCGCTCGCTCGGCGCCACGCCGGGCCAGCAACTGCGCCAGGTCCAGATCCCGCTGGCCCGGCCCTCCTTGCTGCTCGCCGTCAACCAGGCGGTGGTTTTGGTCCTCGCGGTCGTCATCATCGGCGGACTCGTCGGCTCCGGCGCACTCGGTTACGAGGTCGTCCTCGGCCTCGCGCAAGGCGACCTGGCCACCGGGCTCGTCGCCGGAGCCGCGATCGTCTGCCTCGGCCTGATGCTCGACCGGGTCACCCAGCCCACCACCCGCCGCCAGCGACAGGAGAGCTGAGATGAACCGCTCCCGAACCCGCCTGCTCGTGGCGCTCGCCTCGGCCACCGCCCTGCTCACCACGGCGGGCTGCGGCGCCACCGACATGACCAAGCAGGCCTCCCCGTTCGCGGCCCCCGCCGGGGTCAAGACGGTGACGCTGTCCGTCCAGTCCTGGGTCGGTGCCCAGGCGAACGTCGCCGTGGCGGAACAGCTCCTCAAGGACAAGCTCGGCTACCGCGTCGACCTCGTCCAGACCGACGAGGTCCCCGCCTGGGACGCCCTCAGCCAGGGCCGCGTCGACGCGATCCTGGAGGACTGGGGCCACCCGGACCAGGAGAAGCTGTACGTCGACGAGAAGAAGACCATCGTCCGCGGCGGCGACCTCGGGGTCACCGGCCACATCGGCTGGTACGTACCGAAGTACTGGGCCGACAAGAACCCGGACGTCACGGACTGGAAGAACCTCGACAAGTACGCGAAGGAACTGCGGACCGCCGAGAGCGGCGGCAAGGGCCAGCTCATGGACGGCTCGCCGTCCTACGTCACCAACGACGTGGCCCTGGTGAAGAACCTGGACCTGGACTACAAGGTGGTCTTCGCCGGCTCCGAGGCGGCCCAGATCACCCAGATCCAGCAGTTCGCCAAGGAGAAGAAGCCCTTCCTGAGCTACTGGTACCAGCCGCAGTGGCTCTTCAACGAGGTGCCGATGGTCGAGGTGAAGCTGCCGGAGTACACCGAGGAGTGCGCGGCCAAGGACCCGAAGGACATCGACTGCGCCTATCCGACGACGCCGCTGCAGAAGTTCCTCAACGCCGACTTCGTGGAGCGCGGCGGAGACGCGGCCTCGTTCCTGAAGAAGTTCCACTGGTCGGAGAAGGACCAGAACGAGGTCTCCGAGATGATCGCGTCCCAGCGGCTCACCCCGGAGGAGGCGGCGAAGCGCTGGATCGACCGCCACCCGGACGTCTGGAAGAAGTGGCTGGGGAAGGACTAGCGGCCATGTCGACCGAAGGGGGAGCGGCGGCCCTCGTTTCGGCGGCCGCTCCCTCGGCCCTGACACGGGATCAATTTCTTTGTGCTGAAGCCCACCTAAGGGACTTTTCTCGCTTCGGAGCCCTACCCGAGCAGGTCAGTGCCCGCAGAAATCAGAGTGCCCACGGCCGCCAGAGCGGCAACGAGCACCCCGACGGCGGCGATCTTCTCCATCGCGCCGAGACGGTTCCATAGGCCGCCGGTGGGCAGCGCTCGAGTCGGTTCCAACACCCCGCGGCTGACCCACGCGAGAGCCGCGGTGTAGAGCGACGTACCCAAGCCCAAAAGTATGTATCCGACGATGATGAAGGGGCCGCAGGCGTCGAGGACGTTCTTCACAGACGCTCCCGACCGGCCTCCGTCGGCCACCACCGAGAAGGCCATGGCCAGCACGCAGATGATCAACACGCCGACGGCAACGGTCCAGTTCAGCGGACGTGGCGTCCGAGCCTTCGGAGATGCTCGACCGCCGATCGCGTCGTCCTGCAGGAACAGCCTGATCTGTGTGTCCGTGCCGTACACGAGTGTGGCGTCGCTGCCGGTGACGCTCGTCGTCACCTTCTTCGCGGACAGCGATATGGTCACCGTCCGCCGGCCTGCCGGATCGGTGGCCGTGAAAGTGAGGTTGTCCCAGGCGTCCGGGTCGCCAGGCAGGGGAGCGGCGCGGACAGTTGCCAGGAGGCCTGCCAGTGTGGGCTCGGTGAATGTGCGACTGTGCCGCTCGTGAGAGAACTCGATCTCGCCGGGCTGGAATCCTTGCCCAGCGACCGTGAACAGCGCGTCGAGCTCACGGCGACCGAGTCGGCATCGGTACAGGTGAGTCGACAGGTTGATGGCAGGCGGGGTGCTCATGAGTGGGATCCTTGCACCTACTCCAGCCGGCCCGCGTCCGGTTGCCCACCCTTGCGACACACCTGGAGGGCAAGGGTGATGGCTTTCGTCCGGGCTTCCGCTTCGAGGATCGGATCGACCCGGTGCGGTCACGGTTCGGTGGTGGGTGGTGCGCCTACCACCGAACCGTAGGCGACCCCGGTCGTGGCCAGAGTACGGTCGGCCGCAGAGCTTGCGGCCACGACCAGGGGCCAAAGGCTGAGGTCATCGCGCCCGCACGGTCGCCAGCACATCCCGGTCCGGCTGAAGCGTCAGGCTCGGTACGGGCCCGACGGTGCCCGGGTCGACGTCCAGGTCGAAGCGGCGGGCCAGCACGGCCAGGATGAGGACGGCCTCCACCATCGCGAAGCGCGTACCGATGCAGACGCGCGGTCCGCCGCCGAACGGGAACCACGCGTACTCCGCGATCTCGTCGCCGCCCGTAGCGTCCCAGCGCTCCGGCCGGAACTCCTCCGGCTCCGGGAACCACCGCTCGTCCCGGTGCGTGGCCCACTGGCTCGTCCACACCCGGGTGCCCTCCGCCATCGGCAGGCCTCCGATCGTGGCCCCTTCCTTCGCGACGCCCGTGATCAGCCAGATCGTCGGGTAGAGCCGCAAGGTCTCCTTCACCACGGCCTGGGCGTAGGTCAGTCGGGCGTAGTCGTCGAAGCCGGGCTCCCGGTCGCCGAGCACCCGGTCCAGCTCCTCGGTGAGCGCGTCGCGGACGCGCGGGTTGCGGGAGAGCAGGTACCACGCCCACACCAGCGTCGAACTCGTCGTCTCATGGCCGCCGATGTACAAGGTGACCGTCTCGTCGCGGATCTCCTCGTCGCTGAGCCGCGTTCCGCTCTCGTCGACGGCGGTGAGCAACCGGCTGAGCAGATCCGGCCGTTCGGTCTCGCCGTCCCGGTGCCGGGCCACGACCCGGCCCACCTCGGCGTCGATCACGGCGGCCGCCTTCCGGATCCGCGCCCGCCCCGGCGTCGGCACCCAGTCCGGCAGCAGCGCCCCGATCCCGGCGAACTCCTTGCCGATCTCCAACTGGGCCACATCCATGGCCCGGCCCATCGCCTCCGAGTCCGCCGGCGTGTCCACACCGAAGATGGTGCGCACCGCGATCTTCTGCGTCAGGGCCGCCATCTCCCGCTTGATGTCGACGCGTTGACCGTCCGACCAGGTGTCGGCCAGATCCACCGCGGAGGACGCCATGGTGGCCGCGTACGACTTGACCTGCTTGGGCCGCACCGACGGCTGCACCAGCGTGCGTTTACGCCGCCACTCCCGGCCGCGCGCCACGATGATCCCGTTGCCCATCACGGCCCGGAACGCGACGCCGAGCGAGGGCTGGTCGAACGTGCCCTCCGTCTCGGTCAGCAACTCGCCTACGCACTCCGGGTCGGCGATGAACACACACCGCTTGCGTCCGAACCGCCACCGCACCATGTCCCCGTGTCCCCGCAGGAGTTCGAAGAAGGCGAGAGGGTTCTTCCCGAACTGCGGCAGATTCCCGAGCAGTGGCACCCCCTTGGGGCCCGCGACGATCTCATGGCCGCGGGACGGGGTGTCGAGCGCCGGGCCGGTCTGCGTGGACATCGAAAGGACTCCGCTCCCTGGAATGCGCCACGGGTGGCGCGCCATCGTTCGAACCTCATCGAACGCGATGAGGGCGGTACTCCGCCAGAGCGCAGGACGGCCTGATGGCGATCCGTCAGCAGCCGTGCGGAGTAGGCGAGTTGTCGAGCGTAGCCGCATCCGCCAGCAGGCCCGCGTCCTGGGCGCGCAGCACCGCGCTGAGCCGGTCCACGGCCCCGAGCTTCCGGTACAGCGCGCTCAGGTGCTTGTGGACCGTGCGCGGTGAAATGCCCAGACGGCGTCCGATCACCTCGGCGGTCAGTCCCGTCGCCAGCAGATGCAGCACGTTCGTCTCGCGTGGTGTCAGCGGGGCAGCCAGAGCGTGGTTGGCCTGCCGTACGCGCTCGCTGCCGGCGGACGCACGCAGCGCCATCAGGAGGGACCGGTGGGCCGTCGCGGCCTTGAGCAGTGGCTGGACGCGTGCGGCGTAGCGCTCGTCGTGCCGGGAGAAGTCGCCGCCGGAACGGTGCACCAGGAACCCGCTGACGTGCGGCCCTCTTCCCGGCATCGGCAGGCCGAACACGTGCCGTGTCCCGAACGCCTGGCGGAGAGCGTCGGCGGTCGGACTGTTCTGCCACGTCCGCGCCCCCACCACACGTGCGGCGCTCTGCGGCGTCCAGTCGGCGTCGGCCCCGTAGCGGTCGACGAAGGGGTATCCCGAACGGATGTGAGCCTGCACCGAGTCGTCACCGACGCCGACGGCCGGCACAGGCCGTGGGGACCGGATCACCACGCTGCCCCGCTCACGTGTCCAGGGCACCTCCTTGACCACGATCAGCTCCCCGTCGAGCGCCGTGAGCAGTTCCTCGGTGAGCAACGGCCAGACGGACTCGGGGGCCTCGGTGCTCATCACCTCCACCGCCAGGTCCAGCATGCGTGCGTACCGATCCGGCATGACGACTTCCCCCGACGTCCCCGTGCGTGCGTCTCTTCACCGTAACCCGCCGCTGTCCATACGCACTTCTCCCCATGGTGCGGCAGGGAGCGCTCCTGCCACGATCGGGCTCCTTACGGGTGATGGGCGGCCGCGACACGTCGTACGTGAGTGGCCGGCGCGGCACTGGCTCGTTCACCTGGGCAGGTCCCGTACGCCGGCGCCGCGCTCGACGACGCGGTCACGTACGGGAAGGTCTGGCGCGGCTGACGCCGCGACCGTCAACCACCGAAAGGACATCGGCGACATGCGTTCACCGCGTTCCGTGCTCACCTCGCTCACCACGGTCTGCGCCCTGGCGGCCGGTCTGGCCGTCACGGGGCCCGTCGCTCCGGCGCAGGCCGCCGCGTCGGACTGTACGGGCGGCGCCCGGGGCTTCCGCGACCACCCGGACAACGCCTCCGGCGACACCGACAAGCCCCGGCGCCTGGACCTAGGCGGCGGCGTCGTCATCACCCTGGAGAAAGGGGTGTACGTGGGCCAGCAGATCAGCTTCGGGAAGATCAGCGGCCCCACCCGTCCGGGTGACAAGGTGTGGATGGACTGGCGGGCCGCCGGGTGGGACGACGGAGGAAGGCCCGAATGGCCGGTCCGCCCCTGGCTCCAGTGCGGACCTTTCACCGTTCAGAGCCACGGCCAGAGCCTGACGACTCCTTTCAAGCGCACCAGCACCGACCCCGAGTACCAGTTCCGGGTCTGCGGTTCGCTCGCCACCGACGGCGTCGTCCGCTGCGCCACCAAGAACGGCGTCGACTGGTGGTGACCTGCCGGCCCGCTGTCGCCGTGGTGCTGCCGTAACCGTCCGATCAAGGAAGAACCGAGGATGACCGTGCCCTTCTTGTCACACCGACGCCTGACCGTGAGCGCAGCCCTGATCGCCGCTCTCGCCGGTGTCGTCGCTCCCGTCACCACCGCCTCCGCGGCCCCCGCCGCCACCCGGACACCCGCGCCCGACATGGCCGGCGTCGTCGCCGCTCTCGAGTCCGCGATGGCCAACGGGGCACCGGGCGCGATGGCCCGCTACTCCGGCCCGGACGGGGTCGAGGAGGAGGCCGTCGGCGTCCGTGACCGGGTGTCGGGCGCGGCCATGGACACCCGGGCGCGGTTTCGGATCGGCAGCGTCAGCAAGACGTTCTCCGGCGTCGTGCTGCTCCAACTGGTCCAGGAGGGCCGACTGAAGCTGGACGCGCCCGTCAACACGTACCTCGAAGGGCTGCTGCCCGACGACCGGATCACGGTCCGTCATCTGCTCACCCATCGCAGCGGGCTGGCCGACTACACCGACGCCATGTTCAACCGGACCGTGCCGGGCTTCGAGGCGGTACGCAACCGGGTGTTCAGCTACCAGGAGCTGGTCGACCTCTCCCTCGCCGAACCCCGGACCACCGAGCCCGGTGCCGCGTACAAGTACTCGAACGCCAACTTCGTCGTCGTCGGCATGCTCATCGAGAAGCTGACGGGACGCCCGGTGGCCGACGCCTACCAGCGCCGCGTCATCAAGCCGCTGGGGCTGCGTAGCACCGCGTACGTCCACCCCGACACGCGCATCGAGGGCACCCACGTGCGCGGCTATCTGCACCCCGACGAGGCCGGTGCGCCGCTCGTCGACTCCACCGAGCAGACCGTGTCCTGGGCGCAGTCCGCGGGCGCCGTCATCTCCAGCCCCGGCGACCTCAACACCTTCACCAGCGCCCTGATGCGCGGCCGGCTGCTGTCCCCGGAGATGCTGGAGGCCATGACCACGGTCACGCCCACGGATGCCACCGGCACCCGGTTCTACGGCCTCGGTCTGCGCCGCTACGACCTGTCCTGCGGCACCCGGGTGTACGGACACACCGGCACCGTCCAGGGTTTCTACACCTACGCCTTCTCCACCCGCGACGGCCGCCGCAGCCTTTCGGCGTTGGCCAACACCTCCAACCACGGCGCCGCGAACACCGCGCTGGGCGGCACCTTGGAGGCCGCCTTCTGCGGCAAGAAGCCGACACCTGCCCCGACCGCACGCTCCACGGCGCCCACCGGCGACCCTGACCACACACCGCTGCCCGCCGAGCGGGACCTGCCCGAGCGCCACTGAGGTCCGACAGGCCGGCCCACTCCTCACCGGACCGGACCGGACCTGACCACGGCCTCCGCCGCCCTGCGCCGAGGACGGACAGGCACGATGCTGGAGGAACCGGGCCCGCACACGGCGGGCCCGGAGGCCATCACCGGCCGACCGGCGAAAGGAGTTCCACCGTGGCGAAAGGAAGGAAGCCCTCCAAGGGCGACGAGGTCACCTGGAAGAGTCACGGCCAGGAGGTGGAGGGCTCGGTGACGCGGAAGATCGAGAAGCGGACCGAGGCGGCCGGCCGGACGGTCGACGCCTCCAAGGAGGAACCGCAGTACGAGGTACGGAGTGACAAGACGGGCAACAAGGCCGTTCACCGCCCGGAATCGCTGAAAAGGAAAAGCAGCGGCGGCGGATCGTGAAACGCGACGGGGGCGGGCACCTGCCGCATCACCGGCCGGGCGCGGGTTGCGCGAGGCAGGTGGCGGCCTCAGGCTGTGGGGTGACCCGGCCGGTACCCACCGGCGCTCGGCACAAGGCGGGGAGAGACGATGCGTGACGGCTTCGGCGAGCTTCGCGCCGACGGAGTACACGGCGGCCCGCTGCGCGGGAAGGTCGCGGTCGTCACCGGCGCCGCGCGCGGTATCGGTGAAGCCCTCGCACGGCGACTCTCCGATGCCGGGATGCGGGTGGTTCTGCTCGGACGGGAGAGGGAGACCCTGGAAAAGGCCGCGGCGTCCTTGCGCCCGAGCCTGTGCATCGAGGCGGACATCACCGACCGTGCGGCGCTCGCGGACGCCGCACGTCGCGTGGAAGCCGAGCTCGGTCCCGCCAGCGTCGTCGTGGCCAATGCCGGCATCGCCGTGAGCGGCGCGTTCGACCACACCGCCCCCGAACTCTGGCAACGGGTCATCGACGTCAATCTCACCGGCTCCGCCAACACCGCACGGGCGTTCCTGCCCCAGCTCACAGCCACCCGGGGCTACTTCCTCCAGATCGCCTCCACGGCCGCGTTCGGCGCGGCGCCCATGATGAGCGCCTACTGCGCCTCCAAGGCGGGGTCCGAGTCCTTCGCCCTCGCGCTGCGCGGAGAAGTCGAGCCGGACGGGATCCAGGTCGGTATCGCCTATCTGCACTGGACCGGCACCGACATGCTCACCGGTATCGACGACCACCCCGTCCTGGCAGCCCTGCGACGCAACCAGCCCCGCCCGGCCCGCCGCGTCCACACCCCCGACCAGGTCGCCCAGTGGCTCACCCGGGGCATCACCCACCGCGCCCCGCACATCTACGCCCCGCCATGGCTCCGCTGGTGCCAGCCCCTGCGTCCGCTGTTCCCCGCACTCGTCGCCCGCATCACCCGGCGCGAGCTGCGGAGCCACCCCAGTGACACGATGTCCTCGCCCGTCGAGGTCCTCGGCGCGGGTGGCCGTGCCGATTGGCATGCCTACAACGGTCTCTCGTCGCGGCCGAACGACCGATAGGCCGCGCCATCCGCTGACCAGGTAACGTCTTGTCCGTGTTCTTCCGGGCGCCGATGGACGAGTGAGAGCGTGATGGGCCCCTGCTGACGCCCTTCGGCGTCGCCGCGCGTCCCTCACCGACGCATCCGTAGATCACTTCACACCATCAACCGGGAGAACCCGTGACCGATAGCAAGAACATCAACAACCCCATCGGCCAGGGCGGCGGCCAGCGCAAGAGGCAGTCCCGCGCCGAACGGCAGAACAACGGCCCGCACCGCAACTCCGACCGCCAGAGCGCGGCCGACCGCAAGGCGGAGCTGGTCCGCAAGATGCGCGAGAAGGCAGGCACGGCCGAGAACGCCGGGCAGACGGGCGACGACACCGCGCAGCGCTGAGACCGGCGGGCGCGGTGATCGCCGGCTCGCGCAGCGCTGAGACCGTCTGGCGCGGTGATCGCCGGCTCGCACAGAGCTGACCGCCCGACCCGGTGATCGCCGACCGGCTCAGAGACCCACGATCAGCTGGATGCAGACGATCTTGACCAGGATGGCCAGCGCGAACAGCGTCGAGTAGCCGTTGTTGATCCGGCTGTCGCTTGCGCGGCTGTTGGCGTACGCCACGAGCGCCGGGTTGCCCACATAGCCCGACAGCAGCCCCATCGTCCGCTCCCGGCTCTGGCCCAGGCCCTTCGCGATCAGCACCATCAGCGAGTAGCTCACCACCGCGCCGATCACCAGCACGGCCGCCAGCTTCAGGCCGAAGAGCGAGAAGGCGTTCTCGCGGAACGAGTAGCCCGAGGTCAGCCCCACCACCGCGAGGAAGAGCAGCAGGCCGATCTGGCGCAGGGTGAGGTTGGCGCGGGTCGGCAGGGTCCAGACGAACGGGCCCGTGCGGCGGCGCCAGCCCAGGATCATGCCCATCACCAGCGGCCCGGCGCCTGTGCCGAGGGCCAGCGTGGTGGAGCCGAGCGTGAGGGACGGGATGCCGATCAGGAATCCCAGCGTGAGGCCCAGACCCAGGCTGACCGCGCTCACCTCGCTGACCTTCGCCTCCGTGTCGCCCAGGTACGTGGTGACCTCGCCCGTCCGCTCGCGCGGCATCACCACCCGGACCCGGTCGTCGAGCTGGAGCAGCAGATCGTCGTGCGCGAGCATGTCGAAGTCGCCGCGCCGCACCCGGCTGACCACGGCCCCGTACTTCTCGCCCAGGCCCAGTTCGGCGACCGTGTGCCCGGCCAGCTCCGGGTTGGTGAGCAGCACCCGCCGGTAGTCCACCGTGGAGCGGTCGTCCAGCAGATGGCGCGGGGCGAGAGATCCGAGCGCCTCCGTCGCCGTCGTAACGTCCTCCTCGCCGCCCACCAGGACGACCTGGTCGCCCGGAGAGAGGCGGTCCAGGTCGCGGGCGACCCGGGTGACGGCTCCGGCGGGCCGGTACTCGCTGGCCAGGACCCGGTGCGCGGCCACTCCGGGGACGTCGGACCAGAGGCTTTCGCGGGCCACCTGGACCGTACGGGTGATGAGCGTCGACGGGAGGCCAGAGTCCGGGTCCCGGCGCGCGGCCCAGTGGCGGCGGGCCGCGACGGCCGCGAGGAACAGGATCGTGATCACCACGGCCAGCGGATAGCCGATGGCGTACCCGACGGCGGGCTGGGCCGGGTCCGCCGAGGCGTCCTGGGCCGCCGCCAGGCCCGGAGTGGTCGTCCCGATGCCCGCGTACCCGCCCGCCAGGAACGGACCGCTGATCCCGAACCAGCCGTGCCCGACGAGGCCGACCACCACCGCCGTGACCGCCAGAGCCACCACCGCTCCGGCCATCACCGCCAGCTGGCCGCGCAGTTCACGGAAGAACGCGGGCCCCGACTCCAGGCCGACCGTGTACACGTACAGGGCCAGACCCAGCGCCGAGACCCCGGCCGGTACGGCGGCGGCGATGTCCTCGTCCAGCGCGCCCACGAAGAGGCCGACGAAGAGGACCCCGGCCGCTCCCAGCCGTACGGGCCGAAGCGCACCATGCCGAGCAGCGCGCCGAGCGTGATCACCGCGAACACGGCCACCCACGGGTTGTCCGCGAAGAACTGCCACACCGGCCGTGCCTCCCCGTCTCGAAGCGAACCCGTTCAGGATCTTCGAGGAGCGAGGAGGCCGCCACCTGACCTCAGAGGCTGTCAGACGCCGTGCGACACGTGCGCCGGGCGGCCGCGGCCCCGCGTCAGCGAGTAGCCGAACACGGCCGCGAGCGCGGCGAGCACGCCGCCGCCGACCGTCCACAGCCAGCGGGTCGTCCACCAGCCCGAGGCCCAGCCGTCCTCCGGCTCACCGGCGGTCCGGGCCTGAGCGGCTCCCGAAGCGTCCGTCACCGAGATGCCCGGCACCAGCGGCTCGGCGAGCGCGCCGTCCACGTGGTGGGCGCCGCCCGCGTCCACCACGTCGGCCCGGACCTCGGCCTCGAACGGCAGGCCCAGGTCGTTGGCCGGCAGGTTCACCACCGTCAGCCGGACGTAGTAGCTGCCCGGCAGCGGGTCGTTCGCCCACGGCTCGGACCAGGACCGTACGGTGCGCAGCACACAGGACAGCTCGACCGCCGGCGCGTCGGCCGCCGCCTTGCGGGTCTGGTGGCCGTACTGGCACGCCTGGCGGCGGCGCAGCCCGTCGTACACGTCGATCTGCCAGGTGGAGCCCGAGCGCTGCGCCTCGCTTTCCGGCAGCTTCACCGTCGCCTTCACGGTGGCGCGCTGTCCGGCGTCGGCCGGGAACACCCAGTACAGGTAGTCGCCGGAGGAGGCCTGCGCGGTGCCGGTCTGGCCCTGCTGGAGCGCCGTCGCCGTCCGGAACGTGGTGCCGGCCTCGGTGGGCCCGTGGCTTTCGTCACTGGGGCTCGCGCTCGCCGACGGGTCGTCGGCCACCGCCGTACCCGCCGAGGTCAGCAGGGTCAGCCCGGCCAGCAGCGCACCGGCGAACGCGCGCCGCACGCCACGGGCGCGGCGGGAAGTCGTCGTCACCATCAGTTGGTCCTCCATACGGCGATGCGCCGGCGCGAGATCCAGCCGACCAGCAGCCCCGCGACCAGACCGGTCAGGACGAGGACGCCGAGCAGCCACCAGCCGCGGCCGAGCCCGAAGGCCGCCACGTCGGACGCCTGGTCCACTCCGTCCACCACATCCACGGTCAGCTCGACCGGCAGACCGGGCGTCCGCTTCACCGAGGCGGGCGCGGAGAAGGCGTTGGAGAGCTGGAGGCAGACGGTCTCGGCGGCGGGCTTGCCGCTGCCGTTGTCGCCGTCCTCGATCTCGGCCTTCGGGTAGCGCAGGCCGGACGAGATCACATCCGTACGTCCGGTGCCGGACTCGGAGCCCCGGACGATCTCGCGTCCGGCGTCCGTGACCGCGCGCAGCAGCACGCCGTAGTCGTTGTCGACGGCACGGTCGGCCGCCACGCTCACCGAGGCGCGCAGCTCCTGGCCGGGCAGCACGTCGACCCGGTACCAGCGGTGCTCGCCGATCACCTGGCGGTCGGTGTAGAGGCCCGGCTTCAGCACGGGCGCGGCGGAGCAGCCGGCCGCGCCTTCGGTGGCGACCGGGTTCACGACCGGCTCGGCCGCCCGGTCCACCAACTGCTTCACGCGGCGCGAGAGGTCGTCCTTGTGCTGGACGGCGGTGTACGTGCCGCCGGTGGCCTCGGCGATGCAGGTGAGCTGCTGACGGATCTTGGCGTTCGGCACCAGGCCGAGCGTGTCGATGACCAGGTGCGTGCCGCGCGCGGCGATCTCGCGGGCCACCTCGCACGGGTCGAGCGGGCCGCAGGTGTCCTCGCCGTCCGTGATGAGGACGATCCGACGGGTCGCCTCGCCGCCTTCGAGGTCGTCGGCGGCGCCGAGCAGCGCGGGACCGATCGGGGTCCAGCCGGTGGGCGCGAGGGTGGCGACGGCGGTCTTGGCCTCGGTGCGGTCCAGCGGGCCGACCGGGTAGAGCTGCCTGGTGTCCTCGCAGCCGACCTTGCGGTCGTCGCCCGGATAGTCGGCGCCGAGCGTGCGGATGCCGAGGTGGACCTCTTCGGGCACCGCGTCCAGGACGTCGTTGAACGCCTGCTTGGCGGCGTTCATCCGGGACTGGCCGTCGATGTCGCGGGTGCGCATGGAGCCGCTGACATCGAGGACGAGTTCGACCTTGGGAGCGGAGGCGGCCGGTGGTTCGTCGGCGGCCGCGGGGAGCACGGAGCCGAGCCCGACGGCCAGGGTGGCCAGCGCTGTGCACACCCCGGTCGTCAGCCGATTTCTTGTGATCATCGCCGGATCTTATGGAAAATCAGTTCGTATTCCCAACCGGGCTCTTGAGCGGCCGGACCCGGCTCGTCGCTCAGCCGCCGAGCAGTGGCTCCGCGGCCCGGTCCAGCACCGAGGTGACCCGGTGCCAGGTCTCCATGTCCCGCTCCTGTGCGTCGAGTTGACTGCCCGTGTCACCCGCGCCCCAGGAGGTCGCCAGCGCCACCGGGTCGCCGCCGCCCGCGGCCGACGCGGCGAGCGCGGCCGCGCCGAGAGCGACCAGTTCGCCGCCCGCCGGGATGACGACCGGACGGCCGGAGAGCCGCCGTACCGTCTCCACCCAGCTCCGCCCCTGCGCGCCGCCGCCGATCAGCCGCAGCGGACGGGCGGCGACCTCGGGAGCGTCCGGGTCCAGGCCGCAGGCCCGTAGCAAGGTGTCCAGCGCCCGCAGCACAGTGACGGCCGCCCCTTCGTAGGCGGCGCCGAGGAGCTGCTGCGGGGTCGTGTCGTGGCGCAGTCCGGTGAGGAGCCCGGAGGCGGTCGGCAGGTCGGGCGTGCGTTCGCCGTCGAGGTACGGCAGGAGTACGGCTTCGCCGCCGGGCGCGGTGTCCTCGCGGTGCAGGCCGAGCAAGGAGGCGACCTTGTCCACGGCGAGCGTGCAGTTGAGCGTGCAGGCCAGCGGAAGGTACGTACCGTCGGCGGCGGCGAACCCGGAGAGTGCCGGAGCGGTGGAGCGGGTGCGGGAGGCGGCGAAGACCACACCGGAGGTGCCGAGCGAGAGGACCGGGTGGTCCAGCAGACCGGCGCCGCCGAGGCCGAGGCCCACGGCCGCGCTCATGTTGTCGCCGGTCCCGGCCGCGACCGCGATCCCGGCGTGCAGCCCGAGCGCCTCGGCCGCCGCGTCGGTGAGCGAGCCGACCCGGGCGGCTCCGGTCGGTACGACCTCGGGGAGGAGGGCCGGGTCCAGGCCGAGGAGGTCCAGCAGTTCGGGGTCGTACGCGCCGGTGGCGGTGGCGTACCAGCCGGTGCCGGAGGCGTCGCCGGGATCGGTCGCCGCGACGCCCGCGAGGCGCTCGGTGAGGAAGTCGTGCGGCAGCCGTACGCCGGCCGCCGCCTTCGCCGCCTCCGGGTCCATCTCGCGCAGCCACTGCCACTTGGAGGCGGTGATCGAGGCGACCGGCACGGAACCGGTCCGCTCGGTCCAGGCCTCAGGACCGCCGAGCGAGGCGGTGAGAGCGGCGGCCTGCGGCGCGGAGCGGGTGTCATTCCAGAGCAGCGCCGGCCGCAGCGGACGGCCCGACCGGTCCACCACGACGAGCCCGTGCTGCTGTCCGGCCACCGCGATCCCGGTGACCGAACGCGCGGGCAGGCCCGACTCCTTGAGCCCGGCCGCCACCGCGTCGCCGAGCGCCCGCCACCAGACCTCCGGATCGCTCTCCCGGGCGCCGGCCTCGCCGGTGACCACGTGCGGTGCGCGGCCCACCGCGAGCTGCTCACCGGTCACCGCGTCGATCACGGCGGCCTTGGTGGACTGGGTGGAGCTGTCCACGCCGATGACGACGGTACGGGACGACATGGGCGGCCTCTTTCGCAGGGATCGGCTCATTCGGCTGTACCGCGAACAAATTACGTGATGCGCGGCCCCGGGAACAGGCCTCGCAGCCACTCGCCGCCGACCGAGGGGTTACGCGGAACGGTGGCCGTGTGCATGATTAGTCATGACACTGAACAAATAGGGGTGCCGAGCTTCTGACCTCGGCCCCCGACGGCAGGCGAAGGCGGTCGGACGACAATGACGGAACGCTTCACCCCCACCCCCGAGGACAAGTTCAGCTTCGGCCTGTGGACCGTGGGCTGGCAGGGCCGGGACCCCTTCGGCGACGCCACCCGCGCCGCCATCGACCCGGTCGAGTCCGTCCAGCGGCTCGCCGAGCTCGGCGCCTGGGGCGTGACCTTCCACGACGACGACCTGATCCCCTTCGGCGCGCCGGAGACCGAGCGCGAGGCGACCGTCAAGCGGTTCCGCCAGGCCGTGGACGCGAGCGGCCTCGTCGTGCCCATGGTGACGACCAACCTCTTCACCCACCCGGTCTTCAAGGACGGCGGGTTCACCGCCAACGACCGTGACGTACGCCGTTACGCACTCCGCAAGACCCTGCGCAACATCGACCTCGCCGTCGAGCTCGGCGCCACCACCTTCGTCGCCTGGGGCGGCCGCGAGGGCGCGGAGTCCGGCGGAGCGAAGGACGTACGGCTCGCACTGCACCGGATGAAGGAGGCCTTCGACCTGCTCGGCGCGTACGTCACCGAGCAGGGGTACGACCTCCGCTTCGCCATCGAGCCCAAGCCGAACGAGCCGCGCGGCGACATCCTGCTGCCCACCATCGGCCACGCCCTCGCCTTCATCGAGCGCCTGGAGCGGCCCGAACTGGTCGGCGTCAACCCCGAGACCGGCCACGAGCAGATGGCCGGTCTCAACTTCCCGCACGGCATCGCCCAGGCCATGTGGTCCGGCAAGCTCTTCCACATCGACCTCAACGGCCAGTCCGGCATCAAGTACGACCAGGACCTCCGCTTCGGCGCCGGCGACCTGCGCCAGGCGTTCTGGCTCGTCGACCTGCTGGAGAGCGGCTACGAAGGCCCGCGCCACTTCGACTTCAAGCCGCCGCGCACCGAGGACTACGACGGCGTCTGGGCCTCGGCGGCCGGCTGCATGCGCAACTACCTGATCCTCAAGGAGCGTGCGGCGGCCTTCCGCGCCGACCCCGAGGTCCGGGCCGCGCTGCGCGCCTCCCGCCTGGACGAGCTGGCACGCCCGACCGCCGGGGACGGCCTCGCGGAGCTGCTCGCCGACCGCACGGCGTACGAGGAGTTCGACGTGGACGCGGCGGCGGAACGCGGCATGGCCTTCGAGGCGCTGGACCAGCTGGCCATGGACCACCTGCTCGCGGTGCGCTGACGGTACGGAGGTGGCCCGGCGGCCTGCGAAGCGCGCCGGGCCACCCTCTTCACGCCTCCGACGGCTCCGCGTACGCCACCGGGTCGTCCAGCACGTCCTGCACCACCAGCGCCGCCGCGCCCCGCGCCGCGTCCCCCGCCACCGACGACGCGCGGAGCCGGCCGCTGCCCGGTGACCAGAGGCCCGACACCACCCGGCCGGTCAGCTCCTCGTCGGCCGGCGGCGCCAGCCACGGCATCAGGCCCCGGTAGATCCCGCCGAGCACCACCGCGTCCGGGTCGACCAGGTTCACCGCACCCGACACCACCCGGCCCAGCATCCGTCCCGCCTCGGAGAGCGCCGCCACCGCCCGCGTGTCCCCGGCCCGCGCGCGCCGCTCCAGCTCCAGCACACCGGAACCGCCTCCGGCCCCGTCGACCCCGGCCGCCCGCAGGAGCGCGCTCTGACCGGCGTACTGCTCCAGGCAGCCCCGCGACCCGCACCGGCACTCCGGCCCGTCCGGGTCCACCACCACATGCCCGATCTCGCCGGCGAACCCGTGCGCCCCGCGCAGCAGTTCGCCGCCCAGCACCAGCGCGCCGCCGACGCCGATCTCACCGGTCAGATACAGGAAGCTGCGTACGTCACCGAGGCCGCCGAACCACAGCTCGGCCAGCGCCGCGAGATTGGCCTCGTTCTCCGAGGCGACCGGCAGCACGGGACGGCCGGGACGCAGCGCGGCGAGCGCGTCGCCGAAGAGATCCTGCGCCGGGACCTCGTTCCAGCCGAGGTTCGGAGCCTGGCGTACCGCGCCGCCGGAGACCAGGCCCGGCAGCGCCAGCGCGGCGCCGACCGGGCGCAGCTCCTGCTCGCGCGCCGAGTCCAGTGTCCGTGCGGCGATCGCGGCGGCGCGGGCCAGGACCTCCTCGGCGGGTGCGCCCCGGTTGTCGAGGTGTTCGGTCTGCCGGACGCGGCCGGTGCCCGCGAGGTCCACGACGCAGACCGAGACGTAATCGATGTTGATCTCCACACCGAGCCCGGCGGGACCGGTGCGGGCCACCTTGAGCGCGGTGCCGGGACGGCCGGCCTGGCCGCTGAACGTCTTGCCGGACTCGGTGAGGAACCCGCTCTCCATGAGCTGCTCCACGAGCGAGGAGACCGCGGCCCGGGTCAGTCCGACCCGCCCGGCCACTCCGGCACGGGTCGCCTCACCGCTCTCGCCCTCGTCCCGCACGGCGCGCAGTACCAGGCTCAGATTGTGCCGTCGCACGGTGTCCTTGTCGGCCTTGGGCCCCAGCGGAGTGAGGATGCTCTTCATATCGTCGCCGAGCCTATGCGATGGCGGGCACGGCGGGCAGCACGGCGGAGGCGGCCCCCTCCACGAAGTACGGGAGGGGGCCGGCCCGCGGTGGTCAGGGCTTCGCGCCCCGGGCCTTCAGCATGTCCGCCATCAGCCCGATCTCGGACTGCTGGCCGTGCACCATGCCCTGCGCCAGATTCCGGATGACGTCCGTCCCGGCCGCTTCGGCCCCGGCCCGCGCCATGTCGACTCCGGCGCGGTGGTGCACGGTCATCAGCCGCAGGAAGAGCACCTCGGCCGCCTTGCCGTCGGCCGTCTTCAGCGCCTGCAGCTCGGCGTCGGTGGCCATGCCCGGCATCAGCGAACCGTCGCCGGTCGGCTTCACGGTGTGACCCATCCACGCCATCGGCGGCTTCGCCGAACTCTTCGGCAGAGCCCACTGGTCCAGCCAGCCCAGCATCATGCCGCGCTGGTTGGCCTGCGTGTTGATGATGTCGTACGCCAGGCGCCGCACGTCCTCGTCCTTCGTGCGGTCACGCACGATGAACGACATCTCCACCGCCTGCTGATGGTGGATCGCCATGTCCCGGGCGAACCCCGCGTCCGCCGACTCCTCCGCCGGAGCGGAGAGCGACGCCTTCGCGGACGGGGACGCCGCGGACGGCCGTCCCACCATCAGCGCCACCAGGCCCACCGCCAGCAGCAGCACGGCGGCGCCGGCGAGCGCCATGCGGCGGGTGGAGGAGAACGGGCCGGTCACGGAGGTCACTTGTCGAGCCCACCGGTGCAGGCGGCACCCGGCTCAGGGGTCTGCGGGCCCTGCACGTACTGGGTGAAGAACTTGCCGACGCGGTCGTCGGTGGCGCTGTCGACGGCGACCTGCTTGCCCCACGCGCTGAGCATCAGCGGTTCCTTCTGGTCCTTGACCGGGCTCATCAGGGAGTACGGAGTGGACTTGACCTTCTCCGTGAGCGCCTTGACGTCGGCCTCCGAGGCCTTGTCGTTGTACGTGACCCAGACCGCGCCGTGCTCCAGCGAGTGGACCGCGTTCTCCTTCGCTATCTCGGCGGTGTAGACGTCCGCGTTGCAGTTCATCCAGACCTGGCTGTGGTCGCCGCCGACGGGCGGGTTCATCGGGTAGTCGACCTTCGTCTCCACGTGGTTCCGCTTCAGGTCCTTCCACGTGCGCTCACCGGAGATCGGAGCCTTCGAGGCCTCCTCCTTCTCGTTCGCCTGGTACACCAGGTAGCCGCCTCCGGCGACCAGCGCGACGACCACGGCGACCGACGCGCCGATGGTGATGAGACGGCCCCGGCGCTCACGGGCGCGCTCCTGGCGGCGGGCCTCCTCGAGCTTGGCGCGGCGCGCGTTGGCGGGGGAGTTCTGGTTCTTGGCGGAAGCCATGGAAGGTCCTCGTCGTTCAGCGGATGCGGAGATGCATGCGGGGATGCGGAGATGTGAAGGTGCGGACGGTCGTGCGGGAAAGCGGCAAGCTGACCCGGCCCCAGGGAGTGTCCGGCGGATCAGGGCCGGACAGCCCCTAGATCCGTTGGACCTGTAGACGCAGCTGATCGACGGAGTGGACACCGTCGTGGGAGGGCCCGCGGATGGCGGCCGCACCGCTCAGCGGAGCGGCGGGCACGACGGCCACGGGCGAGGGGAGCGCGACCGGGGCCGAGGACACCGGCAGCACGATGGCCGCCGAGTGGGTCGAACCGCCGTGGCACGAGGTCCCGAGACCCCGCTCGGCCGGGGCGGCCAGGACGACCGGCTCGACGGCGAGATGAGGCACCGGTGTCAGCGTCCGTACGGGAGCCGGGCCCGGAGCCTCCATCGCCACCGGCACGGCTGCGGCGGCCGAGGTGGTGACGGAGCAGCAGAAGAGCAGCGCCAGCAGAGCGAAGAGCGGCCCCAGCGAGGCGGGCAGGCGTGAGCGGTACCGCTGCCGGTCGGTCCGAGCGCTCACCCTGGTCATGGCCCGTCATCGTAGTAGGTGCATGAAGATTCAAAGAATATGGGTCACCGATTCCGCGGGCCAGTGTGCCGGACGGTCGCGAAGTGCGACAGAGGGCAGATCCACGGGCAGGCCCTCCGTGTGTGTTTTACAGGTGTAATACCTGTTAACGTATATGGTTGAGTGATACATCCACCCGGTCCCGGCAACCTTTCGCCCGCAGCCTCCCTCTCGCCGCCGCGCTCCGGCTCGGCCGCCCCTCGGACACCTGGTTCAAACCCGCGCTGAGCGTGGTCGTCGCCTCCGCCGTACCGCATCTGACGCTCCTGGCGCTCGGCCGGCTCGACCTCGTGATGTACGCGATGGCCGGTTCGCTCTGCGCGCTGTACGGGCACGGTCTGCCGTACGCCCGGCGGGCCAGGACCGTGGCGGGCGTCGTGCTCTCCATGGCCGGCTGATCGGCGACCGGGTCCTCGACACCGTCCTCGGTGCGCTCGCCGGATTCCTCGCGGCGGCACTCGTCACCAACCGGCGGGCGGCCGGTCGCGTCGTGCGCGCCATCGAAGCCGCCGCGAGGGCCCGTACGGAAGCGGAGCGGGCCCTGGAGCGTCCGCACGCCGAGCGGGCGCGGGCGCGCCGCGCGCTGACCGCGAGCCTCGTCGAACTCCGCGAGGCCGCCGACATCGCGGCGGGGGAGTGGTGGCAGCGCGCCCTGCCCGAGCAGGAGCTTCTCGCGGCCGAGCGGGCCGGACACCGTACGCTCGCTGCGACAGCACAACGGCTCGGCCCGCCGGCCCGCGCCCCGCGGACGCGGCGCGGTGAGGTGGCCCGAGCCCCTTCGATCGGAGCGGCGTGACCGACGACATCGTGGCCTCGGTGGTGCGGCAGTGGCACGCCGTCAACCCCGAGCTCGACACCGGCCCGATGGAGATCATCGGCCGGATCAACCGCTGCGCCGCGCTCCTCCAGCAGGCGGAGGACGCCCCGCTGCGGTCCGCCGGACTGACCCGCGCCGAGTTCGACCTCCTCGGCGCGGTACGCCGTACCGACCGCGAACTCACACCGGGCGAGCTCGCCCGGGAGACCTTCTCCTCCGGCGCCGCCGTCACCAAGCGGCTGCGGGCCCTCCAGGAACGCGGCCTGGTGGACCGCCGTGGCGACGAGCGCGACCGGCGCGTCGCCCACGTCCGCCTCACCGAGGAGGGCCGTGCCCTGGTCGACCGGCTGCTGCCGGAACAACTCGCGTACGAGCGGGCCGTGTTGTCGGGTCTCGGTGAGGAGAGCCGGGGTGAACTTGGCTCGGCGCTCAGTGAGTTGCTGGTGCAGTTGGAAGGGCGGATCGGCGGGGCGCGGCGCTGACGGTCCGTACCGACGGAGTCAGGACGGCAGGGCGCGGCGGTGAGTGGACCGTACGGCCATGGCCGGCCCCGGTCAGGACGGTGACGGCGCCGCCGCCAGCAGCGCCGCCGACTCCCGTAGCCGCTCCGCCCGTTCGGCCACCTCCGCCTCACCCGACCGGTCCGCCGGAGCCGCGGCCACCAAGGCGAGCCGGTCCCGCCAGCTGGATCCGGCCAGTGAGACGGCGACCGTGGTCATGCCCAAGACCGCCGCGCCGCGGCTGACCGCGTGGCCTGTCCGACGGATCAGCGCCAGCTCGTCCAGCAGGGCCGTCCGCGAGGTGAGCGTTGCCGGAGTGACCGGCTCCAGCTCCTCGTACGGGTACAGCGCGCACACCTGGTCCGCCGTCATCCGCGAGAGCAGCAGCAGGCCGCCCGAGCCCGCGTGGGCCGGTCCGGTCCGCCCCAACTCCAGTGCCACGCGCACCGGATGGCGCGATTCGCGCCCGTCGGTGACGATGACCTGGTCACCGATGAGCGCCACGCTCCACACCGTCTCACCGGTCCGCCCGGCCGCGTCTGCCAGCACCGGCCCCAGCCGGTCGCGAGCCGCGCGGCCGAAACCGGCGGGCCGGCCGAGCCGCACCAGCTCCGGTCCCGCCGCGTAACCTCGTCCCGAAGCGTCCCGGATAGCGAAACCCCGGCTCTCCAGCGTGCTCAGCACCCGGTGCGCGGTGGACCGTCCGACGTGGAGGCGCTCGGCGGCCTCGGTGACGGTGAGCGTGTCATGGGTGAGGAAGAGCCGCATGGCGCGGAGCCCCGTATCCAGCGAAGCGATCGTGTAGTCACCTGTCGCCGTCATGCGTCCGCCCGCTTCCTCTCGTCACTCCGGGTACCCGCCGACGCCATCACCGGGTGGCGCCGACCGTCATGATCTCCGCTTCGGCACCGTCCACGCGCGGCGCTCGGCGGGTCCGTGGAATCTGCGGTCGTATACGCGTCAGCACAGCGATTTTCCGGGTCACCCCTGGAGTGTTCAGGAATCTGTGCCTTTCGATCCGGTTCGATCATCTGTGCCTCTGTCCTGTTCTGCGGTACGAAATCGGCTGCGAGGAGGGTGAATTGAGCGGTTATAGCCGTTTGCCAGGTCACCCTCGTCCCGGTCAAGGGAACGCGAACGTCGAACCGTAGACCATTTCCCGGCTTCGTCACTCCTCGCGCACGCTCCACAGCGGTGCGTGCGAAAACTGGCGAGTGTATTCCTCTTCGCGGCCTCCCGCAGGGGGTTGGGTGAATATGCCGATCCCCTGTTCTGATCTGGCTAAGCTCACGCGCAGTGAAGTCGAGTTGATGCGAATTCGAGCACTTGTTCCTGAGTCTCCGCTCACGTGCGTATACATCCCGGAATCAACCGCCAGAGGGTTTTAGATGGTCCGTGTTGAATCACCGCCGACCGACAGAGCAGTCCCCGTCGTCCGCGTAGTCCTGCCGCCCGTGGTCCTGCTGGCCGGCGCCACCGCCGCCGGCGCGGCCCTGGTGGTCCCGGCCGCGCGGATACCAGTCGCCGTGTGCGGCGCGATCACCACGCTGGTGGTCGCCGTGCTCACCGTGGCGCTGCACCGCCGCAGGCGCGCCATGGCCGCCCAGCGCGCGGAGTACGAACAGCGCATCGCCTACCTGGAACACCGCATCCTCAGCCATGACTCCGAGACGGTGCGGCTCACCAAGGAGGTCATGCCGGCCGCCATCCGGCGTCTGCGGGTGGGCAATTCGCCGGAGGAGGTCATGCGCGACATCGTCGACGCGGACGTGGCCAACCGGCATCTGCCCAAGGCGCTGCGCGAGCAGATCTACCAGGTCCTCGAAGTCATCGACAACGAGGAAGCGCGGCGTGACTCCGCCCAGCGCGCCTTCGTCAGCGTGGCCCGCCGCGTCCAGGCGATCGTGCACCGCCAGGCCAGTGAGCTGCGGGAGATGGAGGACCACTACGGGCGCAACCCCGAGGTCTTCGACGACCTGCTGCGCATCGACCACGGCACCGCGCTGATCGGCCGGCTCGCCGACTCCATCGCGGTCCTCGGCGGTGCCAGGCCCAGCCGCCAGTGGCCCAAGCCCGTACCGCTGTTCAGCGTCCTGCGCGGCGCGATGTCCCGCATCCTGGAGTACCAGCGCGTCGATCTGCACTCGATCGCCAAGGTCGCCATCGTCGGCACCTCGGTCGAGCCGCTCATCCACGCCTGCGCCGAACTCCTCGACAACGCGACCCGCTACTCGCCGCCGCAGACCCGGGTGCACGTCACCGCGGTCGAGGTGCAGACCGGCATCGCCATCGAGATCGAGGACGGCGGCGTCAGCCTCAGCGAGGAGGCCCGCGCCCGGGCCGAGAACATGCTCGCCCAGGCCCAGGCCGGCATCAACATGAACGACCTCGGCGAGTCCCCGCGGCTGGGCATGGCCGTCGTCGGACGGCTCTCGCGGATGTACCAACTCCAGGTGTCGCTGCGCCAGTCGGCGTACGGCGGTGTCCGCGCGGTCCTCATCGTGCCGCGCGACATGATCACCACCGGCCCCGCGCCCGGCATCGCCCACGGCATCGGCGCCACCTCGCGGCCCACCAGCTCGCTGGACATGTCGCAGCTCCAGCACGTGGTGCCGCCGCCCGGCAAGCGCAAGCCCAAGCCCGCCGCCACCGGCCCGGTGCCCTCCGTGGTCGCACCGGCCCCCGTCGGCGCTCCCGCGGCCGCCGCCCGTCCGGCCGCGCCCGCACCGGCCGTGGAGGACGACGTCCCGGTGGTCACCGAGTGGACCGAGAACGGACTGCCGCAGCGCCGCAGCCGGGGCCGCGCCCCGCTCGGCTCGCACAACCTGCCGCAGCAGCCCCCGCCGCCCCCCGCCGCCGTCAACGGCGGACTGCCGGGCCGAGGCGGACACCCGGACGACGGGTACGGCGGACCCGTCGGGCACGGCGGCTCCGGCGCTTCCGGCGAGAAGCCGCCCGGCCTCTGGCTGGAGGCCTTCACCAAGGCCGTCAACGGCGTACCGCAGGAACCGAAGCACGGCGAAGACTCCGATGACGCGTGGGACAAGGGAGACCTGAAGTGATCCAGCAGCGGGGAAACATGGACTGGATGCTCAAGGAGCTGGCCGACGACGTGCCGAGCATCCACCAGATCGTGGTGCTCTCCTCGGACGGGCTGCGCATCGCCATGCACGGCGGCGACCCGGATGTCGCCGACCGGCTGGCGGCCGCCTGTGCCGGGCTGCAGAGCCTGGCCGCCGCGGTGGCCACCGAAATCCCGTACAGCGACGGTCTGATGAAGCTCGTCGTCATCGAGGTCACGGGCGGGTTCTTCTACCTGATGGCCGCCGGGACCGGCGCGTATCTCGCCGTGCTGGCCGGTGAGACCGTGGACGCCGGTCTGGTCGGAGCGCGTATGCGGGACATGGTCGTGCGGATCGGCGCCCACCTGACCAGTCCGCCCCGCCACGGCGGGCAGTCCGGATGAGCGGACCCCGACGAGAACGCCGCACCACCGATCCGGCGCTCAGCGATCCGGAACGGCTGTACGTGATCACCGGCGATCTCGACGACAGCGAGCGCGCCGCGCTCGACCTGGTCACGATGGTCGTCGCGCAGGCCGAGCCCTCGCCGACGTTCCAGCCGGAGCAGGCCGCGATCCTGCGGCTCTGCCAGGCCCCGTTGTCGGTCGCCGAGATCTCCGCCTACCTCAGCCTGCCGTTCAGCGTGGTCACCTCGCTCCTGAGCGATCTCCTCGCGACCGAACTCATCGAGTCGCGTGCGCCGATCGTCCGCGCCACACTCCCCGACAGGTCCCTTCTCGAAGCGGTGATGCATGGACTTCAGAAGCTCTGACACGATCACCGGACCCCGCAGCGAGGACGTCCTTCCGACCACGGCCACCGCCGCGGTGAAGGTCGTGATCGTCGGCGGGTTCGGGGTCGGCAAGACGACCATGGTCGGCTCGGTCAGCGAGATCCGGCCGCTGACGACCGAAGAGACCATGACCCAGGCCGGCGTCGGCGTGGACGACAACGCCGGGGTCGAGACGAAGACCGCCACCACCGTGGCCATGGACTTCGGCCGGATCAGCCTCAGCGAGGAGCTGATCCTCTACCTGTTCGGCACCCCCGGCCAGGAGCGGTTCTGGTTCCTGTGGAACGGCCTCTTCGAAGGAGCCCTCGGCGCGGTCGTCCTCATCGACACGAGACGGCTCGAAGTCAGCTTCGACGTCATCGGCCGGCTGGAGGAGCGCGGAGTGCCGTTCGTGGTGGCCGTCAACACCTTCCCCGACGCACCGCACCACCCGGTGGAGGCCCTGCGCAGAGCGCTCGACCTGCCGGACGAGGTCCCGATGATCGACTGCGACGCGCGGCTGCGGGCCTCCAGCCGCGATGTGCTGATGACCCTGATGCGCTATCTGCACAGCCTGGCGGTCCCGCTGGCCTGACGGCGTGGACCGATCCTCCTGCCTGCCGGCGCCGGACCGGTCCCGCTCGCCCGATGCCCGACGGCTGCGAACGGTTCGGCTCCGGCCTTCCGCTCGCCCGACGTCCCGTCGGCGCCGGGACGGTTTCCAGGCCGTCCCGGCGCCGGGGCCGCGCGCCGTTCCCCCGGCGCGCTGCCCGCACACCCCGTACAGCTCTTGCCCACCCCTGTCCGATCCATGGCCGTCCTGATCCCTGGAGCCACTGTGACCACCCCCTTCCACCACGAACCCGGCGCCGCCCCGCCGCCCCAGTGCCCGGCCCACAACCTCGGCACCGGCCCCGGCGGCCTGCGCCGGCTGTACGGCCCCGAGGCGGAGAACGACCCCGCCGGCCTCTACGACAAGCTCCGTGCCGAACACGGCACCGTCGCCCCGGTCCTCCTCCACGGCGACGTACCCGCCTGGCTCGTCCTCGGCCACAGCGAGAACCTCCACCTCACCCGTACGCCGTCCCAGTTCTCCCGGGACTCCCGGCGCTGGCGGGCCCTGCAGGACGGCAGCGTCGCGCCGGACCACCCGCTCGCCCCGATCTTCACCTGGCAGCCCGTCTGCGTCTTCGCCGACGGCGCCAAGCACGAGCGGCAGCGCGGCGCGGTCACCGACAGCATGGAGCGCATCGACACCCGTGGCGTCCGCCGCCACATCAACCGCTTCAGCAACCGCCTGGTCAACGACTTCTCCGAGAAGGGCAGCGCCGACCTGGTCGGCCAGTTCGCGGAGCACCTGCCGATGATGGTGATGTGCGCGATCTTCGGCATGCCCGAGGAGTACGACGAGCGCCTCGTCCAGGCCGCCCGCGACATGACCCGTGGCACCGAGACCGCCGTGGCCAGCAACGCCCACATCGTCGGCGTGCTGACCCGCCTGGTGGAGCGCCGCCGCGCCGAACCGGCCCCCGACTTCGCCTCCTGGCTGGTCGAGCACCCGGCGACGATGACCGACATCGAGGTCGTCGAGCACCTGCGCCTCATCCTCATCGCCGCGTACGAGTCCACCGCCAACCTCATCGCCAACGTGCTGCGGATGGTCCTCACCGACCCGCGCTTCCGCGCCCGGCTCAGCGGCGGCCACATGACCGTGCCCGAGGCGGTGGAGCAGACCCTCTGGGACGAACCGCCGTTCACCGCCGTCTTCGGCCGCTGGGCGGTCGGCGACACCGAACTCGGCGGCCAGCAGATCAAGGCGGGCGACGCGCTGCTCGTCGGCATCGCACCGGCCAACACCGACCCGACCGTCCGCCCGGACCTCACCGCCAACATGGAGGGCAACCGCGCCCACCTGGCGTTCAGCGGCGGCCCGCACGAGTGCCCCGGCCAGGACATCGGCCGAGCCATCGCGGACGTGGGCGTCGACGCGCTGCTGATGCGTCTGCCGGACCTGGAGCTGGGAGTGCAGGAGAGCGAGCTGCGCTGGGTCGGCAACATCATGTCCCGCCACCTGGTCGAGCTGCCGGTGAAGTTCGCGCCCAGCCCGCAGCAGAAGCTGGACTCCGACCCGCTCTCGGTGATGGCCCGCGCGACCCGCCCGGCCGGCGACTGGGAGATCTCCTCGCCGGCCCGCCCGGTCCCCGAGCCCGCGCACTCCCTCGCCGGAATGCAGCCCGCCCACGCCCCGGGCGCGACCCCGCAGCCCCGCCAGGTCCCTTCGGAGGCGCCCGCACCGGCGCCCGCCGAGCCGGCGTCGGGAACCGCCGTGGTCCCGCAGCAGCGCCGTCCGGCCGCGCCTGCCCGGCTCTGGCAGGCCGTCTCCCGCTGGTGGAACGGCTACTGACCCGCTCCGGCGGCGGGGCCCGCCCCCCGACCGGGCGGGGGCGGCCCCCCCCCGGCGCGGGGGCCGGCCCCCCCCCACCCCCACCCAGAGACAGTAAAAAAATTT
>NZ_JBEXTJ010000016.1:0-170871 GCF_040614075.1 Streptomyces sp. NPDC006174 | reverse complement strand
CTTCTTTGTCTTGCTGTCTTGCGTTTCCGACTCTATCAGACTCTTTCGTGTCCGATTCCCGGTCGAAGCGGGTCGTGCAGTTTCGCTTTCCAGGTCCTTCGCTTTCGCGTTTTCCCTTTCCAGCGGTTCCAACTTTACCAGACTCTTTTTCGTTCCGTTTCCGGTCCGAATTCGATTTCCGGTGGCCTGTGGAGTGGCCTTGCCTTTCGGCGGATCCGACTTTATCAGAGATTCTGAGTCGGAATTCCCGCCCCGTCGGAGTGGCCCGGCGCACGAGTGCGCGCGGTGCTTCCCGGTCAGCCGGAGCCGTAAACGTACTGGAGCGGGGCGCCCCGATGCAAATCGAGGGGCCCCGCTCCCGTACGGGCTGGTCAGGAGGGTCAGACCTCGACGACGACCGGGAGGATCATCGGGCGCCGGCGGTAGGTGTCGGACACCCACTTGCCGACGACGCGGCGGACCATCTGCTGGAGCTGGTGGGGCTCCATCACGCCGTCCTGGGCCGACTTGTCCAGGGCTTCCTGGATCTTCGGGGTGACGCCGACGAACGCGCTGTCGTCGATGCCGGAGCCCCGGGCCTGAATGTGGGGGCCGCCCACGATCTTGCCGGAGGAGCTGTCGACCACGATGAAGACCGAGATGATCCCCTCGTCGCCGAGGATGCGGCGGTCCTTGAGGGAGGTCTCGGTGACGTCGCCGACGGAGAGGCCGTCGACGTACACGTAACCGGCCTGGACCTTGCCGACGATCTTGGCCTTGCCGTCGATGAGGTCGACGACGACGCCGTCCTCGGCGATGACGATGTGGTCCTTGGGTACGCCCGTGAGGGCTCCCAGCTCGGCGTTGGCCCGCAGGTGGCGCCATTCACCGTGGACCGGCATCAGGTTCTTCGGCTTGCAGATGTTGTAGAAGTACAGCAGCTCGCCGGCCGAGGCGTGGCCCGAGACGTGGACCTTGGCGTTGCCCTTGTGGACGACGTTGGCGCCCCAGCGGGTCAGGCCGTTGATCACGCGGTAGACCGCGTTCTCGTTGCCGGGGATGAGGGACGACGCCAGGATCACCGTGTCGCCGGGAACGATCCGGATCTGGTGGTCGCGGTTGGCCATCCGGGAGAGGGCCGCCATCGGCTCACCCTGCGAGCCCGTGCAGACCAGCACGACCTCGTCGTCCGGGAGGTCGTCGAGCGTCTTCACGTCGACGACCAAGCCCGCGGGGACCTTGAGGTAGCCGAGGTCGCGGGCGATGCCCATGTTGCGGACCATCGAGCGGCCGACGAAGGCCACCCGGCGGCCGTACTCGTGAGCCGCGTCCAGGATCTGCTGGATGCGGTGCACATGGCTGGCGAAGCTCGCCACGATGATGCGCTTCTGCGCGTTGGCAAAGACCGTGCGCAGGACGTTGGAGATGTCCCGCTCGGGCGGTACGAAGCCCGGGACCTCGGCGTTCGTGGAGTCGGAGAGGAGGAGGTCGATGCCCTCCTCGCTGAGGCGTGCGAACGCGTGCAGGTCGGTGAGGCGGCCATCCAGCGGGAGCTGGTCCATCTTGAAGTCACCGGTGGCCACGGCCATGCCCGCGGGGGTGCGGATGGCGACCGCGAGGGCGTCCGGGATCGAGTGGTTGACCGCGATGAACTCGCAGTCGAAGACGCCGATGCGCTCGCGCTGGCCCTCGGTGACTTCGAGGGTGTACGGGCGGATGCGGTGCTCCTGGAGCTTCGCCTCGATGAGCGCGAGAGTCAGCTTCGAGCCGATGAGCGGGATGTCCGGCTTCAGGCGCAGCAGGTACGGGACACCACCGATGTGGTCCTCGTGGCCGTGCGTGAGGACGATGCCCTCGATGTCGTCCAGGCGGTCCCGGATCGTGGTGAAGTCCGGAAGGATCAGGTCGATGCCCGGCTGCTCCTCCTCCGGGAAAAGGACGCCGCAGTCGACGATGAGCAGGCGGCCGCCGTACTCGAAGACCGTCATGTTGCGGCCGATCTCGCCCAGGCCGCCGAGCGGAGTGACCCGCAGGGCGCCCTTCGGGAGCTTCGGAGGGGTGCCGAGTTCAGGGTGCGGATGGCTCAAAAGACTCTCCTTAACCACACGCGCCACGTACCAATGAGGCACGTGGCGCGCATGTCATTCGTGCACTTGCTGTTGTCTTGGGGTCGTGCTCTTCGCGAGGTGCCTCGCTCGTCTTCTTCATTCAGTTGTGAAGTCTGTGGTTACAGCTGTACCCCGCCGGCGGCCAGGTCGATCTTGAGCTGGGCCGTCTCCTGTGCGGTGAGTTCCACCAGGGGCAGGCGCAGTGGTCCGGCCGGGAGGCCCTGGAGCGTCAGCGCGGCCTTGGTGGTGATCACACCCTGGGTGCGGAACATGCCGGTGAAGACCGGGAGCAGCTTCTGGTGGATCTCGGTGGCCTTCTGGACGTCGCCGCCGAGGTGGGCCTCGACCAGCGCCCGCAGGTCCGGGGTGACGACGTGGCCGACGACGGAGACGAAGCCGACCGCGCCGACCGAGAGGAGCGGCAGGTTGAGCATGTCGTCCCCGGAGTACCAGGCGAGGCCGGACTGGGCGATGGCCCAGCTGGCGCGGCCGAGGTCTCCCTTGGCGTCCTTGTTGGCGACGATCCGCGGGTGGTCGGCGAGCCGTACGAGGGTCTCGGTGTCGATCGGGACCCCGCTGCGGCCGGGGATGTCGTACAGCATCACGGGCAGGCCGGTGGAGTCGGCGATGGCCGTGAAGTGCCGCAGGAGGCCTTCCTGCGGCGGCTTGTTGTAGTACGGCGTGACGGCGAGGAGGCCGTGGGCGCCGGTGCGCTCGGCGGTGCGGGCGAGGTCGACGCTGTGCCGGGTGTCGTTGGTCCCGATACCGGCGACGACGTGCGCCCGGTCGCCGACCGCTTCGAGCACCGCCCGTACGAGCTGGTCCTTCTCCGCGTCACTGGTGGTCGGGGACTCACCGGTGGTGCCGTTGACGATCAGCCCGTCGTTGCCTGCGTCCACCAGATGGGCGGCGAGCCGCTGGGCGCCGTCGAGGTCGAGAGCGCCGTCCGCCGTGAGAGGCGTGACCATAGCGGTGAGGACCCGCCCGAAGGGGGTCTGCGGAGTGGAGATCGGAGCCATGGGTAACACGCTACTCGCTGCTCAGCGCGTGGTCCCCTCTAGGGGGACCGGGAAAGAGGAGCCCGGCACTGCCTGCTCGGGGGTTCAAGCAGTGCCGGGTCCGTTTGATCAGCCTAGATGAACTTCTCGAAACGCCGCAATACGGACACCGCCTACGGGGCTACTCGTCCATTTTTGTTGAAGGCCGCATGAGTGAGCGGCATGAGCTGCTGCCAGTGGGCTTCCATCTGCTCGCCGACCATCTCGATCTCGCGCTGCGGGAAGGACGGGACCGTCGCCAGCTCGTGCTGCGTACGCAGGCCGAGGAAGTGCATCAGGGAGCGTGCGTTGCAGGTGGCGTACATGGAGGAGAAGAGGCCGACCGGCAGGACCGCGCGGGCCACCTCGCGGGCCACGCCTTCCGCCAGCATCTCCTGGTAGGCGGCGTAGGAGGCCAGGTAGGACTCCTCCATGGCGCGGGTCGTGAGGTCGAACTGGGCCTCGGTGCCCTCGACGAACTCGTACTTGCCGGGGCGGCCCTGCTGGACCAGCTTGCGGGAGGTTCCGGGGACGTAGAAGACCGGCTCCAGGTTCCGGTAGCGGCCCGATTCCTCGTTGTACGACCAGCCCACGCGGTGCCGCATGAACTCGCGGAACACGAAGATCGGGGCGCTGATGAAGAAAGTCATCGAGTTGTGCTCGAACGGGCTGCCGTGCCGGTCCCGCATGAGGTAGTTGATGAGCCCCTTGGACCGCTCCGGGTCCTTGGTGACCTCTTCCAGCGACTGCTCGCCGGCGGTGGAGACCCGGGCGGCGAACAGCACGTCCGCGTCGCCCGCGGCGCTTTTCACCAGCTCCACGGTGACATCGCTGCGGAAGTGGGGCTTTGCGGGTTCGGGGGTGTCGGTCACCGGCGGGGGTCCTTCCAGGGGCGGCGCTCGGGCGGCGACCACTTTACGGGCCGGGTGGGCGACGCATGCACGCGGCGGTGTCGGGCAGCCGTTCGTGGAGTTCATCGAAGAAGTACGGCGATTCGGGCACCGATCCGGCCGTTCGTACGTCTGACTCATTAGCAGCACCCGCCACTGAGATCAAGGAGAGTTTCCTCATGTTCCGCCGGCGTGAATCCGTCCCGTTCTCGTTCGTTGCCGAGTCCGACCGATTCCGCAGTAATGTCACTCCCCCTCCCTCCCAGCGCGCCAGCGTTCCCGAGCTGCTGGGCCGCTCCCTCGTCGGGCTGACCGTGGTCGCCGGGCTCGTGGGGTCGCTGCTGCTGGGTCTTCCGGCGCTCGACTCCAGGCCGTCCGCCTCGCACGGCAAGCAGTCCGAGGCGTCCCAGGGCCGCTGAGCCACGTCCCGGGGGTCGCCGGGCCCTTTTTACTCGTACGGACCCCCTGGGGTGGTCGGGCCGGGGGCCGCCTCGGTAGCCTCACCGGGCACAGCAATCGAGCGTGCTTGTGAGTGAGGATGAGTCGTGCCCCTGCCCTTTCTGACGGCCGACCGCGCATTCGATGCGAGCGCGGACGACGTTGCGCTGCCGTTCGACGACCACGACAGCTGGCGGCGGCCCTACCGCCCCGGCCCGTGGCGGGTCGCGGCGGCGGCCGGACTGTTGTTGCTGGCCTCGTTCGTACTTCTCGCGGCGATGATCACCGCTTTCGCCGGAGCGCCTTCCGGGGCTCTGGTCTGTCTGCTGCTGGCCGGTGCGCTGATCGTTGGAGCGCTGAGGCTCCTGCGGGTCGGTGCCTGGGTCAGCCGGCATGGTGTGCGGCGTGTCGGGTTCTTCCGGACCACCACGGTGCCGTGGGGAGCCACTGCCTCCGTCCGTACGGTCCAGCAGCCGGTGAAGTGGCTGGGGCTGCCTCGTACGGTGCAGGGCCAGGCGCTGATCGTGGTGCGGCAGAACGGTGAGACCCTGCCGCCGCTGGCCTCCGACCACAACGCGGACTTCCTCGGGCGCGAAGAGGCGTTCGAGCGGGCCACGGATGCGGTGGAGGCTTGGGCGGATGAGTACCGGCACGGGTGAGCCGTTGCCACTGCCTGCACGTGGATGAGCCCGGGGCCGGTTGTCGGTCCCGGGCTCATCTGCGTACGGCGTGAAAGATGTCCTCAAGCGCCGGACGGGCTTGATTTGGTGTCCTCAAACGCCGGACGGGCTGGAGAGGGTGCGGACGAACCTGAAGGCGCGGGCGCATCAGCCGGACCGGAGGGTGCGCCCGCGGTGGGAGGTGTCGCCTGGCGAGGGTGCCTGTGCAGGGCGATCGCCCTCTGCATCGCCTTGCGGGCCCTGGGCGTGTCTCTCGCGTCCTGGTAGGCCACCGCCAGCCTGAACCAGGCACGCCAGTCGTCCGGGGCGTCCTCCGTCTCCTCGCGGCGCTTCGTGAAGACCGCGTCGGCGGCGTCGCGGTCGATGCGGCCGGACGGGGTGCGGGCCAGGTCGTCGACCGGGAGGCCGCCCTCCGCGTCGAGTTCGGCGGCGAGCGCGTTGGCGCGGCGGACGAACTGGGTGTTCTTCCAGAGGAACCAGACGCCGATCACCGGCAGGATCAGCACGGCTACGCCGAACGTGACGGTGACCAGCGTGCCGTGCCGGATGAGCAGCAGGCCGCGGCTGCCGACCAGGACGAAGTAGAAGACCAGGACGGCGGCCGTGACGAAGTAGGTGATCTTTGCGCGCATGGTGGGCTCAGTCAGTTCAGGTCGAGGAAGTGTTCCAGGCCGAACGTGAGGCCGGGAGCGGTCACCACGCGGCGGACACCGAGCAGGATGCCCGGCATGAAGCTGCTGTGGTGGAGGGAGTCATGGCGGATGGTGAGGGTCTCGCCCTCGCCGCCGAGCAGCACTTCCTGGTGCGCCAGCAGGCCGCGGAGGCGGATCGCGTGGACCGGGACGCCGTCGACGTCCGCGCCGCGCGCGCCGTCCAGAGCGGTGGCGGTGGCATCCGGCTGAGGTGCGCTGCCGGCCCTGGCGCGGGCCGCCGCGATGAGCTGGGCCGTGCGGGTGGCGGTGCCGGAAGGCGCGTCGACCTTGTTCGGGTGGTGGAGCTCGACGACCTCGACCGACTCGAAGTAGCGGGCGGCCTGCTCCGCGAACTTCATGGTCAAAACCGCGCCGATGGAGAAGTTCGGTGCGATGAGGACACCGGTCTCCGGAGAGTTCTCCAGCCAGGTGGTGAGCTGCGCGAGCCGTTCGTCGGTCCAGCCCGTGGTGCCGACGACGGCGTGGATGCCGTGCCGGACGCAGAAGTCGAGGTTGCCCATGACCGATGCCGGGGTGGTCAGCTCGACGGCGACCTGGGCGCCGGCCTCGGCGAGGGCCTCCAGCTTGTCGCCCCGGCCCAGGGCCGCCACCAGCTCCAGGTCGTCGGCGGCTTCGACCGCTCGTACGGCCTCGGAGCCGATCCGGCCCTGAGCACCGAGAACGGCTACGCGCAGCTTGCTCATCTTGTCTTCCTTAAGGGATTAGGAGACCGCTTCTTCCAGGCGGTCCGCCTGCTTGTCCTTGAGCGGGCCGATGACCGAGAGCGAGGGCCGGTGGGTGAGGAGTTCGCCCGCCACCTCCCGTACGTCGTCGGGAGTGACCTCGGCGATCCGGGCCAGCATGTCGTCCACCGACATCTGCTCGCCCCAGCACAGCTCGCTCTTGCCGATACGGTTCATCAGCGCGCCGGTGTCCTCCAGGCCGAGGACCGTGGAGCCGGAGAGCTGGCCGATGGCGCGGGTGATCTCGTCGTCGTCCAGGCCGTGCGTGGCGACCCGGTCCAGTTCGTCCCGACAGATCTTCAGGACGTCGTGGACCTGGCTCGGCCGGCAGCCCGCGTAGACGCCGAAGAGGCCGCAGTCGGCGAAGCCCGAGGTGTACGAGTACACGCTGTAGGCCAGGCCGCGCTTCTCCCGTACCTCCTGGAAGAGGCGCGAGCTCATGCCGCCGCCGAGGGCCGTGTTGAGGACGCCGAGCGCCCAGCGGCGGTCGTCGGTGCGCGCGAGGCCCGGCATGCCGAGGACCACGTGCGCCTGCTCGGTCTTGCGGTTGAGCAGCTCGACCTTGCCGGCGGTGCGCAGGGTGCGGGAGCCCTCGCGAGGAGCCATCGGGACGGCGTCCGTACGGGAGAGGGCGCCGGCCTTCTCGAAGGCCTTGCGGACCTGGCGTACGACCGTGGCGTGGTCGACGTTGCCGGCGACGGCGACGACCAGGTGCGTGGGGTCGTAGTGCTTCTTGTAGAAGCGGGCGATCTGGCCCCGGTTCAGCGCGTTGATCGTGTCGACGGTGCCGAGGACCGGACGGCCGAGCGGAGTATCGCCGAGCATGGTGTGCGCGAACAGGTCGTGCACGCAGTCGCCCGGGTCGTCCTCGGTCATCGCGATCTCTTCGAGGATCACGCCCCGCTCGGCGTCGACGTCCTCGGGAGCGATCAGCGAGCCGGTCAGCATGTCGCAGACCACGTCGATGGCGAGCGGCAGGTCGGTGTCCAGGACCCGCGCGTAGTAACAGGTGTACTCCTTCGCCGTGAAGGCGTTCATCTCGCCGCCGACCGCGTCGATCGCGGAGGAGATGTCGAGGGCGGTGCGCTTCGCGGTGCCCTTGAAGAGGAGGTGTTCGAGGTAGTGGGTCGCGCCGTTCAGCGTGGGCGTCTCGTCGCGTGAACCGACGTTGGCCCAGATGCCGAAGGTGGCGGACCGGACGGAGGGCAGGGTCTCGGTGACGATCCGCAGACCGCCGGGGAGGACGGTCCGGCGGACGGTGCCGATGCCGTCCTTGCCCTGGAGAAGCGTTTGGGTACGGGCGACGGCCCGCGCCTCCGAAGAGGTGCGGGCCGTCGTCGCGGAACTACGGGACGTCACTTGTCGGTGTCGTCCTTCGTCTCGTCAGCCTCTTCACCCTCGATGACGGGGATGAGGGAGAGCTTGCCGCGGGAGTCGATCTCGGCGATCTCGACCTGGACCTTGGCGCCGACGCCGAGCACGTCCTCGACGTTCTCCACGCGCTTGCCACCGGCGAGCTTGCGGATCTGCGAGATGTGCAGCAGGCCGTCCTTGCCCGGCATGAGCGAGACGAACGCGCCGAAGGTGGTCGTCTTGACGACCGTACCCAGGTAGCGCTCGCCGACCTCCGGCATGGTCGGGTTGGCGATGGCGTTGATCGTGGCGCGGGCGGCCTCGGCCTGCGAGCCCTGCTGCGCACCGATGTAGATCGTGCCGTCGTCCTCGATCGTGATGTCGGCGCCGGTGTCCTCCTGGATCTGGTTGATCATCTTGCCCTTGGGGCCGATGACCTCACCGATCTTGTCCACCGGGATCTTGACGGTGATGATCCGCGGGGCGTTCGGGGACATCTCGTCCGGGACGTCGATGGCCTCGTTCATGACGTCCAGGATGTGCAGACGCGCGTCACGGGCCTGCTTCAGCGCGGCGGCCAGGACCGAGGCGGGGATGCCGTCGAGCTTGGTGTCGAGCTGGAGCGCGGTCACGAACTGCTTCGTACCGGCGACCTTGAAGTCCATGTCGCCGAAGGCGTCCTCCGCACCGAGGATGTCGGTGAGGGCGACGTAGTGGGTCTTGCCGTCGATCTCCTGCGAGATCAGGCCCATGGCGATACCGGCGACGGCGGCCTTGAGCGGCACACCGGCGTTCAGCAGCGACATGGTGGAGGCGCAGACCGAGCCCATGGACGTCGAGCCGTTGGAGCCCAGCGCCTCGGAGACCTGGCGGATCGCGTACGGGAACTCCTCGCGCGAGGGCAGCACCGGCACGATGGCGCGCTCGGCGAGCGCTCCGTGGCCGATCTCGCGGCGCTTGGGCGAACCCACGCGGCCGGTCTCACCGACGGAGTACGGCGGGAAGTTGTAGTTGTGCATGTAACGCTTGCGGGTCACCGGGGAAAGGGTGTCCAGCTGCTGCTCCATGCGGAGCATGTTGAGGGTGGTGACGCCCAGGATCTGGGTCTCGCCACGCTCGAACAGCGCCGAGCCGTGCACGCGCGGGATCGCCTCGACCTCGGCGGCGAGCGTACGGATGTCCGTGACGCCACGGCCGTCGATGCGGACCTTGTCCTTGATGACGCGCTCGCGGACCAGGTTCTTGGTCAGCGAGCGGTACGCGGCGGAGATCTCCTTCTCGCGGCCCTCGAAGGCCGGGAGGAGCTTGTCGGCGGCGATCTCCTTGACGCGGTCCAGCTCGGCCTCGCGGTCCTGCTTGCCGGCGATGGTGAGCGCCTGCTTCAGCTCCGAGGTGACGGCCTTGGCGAGCGCCTCGAAGACGTCGTCCTGGTAGTCCAGGAAGACCGGGAACTCGCCGACCGGCTTGGCGGCCTTGGAGGCGAGGTCGGACTGGGCCTTGCAGAGCGCCTTGATGAAGGGCTTCGCGGCGTCCAGACCGGCGGCGACGATCTCCTCGGTGGGGGCCTCGGCGCCGTCCTTGACCAGCTGGATGGTCTTCTCGGTGGCCTCGGCCTCGACCATCATGATCGCGACGTCGCCGTCCTCCAGGACGCGACCGGCGACGACCATGTCGAAGACGGCGTCCTCGAGCTCGGTGTGCGTCGGGAACGCGACCCACTGGCCCTTGATCAGGGCGACGCGGGTGGCGCCGATCGGGCCGGAGAAGGGCAGGCCCGCCAGGATGGTGGAGCAAGATGCGGCGTTGATCGCGACCACGTCGTACAGGTGGTCGGGGTTGAGCGCCATGATCGTCTCGACGATCTGGATCTCGTTGCGCAGGCCCTTCTTGAAGGAGGGGCGCAGCGGGCGGTCGATCAGGCGGCAGGTGAGGATCGCGTCCTCGGAGGGCCGGCCCTCTCGGCGGAAGAAGGAGCCGGGGATCTTGCCGGCCGCGTACTGCCGCTCCTCGACGTCCACCGTGAGAGGGAAGAAGTCGAGGTTCTCCTTGGGCCGCTTGGAAGCGGTGGTGGCCGACAGCACCATGGTGTCGTCGTCCAGGTACGCGACGGCGGAGCCGGCGGCCTGCTTGGCCAGGCGGCCCGTCTCGAAGCGGATGGTGCGGGTGCCGAAGGTGCCGTTGTCGATGACGGCCTCGGCGTAGTGGGTCTCGTTCTCCACTAGTGATTTCTCCATACTCGTCGTCTTTCGTCCTCTCGCCCGTATGGCGGAGGACGGTGCGGGAGAGGCGCACCGTGTGTGCGGGCCGGTCTTCGATCGAAGCTCCCGGGCATGTTCCCGGAGGCCACTACCGAGGACCGGCGGCGGCGTCACTGCGCCTCTCCCTGGTGTTGTGCTGGTGTTGCGTGGTGTTCCGGTGTCCAGATTACTGAGCTTGACACCGGTTACGCACGTACGGCAAAGGGAGCGGTCCCCTCAGACGCGGGAACCGCTCCCTCTCCACGGCGTACTTACTTGGCGCCGCCGGCCGCACCGCGGCGGATGCCGAGGCGGTCGACCAGCGCACGGAAGCGCTGGATGTCCTTCTTGGCCAGGTACTGCAGGAGGCGGCGACGCTGGCCGACCAGGATCAGCAGGCCACGACGGGAGTGGTGGTCGTGCTTGTGCGTCTTGAGGTGCTCCGTCAGGTCCGAGATCCGGCGCGAGAGCATGGCGACCTGGACCTCGGGGGATCCGGTGTCACCTTCCTTCTGCGCGAAGTCGGACATGATCTGCTTCTTCGTAGCGGCGTCGAGCGGCACGCGTACTCCTCTTGATGTTCGAAGCGCCCACGAGTGCCCCTGGTCTTGTTCTCAGGAGAGCTTCCGTGACTCGGAGGCGAAGGTCCGATGAGCGCAGTCCCCAGGATGATCCGGAGAGGCGTACACAAACGGCCACTGGTCAGAGTACCAGCCATTCGGGTCACGCCCGGACGGCCGGTACGGCGGTCAGCTGGTGAGGGCCCGGATCGAGCGGTAGACGTCGAAGACCGCGAGGCAGAGCGGCAGCAGCGTCAGCAGGACGGCCGTCTCGGCGATCTCCAGGAAGCGGCCCCAGAACGGCGTCACCCCCTTGCGCGGCACGATCAGGCCGATGGCGGTGATCAGGGCGGCGACGCCCGCGACGGCGGCGGCGAGCCACACCGTACGGATGTCCAGTGCGGCGCTGTCGCCGCGCAGCGCGTCGCGGACCGGCGTGAGCGGCGGGTTGAGGGAGAGGCCGAGGCCGAGGAACACCAGGGAGCCGAGGCCGGCGGCGAGCGTGCAGCCGACCTGTGCGGTGTAGCGGAAGAGGTGGGCGCGCATCAGCATGGCGATGCCGGTGGCCAGCGCGAGCAGCTGGCCCCAGAGGTTGTCCGAGAAGCCGAGCACCGCGGCGGCGGCCACGGCGACCAGCGCGCAGCCGCCGACCAGGCCGAGGAGCAGCTCGTGGCCGCGACGGGCCTGGGCGGCGATCCGTACGGCGTCGACCGGGCCCTGCGGCGCCGGCTCGGAGGTGCCGTAGTCGCCGACGGCGGAGCGCGGCGGTTCGAAGCCGATCGGGAGGCGGGCGAAGCGGGTGGAGAGGCCGGGCAGGAAGGCGAGGGCTCCGACGGCGAAGGGTGCGCAGACGGCGGCGGCCTCAATGGGCGCCAGCTCGGCGCTGATCGCGATGAAGGTGACGACGACGCCGGTGGCGCTCGCGAAGACGAACGCGACGAACGGGCCGTCGCCGCCGGGTGCGGTGACCATGAGGATGACCGCGACCACCAGGACGGCGGCGCAGGCCAGCAGGAACTGCAGCCGCCCCACGCCCTGGCCCGCGCTGAGCGAGAGCAGCCCGGAGCCGGCGACCGCGGCGTTCACCATCGCGCCGGTGCCGAGCGCGATGGCCGAGCCCCGGTCGTCGTAGACCCGTGCGCGTACGCAGGCGAGAGCGAGCAGGAGTACGGCGGCGGTGGCGGCCAGGATGCCGGGCAGCCCGTGCATGTCGTGGCGCGGGTCGGCGGTCCAGAGGACGAAGCCGAGCAGGCTGAGCAGGACGGAGCCGCCGAAGAGGCCGGCGCCGCGCATGAGGGAGTCGCCCCAGAGCGTGCGGTCCTTGGCCACGGCGGAGGCGACGGCGTCGGAGACGTCGTCGAAGACGGCCGGCGGCAGCGATTCGGCGAAGGGCCGCAGCGAGAGGAGTTCGCCGTCGAGGATGCGGTGGCCGGCCAGCGTACGGGCGCTGTCCAGGACGGTGCCGTCGCGGCGTACGAGGTGGTAGCCGACCGGTGCGCCGGGCGCGGGGCTCTGTCCGGAGAGCCTGAGGATCTCGGGGTAGAGGTCCGCGACGGGCACGTCCTCGGGCAACGCCACGTCGACCCGGCCGTCGGGTGCGACGACCGTGACCCGGCAGAAGCCCGTGCCGTTGCCGGAGGCGACCCCGTGACTCGGCTGGCCGGTCGTGGTGGCTGCCGTGTGGGCCGTCATTGTCACCTGCTGCTCCCCCTGTTGCTCTGGACTTCCGGCGGCGCTCCCAGGTGACCGCGGTTGCGTCGGAACCGCTCTGCGCCGTTCTGGAGCCTCTGCCGGAAACACCCCTCAGGACGGTGGATCCCGCCCCGCGCCCCGAATGACCGCCTTCTTGCGGTAGTTAGCGGATGCGTATACGCATCGCGACACCCTACCGCCATGCGGCCCCCGCTCCGCCAGTAGGATCCATCGCGCGGATGGAGCCCGTCGCCACGGGGGCGCCGATAGGAACACTTCCGTCCGGCAAGGGAATTGGTGAGCTGTGAGCCAGATCGTCGTCAAGCGCCCACCGCGGGCCCTGCCCTCCGAAGTGCCGGGCGAACAGGTGCAGTTGCAACCTCCGCCGGAGCTCCCCCGGGGCCAGCAGGAGGGCATGCTCATGCAGCTCCTGCCGATGCTGGGCATGGGTGGTTCGGTCGTCTTCTTCTTCATGACGCCGAACCCGGTCATGCGCATCATGGGCGTGATCATGATCGCCTCCACGGTGGCCATGGCGATCGCGATGATGGTGCGTTTCCGGCGGGGCACGCAGGGCCAGCTCGCGGACATGCGGCGGGACTATCTGAAGTACCTGACGCAGACCCGGCGCACGGTGGTGAAGACCGCGCGCAAGCAGCGTGACGCGCAGTTCTATCTGCACCCGTCTCCCGAGCAGCTGTGGGCGCTGGTCGCCGAGGGCAGCCGGGTGTGGGAGCGGCGGGTCGGTGACGCGGACTTCGCGCAGGTACGGATCGGGCTCGGCAGCCAGGAGCTGGCGACGCCGCTCATCGCACCCGAGACGGCGCCGGTGGAGGAGCTGGAGCCGCTGACGGCCGGCGCGATGCAGCAGTTCCTGACGACGCACTCCACGCTGGACGGCCTGCCGATGGCGGTGTCGCTGCGGGCCTTCTACCACGTGACGATCAGCGGCCACGCGGAGTCCGCGCGCTCCTCGGCGCGGGCGATGGTCGGCGCTCTGGCCTCGCTGCACTCGCCCGAGGACCTGGTGATCGGCATCGCGGCGGGCGCCTCGGCGGCGCCGCAGTGGGAGTGGGCGAAGTGGCTCCCTCACGTACAGGACGGGAGCGCGACCGACGGCGCCGGCAGCCGGCGTCTGATCACCGGCGGTGTGCTGGAGCTGGAGCAGCAGCTGGCGGCCCGGCTCGACGGCCGGCCGCGTTTCCAGCCCGGCGGCCAGCCGCTCCTGGAGCAGCCGCACATCGTGGTCGTCCTGGACGGCGATTCGGTGCCGCCGATGTCGGTGCTGGCCTCGGCCGAGGGGCTGCAGGGCGTGACGGTGATCGAGGTGGTGCCGGGCGAGGTGACCGGGGCGCGCGGCGGGCTCTCCGTCGTGGTGCAGCCGCAGTCGCTGCAGCTGGAGTCGGGACAGGGCCTCGTCTACGAGGGGGTGCCGGACCTGCTGAGTTACGAGGCGGCGGAGGCGCTCGCCCGTCAGCTGGCGCCGCTGCACATGGCGACGGGCGGGGACGACGACGAACCGCTGCTGGCAAACCTGGAGTTCACCGATCTGCTGAACCTCGGGGACGCGGCCTCCATCGAGGTGAGCCGGACCTGGCGTCCGCGCGCCCAGGCGGAGCGGCTGCGCGTACCGATCGGTGTCGGTGAGGGCGGCGCGCCGGTGATGCTGGACCTCAAGGAGGCGGCGCAGGAAGGCATGGGCCCGCACGGGCTGTGCGTGGGAGCGACGGGTTCCGGAAAGTCGGAGCTGCTGCGCACGCTGGTGCTCGGCCTCGCGGTGACGCACACCTCGGAGACCCTCAACTTCGTTCTCGCGGACTTCAAGGGCGGTGCGACCTTCGCCGGTATGGCGCAGATGCCGCACGTGGCCGCGGTGATCACCAACCTGGCGGACGACCTGACGCTGGTGGACCGCATGGGCGACTCCATCAGCGGTGAGCTCAACCGCCGCCAGGAGATGCTGCGCGACGCGGGCAACTACGCCAACATCCACGACTACGAGAAGGCGCGCGCGGCCGGTGCGCCGCTGCAGCCGATCCCGTCACTCGTCCTGGTCATCGACGAGTTCAGCGAACTGCTCACGGCGAAGCCGGACTTCATCGACATGTTCGTGCAGATCGGGCGCATCGGCCGGTCGCTGGGCGTGCATCTGCTGCTGGCCTCGCAGCGCCTGGAGGAGGGACGGCTGCGCGGCCTGGAGACGTACCTCTCGTACCGCATCGGTCTGCGGACCTTCTCGGCGGGCGAGTCACGGGCGGCGATCGGCGTGCCGGACGCGTACCACCTGCCGAACGTGCCCGGTTCCGGGCTGCTCAAGTTCGGTACGGAGGAGATGGTGCGGTTCAAGGCCGCGTACGTCTCCGGGGTGTACCGGGCGGGAGGCCGGCAGGCGGCCTCGTCCGGCGGGCCGCTGCCGGTGGACCGGAAACCGGTCGCGTTCACGGCGGCGCCGGTGCCGGTGCGGTACGTGCAGCCGAGTCCGCAGGCCGTGGCCGGGGTGCCGGATCAGCGGGCGGAGGACGACGACGCGCTGGCGGACACGGTGCTGGACGTGATCGTGCGGCGGCTGGAGGGACGCGGCGCCTCGGCCCATCAGGTGTGGCTGCCGCCGCTGGACAACCCGCCGTCGCTGGACGAGATCCTGCCGGGGCTCTCGGCGGTGCCGGGACGCGGACTGACGCAGCACGGGTTCGAGGGGTCGGGGCGTCTCGTCGTACCGCTCGGTGTGATCGACAAGCCGTTCGAGCAGCGGCGCGACACGTTGTACCGGGACTTCTCCGGCGCGGCCGGCCATATGCAGATCACCGGTGGTCCGCAGTCCGGCAAGTCGACGCTGCTCCGTACGCTCATCGCGGGCTTCGCGCTCACGCACACCCCGCAGGAAGTCCAGTTCTACGGGCTGGACTTCGGCGGCGGCTCCATGTCGTCCATCGCGGGCCTGCCGCACGTCGGCGGCGTCGCCTCGCGACTGGACCCGGAGCGCGTGCGCCGTACGGTCGCCGAGGTGTACGGCATCCTGTCGCGGCGCGAGGAGTACTTCCGCAGCGCCGGTATCGACTCCATCGCCACCTTCCGCCGGATGCGGGCGCGCGGCGAGATCTCGGTGACTGACCAGCCGTGGGGTGACGTCTTCCTGATCATCGACGGCTGGGGCAACTTCCGTACGGATTACGACGCCTTGGAGAACGCCGTCGTGGACATCGCGGCGCGGGGCCTCGGTTACGGCATCCACCTGGTCGTCACCGCGTCCCGGTCCATGGAGGTCAGGGCCAGTCTGAAGGACCACCTGATGAACCGCCTGGAGCTGCGGCTCGGCGACGTCATGGACTCCGAGCTGGACCGCAAGGTCGCGGTCAACGTCCCGGCGGGCGTGCCGGGTCGCGGGCTGACGCCGGAGAAGCTGCACTTCATGGCGGCGGTGCCGCGCATCGACGGCATCAACTCCGACAGCGACCTCTCCGAGGCGACGGCCGCGATGAACGCCGAGGTCTCCCGCCACTGGACGGCTCCGCCCGCGCCGCAGGTACGGCTGCTGCCGCGCTCGCTGCCGGCGGCCGAACTCCCGCCGGGCCACGCCGTTCCGGAGCGCGGGATCGCCATCGGTATCGACGAGAACAACCTGGCACCGGTCTTCGTCGACTTCGACCACGACCCGTTCTTCCTGATCTTCGGCGAGAGCGAGTCCGGCAAGTCCAACCTGCTGCGGCTGGTCATCAAGCAGCTCACCGAGCGGTACGACGGTGACGTCTGCAAGCTCTTCGTCATCGACAACCGGCGCTCGCTGCTGGATGTGACCCCGGCGTCGCACCTGGCGGAGTACATCCCCATGTCCAACAACATGGACCACCACATGGTCGCGCTCCACGACCTGATGAAGCGCCGCACGCCGTCCGCCGACGTCACGGCCCAGGAACTGCGGGACCGCAGCTGGTGGCGCGGCCCGACGGTCTACGTGATCATCGACGACTTCGACCTGGTCGCCACGTCGAGCGGCAACCCGCTCTCGTCCTTGACGGAGTTGCTCCCGTTCGCGCGTGACGTGGGCGTCCGCTTCATCATCGCCCGCAACACGGCGGGCGCGAGCCGGGCGCTGTACGACCCGTTCCTCCAGCGCATGACGGAGCTGGGCGCGCAGGGCGTGCTGCTGTCGGGCGACCCGATGGAAGGCGACGTCCTGGGCGGCGTGCGGCCACGGCCGATGCCGGCGGGGCGGGGCGTCTTCGTCACGCGGCGGCGTGGGAACCCGCTGGTGCAGACGGGGTTGGTGGACGGGGGGCAATAGCGGGCTGCGGGTGCAGGTGGGGGCGCCGGGTGTTCGGCGCCCCCTTTGTGCGTCCGCATTGGCTGTGCTGACGTATCGGCATGCGTCAGGGTGGACACCTCCCGCGCGTGTCCACCCTGATGGTGCTGCTGCCTTGCGGGCTGCTTCTTCCAGCCTGGAACCGCTAGTGGCAACCGGCTACTGGAAGTTGGCCGCCGCGCGCTTGTCACCGCTGCGGTAGGCCGTCTCCGCGTCACGCACGGCGCGGGAGATCTGGGCGAGGTTCTCCTTGATGCCCGTCGCCTGCAGGTCCCACCGGTCCTGCGCGGTGCGGTAGGCCGTCTTGGCTTCGCCCTCCCACAGCTCCGAGACCGAGGCGATCATGCTCTTGATCGCCTGGAGGTCCTGGTCGAGCTGCTTGGCCTGGCGATCGATCGACGCGGCCGCGAGATCGAGGCTGGCATAAGTGACGACCGTCGTACCGTCGTTGGTGGCCATGTGGTCCTCCTTCAGTCGAGTTGCGGAAATATCGGTCAGAAGTTGTTCAGGTTCGAGGTACGGGCCGTGGCCGCGGCGTCGCCCGAGTAGCCGTCGACGACGTCCACGCCCATGAGGGCCGCCTTGATCTGATCCTCGTTGTCGCCCGAGATGGTACGAGCGGCCTTGATGGCCTCCTGGAAGCGCAGCAGCTCGTTGCCGATGCCGACCATGCTCCTGTTGATCTCGGACTGCTTCTGGTTGAAGTGGCCGGCCCCGATGCCCTTCCAGGCACCTTCCAGGCTGTCGATGGTCGCGTGCAACTGCTTGAGCTGGCCCTTTACCGAGTCGAACCTCTCGGAGAGCTGGCCTTCGAGCCTGAGTAGGGCTTCAGCTGAGACTTTCTGGTCTGCCGACATGGCTTTCCTTTCGTTCCGGTGGGTCCTGCAAGCCGGCATGGATCGCCGGCCGGTACATGTGAGGAATCTGAGGTCAGGCCGCGCCGCGTCTGCGCACGACGGCGAAGACCACACCGCCGAGTACGGCGACGACCGCGATCCCGCCGAAGATCAGGCTCAGGGGGAGGCCGTCGTCGGACGCGGCCTCGCTCTCGCCTGCGGCGACGGTCTCGTCGACCTGGTCGGCGTTCTCGTTCTGGGCGGGCTGTTCGCCGGTGGGGGCGGAGGGTGCGGAGGAGGAGGCGGGCGAGGCCGGGGAGCCGCCGGTCCGCTCCTCGGTGAGGGGGCTGATGTCGGGGTCTCCGGGGTCGCCCTTGCCCTTGAGGATGTTCATGGCGGGGCGGATGAGGCCGTGGCCGAGGTACTTACTGAGAGTGCCCTTCTCCCAGTCCCTTCCGGCCGTGTCGAAGAGGACGTTGAGGACCTGGTTGGCGGTCCAGTCGGGGTGGGCGGACCAGACGAGGGCGGCGGAGGCGGAGGCGATGGCGGTGGCAGCGCTGGTCCCGCTACTGCCATAGCAGTAACTCTGGAAAGAGTTGTCGCACCATCGCGGAATTTCTTTTCCGGGAGCTGCGATATCCACCATGTTCCCGTTCTGTGAATCCTCCGCCACCTTCCCGTTCCGATCCGCTGATGCGACACCCACCACTTGAGGGTAGGCAGCCGGATACTCTTCTTTGTTGCTCCCCGCTCCATCGTTACCGACCGCAGCGAAAAACAGCTTCCCCTTGCCTTCGGCGTACTTGACCGCCTCACGCTCGCCCCTCGTGGAGTACAGGCTCCCGAAGGACATACTGATAATCTTCGCTTCGCTGTCAGCAGCGGCCCGAATGGCATCTTCAGTATCGCGAGCATTGACAGAGTGTTTATTCTGAAATTCCGTGTCGGTGATACGCATGGGGATGATCTTCGCGCCCGGGGCGAGTCCCTTTAGGCCGCCACCGGCTCCTGTACCGGCAATCAACTCGGCCATGTTCGTGCCGTGCCCATCGTAGTCATCGTTCTCATCCCCGGCGGCCCCTGTGGCATCAAAGCCCTTGAGAACCTGCCCTTTCAGGGAGGGAGTGTTCGGGTTGACACCTGTGTCGATGACAGCAACATTGATGCCTTCGCCAGTCGTGACCTTCCACATTTCCTCAGCCTGCAACGCACTGAGGTACCACTGCTTGGACTGCACGTCCGCAGCGGCGGCAGGTTGTGCCGCTCCGACAAAGATGACGCTCCACGAAGCAGCCACCGCCAATGCACCGAGTGCACGCCTTTGAGGCCAGCCCTTTTGTGCTGTCATCCCGACTTCCGAACCTTCCCTGGGGCTGCTACTCGACCACCGGCGGCACGGCTCCGCGCCGTCGGGCCGCCCATGTTTCTTCGTCTTCCGTCAGGTAGTCCGGGCGCGTCGACCCGGTGTTCCCCTCGTCCTTCTGGTCATTCTTCCGACGATCGGCAGGGCCACGGACCAGGCCTGCTCCACCGGCGGTGAAGCCATTGGACCCGGAGCCCGATGTCCCTCGTGGAGCGCCGACCACTCCGTTGGCACCTGAGACGGGCGCGCCACGCTGGCCGGAGCGCGCCGCACTGCCTCTCGCACCGGGTCCGCCGATCACCGTTCCTCGCGGTACTCCACGAGCCCCGCCAGTCCCGGACACCCCGGAGGTGGCACGCTGCGGAGTTCCGCCCACGATGCCGCTGCCCTGTCCCGTACGAGCACCACCGGGTGCGACGGTGCCGCCGTGGGCGGGCATGGGACGGCCACCCATCACGCCGGACTGACCGGCCGTTGGCAGCTGTGCGCCTCCGATGGAACGCCCCGTTGCTGACGGTCCACCTGTCATCGGACTTGGCCGGCCAATGGGCGTACCGGTGGCACCCCTGGCTGTCGCGCTCGCGCCCGTGGAGGATGCCTTGCCCAGACCCGTTCCGGCCTGGGTCGCGGACCGGGGCGCAGCCGGTGAACCCGTGGCTCGCGAGGAACTCCCCGAAACCTGTTTGCCGAAACTGGGCGCCATCGGCGGCACCGGTGTGTTGACTGGTACCGAGCCGCCGGTCGCCGACGGGGTGGGAGCGGTGCCCGTGGTCATCGTCGGGGCGGTCGGGGTCGCAACACTGTTGATCTCTGTGGATGTGCTCTTCTGCAGCACGGGTGCGGGGCCCAAGTCCTCGCCCACGTGTCGGCCGTTGGAGGTGGCCGTCGTTTCAAGTCCCCCTGTGACCACACGCACCGGGGAACTCGGTACCGGTGCATTGCCAAGACCGTCTGCACCCCTAGGTGCGCCCTCGGCGGGCGTCCCTTCCCTCCTGCCTTGCGGCCTGGGCACATCGATCCCAAGCTGCTTGTCGAACCGCGGCGGTTCCTGCCCCGCCAGCACCTCCTCCGACACCGCGTAGTAAGACGCCAGCCGGTTGATCTGATTGATGGCCTCCTGGCGGTTCTTCTCCACCGTGAGAGCCGCCGCGTACTGCGGGTTGGTCTCGGTCCGGGCCGGGAACAGAATGTCGTCCACGTCCGTCTGGATCATCCGGCGGTCGCGCGGCGGCATGGAACTCCGTACCGACGCCAGGCCGGTACCGGCCACCGTGATCTGGGTGCCCGCGGCGTCCGCGAAGTCGCCGAGCTTCTCGGCGTGGGTGGCCAGGCCCAGGCCCCACTTGCGGAACGCCTCACCGGACTCGCCCTGCCAGTCGACCCCGTTGATGTAGTCGCTCAGCTCCTTCGACGCACGCTGGATCGCGTCCCTGGCGTCCCAGAGCGCCTTGCCCGCGTTCTCCATGTCCGCCGGGTTGGCGTTCTCCACCAGGTCGATGATGGCGTTGAGGTCATGTCCCTCGAACGAGGTACGGCCTGCTCTGCCGCCGCCTCCTCCTCCTAGAGCGAAGAGGCTCAGGATCTCTCGGCCCAGCTCCGTCGCGTCGGTGACGACCAGCTGGGTCGTGACGCGGCCCTCGTCCTGCTTCTGCTGTTCGGCAGGGGTCAGTTCCGGCTGCTTCTCGTCGCTCACTTCGCTCCCCACCCGGAATCGAACCCGTCGTCGTCGCTGCGCTTCTTCTGCTGGGCGGCTTCGTCCCGCTCCCGGTCCATCCGCGTCTGGATCTCGTGGAAGCGCCGCCGCGTCTCGTCGTCCACGTTGTCGAAGCCGACCGCCGCCGCGTGCACGCCCAGGCTCAGGTACTCGATCTGGTCGCCCAGCGACCGGGAGAGCGAGACCAGGGACTCGTGTACGCGGTTGTACTGGGTGTAGAGGCCGTCCGCCTCCGCGAAGCGGGCGTTCGGGCCGCTCAAGGAGGCGCGCGACACCGTCTGGGCCGCCACCTTCGACTTGCCTGCCGCCGAGCCCTCCAGGTCCGCGAGCAGAGCGTCCACCCGCTTCTTGAACGTCTCCAGCGCGCCTACACCGCGCCTGAGGTCACCTGGACCGGTCCCCATGCCGTCCTCCCCGTTATGCATCCCCGTTTGCTCGGATCGTTCCGCGTTGCTATCGCATCGATGCGATCCGAGCCCATCTCAACCGGTAACTCTAGTCACTGCCTGGCACCGGGCCAATTGGGTTGGCGACCACGTGACTTGTCTCATTCGTCGAGCCGTCGTTCTCATGTGTCAGGCCGCCGCTCCCATGCGTCGGCCGGCGCTCCTGCCCCTCAGCCGCCGCCCGACGTCCGCCTCGTACGGCGTCGTGTGTCCCGTACGGCCACTGCCGCACCGGCGATCGCGGCCACCAGGACGCCGCCGCCCACGACGACGTACGTCGCCAGGCGGGCGTTGCGTTCGTCGGCCGTTTCGCCGAGCTGGAGTTGGGCCGTGGTCGGGGCTTCGCCTTTGCTCATGCCTTCGCTCGCGACCGGGCGTTCGATGGGCTCGTCGTCCTCGGTCAGTGCGCGTACCGGGTCGACGACGCCCCAGCCCACGTGGCGGTCGTGGCCCGCGACCGAGCGCTCCGCGGTCTGCTGGATCTGCGCCACGATCTGCCGCTGCGTCCAGCCGGGGTGCTTCGCCTTGATCAGTGCGGCGACCCCGGCGACGTACGGGGCGGAGAAGCTGGTGCCGTTGTCGGCGCAGTGGCCGCCGCCGGGGACGGTGGAGATCATGTCGACGCCGGGGGCTGCGATGCCGACGAACGGGCCGCCCTGGGAGAAGTACGCGCGTTCGTTGTTCCGGTCCGAGGAGGCGACGGCGAGGACTCCTTCGTACGAGGCCGGATAGGTCAGCTTCGCCTTGCCGTCCACTCCGTCGTTGCCGGCCGAGGCGATGACCACGATCTCCTGGCCCAAGGCGTGGTCCACCGCCTCCTTGAGGCGCGGTGTCGGCTCGACGGCGTCGGCGGTGTCCTGGGAGATGTTGATGATGTCGGCCTTCGCCGTGTCGGCGGCGTAGCGGATCGCGTCGGCCAGGGACTGGGCCGTTCCGTTGCCGTCGGCGTCGTTCTGCTGGATCGGGATGATCGTCGCGCCGGGAGCGAGGCCGGTGAAGCCCGTGCCCTTCGCCTCGCGCGCGGCGATGATGCCGGCGACCTTGGTGCCGTGGCCCACCGTGTCGGTGGTGCCGTTCTCCTTGCCGCGTTCGATCTCGCGGCCGTCCTCGGTCTTGAGCTTCTTCGGCAGGAAGTTCTTGCCGGCCTCGACGTCCACGGCGCTGGTCAGCTGAGGGTTCTTCACGTCGACGCCGGTGTCGATGACGGCGACCCGGACCCCCTTGCCGGTGGACTGCTTCCACAGCTCGTCCATGAGGACGCGCTGCAGCGACCAAGGGCGGCCCGGGTACATCTCTCCGCCGAAGGTGCACTGGGTCGTGTCGTCCGCGGCGGCCGTGGGTGCCGGGAGGGCGACCAGGAGGAATCCGGTGGCCGCCGTCGCGGTCACCAGGCGCCTGGCCAGGGCGGGCGGGAGCGTGGGGCGCGTCATCTGCGTACCGCTCCTCACGAACCCTGCGGCTGGCTCGCCGCGCCCGTCGAGAGGCGCGGGCCGGTCGGCAGGAACGTGGACCAGGCGGCCGGGACCGGCGTCGGGTCGACGTCCTTGTAGCCGAGCAGGTTCTGGGCCTGCTGGGCCTCCTGGCGGCGCTGCTGCCGCTCCTTCTCCGAGCCGGACTCGCCGATGCCGGAGTCGTCCTGTCCGCTGTCGCTGTTGGACTGCATCGCGTAGCGCAGTCCGGTGTCGGTGACCAGGAAGAGGAAGCCGACGTCGGTCTTGGAGCCCTGGAACTGACGGAAGAACTCGCCGGATCCGGGCGTGACGTAGGCGCTGGAGGAGCCGGTGGGGAGCGTCGCCGGGAAGCTCGTACCGACCCAGGTGGAGAGGGTGGTGGCGCCGTTGTCGGCGTCGACGTCGCGCAGGACGTTGCACACGGTGTTCCGGCTTCCCTTCGTGGCGTCCGGCGAGTTGACGGGCTTCGGCTCGTGGACGGGCCAGTCCTTGTCCGCGCCGAACGCCAGGCCCGGCGAGAACGCCGAGGCGCCCACCGGCTTCTCCTGGCCCGCCTGGCCGAGCTTGTCCAGGTCGCGGCTGCTGAGCAGGAGCTTGGCGATGAAGTCCGAGACCGGCGCGACCCTGTCGGGCAGGACGACGTACTGCTGGGTCCTGGTTCCGGCGGTGGCGGCCAGCACCATGCCGACCCGGTTCGCGTCGGTGTCCAGAGATCCCGGAACGTCGGCGGGCTCACCCGGGACGCCGTCCAACGTCGGGAAGGTGATCCGGTCGCCGCGGTGCAGCGTCGCCAGCCACTGGGCGGAGACCCGCTGGGCCTTGGCGTTCTGGTCGACCAGGGTGCGGAGCAGCAGTTCGTCGTCGGTGACCGGGTACGCCTTGCCCGCGGCGTCCACCAGGTAGCGGGTGCGGTCGGGTCCCTCGACGTACATCATCTCGCCGCCGCGCAGCTTCGACGTGCCCTCGGTCTTCTTCTCCTCGCGCTCGGCGAAGACGAACGCGGCCTTCTGGATGGCCCGGCCGCCCTCGCCGGGCTGCTCGCAGACCGCCCAGCGCTTGGCGGATCCGGCGTCCTTGGGGTCGGGCAGCCGGTCGGGGGCGTACGGGATGCCGAGCGTCGCGCCGTGCGGGATCGTGCCGTTGTCCAGGACGGATTCGTCGACGTTGACGACCTTGCCCTGGTCCTGGGCGAGCAGCAGCTTGGCCGAGGACATGTTCAGGACGGGGTGGAGCTGCTTCTTGCCGTCGGTCGTCAACACCACATAACGGGTGGTGGACTTGCTGGCGATGATGACGTTCTCGTTGGGGTTGTCCCAGTTCTTGGGGGCCACCGGCTTGAACATGCCCCAGGCGCCGAAGACGGCGAGGACGACGACGCCGATGATCGCTCCCGGCACGACCGCGCGCAGCGGGCGCGGTGCGCCTTCCTCGGAGCCGGTCGGGTTGGGTTGCAGGAACTGTGCGATCAACCTCCGCTTCGCAAAGGTGTAGGCGTTGAGCTCATCCCGCCGTGATGCCATGTTCCGCTGCCCCTTCTCCCCGATGGTCGACCAGGGTGCCACACGCACCGTCGGCCCCTGGTGTCGCACCGGGCCCCTACTATGCCCGCAGGGGCTCGGCCCCCCACTGCTCAGGTAGGGTGACCAACCGGTCAACGCCCGTACGGAAAACGGCGAATACGGGACACGAGGGGGCAACGCGGCAATGGGTGCAGCTACGCGCGAGCGTACCGGTCGGTCCGACCGCCGGGCCTCCGGTCCTTCCCGTCGGCAACGCAGCAACGAGCCGGCCGCCACGCCCCCCGCCACCACGTCGAACACCCCCGCGGCCACCACCTTGCGCGCCACCGCGCGGACCGGCCGGGTGCGGCCGCTGCGACGGCAGCTGGTGATCATCGAGGCGGCGCTCGCGGTGGCCGTCGTGGGTGCGGCGCTCGGCGGTGCGTGGCTGGTGCCCGCCGGCGTGCTCGTCGTCCTGTTGGTGCTGCTCGCGGTGGTACGCCGCCGGGGCCGCGCGCTCCAGGAGTGGCTGGCGAGCGCCTTGGCCATGAAGGCACGGCGGCGGGCCGCCTCGGCTGCGGGCGCCGACACCGAGCCGATGCTCGCTCCGGTCGCGGAGAACGTGCCCGGCTTCGGGCCCCACATCCACGTCGACCGGAACCACCGCACGGTCGGCATGCTCGGCGACGGCACCTTCCTGACCGCCGCGGTACGCGTGGAGGCGAGCGGTGAGGCGCTGCGGCCCGCGTTCGGCGCCCGTTCGCTCCCGCTGTCACTGCTCGGCGACGCGCTCCAGGTCGACGACATCGTGCTGGAGTCGGCGCAGTTGGTGCAGCAGGTACGGGCCGCTCCCGCGCCGCATCTGCCGCAGCAGTCGGTGGCCCGCCTGTCGTACGGGCCGCTCCAGGACAAGACCGGGGCGCCGGCGCTGCGGATGACCTGGGTCGCGGTGAAGCTGGATCCGGAGCTGTGCCGGGAGGCCGTCGAGGCGCGCGGCGGCGGTATGGAAGGGGCCCAGCGCGCTCTGGTGCGCGTCGCGGACCATGTGGCGAGCCGGATCACGGGCGCCGGGTTCCGGGCGGTGGTGCTGGACCAGGACGAGCTCAACTCGGCCGTCGCCACGTCCGCCTGCGCCAACCCGTTGCTCTCGGGCCGCGCCGGGCGCCCGGACGCCGCACCGCAGCGGCGCACGACGGAGACCTCGCGGGTCTGGCGGTGCGACGACCGGTGGCACACCACGTACGCCGTGGACCGGTGGCCCGAGCTGGGCCGCGGCGCGACGCCGCTCCCGCAGCTGGTGGCGCTGCTGACCTCGGTGCCCGCGTACGCCACGACGTTCAGCCTGACCGTGCGGCGCGGTGAGCGGCAGGGCGAGACGAGCGTCAGCGGCCATGTCCGGGTGACCGGCGGGTCGGACACCGAACTGGTCGGCGTACGAAGGACGTTGGAGCAGGCCGCCCGGCACGCGAAGGTGGGCCTGGCGCGGCTGGACCGCGAACAGCTGCCCGGTGTGCTGGCGACGCTCCCGCTGGGAGGAGCCCGGTGATCGGGTCGAGGAGCGGATCGAGGAGAGGCGGAGCAGCGGTGGCGCGCGGAGTGACGGAGCGGACCGGGGCCAGGCGCGGACTGCTCGGCCCCCGCCACGCGGGCCACACCGTGACCACCGACCACCTCGGCGCGCTGTCGCTGCCGGTCGGCGACGACGGCGTGATCATCGGCGAGGACGCGGAGGGCCGCCCGCAGCTGATCGGGTTCCACCGGCCGGTCCCGTACGACGTCACGCTGATCGGCGGCCTGTGGACGGCGCAGGTGCTGGCGCTGCGCGCCGCCGGAACGGGCGCCCGGGTGGCGGTCGAGACCGGCCGGGTCCAGGCCTGGACGACGCTGGCGCAGGCGGCCGGCGCCGGGCTGGAGTGCGTCTCGCTGTACGACGTGGGACGGGTCCCGCCGACGGGCGCCACGGTCGGCGGTCCCGTGGTGGTCGTCCGCGACTGCGGGATGCGGCCGCCGCGCGGCCGGGTGGTCTCCTCACCCTGGCAGTCCGTGCTGACGCTGCTCCCCTATCTCAGCCCCGTGGCACCCCGGTTGATGCGCTCATCGGCGCTCGTCGGCATCCAGCGGGTCTCGCCCGACGAGGCGCGGCAGATCGGCCGGATCCTGGGACTGGCACCGGCGGAGAGCGAGGCGCTGCCGACGCTGGCCGACGGGGTGACGCTCTGGGTGGCGGGCCGCGAGCACCACTGGGTGATGACGAGCGCGACGGACGCGGAGACCGGTCTGCTGGGCACAGCTCGCCGGATGGACTGATTCCTCTCCCGTTCGCACCACATGCGCTCCTCCGACCAGAGAGCATGGACCACGCAACGACACAGTTCGACCGTTCGATCGGAAGGGACGCCGGAATGGGCACCCAGCAGGAAAAGGACGAGCTCTACGCTCTCGACATCTCGGGCGTGGAGTGGCTGAGCGCACCCGGCACCGAGGATGTCGAGGAGCGGGTCGAGATCGCGCATCTGCCCGGCGGCGGGGTCGCCATGCGCTCCTCGCTGGACCCGGACACCGTCCTGCGGTACACCGAGGCGGAGTGGCAGGCGTTCGTCCTGGGCGCTCGCGACGGTGAGTTCGACCTCAAGTAGGCGCCATGGACGGTACGAGGGTGGCGGCCGGGCCCGGCCGCCACCCTTCGCCGTTCTTTGCCGGGCGGTACGGCCTGCCGGAGTGCGCCCCATGGCGATTAGGGTGGGTGGGGCGCGGCATGAGAAAACCTGCGAGCGGGTTGTGCGCGTCGCAGGGGGGAGAGCCGGGCGTACCGGGCCCGATGAGACCGGTCGCCCCCACCCACCACGGCACAAGGGTGCTCGACCACACCAGGAGGCATAGTGAACAGCGATCGGGACGAGATCCGCGGCGGATGGAACACGCCCGTCGACGAGTCGTCCGACGCGGATCCCGCCGAGATGACGGGTGAGTTCACCATCGACTACACCCCTCCCGCCTGGTACACGCAGAACGCGGCGGGGGACTCTTCGGGCGGCGCGGGCTCGCACCTGGCACCGCCTCCGCCGCCGCACGGGACCCCGGTCTCGGTTCCGGAGCAGCCGTCCCAGCCCGGGTTCGACCCCAACTGGACCCCCGCTCCCCCGGCACCGCCCACGGCCACGCCGCCGCCCACGCCCGCCGAGTCCGCTGTGCCTGCGGCCGCGGAGGCGCCTGTTCCGACCGCGTCCGCCGCGGCTTCCGATGACCCGGGCCCGTTCGGCGGCGGCGATGTGGAGAGCGGCGCCACGATGCGCTTCTCCCCGGCCGCCCTCAAGCGGGAGATCGCGGAGCGCGAGGCGGCGGCGAACGCCGCCGGTGCGGAGCCGGGTGCGGACCTGTCCGGTACGGCGTCGGGTTCCGGCTCGTCCGGTACGGAGTCGGGCTCGGCTTCCTCCCGTACGGAGTCGGGCTCTTCGGGCCTCGACGGTACGGGAGCGGGTTCGGCCGCCACGGAGGCTCCGGAGCACGCGGACTCCGCTGAGGTACCGGACCCGGCCGCCCCTGATGGCCCGGCCGACGCGGACAGTGGCAGCGTCAGGAGCACCAGCGGTACGGACACCGACAGCGGCAGCGGCACGGACGGCGACAGCGCTCCCGCTCCCGACGCCGAGGCTGGCTCCCAGGCCGCCGCCGTACCGCAGGACGCCACTCCCCAGGACGCTCCGCCCGCCGCGCTTCCCGTACCGCAGCCGTCCGCGGCGCCGGTTCCGTGGTCCGCGCCGGCCGAGGGCGGCGCGCTGCCGCCGCTGCCGCCCGCCTTCCAGCCGGCCGCTCCGCAGCCCACCGCCCCGCAGCCCGCGGCACAGTGGCCCGCCCCGGTCCCGCCCAACGAGGCCCCTGGCGGCTACGGCTTCCCGCAGGCGACCCAGCCGCCGCAGGCTCCCCAAGGCGCCGGCGGCTACGGCTTCCCGCAGCAACAGCAGCACCAGCAGCTGCCCCCGCAGGCCGCACCGAGCGGCTACGGCTTTCCGCAGGCCCAGCAGTCGGCCCCGCTCCCCCCGCAGGCCTCCCCCAACCTGCCTGTCCCGCAGCAGCCGGAGCCGTACCAACAGCAAGGCCGGCAACAGCACGGCCAGCCCCAGCCGCCGCACGCCCAGCAGCAGGGCCGGCAACAGCCGGGACACCAGAGCGACCCGGGCCAGCCCCTCGACCCGCGCGCCGGTGGCGCCTGGCCGACCCCGGTCACGCACGACCAGCGCGAGCGTTCCGTGCCGGGCGCGCCCCTCGGGTACACGGCAGCCGTCGAGCTCTCCTCCGACCGGCTCGTGCGCGGCAAGCAGAAGGCGAAGAGCAGCCGCAACCCCTCCGCCGCCTCCCGGTTCAAGCTGGGCGGGAAGAAGGAGGAGGCCGAGCGGCTGCGGAAGCTGGAGCTGATCCGTACGCCGGTGCTCTCCTGCTACCGGATCGCCGTCATCAGCCTCAAGGGCGGTGTCGGCAAGACCACGACCACGACCGCGCTGGGCTCGACGCTGGCCACCGAGCGGCAGGACAAGATCCTCGCCATCGACGCCAACCCGGACGCGGGCACGCTCGGGCGCCGGGTGCGGCGCGAGACCGGGGCGACGATCCGCGACCTGGTCCAGGCGATCCCGTACCTCCACTCGTACATGGACATCCGCCGGTTCACCTCGCAGGCGCCCTCCGGCCTGGAGATCATCGCCAACGACGTGGACCCGGCGGTCTCCACCGCGTTCAACGACGAGGACTACCGGCGCGCGATCGACGTGCTCGGCAAGCAGTACCCGATCATCCTCACCGACTCGGGCACCGGCCTCCTCTACAGCGCCATGCGCGGCGTGCTGGACCTCGCCGACCAGCTGATCATCATCTCCACGCCCTCGGTCGACGGTGCCTCCAGCGCCTCCACCACGCTGGACTGGCTCTCGGCGCACGGGTACGCGGACCTGGTGCAGCGTTCGCTCACCGTCATCTCGGGCGTCCGCGAGACCGGCAAGATGATCAAGGTCGACGACATCGTGCAGCACTTCGAGACGCGCTGCCGCGGTGTCGTGGTCGTCCCGTTCGACGAGCACCTGGCGGCAGGCGCCGAGGTCGACCTGGACATGATGCGGCCGAAGACGCGTGAGGCGTACTTCAACCTCTCGGCCCTCGTCGCGGAGGACTTCGCGCGCGCTCAGCAGCAGCAGGGCCTGTGGACGGCGGACGGCCAGAACCCGCCCCCGCAGTACGCGCCGCCGATGCCGGGCCGGCAGAGCTACCCGGGACCGGGCCAGCAGATCCCCGGCCAACCGATGCCGCAGGGCCGGCCGGTCCAAGGCCAGCAGCCCCACGCCCCACACCAGCCCCAGGCGCCGCACCAGCACCCGTACCCGCCCCAGCAGCAGCCGACCGGTCCCGGCGGCCAGCAGCCGTACGCACCTCAGCAGCCCGCCCCCGGCCAGCCCTACCAGCAGCCGCAGCCACAGCCCCCACACCAGCACCAGCCGTACCCCGCCCAGCAGGGACAGCAGCCGCACCAAGGCCAGCAGCCCCACCAGGCACAGCCGGGCCATCCGCCCCAGCACCAGCCCGACCAGCACCCCTACCCCGTCCAGCAGCCGCAGCCACAGCCGCCGTACGGGGGATATCAGCCGACCGGTCAGCCCGGCGCACCGCAGCCCTACCCCCCGCAGCCCGGCCCGCCCGGACCGCAGAACGGCTGGCAGCAGCCGCCTCCGCCGCAGGGCCGGCCGAGTGGACCGCAGGGCCAGTCGGGTGCACCGGCTCCGGCCGCGCCGGCGCAGGGTCCGGCAGGTGGTCAGCCCGGTGGTCAGGACAACCCGGCAGGCCAGCCCGATCCGCAGGGTCCGGTGGATCCGGCGAGGTGGCGGCAGACGCCTCCGCAGCCGCCGCAGGCTCCTCACCAGTAAGGCGTTAGAGGTCTACACCAATGAGGGCTCGCACCGCTCGCGCGGTACGGGCCCTCATCGCTGTTTTCCCAGCCCACACGCGGTTTGACGGACCGTTGACGAGCCTCACGACCGCTGATAAACCTTCGCTTCACCAGCTGGCGAACCAGAGATCAACCCGCCTTCTCAAGCGAGTGATGACGCGAGGTCCCCGTCCATGGTCACAAGAGTCTCCTCCCGCACCGCCCGGCCCGGCAGGCGCCTGCGCACCCTGCTCGCCTCGGGCGCGGCCGCTCTGGCGCTCACCGCCGGGGCCGTCGTCCCGGGCAATCCGCTCGCGCCCGCGCCCTCCGAGGCCCGCGCCGACGACGGGAAGACGACGCTCACGGTCGCCGTCGCGCAGAGCGTCGACTCGTTGAGCCCGTTCCTCGCCCAGCGGCTGCTGAGCACGAGCATCCACCGGCTCATGTACGACTACCTGACCAATTACGACGCCAAGGACAACAAGGCGATCCCGGGCCTGGCCACCGCCTGGGAGCCGTCCGCCGACAAGCTGACGTGGACGTACACGATCCGGCCGGACTCCAAGTGGTCCGACGGGCAGCAGGCCACCGCCGAGGACGCGGCCTGGACGTTCAACACGATGATGACCGACGAAGGCGCGGCCACCTCCAACGGCAGCTTCGTCGGCAACTTCGAGAAGGTGACCGCTCCCAGCAAGGACAAGCTGGTCATCAAGCTCAAGGAGCCGCAGGCCACGATGGCCGCGCTGGACGTGCCGATCGTGCCGAAGCACGTCTGGGAGAAGGTCGACGACTTCGCCAAGTTCAACAACGACAAGGACTTCCCCGTCGTGGGGAACGGCCCGTTCATCCTGACGGACTACAAGGTCGACAGCTTCGTGAAGCTCAAGGCCAACAAGGACTTCTGGCGCGGCTCGCCCAAGTTCGACGAACTGGTCTTCCGCTACTACAAGGACCAGGACGCGGCCGTCGCCGCTCTGCGCAAGGGCGAGGTGTCCTTCGTCGCCGGCAGCCCGAGCCTGACGCCGGCCCAGTCCGCCTCGCTGGAGAACGCGCCGGACATCAAGGTCAACGACGCGCCGGGCCGCCGCTTCTTCGCGCTCGCCGTCAACCCCGGAGCCCGTACCAAGGACGGGAAGAAGTTCGGCGACGGCCACCCGGCGCTGCTGGACCAGAAGGTGCGGCACGCGCTGTTCATGGCGGTCGACCGCAAGACCATCATCGACAAGGTCTTCCAGGGCCACGCCGTGGAAGGCGAGGGATACATCCCGCCGCGCTTCTCCGACTACTTCTGGAAGCCGTCGGCCGGTCAGAAGCTCGCCTACGACCCGGCGAAGGCCTCCGCTCTGCTGGACGAGGCCGGCTACAAGAAGAACGGCACGGGCAAGCGCGTCGGCAAGGACGGCAAGCCGCTGAACTTCCGTATCCTCTGCCACGCCACCGACCCCAACGACAAGGCGATCGGCAAGTATCTCCAGGAGTGGTGGGGCGAGCAGGGCATCGGACTGAAGGTCGACTGCCTCGACAACGTCTCCGACCCTTGGTACGCCGGTGAGTACGACCTCGCCTTCGACGGCTGGTCCGTCAATCCGGACCCCGACTTCGTCCTCTCCATCCACACCTGCGCCGCGCTGCCGTCCAAGGCGAAGGAGTCGGCCGCGACCGACAACTTCATCTGCGACAAGCAGTACGACGAGCTCTACAAGAAGCAACTGGCGGAGTACGACCCCGCCAAGCGGGCGGTTCTTGTGCGGCAACTGGAGTCGCGGCTGTACGACACCGGGTACATGAACGTCATGGCGTACCCGAATGCCGTCGAGGCCTACCGCACCGACCACATCACGTCCATCACCACCATGCCCGCGGCCGCGGGCAACATCTACGGCCAGGACGGTTACTGGAGCTGGTGGTCGGCGGTCCCGGCCGCCGGAGCATCCTCGTCCGGTTCCTCCGACTCCGGTGGCTCCTCCACCGGAGTGCTCGTCGGGGTCGGGATCGCCGTCGTCGTCCTCGCCGGTGGCGGACTGCTGTTCGCCATGCGTCGCCGCTCCACCGCGGAAGACCGTGAATAGTCCATGAGCTCAGAATCCACTCCCGCGCTGGTCAAAGGCGCGGCAGGCGTGGAGAGCACCGCGTCCGGCGGCCCGGCTCCGGCCGGGCCGTCGGCCCGCTCCCCGCGCTCCCGCTCCACGGCCGCCTACCTCCGCTACACGGCGGGCAAGCTGGCCGGTGCGGCCGTCTCCCTCTTCGCCGTCCTCGTCACCAGCTTCTTCCTCTTCCGGCTGATCCCGGGCGACCCGGTCAAGCAGATGACCGGCGGCCGTCAGGTGTCGACCGAACAGATCGCGGCGATGCGCCGGGAGTTCGGCCTCGACCTGCCGCTCTGGCAGCAGTTCACGCAGTACTGCGGCAAGGCCCTGACCGGTGACTTCGGTACGTCGTACCAGTTCCGGGCCCCGGTCATCGACAAGATCTCCGAGGCGCTGCCCGCGACGCTCCTGCTGACCGGCACCGCCTTCGTGATCTACACGCTGCTCGGCATCTGGCTCGGCGCCCGCTCCGCCTGGCGTAACGGTTCTGCCGGTGACCGGACCAACACCGCCTTCGCGCTGACGCTGTACTCGGTGCCCTCGTTCTGGCTCGGCCTGCTGCTCATCATCACGCTGTCGGTCGGCATCGGCCCGATCCCGGGGCTCTTCCCGACCGGCGGCATGGAGTCCGGCACGACCACCGGCTTCGACCGCGTCCTGGACATCGCGCACCACATGGTGCTGCCGGTCATCACGCTCGTCGCGGTGGAGTACGCGCGCACGCTGCTGGTGATGCGCTCCTCACTGCTGGACGAGATGGGCAGCGACTACCTGACCACGGCCAGGGCCAAAGGGCTGCGCGACGACCTCGTACGCCGGAAGCACGCCGTGCCGAACGCGATGCTGCCGACGGTGACGCTGCTCTTCGTGAACCTCGGTACGACGGTGGCCGGCGCGATCCTGGTGGAGACGGTCTTCTCCTGGCCGGGACTCGGCGGCCTCTTCTACCAGGCGCTGAGCGTGCCCGACCTGCCGTTGGTGCAGGCGCTGTTCTTCGTGTTCGCCTCCGCGGTGATCCTGATGAACACGCTGGCCGATGTGATCTATCCGCTGCTCGATCCCCGGGTGGGCCGATGACTGTCACGACCGACAAACCCGAAGGTGTACGGACGGAGGGCCCGCGCGCTCTCGCACGGGCCCGGCGGCGGCGGGCCGCACTCCGCTTCTGGCAGCAGTACCGCACGCACCGCGCCGGTCTCGTCGGCCTCGCCGTGCTCATGGTCATCGCGCTGCTGGCGCTGGCGGCTCCGCTGCTGGCGGGCGCCGACTCGAAGAGCGTGACCGATGCGCCGGGCGGCCCGATGGAGGCGCCGAGCGGCCAGTTCCCGCTCGGCACCGACCAGTTCGGCCGCAGCCTGCTGGCCCTGATGCTCTGGGGCACGCGGGTCTCGCTGACCGTCGGCCTGCTGGCAGCCTTCCTCTCCGTGGCGATCGGCACGCTGATCGGGATCACGGCGGGCCACTTCAAGGGCTGGTACGCCACCGTCATCATGCGCGTCACCGACTGGTTCCTGGTCATGCCGACGCTGGTCCTGGCCATCGCTCTGGCCACGGTCCTCTCCCGGTCGATCTGGACGACGATCCTGGCGATCGGGGTCACGACGTGGCCGACCACGGCCCGCCTGGTCCGGGCGCAGACGCTGTCCGTCGAGTCCCGCCCGTACATCGAACGCTCACGGGCGCTCGGCGGCGGACACCGGCACATCATGTCCCGTCACGTCCTGCCGAACGTCATGCCGCTGGTGCTCGCCCAGACCACGCTGGTGATCTCCACCGCCATCCTCACCGAAGCGACCCTCGCCTTCCTCGGTCTCAGCGATCCGACGATCGTCTCCTGGGGCGGGCTGCTCCAGGATGCCCGTGAGGCCGGCGCGGTCAGCTCCGGCAACTGGTGGTACCTCGCTCCGCCCGGACTCGCCATCGCCGTCGTCGCGCTCGCCTTCACGCTCTGCGGCCGCGCCATCGAGTCCGTGCTCAACCCCAAGCTGGGGGTGTCCCGTTGACGGCAACAACCACCACGACCAACCCGGACCCGTCCTCCTCACCGGACCTCTCGAAGCCGGTCGGTGATCCGCCGCTCCTGGAGGTGCGGAACCTGACCGTCACGTACGGGGGTACGGTCCCGGCCGTACGAGGCGTCGATCTCCGGGTCGAGGCCGGGCAGAAGCTCGGGATCGCCGGGGAGTCCGGCTGCGGGAAGTCGACGCTGGCCCTGGCACTGCTGCGGCTCCTGCCCGCATCGGCCGAGCTCACCGGCGAGATCCTGCTCGACGGCGAGGACATCCTCACCATGAAGTGGGGCCGGCTGCGGGCGGTCCGCTGGGCCGGCGCGTCGATCGTCTTCCAGGGCGCGATGCACTCGCTGAACGCGGTGCACCGGGTCGGCGACCAGATCGCCGAACCGATCCTGCTGCACAGCAAGGCCACTCCGGCCGCCGCCCGCAGGCGCGCCGGAGAGCTGCTGGAACAGGTCGGCCTGCCCGCCGCCCGCGCACAGGCCTATCCGCACGAGCTGTCCGGCGGCCAGCGCCAGCGCGTGATGATCGCGATGGCGCTGGCCTGCGATCCGCGCCTGATCGTCGCGGACGAGCCGACGACGGCCCTGGACGTGATGATCCAGGCCCAGATCCTCCGGCTGATCGAGCAGTTGGTGGCCGACCAGGACGTCGGCCTGATCATGATCAGCCACGACCTGGCGGTGCTGGCGGACACCTGCGACCGGCTCTCGGTGATGTACGCGGGCCGGGTCGTCGAGGAGGGCCCGGCCCGGCAGGTGTACACGGAGGCCCGCCATCCGTACGGCAAGGCGCTCTCCGCCGCCTTCCCGAAGATCGGCGACCTCTCCTCCCGGCGGGCCCCGCGCGGCCTGCCGGGCGACCCCCCGGACCCGGCGGCGCTGCCGGACGGCTGTACGTTCCATCCGCGCTGTCCGGTGGCGCTGGACTCCTGCGCCACGGAGGACCAGGAGCTGCGGGAGGCCGGCGGCGCGCGACGGGCGGCCTGCGTGCTGGTGGACGTGCCGGCCGCCGACGATTCAAGGAGCACGTCATGAGCACGGCCCCTCTCCTCAGCGCCGAGGCCCTGAAGGTCTCCTTCCCGGGCCGGCGCGGCGCCGCCACCGCCCGCGCGGTCGACGGCGTCGACCTCGACATCCGGCCCGGCGAGATCGTCGCGCTGGTCGGTGAGTCGGGGTGCGGCAAGACGACACTGGCCCGCTCGCTGCTCGGCCTGGTCCCGCCGACCGCCGGCCGGGTCACCTTCGCCGGTGCGCCGCTCGACTACGCGGGCCGGGCGCTCAAGGCGTACCGGAAGCGTGTGCAGCTGGTGCTCCAGGATCCCAGCGGCTCGCTCAACCCGCGCCACACGGTGTACGACGCGGTGGCCGAGGGCCTGCGCATCCACGGGTACGCGGGTGATGAGCGGGCGGCCGTCTCGGAGGCCCTCTCCCGGGCCGGGCTGCGGCCGCCGGAGCGCTTCTTCCTGCGCTATCCGCACGAGCTGTCGGGCGGCCAGCGCCAGCGCGTGGTGATCGCCGGCGCGCTGGTCCTGGAACCGGAGCTGATCGTGGCGGACGAGCCGGTGGCCTCGCTGGACGCGTCGGTACGGGGCGAGATCCTGGCCCTCCTCCTGCGCCTCCGGGACGAACTGGGCCTCTCGGCGCTCGTCGTCACCCATGACCTCGGCCTGGCCTGGAACATCGCGGACCGGGTGGCGGTGATGTACCTCGGCCGGATCGTCGAGACGGGCCCGGTCGAACAGTTGCTCACGACCCCTCAACACCCGTACACACAGGCACTGTTGTCCGTCCTCCCGGAGGCGGAGACCGAACCGGTCGTCCTGACCGGCGAACCTCCGGACCCCTCGAAGGTGCCGTCCGGCTGCCGCTTCCACGTCCGCTGCCAGATCCTCGCCTCGGGCGAGGCGGAGCGGGCCGGCGTGGCGGAGGCCTGCCGGACGGTGAACCTACCGGTACTGAACGGCGGCGGAGACCCGCAGGTGGCATGCCACTGGGCGGCGGCGTGCGGCGCTAAGAGCTGACCCCGTGGTGGATGGCGCCCGTCAGCTCGCCGAGCGGCCGGCCCGTGCCGCCCCAGCGGTGCTGGATGATCTCGGCGGCGATGGAGACCGCCGTCTCCTCCGGCGTACGGGCTCCGAGGTCGAGGCCCACCGGTGAGGCGAGGCGGGACAGGTGGGCCTCGTCCACTCCGGCCGTACGGAGGCGGGCGAGGCGGTCGTGGTGGGTGCGGCGGCTGCCCATGACGCCGATGTACGCGGCCGGGGTGCGCAACGCGGCGATCAGCAGCGGCACGTCGAACTTCGGGTCGTGGGTGAGGACGCAGATCACCGTGCGCGCGTCGACCTCGGTCGCCTCCAGGTAGTCGTGCGGCCAGGCGCGGACGACCTCGTCGGCGGTCGGGAAGCGCTCGCGCGTGGCGAAGGCGGGCCGGGCGTCGCAGACGGTGACCCGGTAGCCGAGGAACGAGCCGATGCGCGCCGTGGCCGCCGCGTGGTCGATGGCGCCGAAGACGAGCATGCGCGGCGGTGGCGCGTACGTCCGGACGAAGACGGACACCTCCTGCATCCGGCGCCGGCCGTGCGCTCCGTACCACTGGATGCCGGTCAGGCCCTGCTCCAGCAGCCCGCGCGCGTCGTCCGCCACCGCGGCGTCGAGCCCCTCCGAACCGAGCGTGCCCTGTACGCCGGTGGCGCGGACCACCATCCGGGCGCCGGTCTCCGCCGCGCCGGACAGGACGGTGGCCTCCGCGACCGGCACATCGGCCGCGATCAGGTCGAGCAGCGCCGCGAGATCGGCCAGCTCGGCCTCGGAGGTGTACGCGCGCACCAGCACCTCGATCGTCCCGCCGCACGTCAGCCCGGTGCCGAACGCCTCGTCATCGCTGATCCCGTACGCCACCACGCGCGGCTCCGCACCGGCGAGCACCTCGCGGGCCACCTCGTACACATCGCTCTCGACGCAGCCGCCGGAGACACTGCCGAGGACCGTGCCCGCCGCATCGACGGCCATCACCGCACCGGGGGCGCGGGGCGCGCTGCCGTGGACGGCGACGACGGTCGCCAGGGCCAGCGGCGTACCGGCGGCGCAGCGGGAGCGGAGGTCGGGCAGGAGGTCGCGCACCCTGTCAGCATCCGCCGCCCGGCGGCCCGGCGCACGGCCAGGACGTACGTCAGTGGGTGCGGTCGTACGCGGCAACCAGCTCGCTGCACCGCTTCACATCGGCGGCCATCGCCACCAGGAGGTCGTCGATCGTGTCGAACTTGAGCATGCCGCGTACGTACGCGAGGAAGTCGACGGCCACGTGCAGGCCGTACAGGTCCAGGCCGACGCGGTCGATCGCGTACGCCTCCACCGTGCGCTCGGTGCCGTCGAACTGCGGGTTCGTGCCGACCGAGATGGCGGCCGGCATCGACTCGCCGTCCACCTCCAGCCAGCCCGCGTAGACGCCGTCGGCCGGGATCGCGGTGTGCGGAAGTGTCTCCACGTTGGCCGTCGGAAAGCCCAGCTCGCGGCCGCGCTGTGCGCCGCGCACCACGATGCCTTCGACCCGGTGCGGGCGGCCGAGGATCTCGGCGGCGCCGGCGACATCGCCTTCGGCGACCAGGCGGCGGGTGAGCGTGGAGGAGAACGGCTGGCCGCCGCCGGCCGCGCCGGTCACAAAGAGGTCGATGACCTCGACCGTGTAGTCGTAGGTGGCGCCGAGCTCGGTCAGCAGGGCCACGTTTCCGGCGGCCTTGTGGCCGAAGCGGAAGTTCGGGCCCTCGATGACGGCCTTGGCGTGGAGCTTGTCGACGAGGACCTTCACGATGAAGTCGGCGGGCGACAGCTTCGAGAACTCGGCGGTGAACGGCAGGATCAGCACCGCGTCCACGCCCAGCTCCGCCATGAGTTCGGCGCGGCGGTGGTGCGGGGCGAGCAGCGGCGGGTGGCTGCCGGGGCGGACGACCTCGCTGGGATGCGGGTCGAAGGTGACCACGACGGACGGAACGCCCAGCTCACGGGCGCGCTCGACGGCACGGCCGATGATCAGCTGGTGTCCGCGGTGTACGCCGTCGTAGGAGCCGATGGTGACGACGCTGCGTCCCCAGTCCTGGGGGATGTCCTCCAAGCCACGCCAGCGCTGCACTGTGACCGCTCCTCGCCCGAACCTGTGTACGTGTGTATGTATGTCGATTACGCAGGTCTAAGACTGCCATGCTCACGCCCCGCCGCCTGCATCGGCATCGGCATCGCCCGACGTGATGTCTCCAACGCCTCCACCGTGCGCCGGGCGCTGGGACCGACCACCGCGGCCCACTCCTGCGGGGCGTCGGCGAGCCAGCGGATGACGAGGGCGCCGAATCCGGGCACGTCCCGGGCGAGTTCGACGAGGCGGCGGTCGAAGCGGGCGGCGCCTTCCGGGGTGCGGACGAGGAGCATGCCGGTGCGGTGGACGAGCGCGCGCGTACGGACCTCCGGCCGGGCTCCCGCACCTGCCGCCGCGGCCTGGAGGAGGGCGTCCAGGACGTCCGGGTGGCGTCCGGTGGACTGCTCGAACTCCAGCAGGACCTCCAGCAGCTCGGCCCGCAGCGGCCTTGAGGCGGTGGACCCGGCTCCGGCGAGGACCCGGGCCAGCGCGGCGCGGACCGGTGGCGGAGCGGGCCGGTCCCGGAGCAGGCCGGTGACCAGGGGCAGGAGGAGGGCGCGGGCGGCGGGGCCGTGTTCGAGGCGGAGGTCCACGTACTCGGCGGCGTGGGTGCCGTCCTCGGGGTGGGCGTCGATGTACTCGCGTACGAGCCCGGCGACGTGCAGCGCGAGTGCGGGCGTGTCGAGTCCGGCGAGGGCCCGCAGGACCGTTGCCGCGCCGTCGTCGGGGCGGGCCAGGCGGGCGCGGAGAGCGGCGAGGACCGGCTCCGGGTGGAGCGGGAAGACCTCGGCGAGCAGCTCCACCGGGAGGCGGGGGTCGCCGTGGGCGAAGAGGCGGAGGGCCTGCGGGAGGTGGCGGACCCTGCTCTTCGGGTCCCGGACGAGGAGGGTGAGGGCGGCCGCGTGCAGGTCGGCGTCCTCGCGGCGCTCCAGCAGGATCTCGGCGGCGGACCCGAGCAGCGCCCGGTCGCCGTCGGCGGTGATCCGCGGCTGGAGGAGTCCGGCGTACCGGGCGGCGGCCGAGCGGCGGGCCGGACGGTCCTCGTCGCGGGCCCAGCGCTCGACGGCCCGGCAGAGCGCGGTGGGCTCGTCCTCGGCGAGGGCGGCGAGCAGCTCACCGGCCCGCTGGTGCGGAGTGGCGATCAGCGCGTCGGCCAGCTCGTCGACGGCCAGATCGCGGCGCGCGTGGAGCAGGGCCTGCGCGGCGGCGGCCACGGTGGGACGCAGAGGCACGTCCGGCGCGTCGGGCCCGACGGCCAGCAGCGGGCGCTCGTCGGTGAACCAGCGGCAGAGCAGCGGCTGCACGGCGACCGGCGCGAGGGCGAGGCGGCGGGCCACGGCGTCGAGGTACCGCTCGTCACCGTCGGTACGCGGCACGCCGTCGGCAGGCACGAGGCGGCGGAGCAGGTCGATGCGGTCCTCCTCGGGCAGCCGCAGCCGCCGCCAGAACCGGGGCCCGAACTCTCCGTACGCTCCCGGTCCCGCCGGCCGACCGGTGGCGGCGGCCGGACGCCGGGTGATGCGCCCGGCGAGGACCCGCAGGACACCGAGGTACGGACGTGCGTCGGCCACCCGGAGCAGACTGCCGCCGAGGAGATGAGCGGCCCACCAGGCGGCGTCCTCGTCGTGCGGGCGGCGGAGGCGGTGCCCTGTGCCCGCCGGGTCCTCGGCGCCCTCGTGGCGCGGGCCGCGAGAGGCATCACCGTGCGGCCCTTCCTCGGCCCACAGCCGGTCCAGCGCCTCGATCAGGTCGGCCATCCGGTGCGCCAGCGCGGCGGTGCCCTGGCGGCGGCCGAGGAGCACCATCGCCTGGATCACCGGCCCGATCCGGTGCCGGGGCACGGGCAGCGAGCGCGGCTCACCTCCGGTGCTCGGCGGACGCACCGCCTCGCCGCTCCCCCGGTGCCATCGGTGCACCAGCGAGCGCAGCGCCGCGTCCAGGTCCAGGTGCGCGCCCTGCACCCAGTCGCCGAGCTCCTCGTGGGCGAAGCGGTAACCGGCCCCGGCCGGCACCAGGAGCCCCTCGGCCAGCACGGCCGAGGCCCACCCGGTGCGCCACGGGAAGACCTCCTCGAACGCCTCCCGGTCCAACTCTCCCTGTCCCGGCCCCAGACACCGCCGGGCCGCCTCGTGGACCTGGCCCGCGACCCGGGCGGCGAGCCGGCGTACGGCGGTGCCGCGCGGCTGCTCACCGGCGGCGGCCGCGATCCGGACCGCGATGCGTACGCACATGAGGTCCAGGTGGGCACCGAAGACGTCCTCGGTGTCGGGGCGGCCCGGGACGCCGGGCGGCAGGGCCTCGCGGACCTCGGCGAGGAGCCGCAGCGTGAGCGGGTGCCGGTCGTGGCCGGGCGCGAGGGCGTGCGGCGGGATGCCGAGGCGCTCCTTGGCCCGGCATGCCTGGTCGGGCGTGAAGTCGGCCAGGCGCAGGGACGGTGGCAGCGCCCGTGCGGGGCGGCGGGGGCGGTGGAGGGCACCGGGCGGATAGAGGGTGCCGGCGGTCTCCCAGTGCTCGGGACGGCAGGCGACGACGAGCCGGACGCCGTGCTCGCGCAGCCAGCTGGCGGTGGCCGCGGTCCACTCGGCGAGCCGGTGGGCCAGGAGCGGCGGCATCTCCTCGGGGCCGTCCAGGACGACGAGGAGCGGCTGGCCCGCGTCGGCGGCGAGGCGGGCGATGCGTTCGGCGGTGGCCGTGGCCATGTCACCGAGGGCTCCGGCCGCGGTGACGATCCGGGCCGAGCGGGTCAGCGTACGGTCGGCGGCGTCGCCGACGGAGGTGTCGTCGGCGAGCAGGTCGGCGCCGCGCAGCCAGAGCGTGGGCGCCGGGGTTGTGGCGTCGGCGCGGCGGGCGGCGAGGGCGGCGAGCTCGGTGGTGCGGCCGGTGCCGGGTCCGCCGACGAGGCCCAGGACCGTGCCCGTACCGGCTTCGAAGGCGGCCAGCTCCGCGTGGATGTCCTCGCGCACGACCGGTGCGGTGTGTGCCGTGGGCCCGTCCGCCGAGCCGACGGAGGTGGCGGTGAGCTGGAGGGCGCCGGCGAGGTTGAGGTCGGGGCCGTAGGCGGGTGCGGCGGTGGCGTTGCGTACGAGGAGGGCGTCGAGGGTGGCGTCGGCGCCGCGCGGGATCGGCAGAGCGAGTCCGGCGGCCTCGTACGGAGTGGTGAGAGCGGTGCAGAGGAGGCCGAGGACCGCGCCTGTGGCCGGGTCGGTGACCGGTCCGCCGATCGCCGCGCCGCCGGAGCGCAGGGCGTCGCGGCCGTCGGTGCCGAGGGCCAGCTCCAAGGCGGCCGGAACGGGATGGCCGGTGCCGTCCGGGGCGGTGCAGGTGGCGGGAGCCGTGCCGAGGACACGGGCCTCGCGGCGGCCGTGGGCGGCGATCCCGACGTAACGTCCGGGCTCGATCCGCTCCCGTACGGCGATGGGCAGCGGCTCCACGTCGAGCGTGCCGGAGCCTCCCGTACGCAGGAGCGCGAGGCCGAGGGCCGGGAGCGCGGTGATGTCGTCGGGGCCGACGGAACAGGTGCGGCCTTCGGTGCCGTGCAGGACGTACGGGCCGGACGCGGCGGTGGCCTGGTGGGCGGTGACGACCGTGCCGCGCTCGTCGGCGACGAAGCCCGTCCCGCGCGGCCGGCCGGCCTGATCACAGATTCTCACCAGCGTCGACCGGTCCCCACTGCCCATGGTCCGACGGTAGGCCGCCGGTGATCGCACGGAGTAGCGCGGACCGGGAACGCGCCCCCCGCGCCCCCGGCATTCACTCCGAGCGCCCGTCCATCAGGGTGAATAGGCGTGTCCTGGCGGAGCAGAGATGGTCCCGGGGTGGGGAAGGTGGAGCGGGCACCGGTGGGGGGTGGGTGCCCGCTCCATGTGATCCGGGGACCACGCTCCACATGGCCGGGGATCAGGCGAAGACGGCGAGGCTCTTGGCCTTGCCCTTCTCCTCCTCCACGAGCACCAGGAAGGTCCCGTCCGGACCGAAGACCGCGACCGGACCCGGCGGGTACGCCGGCATGTCCAGCCGTACGCCGTTGAGGAGCAGCTTGGCGCGCTTCTCGTCGACGTCCCAGCGCGGGAAGGCCGAGGCGGCCGCGTCGGCGACCGGCATCACCGTCAGCTCCTCCTGGTGCTGCTCCAGTGTGCGGGCCGCGTCCAGTCCGTACGGGCCGACGCGGGTGCGGCGCAGCGCGGTCAGGTGGCCGCCGACGCCGAGTCCGGCGCCGAGATCGCGGGCCAGCGCGCGGATGTACGTCCCCGAGGAGCAGACGACGGAGACGACCAGGTCCATGACCGGGGTGCCGTCCTCGGCGACGGCCTCGCGGACGTCGTAGACGCGGAAGGAGGAGACGGTCACCGGGCGGGCCGGGATCTCGAACTCCTCGCCGCCGCGCACCCGCGCGTAGGACCGCTTGCCGTCGATCTTGATGGCGCTGACCTTGGACGGCACCTGCATGATCGCGCCGGTCAGCTCGGCCACGCCCGCGTCGATGCCTTCGCGGGTCACGCCGGACGCGTCGGTGGACGAGGTGATCTCGCCTTCGGCGTCGTCGGTGACGGTGTCCTGGCCGAGCCGGATCGTGCCCAGGTACTCCTTCTCGGTGAGCGCGAGGTGGCCCAGCAGCTTGGTGGCCCGCTGGACGCCGAGTACGAGGACTCCGGTCGCCATCGGATCGAGCGTTCCGGCGTGGCCGACGCGGCGGGTGCGGGCGATGCCTCGCATCTTGGCGACGACGTCGTGCGAAGTGAAGCCGGACGGCTTGTCGACGATGACAAGGCCGTCCGGCGTGTGGGTCTGCTCGGTCATACGGAGGTCGGGCCCTCGTTCTCGCCGGAGGAAGCCTCGTCCTCGTCGTCCTCGGGCTTGCGGTACGGGTCGGCCTCACCGGCGTACTTGGCGCCCGTCGAGACCTCGCGCACCTCCGCGTCCTTGGCCCGCGCCTTGTCGAGGAGGTCCTCGATGGTGCGGGCGTTGTCCGGGAGGGCGTCCGGGACGAAGGCCAGGCTCGGCGTGAACCGGACCCCGGTCTGCCGGCCGACCTCGGAGCGGAGGACGCCCTTGGCGCTCTCCAGCGCCGCGGCGGAGGCCGCGCGCTCCTCGTCGTCGCCGTAGACCGTGTAGAAGACCGTGGCCTCCCGCAGGTCGCCGGTGACCCGGGCGTCCGTGATCGTCACGAATCCCAGCCGCGGATCCTTGATTCGCCGGTCCAGGGTCTCCGCGACCACGACCTGGATGCGATCGGCCAGCTTGCGGGCCCGCGCGTTGTCGGTCACCGGTCCGTCACTCTTCCTTCTGATTTGGCTTGCGTGTCAGTCTTCGTCACTGTGCAGCCGCCGTCTCACCGAGAGCAGCTCCACCTCGGGGCGGGCGGCCACCAGCCGCTCGCACCGGTCCAGCACGTCCGTCAGGTGTCCGGTGTCACCGGAGACCACGGCGAGGCCGATCTCGGCCCTGCGGTGGAGATCCTGCCCGCCGGTCTCCGCCGCACTCACCGCGTACTTGCGCTGGAGTTCGGCGACGATCGGACGGACGACGGAGCGTTTCTCCTTCAACGACCGTACGTCGCCGAGGAGCAGATCGAAGGACAGGGTCCCCACATACATGTGTGTCCGGATGTCCCGCCGGTTCGGGTTCGTGCCCCGCCAGCGCTTGGCGGAGACATCAGAACCGTACCGGAACGGCCGGAGCCGATCGACGGAAATACGACCCGTCGACCGGCCCCGACCGTGGTGGCCGGGTTCCGGGAGCGGACTCCCGGAACCCGGCCGAATCCCTGCGGATCAGCCTCGCGGCTTCTCGCGCATCTCGTACGTCGCGATGACGTCGTCGATCTTGATGTCGTTGAAGTTTCCGAGGTTGATACCGCCCTCGAAGCCTTCGCGGATCTCGGTGACGTCGTCCTTGAAGCGGCGCAGACCGGAGATGTTGAGGCTCTCCGCGATGACCTTGCCATCGCGCAGCAGGCGCGCCTTGGTGTTGCGCTTGACCTCGCCGGAGCGGACCAGCACACCGGCGATGTTGCCCAGCTTGGACGAGCGGAAGATCTCGCGGATCTCCGCCGTACCGAGCTCGACCTCTTCGTACTCCGGCTTGAGCATGCCCTTGAGGGCCGCTTCGATCTCTTCGATCGCCTGGTAGATGACCGAGTAGTACCGGACGTCCACGCCTTCGCGCTCGGCCATCTGCTCGGCACGCCCTGCGGCGCGCACGTTGAAGCCGATCACGATGGCGTCGGAACCCGTCGCCAGGTTGATGTCCGACTCGGTGACCGCACCCACACCGCGGTGCAGGACCCGGATGTCGACCTCTTCACCGACGTCGAGCTGGAGCAGCGAGGACTCGAGAGCCTCCACCGAACCGGACGCGTCGCCCTTGATGATGAGGTTGAGCTCCTGGACCAGACCGGCCTTGAGCGCCTCGTCCAGGTTCTCCAGGGAGAACCGGACACCCTTGCGGGCGAAGTTGGCGTTGCGCTCGCGAGCGGCACGCTTCTCGGCGATCTGACGGGCCGTACGGTCCTCGTCGACGACCAGGAAGTTGTCGCCGGCGCCCGGGACGTTGGTGAGACCGAGCACCAGGACGGGGGTCGAGGGACCCGCTTCCTGCACGTTCTGACCGTTGTCGTCGAGCATGGCGCGCACTCGGCCGTAGGCGTCGCCCACGACCATCGTGTCGCCGATGCGCAGCGTTCCGCGCTGGACCAGGACGGTCGAGACGGCACCTCGACCGCGGTCGAGGTGGGACTCGATCGCAATACCCTGCGCGTCCTGGTTCGGGTTGGCCCGCAGGTCGAGCGAGGCGTCGGCGGTGAGGACGACGGCCTCCAGGAGCGCCTCGATGTTGAGGCCCTGCTTGGCGGAGATGTCGACGAACATCGTGTCGCCGCCGTACTCCTCGGCCACCAGACCGAACTCGGTGAGCTGACCGCGCACCTTGGTCGGGTCGGCACCCTCGACGTCGATCTTGTTGACCGCGACCACGATCGGCACCTCGGCCGCCTTGGCGTGGTTCAGCGCCTCGATCGTCTGGGGCATCACACCGTCGTTGGCCGCCACCACGAGGATCGCGATGTCGGTCGACTTCGCACCACGTGCACGCATGGCGGTGAACGCCTCGTGACCCGGGGTGTCGATGAAGGTGATCTTGCGGTCCTCACCGTTGACCTCGGAGGAGACCTGGTACGCACCGATGTGCTGCGTGATGCCGCCGGCCTCGCCCGCAACGACGTTCGTCTTGCGGATCGCGTCCAGCAGTCGGGTCTTACCGTGGTCGACGTGACCCATGACGGTCACGACCGGCGGACGGGAGACCAGGGCCTCTTCGCCGCCCTCGTCCTCGCCGAACTCGATGTCGAAGGACTCGAGCAGCTCGCGGTCCTCCTCCTCGGGGCTGACGATCTCCAGGACGTAGTTCATCTCGTCCGCGAGAAGCCGGAGCGTCTCGTCGGAGACGGACTGCGTCGCCGTGACCATCTCGCCGAGGTTCATCATCACGGCGACGAGCGACGCCGGGTTGGCGTTGATCTTCTCCGCGAAGTCGGTGAGCGAGGCACCGCGCGACAGCCGGACGGCCTGTCCGTTGCCGCGAGGCAGCATGACGCCGCCGACCGACGGGGCCTGCATGGCCTCGTACTCCTGGCGCCTCTGCCGCTTCGACTTGCGGCCACGACGCGCCGGACCGCCGGGACGGCCGAACGCACCCTGCGTGCCACCACGGCCACCGGGACCACCCGGACGACCGCCGAAGCCGGGACGACCGCCGAAGCCGCCGCCGCCACCGGGACGACCGGCACCGCCGCCGCCACCACCGGGACCGGCCGGACGGCCTGCGAAGCCGCCGCCACCGCCACCGGGACGACCGGCGAAACCGCCGCCACCGCCACCGGGACGACCGGCACCGCCGCCGCCACCGGGGCGACCGCCGCCACCGGCACCGGGACCACGGCCACCGCCGGGGCCGCCACCGGGACGCGGGCCGGCAGCGGGACGCTGCGGCATCATGCCCGGGTTCGGCCGGTTACCGGCGGGACCGCCGCCGGGACGCGGAGCCTGCGGGCGGGGCATGCCGCCCGGAGCGGGACGGGCACCGCCCTGACCCTGACCACCCTGGGGGCGCGGGGCGCCGCCGGGGCCGCCCTGGGGACGCGGGGCGCCGGGGCGCTCCGAGCCGCCACCGGGGCGCGGGGCACCGCCGGGACGGGGCGCCGAGGGGCGCGCCATGCCGGTGGAACCGCCGGAGGTGAAGGGGTTGTTGCCCGGACGGGGACCGGCCGGACGGGCGCCGCCGGGGCGCGGTGCGCCCTGGCCGGCGGGACGTGCGGGGCGGTCGCCGCCACGCTCGCCACCACGGCCGCCGTCACGCTGACCACCGTCGCGGGCGCCACCGTCACGCTGACCGCCGGCCGGAGCCGGACGGGCCGGGCGGGGACCCGGGGCGGCGGCCGCGGGACGCGGGGCCTGGGGCTGCTGGGGGGCGGCCGGCTGGGCCGGAGCCGGTGCCGAGAACTCGGCGGCCGGGACCGGGGTCACCGGGGCCGCCTTCGGCGCGGGCTTCGGGCCCGGACGGGGGCCCGCCGACGGCGCGGAGGGCGCCGCGGGGGCGCTGGTCTCCGGGGCCTCGGCAGCGGCCGGCTTGGCAGCCGGTACGCCGGGCTTCGGGGCAGCGGGACGTGCCGCGGCGGCCGGGGAGGGCGCTGCGGGCTTTGCGGGCGTCGCCTTGCGGGGCGCGCCAGGCTTGGCAGCGGACTTGCCGGCGTTGCCGCCGGGTCCCTGCAGTGCGTCGGTCAACTTGCGTACAACCGGCGCCTCGATCGTCGAGGACGCCGAACGGACGAATTCACCGAGTTCTTGGAGCTTGGCCATGACGACCTTGCTCTCGACGCCGAACTCCTTGGCGAGTTCGTATACCCGGACCTTAGCCACTTCGCTCCTTTTAGGTCCGGGTTACCGCCGGACCGTCGCTACTTCATGGGCGTACTCATCGCGTACTCATCGAGTGCTCATCGCAATCTCGACCTACTTCCAACTCGCGAGGTACCTGACCGCACGGGGTCCCGTGCCGTTCACTTTCCTACGGTGTCACCCGCTCGACGAACCGCGTCAGTGCCGCGGTGTCGAACGGCCCCCTGGCCTTGAAGGCCCGGGGGAACGCCCGGCGGCGAACCGCCAGGTCGAGACAGACAGAGGTGGGGTGCACGTAAGCACCCCGGCCGGGCAGCGTACCGCGTGGATCAGGGGCGCAGGCGCCCTCGTCCACCACGATGCGCAGCAGCTCGCTCTTTGCCACTCGCTCCCGGCATCCCACACAGGTTCGCTCGGGACAAGCGCCAGCTTGCGTCCGGCCAGACACGTTTAAGTCTACCTCCCCGTACCGACCTCACCCCTTTGGGGCAAAAATCGAACGGATGTTGTCGTGATCTCAGCGGCGTACGGCCAAGATCTATTCCCTGGAGCGGCTCCGGGTCAACGCCTTTCCGAGCGCTCCCGGGCCCGCTCGGCCCGCTCGCGGTCGGCGGTCTCGCGCTCCTCGTCCGTCTCGGTGTCCGGACGGATGTCGATGCGCCAGCCGGTGAGGCGGGCGGCGAGGCGGGCGTTCTGGCCCTCCTTGCCGATCGCCAGCGACAGCTGGTAGTCCGGCACGGTGACGCGGGCCGAGCGGGCGCCGAGGTCGACGACCTCGACCTTGCTCACCCGGGCGGGCGAGAGCGCGTTGGCGACCATCTCGGCCGGGTCGTCCGACCAGTCCACGATGTCGATCTTCTCGCCGTGCAGCTCGGCCATGACATTGCGCACCCGGCCGCCCATCGGGCCGATGCAGGCGCCCTTGGCGTTGAGGCCGGAGCGGGTGGAGCGGACCGCGATCTTGGTCCGGTGGCCGGCCTCGCGGGCGATGGCCTCGATGACCACCGAGCCGTCGGCGATCTCCGGGACCTCCAGCGCGAAGAGCTTCTTCACCAGGTTCGGGTGGGTGCGCGAGAGCGTCACGGAGGGGCCGCGGACGCCCTTGGCGACCCGTACGACGTACGTACGCAGGCGCAGGCCGTGCGTGTACTCCTCGCCCGGCACCTGCTCCTGGACCGGCAGCATGGCCTCCATCTTGCCGATGTCGACCAGCACGTTCTTCGGGTCCTTGCCCTGCTGGACGACGCCGGTGACGACATCGCCCTCGTGGCCCGCGTACTCACCGAAGGTGCGGTCGTCCTCGGCGTCGCGCAGCCGCTGCAGGATGACCTGCTTGGCGGTGGTCGCGGCGATCCGGCCGAACCCGGAGGGGGTGTCGTCGAACTCCTTGGGCTCCTGGCCCTCTTCGAGGTCGGCCGGGTCCTCCTTGGCCCACACGGTGACGTGGCCGTTCTCGTCGAGCTTCACGCGCGCCCGGCGGTGGCTGCCGTCGGTGCGGTGGTACGCGATGAGGAGCGCCGACTCGATCGCCGCGACGAGCACGTCGAAGGGGATCTCCTTGTCCTGCGCCAAGCCCTTCAAAAGCTTCACATCGATGTCCACGGCTACGCCTCCTCTTCCTTCTTGTCCTTGCGGTTGAATTCGATCTCCACGCGCGCCTTGGCGATCTCGTCGAAGGCGAGGCGGCGGGACGTGGGCTTGCGGCCCTTGACGCCGGGCACTTCGAGGTCCAGCCCGTCCTCGTCGACGGCGAGGATGCGGGCGACCAGCTCACCGGAGCCGTCGGCGGCGAGGTGGAACCTGGCCAGCCGGCCGGTGGCGCGTACGTAGTGGCGGGGCTCGGTCATCGGGCGCTCGGCGCCGGGAGAGCTGACTTCGAGGACGTACTCGCCCTCGCCCATCGCGTCGGTCTCGTCCAGCTTCTCGGAGATCGCGCGGCTCAGCTCCGCGCAGGCGTCCAGCTCCACGCCTTCGTCGGAGTCCACGATGACCCGCAGCACTCCACGTCGGCCGGCCCGGGACACCTCGATCTCCTCGAGGTCCAGCTGCCGCGCGCTGACGAGCGGTTCCAGCAACCCGCGCAGCCTCTCGCTCTGGGTGGTGCTCATCCGGGTGACTCCTCGGCCGCGTGTGCTGTTGTGGGGATCGTCGCGTGTCAGGTCAAAGGGTATCCGGTCGCCAGGGGTGTTGCCGTCCGCCCGCCCTGTCACCGCGGGTACGCTCGCCTGCGGTGATCAGTTCAGGACAGATCCTGTCAGGATCGGTCCCGGCCCGAAGGAGAAACGTGCGGCGCACGGGGACGACCCGCAGGGGGGCGCTCACCGCGACGGGGGCTTTCGCACTGGGTGCGGTGCTGACCGGCTGCGGGGACGACGACAAGGGCACAGGCCGGAGCGGTCCCGTCCGCACCGAGGCCGAAGCGGTCCGGGTGGAGCGGAGGCTGCGGACGGCGGCGGCGCACACCGCCGCGCTGACGCTCGCCCACTACGACCTGGCCACCGAGGCCCACCCGGCGCTCGCGGAGGGCCTGGCGCCCCTGCGGACGGCCGTACGGGAACACACCAAGGCCCTGTCGGTGAAGGGCAGCAAGGCCGCGGCACCGCCCTCGCCCGGTCCGGTCTCCGCCGACGCGAAGGCCGCGGTGAAGGAGCTGGCCGCCGCCGAGCGCCGCCGGGCCGACGCGCACGCCGAGGCGCTGCTCAGCGCCGAACCGGAGCTGGCCCGGCTGCTGGCCTCGGTGGCCGCGGCCGCGGCGGTCCACGCGTACCTGCTGACCGAGCTGGCCAAGGAGACCTCGTCATGACCCTGCCCTCCGAGGACGAGACCTCCTCCCCCGCGCTCACCGCCACCCAGGCCGCGCTGGCCGCCGAACACGCGGCCGTCTACGGGTACGGGGTGCTCGGCGGCCGGATCGCCGGGAAGCGGCGCACCGAGGCGAGCGCGGCGTACGACGGCCACCGCGCGCGCCGGGACGCGCTCATGCGGCGCGTGCGTGACCTGGGCGGTGCGCCGGTCGCCGCCGACGCCGCGTACGCTCTGCCCTTCGCGGTTACCGACACCGCGTCGGCACTGCGGCTCGCCGCCGTCCTGGAGGACCGGGTGGCGGGCGCCTGCTCCGATCTCGTACGGGCCACCGAAGGGCCCGCGCGCGCCGACGCGGCGGGCGCGCTGCGGGAGGCGGCCGTGCGAGCGGCCCGCTGGCGGGGCGGCAACGTAGCCTTTCCGGGGCTCGCCGAGCGGGCTCCGGGCGCCGGTCCGGCCGAGAAGACGGGCCCGGTGGAGGCCGCGGGAGCGGACACGCCCGAAGGCTGACCGAGGAACCGGAAAGGGAACAACGGACGTATGGGTTTCGAACCGCCGCAGCGCCTGGTGCGCGCGCTCGGCGAGATGTACGGGGACGGCGCGGCGGCCGACTGGCTGGACCGCCTCCCCACGCTCACCGAACAGGCGGTCGACGCCGCCGGGCCGGACCTCGGCGTGGAGCGGGTGGCCGCCCCAGGCGGCCGCAGCGCCTTGGTGCTCCTGGTCCGGCGCGCCGACGGGACCCCGGCCGCGCTGAAGATCGCTCCGCCGCGCGCAGAGCCGGAGCAGGAGCGGGCGGCGCTGGCGCACTGGAACGGCTGGGGCTCGGTGAAGCTGCTGGAGGACTCCGCTCTCGACGCGTCCGGTGCGCTGCTGCTGGAGCGGCTGCACCACGAGGTGTCGCTGCGTTCGCTGCCGGAGGCCAAGGCGCTCCTGGAGGCGGCGGGCACGGTCCGACGGCTCTGGGTGGAGCCGCCCGCCGGCCATCCCTTCGAGACCGTGGCCGAGCGGACCGGGCGGCAGACGGCGGGCATGCGGGCGGCCGCCGAGGCCGATCCGGCGCTCGCGCCGCTGGTGGACGCGGCGCTCGCGGCCCGTACGGAACTGGTGGAGGCCGCGCCCGAACTCCTGCTCCTGCACGGCAACTTCCGCCAGAGCAAGGTGCTCTCCGGCGAGCGCGCGCCGTGGCTGACGGTGGGTCCCGAGCCGCTGGTCGGCGAGCGGGCCTACGACCTGGCGCGGCTGGTGCGGGACCGGGTGGAGGATCTGATCGCCTCGCCGGGCGGTCCGGTGACGGCGCGGCGGCGGGTCAAGAGGCTGGCGGAGTCGCTGGAGGTGGACCAGGCGCGGCTGCACGGCTGGACGCTGTTCCGGGCGGTCGAGTCGGGGACCCGCGCGCTGGCCGAGGGACGGCGGCAGATGGGCGAGGTCAACCTGGAGTTCGCGGGCTGGCTGTAGCACTTCCCGTACGGCGAAGGCCCCCGCGCAATCGTGCGCGGGGGCCTTTCTCAGCGGCTGATCAGGCCAGGTCGGCCGTGAGGCGCGCGATCGCCTCGTCGACGGTCAGCTCCTCGCGCTCGCCGGTGCGGCGGTCCTTCAGCTCCAGGACGCCGTCGGCGGAGCGGCGGCCGGCGACCAGGATCTTCGGCACGCCGATCAGCTCGGAGTCGGTGAACTTGACGCCGGGCGAGACGCCGGGCCGGTCGTCGACCAGGACGCGCAGGCCCGCCGCGTTGAGCTTCTCCGAGACGTCGAGCGCCAGCTCCGTCTGGAGGGCCTTGCCCGCGGCGACCACGTGGACGTCGGCCGGCGCGATCTCGCGGGGCCAGCACAGGCCCTTGTCGTCGGCGGTCTGCTCGGTGAGCGCGGCCACGGCACGCGAGACGCCGATGCCGTACGAGCCCATCGTGACGCGGACCGGCTTGCCCTGCTGGCCGAGCACGTCGAGCTGGAAGGTGTCGGCGTACTTGCGGCCGAGCTGGAAGATGTGGCCGATCTCGATGGCGCGGTCCAGGGTGAGGCCGGTACCGCACTTGGGGCAGGGGTCGCCCTCCTGGACCACGACGACGTCCAGGTACTGGTCGACCTCGAAGTCACGGCCCGCGACGACGCTCGCAGCGTGCTTGCCGTCCTGGTTGGCGCCGGTGATCCAGGCGGTGCCGGGCGCGACGCGGGGGTCGGCGAGGTAGCGGACCTTCTCCAGGCCCTGCGGGCCGACGTAGCCGCGTACCAGGTCGTCACGGCCGACGAAGTCCTCGGCGGTGACCAGCTCGACGACGGCGGGCGCCAGGTGCTCGCCGAGCTTGCCGAGGTCGACCTCGCGGTGGCCGGGGACGCCGACGGCCACGATCTCGCCGTCCACCTTGACCAGCAGGTTCTTCAGCGTGGCCGAGGCGGGGACGCCGAGGTGCGCGGCGAGGGTCTCGATGGTCGGGGTGTCGGGGGTGTCCAGCTCCTCGACCGCGCCGTGCGCCGAGCCGTCGACCGGGGCGAGCGCGAAGGTCACGGCCTCGGTGTTGGCGGCGTAGTCGCAGTTCGGGCAGTCCGCGAAGGTGTCCTCACCGGCGGCGGCGGGCGCCAGGAACTCCTCGGAGGCCGAGCCGCCCATCGCGCCGGAGACGGCGGAGACGATGCGGTGGTCGAGGCCGAGGCGCTCGAAGATCTTGATGTACGCGGCCCGGTGCAGCGCGTAGGAGTGCGCGAGGCCCTCGTCGGTGGTGTCGAAGCTGTACGAGTCCTTCATCTGGAACTCGCGGCCACGGAGCACACCGGAGCGGGGGCGGGCCTCGTCGCGGTACTTCGTCTGGATCTGGTAGAGCATCACCGGCAGGTCCTTGTAGGACGTGCACTGGTCCTTGACGGTCTGGGTGAAGATCTCCTCGTGCGTCGGGCCGAGGAGGTAGTCGCCGCCCTTGCGGTCCTGGAGGCGGAAGAGCAGGTCGCCGTACTCCTCCCAGCGGCCGGACGCCTCGTAGGGCTCCTTGGGCAGGAGTGCGGGGAGGAGGACCTCCTGGGCGCCGATGGCGTCCATCTCCTCGCGGACGACGTTGGAGATGTTGTCCAGGACCTTCTTGCCGAGCGGCAGCCAGGACCAGATGCCGGCCGCGTTGCGGCGCACGTACCCGGCGCGGACCAGCAGCTTGTGGCTGAGCGTCTCGGCGTCCGCCGGGTCGTCGCGCAGTGTCTTGATCATCAATCGGGACATGCGCTGGACCTGGGCCATGATGAACTCCTGCTCGCAAGGGTGGTGAGCCCGAGGTTAGCCGGGGGGTGCGGGCAGGCGGAAATCCATTCAGGCCCGGGGCCGCTGGAGCGGCAGAGGCGCGCCCATCACCGCGTACGGGAGCGGAGCGCTGGGGAAGACCACCTGGCGGGCCAGGTCGCGGTAGCCGAGCGCGCGGTACAGAGAGCGGGCCGGGCTGTCCTTGTCGATCGCGGAGAGGATCGAGCGGGGCTGCGGGACGCCGTCGGTGATGCTGGTGATCAAGGTGCGGCCGATGCCGTGCTGCTGGTGGTCGGGGTGGACGTGCAGCTCGGTGATGACGAAGGAGTCGTCGAGCCAGCCGTCGGAGCCGGTGGCGCGGAGGTAGGGCTCGACGACGGTGGACCACCAGTGGGCGCGGTCGTTGGGCAGTCCGTAGACGAAGCCGACGAGCCGTCCGTCGGAGGTGAGGGCGCCGAGCGCGCGGGCCTCGGGGTGGTCGAGGTGGCGCAGGACGATGTGGCGGCGTACGTCGATCTCGTCCTGGCTGAGCCCGAAGGCGGCGGCCTGGACGTGGAGGGCTTCGTCGACGCGTGCGGCCAGGTCGATGGGGCCGACCGCGATGCCGGGGTCCGCGGGGCCGTGCGCGGTGACTGGTGCCATGCGCGAACCCTACTGGCCGGGGCGGTCGGGCCGGTACGGGCGGAGGCCGGGAAGCACCTCCCGTACGGGCTGTTCAGAAAAGGACGCTCATGAAGGTGCCGGTCTCGCGGAAGCCGACGCGGCGGTAGGCCTTGCGGGCGGCGGTGTTGTAGTCGTTCACGTACAGGCTGACGACGGGCGCGACATCGGCCAGGGCGTAGCGCAGGACGGCGGCCATGCCGGTCTCGGAGAGGCCCTTGCCGCGGTGTTCGGGAGCGACCCAGACGCCTTGGATCTGGCAGGCCTGGGTGGTGGCGGCGCCGATCTCCGCCTTGAAGACGACCTTGCCGTCGTCGATGCGGGCGAAGGAGCGGCCGGCGCCGATGAGTTCGGCGACGCGGGCCTGGTAGAGGAGACCGCCGTCGCCGGCGAGCGGAGAGATGCCGACCTCTTCGGTGAACATCGCGATGCAGGCCGGCATCAGGACCTCGGTCTCGTCCTTGCGGATGCGGCGGACGAGCGGGTCGGGAGTGATGTCGGCCGACGGGCTCTCGGTGACCATGAGCGGCTGGTTGGCGCGGACCTCGCGGGCGGGTCCCCAGCCCGGTTCGAGCAGCCGCCAGAGCAGCGCGGTGGGTTCGGCCGGCCCGACGATCGAGGAGCAGCGGCGGCCGGCCCGGCGGGCCCGGTCGGCGAAGGCGCGTACGGCTTCGGGCCCGGCGCAGATGGGGACCAGGTTGGCACCGGCGTAACAGAGGGAGCGGAGCCTGCCGTCGGCGTACCAGCCCCACATCTCGCCGCCGAGACGCCAGGGGTCGAGCCCGGCGACCTGCACGCGGGACGTGACGAAGGCGTTGGCCACGGGCTCGCTCTCCAGGATGGCGAGCGCTGCGCCGAGGTCGCTGGGTTCGAGGACCCGGGTGGTGGTCTGCGTCAACACGAGGGGGCCTCACCATGCGGTCTGCTGATTTCCGCACTGTACCCAACAAGCCTGGAGAACGCTGCCCGGGTCCGGAAGCGGGCTCCTGAACAGACCGTGGATACGCCACCGCCCCGCCGGGCGCGAGGCTCGACGGGGCGGTGAGGACCCGGAAAGGCGCAGGTCAGCTGATGGAGACCTGGGGCTCGCCGGAGGCGATGCCGTCCTTCTCCATCTGCTCGGCGATCTTCAGCGCTTCCTCGATGAGGGTCTCGACGATCTTCGACTCGGGCACGGTCTTGATGACCTCGCCCTTGACGAAGATCTGGCCCTTGCCGTTGCCGGAGGCGACACCGAGGTCGGCCTCACGGGCCTCGCCGGGGCCGTTGACGACACAGCCCATGACCGCGACGCGCAGCGGCACCTCCATGCCCTCCAGACCGGCGCTGACCTGGTCGGCGAGCTTGTAGACGTCGACCTGGGCGCGGCCGCAGGACGGGCAGGAGACGATCTCCAGGCGGCGCTGCTTGAGGTTGAGCGCCTCCAGGATCTGGAGTCCGACCTTGACCTCCTCGGCCGGCGGGGCCGAGAGGGAGACGCGGATGGTGTCGCCGATGCCTTCGGAGAGCAGCGCGCCGAACGCGACGGCCGACTTGATCGTGCCCTGGAACGCCGGTCCGGCCTCGGTGACGCCGAGGTGGAGCGGGTAGTCGCTCTGGGCGGCGAGCTGGCGGTAGGCGTTGACCATGACGACCGGGTCGTTGTGCTTGACCGAGATCTTGATGTCGCCGAAGCCGTGCTCCTCGAAGAGGGACGCCTCCCACAGGGCCGACTCGACGAGCGCCTCGGGGGTGGCCTTGCCGTACTTCTTCAGGAGCCGCGCGTCCAGGGAGCCGGCGTTGACGCCGATCCGGATCGGCGTGCGGGTCTCGGAGGCCGCCTTCGCGATCTCCTTGACCTTGTCGTCGAACTGCTTGATGTTGCCCGGGTTCACGCGGACCGCCGCGCAGCCCGCGTCGATCGCGGCGAAGACGTACTTCGGCTGGAAGTGGATGTCGGCGATCACCGGGATCTGCGACTTCCTCGCGATCGTGGCGAGCGCGTCGGCGTCGTCCTGGGTCGGGCAGGCCACCCGCACGATCTGGCAGCCGGAAGCCGTCAGCTCGGCGATCTGCTGGAGGGTGGCACCGATGTCCGACGTACGCGTCGTCGTCATCGACTGCACGGAGACGGGTGCGTCGCCGCCGACCGCGACCGTGCCGACCTGGATCTGTCGGCTGACCCTTCGGTCGGCGAGCTTGGTCGGAACGGCCGGCATTCCGAGAGAAATCGCAGTCATGCGCTGTGCATCCCCAAGGTGTGGATCAAGGTCCCGATGTCGGCGGGCTCCAGGCTTCGAGGTTACGGCACCGGAGCCGGGGCGCACGCACCGTACGGACAAGTCAACCAGATGGTGACCGACCGGACACGACGCGTGTGCCCGGTGGTCACCCTGGGGCTCCCGTGGCGGAGGCTCAGCTGATCTTGACCGGATTCACGATGTCGGCCACCAGGACCAGCAGCGTGAAGCAGATGAAGAGTCCGGCGACCACATAGGCGACCGGCATCAGCTTGGCCACGTCGAACGGGCCCGGGTCCGGGCGCCGGAAGACCTTGGCCAGATTGCGCCGCAGCGACTCCCAGAGCGCACCGGCGATGTGCCCCCCGTCGAGTGGAAGCAACGGGAGCATGTTGAACAGGAACAACGACAGGTTGAACCCCGCCAGCAGGAACAGCATCATCGCGACCTGGTTCTGCGCCGGGATGTCGAGGTTCATCACCTCGCCGCCGATGCGCGCGGCACCGACCACGCCGACCGGTGAGTCGTCGGCGCGCTGGCCGTCGCTGAACGCCGCGTTCCACAGGTCCGGGATCTTGGAGGGCAGCGCGATGATCGCGTCGACACCGTTCTCGATCATGTCGCCCATGCGTACGACGGAGTCACCGAAGCCGAGCGGCACGATCTCGGTCTGGGCGGCGAAGCCCAGGTAGCCGGCCTTGATGAACTGATCCGGGATGACCTCGCCGTTGCCGTCCTTCTTCGCGACGGCGTTCTCGCGCAGGACGGCGTTGAGGGTGACCTCCTGGCCGCCGCGCTCGACGGTGATGGTGGCAGGGCCGATGGTGTCGCGGATGCGGTCCGAGAGCGTCGCCCAGTCGTCGACCTTCTGCCCGCCGAAGGCGACGATCTTGTCGCCCTCCTGGAGGCCCGCGGCCTTGGCCGGGGAGACGGGGTCGGTGCCCTTGCAGGTGTCGCGCTTCTCGCTCTGCGAGATGACGCACTGCTGGACGCCCGCGACCTCGGTGGTCTGCGTCTGGAAGCCGAAGGTCATCGCGACGCCCATGAAGATCGCGACGGCGAGGATCAGGTTCATGAACGGGCCGGCGAACATCACGATGACGCGCTTCCACGGCTTGCGCGTGTAGAAGAGCCGCTTCTCGTCGCCGGGTTCGAGCTCCTCGTACGCGGCGGAGCGGGCGTCCTCGATCATGCCGCGCCACGGTGAGGTGGAGCGGGCTTCGAGCCGGCCGTCGGCGCCGGGCGGGAACATCCCGATCATGCGGATGTAACCGCCGGCCGGGATGGCCTTGATGCCGTACTCGGTGTCGCCCTTCTGCTTCGACCAGAGCGTCGGGCCGAATCCGACCATGTACTGCGGGACCCGGATGCCGAACATCTTGGCCGTGGAGAGGTGGCCCAGCTCGTGCCAGGCGATGGAGAACAGCAGGCCCACGACGAAGACGGCGATCCCCAGGACCGTCAGCAGGATCGAGGTCAGACTCATGCGCGCGCCTCCGCTGTCGCTTTCGCCGAGAGTTCCCGGGCCCGTGCGCGGGCCCAGGTTTCCGCTTCGAGGACGTCCGCGACGCTGAGCGGGGTTCCCGGGGCGGGGGTGCCGTGTTCGGTCACCACAGCGGTGACCGTATCCATGATTCCGTTGAACGGCAGCTGTCCGGCGAGGAAGGCGTCGACGCATTCCTCGTTGGCCGCGTTGAAGACGGCGGGTGCCGTGGAGCCGAGCGTACCGACATGGCGGGCCAGGCCGACCGACGGGAAGGCCTCGGTGTCCAGCGGGAAGAACTCCCACGTGGACGCTTTCGACCAGTCGAAGGCCGGGGCCGCGTCCGGGACGCGCTCGGGCCAGCCGAGGCCGATGGCGATGGGTCCGCCCATGTCCGGCGGGGTGGCCTGGGCGAGAGTGGAGCCGTCGGTGAACTCGACCATGGAGTGCACGTACGACTGGGGGTGGACCACGACCTCGATGCGGTCGAAGGGGATGTCGTAGAGGAGGTGTGCCTCGATGACCTCAAGACCCTTGTTGACGAGCGTCGCGGAGTTGACCGTGATGACCGGGCCCATGGCCCAGGTGGGGTGGGTCAGGGCCTGCTCGCGGGTGACGTCGGCCAGCTCCTCACGCGTACGGCCCCGGAAGGGCCCGCCGGAGGCGGTGACGACGAGCTTGCGGACATCGGCCCGTTTGCCGGCCGCCAGGGCCTGGAAGAGCGCGGCGTGCTCGGAGTCGACCGGGATGATCTGGCCGGGAGCGGCGAGCGCCTTCACCAGCGGGCCGCCGACGATCAGCGACTCCTTGTTGGCGAGGGCGAGCGTGCGGCCCGCCTTCAGCGCGGCCAGCGTCGGAGCGAGGCCGATGGAGCCGGTGATGCCGTTGAGCACGGTGTGGCACTCGCTCGCGGCGAGCGTGGCCGCCGCGTCGGGTCCGGCGAGGATCTCGGGGAGCGGCTCTCCGGCCCCGTACCGCTCACGCAGCGCCTCGCGCAGGACGGTGACCGCGCCCGGGTCGGCGACGGCGACCGTCTTCACCCGCAGCCGGTGGGCCTGCTCGGCGAGGAGGGCGGTCCGGCCGCCGGCGGCCGAGAGCGCGGTGACCCGGAAGCGGTCGGGGTTGCGCAGGACCAGGTCGATGGCCTGGGTGCCGATGGACCCGGTGGAGCCGAGGATCACCAGATCCCGGCGGCCGTCCGCGGTGTCGAAGAGGAGATGCGGATCGGCGAGGGGGGCGGGGCTGTCGCTCATGCCCCCATTGTTGCCGCTCCGGCTGTGCGTGGGGACAGCGCGTCCCGGGTGGGGCGGTGATTCGGTACGCGGGGGGCGCGCCCGGTGTGCGGACGCGCCCCCTTGACGGGTTACGGGTGGTGGCTCAGCTGATGCGTTACGGGCGGCGGCGCACAGCTGATGCCTTACGCGTGGCGGCTCAGCGGACCGGCCGGTGCCGGTTCTCCCCGGCGGAGGGGCCGGGGTCGGCGTCCGCGATCCAGGGGCCGTCGCCGCTGGGGTCGATGACGCCCTCCTCCAGCCAGGTGTACGTACCGGAGAGCACGCCGTCCACCACCCGCCGGTCCAGATCGTCGGTGTTGGACCAGAGCCGCGTGAACAGCTCCTCGACCCGGATGCGGGCCTGCTCGCAGAACGCATCCGCGAGCTGGTACGCCTCCCGGCCGTGTTCACCGGCGCCCCGCAGATGCTCGGCGCGGACGCAGACGGCGCTCATGGCGAAGAGTTCGGCGCCGATGTCGACGATCCGGCCGAGGAAGCCCTGCTTGGTCTCCATCCGCCCCTGCCAGCGGGACATGGCGTAGAAGGTGGAGCGGGCGAGCTTGCGCGAGGAGCGCTCGACGTACCGGAGGTGCCCGGAGAGGTCACGGTGGCCGGCAGGGTTGAACTCACCGTACGTACGCGGCAGCTGCCCGGCCCCGGTGACGAGCTGAGGCAGCCAACGGGCATAGAAGGCTGCGGCGTTGGCACCGGCCTTCGCCTTGTCGGCGAGCGCCTTCTCCGGGTCGATGATGTCGCCGGCGACCTTGAGGTGGGCGTCGACGGCCTCGCGGGCGATCAGCAGGTGCATGATCTCGGTGGAGCCTTCGAAAATGCGGTTGATGCGCATGTCGCGGAGCATCTGCTCGGCCGGAACGGCGCGTTCGCCGCGGGCGGCCAGCGACTCGGCGGTCTCGAAACCGCGGCCGCCGCGGATCTGGACCAGTTCGTCGGCGATGAGCCAGCCCATCTCGGAGCCATACAGCTTGGCGAGGGCGGCCTCGATACGGATGTCGTTGCGGTCCTCGTCGGCCATCTGCGAGGAGAGGTCGACGATCGCCTCCAGAGCGAAGGTGGTGGCCGCGATGAAGGAGATCTTCGCGCCGACCGCCTCATGCTTGGCGACGGGCCGCCCCCACTGCTCCCGTACGGCGGACCACTCACGCGCGATCTTCAGACTCCACTTGCCGGCGCCGACGCACATGGCGGGCAGCGAGAGGCGGCCGGTGTTGAGGGTGGTGAGCGCGATCTTCAGCCCGGCGCCTTCGGGCCCGATGCGGTTGGCGGCCGGGACGCGGACCTGGTGGAAGCGGGTGACACCGTTCTCGATGCCGCGGAGCCCCATGAAGGCGTTGCGGTGCTCGACGGTGACGCCGGGTGCGTCGGCCTCGACGACGAAGGCGGTGATGCCGCCGGAGTGTCCGTCGGACGCAGGAACCCGAACCATCACCACGAGCAGATCGGCAACGACCCCATTGGTGGTCCAGAGCTTCACGCCGTCCAGCAGATAGTCGTTCCCGTCGGGCACGGCGGTGGTGGCGAGGCGGGCCGGATCGGAGCCGACGTCGGGCTCGGTCAGCAGGAACGCGGAGATGTCGGTGGTGGCGAGCCGGGGCAGGAAGGCGTCCTTCTGCTCCTGGGTGCCGAAAATCTTGAGCGGCTGCGGTACGCCGATCGACTGATGCGCCGAGAGCAGCGCACCGATCGCGGGGCTCGCGGATCCGACCAGGGCGAGCGCCTTGTTGTAGTACACCTGGGTGAGCCCGAGACCGCCGTACTTGGTCTCGATCTTCATGCCCAGCGCGCCGAGCTGCTTGAGCCCGTTGACCACCTCGTCGGGGATCTTGGCCTCGCGCTCGATCCGCGCACTGTCGACATGCGTCTCGCAGAAGGCCCGCAGCCGCGCCAGGAACTCCTCACCGCGCCGGATGTCGTCGGGCGGCGGCAAGGGATGCGGGTGGATCAGATCGAGCCGGAACCGCCCCAGGAACAGCTCCTTGGCGAAGCTCGGCTTACGCCAGTCCTGCTCCCGGGCAGCCTCGGCAACCTTGCGCGCCTCACGCTCGGTGACCTTGGGTGCTTTGGGGACCTGGGGGGTGTTGTGTGGTGCGGACATGTCGGGCCTCACCTCGCCGCGCGTCACCAGGACGGACAGGCACCTGGACACGCGGACTGCTAGTCGCTGCCTACTGGTCCGTATGTAACCCGTCTACCCGGAGTTCGGCACCCGCACCAAGCCTGGCGTACGCACAGCGGACGGCCCGAACCCCCGCACAGTGGGTTCGGGCCGTCCGTCTCGCGTCCCCGCTCGCACCCGCTGTCCAGGCGGAGGCGCGGGCGGGGTCGTTCCGGGTGTTACAGGGCCAGGCCCGTGAGGACCAGGACTCGTTCGTACGTGTAGTCGTCCATCGCGTAGCGGACGCCCTCGCGGCCGACGCCGGACTGCTTGGCTCCGCCGTACGGCATCTGGTCGGCGCGGTACGAGGGGACGTCGCCGATGATCACGCCGCCTACCTCCAGGGCGCGGTGGGCGCGGAAGGCGGTCTGGAGGTCGTGGGTGAAGACGCCTGCCTGGAGGCCGTACTTGGAGGAGTTGACGGCGGCGAACGCCTCCGCCTCGCCGTTCACCTTCCGGAGGGACATGACCGGGCCGAAGACCTCTTCGCAGGCGAGCCGCACGTCGTCCGGGAGGCCCGCCAGGACCGTCGGGGCGTACGTGGCGCCGTCGCGCTTGCCGCCGGTGAGGAGTTCGGCGCCGCCCTGGACGGCCTCGTCGACCCAGGACTCGACGCGCTTCGCCGCGTCCTCGCTGACCAGCGGGCCTACATCCGTGGTGGCGTCGGCCGGGTCACCGGTGGCCAGGGCCTCGACGGCGGCGACGATCTTCGGGACGAGGCGGTCGTAGACCGAGGCGTCCGCGATGACGCGCTGCACCGAGATGCAGGACTGGCCGCCCTGGTAGTTGGAGAACGTGGCGATCCGGGTCGCCGCCCAGTCCAGGTCCTCGTCCGAGGTGTAGTCGCCGAGGACGACCGCCGCGCCGTTGCCGCCCAGCTCCAGGGTGCAGTGCTTGCGCGGCACCGACTCCATGATCGCGTAACCGACCGGGCCCGAGCCGGTGAAGGAGATGACCGGCAGGCGCTCGTCCTGGACCAGCGCCGGCATCTTGTCGTTCGGGACCGTCAGGACGGACCAGGAGCCCGCCGGCAGGTCGGTCTCGGCCAGCAGCTCGCCGAGGATGAGGGACGAGATCGGGGTGGCCGGGGCCGGCTTCAGGATGATCGGGGCGCCTACGGCGATGGCCGGGGCGACCTTGTGGGCGCTGAGGTTCAGCGGGAAGTTGAAGGGCGCGATGCCGAGGACGGCTCCGCGCGGGAAGCGGCGGGTCAGGCCGAGGCGGCCCGTTCCGCCGAGGTCGGTGTCCAGGCGCTGCGCCTCGCCGCCGTTGAAGCGGCGGGCCTCCTCGGCCGCGAAACGGAACACCGAGACCGCACGGCCGACCTCGCCGCGCGCCCACTTGATCGGCTTGCCGTTCTCCGCCGAGATCAGCTGCGCGATCTCCTCGGCGCGCTCCCCCAGCCGCCGCACGACGTGGTCGAGCGCTGCCGCCCGAACGTGCGCCGGGGTCGCCGCGAACTCGTCGCGTACGGCGTGGGCGGCGGCGACGGCCTCCTCCACCTGGGCGTCGGTCGGCACGCTGACGGTGCCGACGAGACGCCCGTCGTACGGGTTGGTGACGTCGAAGCTGTCGGCACCGGTGGCCTGGCGGCCGGCCACCCAGAAGGCGTGGGGCGAAGTCATGGAGGTTCCGGCCCTTCGGAGGTCGTGAGAAGTCTTTGACGAGGAGGTCGTGACGTAGGTCGTGGGTGCCCTGAGGCTCCACTCCGCGTCCCACGGTAGGGCCGGGAGGCGGCGATCGCGTTTGTCCGGGGTGGAGTCCCGTACACGTCCGGTGCTCCGGTTTGTCGGAGACGGTGCGGCGGTCGCTCACCCCTCCGCCGGAGTCGCCGCCTCCGTCGCCTTCAGCGCGAGCCACAGCTCCATCCGGACGTCCGGGTCGTCCAGCGAGCGGCCGAGGATCTCCTCCACCCGGCGCATCCGGTAGCGCAGCGTGTGGCGGTGTACGCCGAGGTCGGCGGCGGCCGCGTCCCACTGACCGTGGCGGGAGAGCCAGGCGCGCAAGGAGGCCACGAGGTCGCCGCGGCCCTTGGCGTCGTGCTCGTACAGGGCGCGGAGCATGCCGTCGGCGAAGGCCCGTACGGCGTCGTCGGCGAGCAGCGGCAGGACCGAGCCGGCCGCCAGCTCCTCGTGCTCGACCAGGGCCCTGCCTCGGCGGCGCGCCACCGAGAGGGCCTGCTCGGCCTGCTTGTACGCGGCGGAGACGGCGATCGGACCGCAGGGAGCGGAGAGGCCGACCACCACATCGCTGTCCTCGGCGCCTCCCTCGCGCGGCGCGCGGTCGTCCTGGGCCTCCGCGTAGGCCGCGCAGGCGGCGACCGCCGTGCCGCCGTCCGCCGCCAGGATCACCACGCGCTCGCCCTCGGGCACCATGAGCAGCGCCTCGCCGGAGCGGGCGGCGGCGGCCTCCATGGTCTCGGTGAGCAGCTCGTACGCGGCGGGCGCGGCCGTCTCCGCGATGATCAGCCGGAAAGGCGCGTCGAGCAGCTCGCCGTACAGGTCTCCGGCGACCGCGCGGGCGTGGTCGGGCTGGCCGGCCAGCAGCATGCGCAGGACGGCGGCGCCCAGGCGCTGTTCGGCGCCCTGGAGTGCGCGGGAGCGGGCGGTGGTGAGGGTGAGGAGGGCTACGGCGGAGTGCACGGCGTACCGCTCGGCGGTTCCGAGCGCCGCTCCCGTACCGACGGCCAGCGCTCCGCGTGCCCGGCGGCCGGTGCCCAGCGACTGGAGTTCGACCCGGTCCTCGCTGTCGCCGACGACGACGCTGGCGGGCGCGGGTCTGTCCCGGAGGCGTTCGACGTCCGGCGTGAGGCGGGCGGCCCGGCGCGCGGCCCAGTCCGGGGCGGCGGCGAGCACCGCGCCGGAGGTGTCGTACAGCGCGGCCCAGCCGTCGATGTGCGCGGCGAGGCGGGCGAGCAGGTCGGCCGGGCCGTCACCGGCGAGCGCGGCCTTCGTCAGCTCGCGCTGGGCCTCGAAGCCGGCGGTGACCGCGCGGTACTGGTCGGCGGCGATGGCGGCCGAGACGGCCTTGCTGATGGCCAGGAACGGCGTACGGCGCGGCACTTCCAGGAGCGGAAGGCCCGCTTCCTCGGCGGCTTCGACGAGCGCGTCCGGGACGTCCTCGTAGTTCACGCCGACCGCGAAGCCGACTCCGGCGACGCCTGCTCCGGCCAGCCGCCGTACGTACCGGCGCATGGACTCGGCGTTCTCGGCGTCCAGGTTGGTGGCGGTCACCAGGAGCAGTTCGCCGCCGTCCATGTACGGGACGGGGTCGGCGAGCTCGCTGGCGTGGGCCCAGCGCACCGGGGTGTCGAGCCGGTCCGCGCCTGCCCGCACCGTGAGCTTGAGCGCCGAGTGCTGGACGAGCGAGGCGAGCGTGGGGGGCATGGGACCGGGAACCCTCGGTGTCGGAGACGCGTGGCCGGCGAGGAATGTCGCCGGCCCTGTCGGTGATCGGTGGTCGGTGATTTCGCCGTCCCGTATGAACGGCTGCCGCCGATTCTGCCAGGGCGGCAGAGTTCCTGTAACCGCTCTCCGTCGTGCCCGGTCCCCGAGGGTGGCTTCTCAGCCGCCCAGCTCCACCAGCAGCGGTGGCGCGTGTTCGCCGTCGACCGTGGTCAGCCGCATCACCGCGTGCCCGGCCGGGACCGCGTACGCCAGTTCCGAGGCCGACCAGCGCTCCTTCTCCACCTGCCGTACGGTCACCGCGTCCGTCGTCACCGCCTTGCCGGTCACCAGCTTGCGCAGCGCGTGCAGGGCGCGGGTGAACGGCTGGTCGGCGAAGACGGTGTGCTGGGCGACCTCACGGGTCTCCACCCACTCCTTGCCCCAGGCCTCGGCGAACCGCTTGCCGTCCCAGGTGGTGATGCCGGAGAAGGCGGCCGTGCAGCCGACCGCGCCGAGCAGCGGGGTGTGCAGGGGCTCGGGGACGTCGTCGACGGTACGGAGGGTGAGGACGGCTCCCGCGTTGACCGAGCGCAGCCGGCGGATGCCGCGTACGGTCTCGGCGGTCACCGCGTGCGTCGCGTCGTCCAGGACCAGGCCGACGAAGAGCGTGGTGTCGGTGCGGGCGGCGGTGATGGCCGTGAACTGGGCGAGCAGGAGGCGCGTGAGGAGGCGGGAGGCCTCGGCGTGGCCGCGCTCCGGCAGGTCGACGCGGACCCGCAGCGGGTACTGGCCGAGCGAACGCAGCGCGAACGGGCGGGCGTCCGGGCCGGTGGCGAAGAACCCGGCGAACGCGGGCCGGTCGAGCAGCGCGACCCGGTCCGCGAGGGCCGGTGCGGGGTCGCCGGGGCCGCCGGCCTGACGGGTCCGGGCCTCCAGTTCGCGGAGCATCGCGTGGTGTCCGGCGGCCTCGAGCGTGGCGCGCAGCGCGGTGAGCGCGGCCGGCGTCCCGTCGAGGAGTTCACGCAGTTCCGGTACGGAGGGGAAGTGGCCGTGGGCCGTCCGGTACGGGCCGAGCAGCTGGGCCAGGACGGTGGCCGCGCGGCGGCTGTCCAGGCTGCCGACATCGCCGACGAGCCCTTCCGCGAGGACGGCGGCGGCCTCGTCGGGGTCGCTGGTCCCGCCGTAGAGGTCGAGGTCGTGGGCGGAGGCGGGATTGCCGACGCGTACGACGACGTCGAAGGCCTCGTCCGGGCCGACGGGCGCGCCCGCGCCGCCGACGGCGAGTACGGCAGCCTGTCCGGCGAGGGCCCGCAGGCCGAGGGCCTCGACGACGGGCCGGACCAGCCGGTCGGACTTGCCGGAGCCGGGCGGGCCGACGGCCAGCAGCGAGGTGCCGAGCAGCGTCGGGTCCAGTGCGAGGCCGGTGGTGCGGCGGGCGTAGGGGTTGTGCGGGTCCTCGGCGCAGCGGCCGATGCGGACCTGGCCGGTGAGCACGTCGTGGCGGGCGGTGCGGCGGGGCAGGTCGCGGTGACCGGAAGGGTGCCGGGCGGCGGCTCCCCCGGTGCGCAGGACGGCTTCGGCGAGAGGTGCGAGGCGGTCGGGGCTGCCGGTGGCCTGGGCCCAGGCGTGGCGGAGGCGGGCCACGTCCACGTCGTTCATACGGCCGGTGCGGACCTCGGCGGTGAGGGTCTCCGCCGCGTCGGTCCAGCCCGCCGCGCGCAGCTCGGGCCACTGGTCGGCGGAGGTCGCGGTGACAGGGGCCGAGGGGGTGTCGGCCGGGGCCGGTGTGGCGGTTCCCCTTCCCCGGCGGGCGGCGAGCAGTTCGCGCCAGCGGCCGAGGCGGGCGAAGGGATACAGGACGGCGGCGGCGATCAGCGCGTAGATGACGTAGACGACGGTCTGACTCTGATAGATCTCGCCGCCCGCGACGGCGGCGACCAGCACCAGCACCGGGCGGACGACCGGCAGGGTCTCCTTCCAGACCAGGAGCTGGGCGAGGCCCGCCGCGACGGCCGCCGCGAGAGCGAGGAAGGGCCGGCCACGGCTCACGACGTGGCGTCGGAAGAGCTCGGAGAAGTTGCCGATCCGGCCGCAGCCGTAGGCGAGGAGCCCGAAGAGGAGTGCCTCGTACACGGTGAGGGCGTCGGAGCCCTCGATGGTGCGCGGGCCTCCGGAAGTGCCCGGATGCCACCATTCGCCCGGGGTGAAGAGCTTGAGGGGGACGAGGCGGTACGGGAGGTAGCCGTTGCGCCAGAGCGACCAGAGGAGGAGCGCGGAGAGGAGGGCGATGAGGGCGCCGACGAGGAGCGAGCGGTCGGAGACCTCCTCGCCTTGCTCGGCCGGGCGCGGTGTGAACCCGAACCGCCAGATGCCCGGAGCCTGCGGTGGACGGGGCGTACGCAGCCAGGCGTCAAGGGCCGGGGCTCCGGCGGAGGGCTGCTCGACGGGCGGCGGCGGAGTGGCGGGACGTGCGGGCGGCGGTCCGGACGGGGGCGGCGGAGAGGTCCACGCGGAGGGCTGAGCGGCCGGCGGCCGGTCCATCCCTGGTGCCGGAAGCCTCCCAGGCCGGCCGGACTGCGGTGCCGGCGGCCGGCCCGATGCCGAGGGCTCTGGGGAAGACTGCCCGGACTGCGGTGCCGGAGGCTGGCCTGGCGCCGATGCCCAAGGCTCAGCGGAAGGCCGGCCGGACCGCGGCGTTGGAGACTCGCCGGGCGCCGACACCCAAGGCTCTCCGGAAGACCGCCCGGACCGCGGCGCCGGAGGCCCGCCCGGCGGCGGCACCGGCGTCGGGCCGTCGGCCGTCCGATCGCCCCACGACTTCCCGGAGGCCGGCTGCCCGAACTCCGGCGCACCGGGCTCCCCGGCCGCAGACCGCGAGCCCCGCGGTTCCCCGGCCTCGGGCCGCCCAGGCGCAGGCTGCCCCGCCCACCGCTCCCCCGGCTCCCCCGCCGGAGGCGGTGGCGCCGCCGGCCCGGGCACCCTGTCCGCGTTCGTGTCCCGTACGCCCCGCGTGCCCTCGTCGTCCATGAACCACTGCCCCCTTGACCTGCCGGGACCTGCCGGTCCGTCCGCTGCCCCGGCCAATCTAGTGCGCGCACACGGGGAGTTCAGCAACCCGCCCGAAGAGTGACCGTCCCCGGGCCGCCACAGGCCGCCCCGGACCCGCATCGCGCCTGCTGGGCGGGGTCCGAAGCACCGTCCTGTCCGCGACGGACAACGACACGCACCCACCACTCCCGATCGGAGCATGCCCGGGTCCGCCACCCGCCCCTAGCCTGCGATGAGAAGAGCGTCCGAAACACCCCCAGGAGCCCCTCATGACCGCAATCCCGCAGGAGCGCCGCGTCGTCACTGCCATCCCCGGCCCGAACTCCGTCGAGCTGCAGGCTCGCCGGCTCGCCGCCGTCGCCGCAGGTGTGGGCTCCACCCTGCCGGTGTTCACCGCCCGCGCGGGCGGCGGGATCATCGAGGACGTGGACGGCAACCGTCTGATCGACTTCGGCTCCGGTATCGCCGTGACCTCGGTCGGCGCCTCCGCCGAGGCCGTCGTACGCCGCGCCACCGCGCAGCTCGCGGACTTCACCCACACCTGTTTCATGGTCACGCCGTACGAGGGGTACGTCGAGGTCTGCGAGCAGCTCGCCGAGCTGACGCCGGGCGACCACGCGAAGAAGTCGGCGCTGTTCAACTCGGGCGCCGAGGCCGTCGAGAACGCGGTGAAGATCGCCCGCGCCTACACCAAGCGCACCGCCGTCGTCGTCTTCGACCACGGCTACCACGGCCGGACGAACCTCACGATGGCGCTGACGGCGAAGAACATGCCGTACAAGCAGGGCTTCGGTCCGTTCGCGCCCGAGGTCTACCGCGTCCCGGTCGCCTACGGCTACCGCTGGCCGACCGGTGCCGAGAACGCCGGTGCCGAGGCGTCGGCCCAGGCCATCGACGAGATCACCAAGCAGATCGGCGCGGAGAACGTCGCCGCGATCATCATCGAGCCGGTGCTCGGTGAGGGCGGCTTCATCGAGCCGGCCAAGGGCTTCCTCCCGGCGATCGCGCAGTTCGCCAAGGACAACGGCATCGTCTTCGTCGCGGACGAGATCCAGTCCGGCTTCTGCCGCACCGGCCAGTGGTTCGCCTGCGAGGACGAGGGCATCGTCCCGGACCTGATCACCACCGCCAAGGGCATCGCCGGCGGTCTGCCGCTCTCCGCCGTGACCGGCCGCGCCGAGATCATGGACGCCGCGCACGCGGGCGGTCTGGGCGGTACGTACGGCGGGAACCCGGTCGCCTGCGCGGGTGCGCTCGGCGCGATCGAGACGATGCGCGAGCTGGACCTGAACGCGAAGGCCAAGCGGATCGAGGAGGTCATGAAGGACCGCCTCGCGCAGATGCAGGCGAAGCTCCCGAACGGCGACATCATCGGCGACATCCGCGGCCGTGGCGCCATGATCGCGATCGAGCTGGTGAAGTCCGGCACGAAGGACCCGAACCCGGAGGCGGCCGGCGCGCTCGCCAAGGCCTGCCACGCCGAGGGCGTCATGGTCCTGACCTGCGGCACCTACGGCAACGTGCTGCGTTTCCTGCCGCCGCTGGTGATCGGTGAGGACCTCCTCAACGAGGGCCTCGACGTGATCGAGCAGGCTTTCGGCACGCTCTGATCCTTCGAACCCGGATGCCGTACGGCGGTACTCCCGCGTCACCGCCGTACGGCATCCGGGTGAGGGCGTGTGAAGAAGGTGTGCGGGGGCGATGGCGGGTGGCGGCTGCGGCTGTCGGCCGCTCCTCCGCTGCCGTACGGTTTCCGCAGATGAGAGAAACACATCGCCCACGGGAAACCGCGGGTGATTCCGGGTCGGGGCTTCCCCAGCACCGTTCCGGGCGTGCCCTCGGGCACGACGCCGGAGCCTCGTGCTCCGGGACTCCTCACCGATCGGACGGCCGCCCGCCCCACACCCCCCGGGGCGCGCGGCGACCCGGTCCCGCCGGCCATCCCGGAACAACCCCCCCTGTTCCCGGGTGGCCGGCCTCTCTCTTTCTCGGCGTCCTGCTGACACTGTTCGCGCTGATCACCTGGCAGGTGGCGGCCGACGGTCCGCTGGTCCGGCTGGACGAACGCGTCGGCGAGAGCCTCTTCCAGCGCGGCCCGGCCGCTCTGACCCAGCTCTTCTCCGACCTCGGCGGTGCGCCGGTGGCGCTCCCGGTGGTCGTCTGCGCGATGGCGTACGCGCTCTGGCGCGGTGCCCGGCGGCTGCCGGTATACGCGGCCCTCACCATGGCGGCCGTCCCGGCGCTGGTGATCCCACTGAAGGTGGCCACCGCCCGGCAGGGCCCGCTGACCGAGGCCGTCAACTACTACCCGTCCGGCCATACGGCGACGGCGGCGGTGGCGTACGGGGCCTCGGCGCTGCTCCTCCTCGCGGCGGACCGGCCGGCGTGGCCGCGCGCGTGGATGCCGCCCGCCGCCGCTCTCCTGCTGACGGCGGCGACGGGCGTCGGTCTGGTGCTGCACGGCTACCACTGGCCGCTGGACGTGCTGGCGAGCTGGTGCCTGGGGCCTGTGCTGCTGGCGCCGCTGTGGTGGGTCAGCCGTCGGCAGCGGCGGCGAGAAGAGCCGCCAGCCACTCGGTGAGCTCCGGGATGTCGTGGTCGATCGTCGCGAAGTGGATGCCGAGCGGCTCGTCGGCGGGGACGGCGCCGGGCTCGTAACGCCGGTAGTGGATGTTCCCGCGTTCGCTGTTCGTCACGGTGAGTTCCTCGACCAGGGCGTCGGTGCCCATCAGCGGTGCGGGGTCGGCGCGGACGCGTTCGTCGTCGGCGGCCTGGACGATGCGGACCGGGACGGTGAGGGTCAGGTCCGGGTTCATCGCCGCCACCTGGCGGTCGAACTTCTCCTGGTCGGGGTTGGGCGCTGCGGGGTAGCCGGGGCGGAACTGCTCGGTGCCCTTGATGCCGCCCCAGGAGTCGGTGCGGCTCAGTCCGGCGCGGGAGCGGTGCCGTACGTGGGGCCAGAACTGCTCGAACGCATGGTGTGAGAGCACCTGTTCCGGGTCGATCGTGGGGTCGCCGCCGAGAGCACCGGCGAGGATGAGCGGTGTGAACGCGAGGCCGGAGTTCGTCTGGTCGAGGCCGGCTCCGGCCCGGACCAGGCCCAGGAGGTGGTTGGCGGGCGCGATCGCGCAGACGCCCGTGAGCCCTGCGACCGGCCGGGAGCGTGGTGGGCCGCGAACAGGGCCGCCTGGCCGCCCTGCGAATGGCCGACGATCGCGAACCGCTTCCCGATCTCGCCCGGGAACAGCCTCCGTGCGGTCGTCACGATGTCGAGGACGCCCATCGCCTCGGAGCGGCCGCAGAGGTAGGGATGCAGTCGCTGTGCCGTACCGGTGCCCAGCGCCTCGTAGTCCGTCATCGCGACGGCCCAGCCCTGGTCCAGGAAGTGGCCGAGCAGCCTGAGCGGATAGGCGTTCATGGGTGAGGCGCCGGTGTCGCCGCGGTCCCGTGAGGGCGCGCAGCGGTTGGCCACGCCCACCGTGCCGTGGGCTTAGCTGATCAGCGGGTAGCCGCCGGCGGGGACCGGGTGGGCGGTGCGGTCCGGGAGGGCGGTGCGGTCCGGGAGGGCGATGGTGCCCGAGGTGGTGACCGGGCTGCCGTCGGCGGCCTCGGAACGGTGGAGGACCAGCCAGTTCTCGCCGCCGGGCACGGTTGCGGCGGGGTTGTCCAGGAGGCGGGCGCGGATCGGGTCGCCGGGTGTGCCGTCGGGCAGGGGTACCGGCGGGGTGTGGAACGCGTCCCCTGCGGGGGCGTCGGCCGCGAGAAGTGACCCCGTACTCACATGCTGTCCTTTCTCGAACGCGGCGGGCGGGAGCGCTTCCCCGCGTCGTGATCACCCTAGGAAGGGCAGGACGGCATGGATGATGCCCGTCGCCGCGATCCTCTTCACCCCGGCGACGGGCATCGGTCTGGTGGGTACCTCAGAGGCACCTCGAAGGGTTACCTCAGCTACCGAAGTACGAGTCGAAGTTGCGGGAGAACTCCCAGTTGTTGAACCGGTCCCAGTTGATCGACCAGGTCATCAGGCCGCGCAGGTCGGTCCAGGTCCCGTGGGTCTGGTAGGAGCCGCAGTCGGTCTTCTTGATCAGGCAGTTGAGCGCCTTGTTGACCTCGGCCGGCGAGGTGTGGCCGTTGCCCGCCTGGGTGGAGGCCGGGAGGCCGATGGCGACCTGATCGGGGCGCAGGCCCGGGAAGACGCGGCTGGTGTTGCCCGCGACCGGGAAGCCGGCGAGCAGCATGTCGGTCATGGCGATGTGGAAGTCCGCGCCGCCCATCGAGTGGTACTGGTTGTCCAGGCCCATGATCGGGCCCGAGTTGTAGTCCTGGACGTGGAGCAGGGTCAGGTCGTCGCGCAGGGCGTGGATGACCGGCAGGTAGGCGCCGGCGCGCGGGTCCTGGCCGCCCCAGGGGCCGGAGCCGTAGAACTGGTAGCCCAGCTGCACGAAGAAGGTCTCGGGCGCCATCGTCAGGACGAAGCCGGATCCGTACTTCGCCTTGAGGGTCTTCACCGCGGAGATCAGGTTGACGATCACCGGTGAGGTCGGCGAGCGGAAGTCGGTGTCGCCGGTGTTCAGCGAGAGCGAGTGGCCCTCGAAGTCGATGTCCAGGCCGTCCAGGCCGTAGGTGTCGATGATCTTCGAGACCGAGGTGACGAAGGCGTCCCGGGCGGCGGTGGAGGCGAGCTGCACCTGGCCGTTCTGGCCGCCGATGGAGATCAGCACCTTCTTGCCCGCCGCCTGCTTGGCCTTGATGGCGGCCTTGAACTCCGCCTCGGACTCGACGTTCGGGCACTCGGCGACCGGGCAGAGCGAGAAGCGGATGTCGCCGGAGGTGACGGAGGTCGGCTCACCGAACGCGAGGTTGATGACGTCCCAGGAGGCGGGCACGTCCGCCATGCGGGTGTAACCGGAGCCGTTGGCGAAGCTGGAGTGGAGGTAGCCGACCAGCGCCCGCGCGGGGAGCTTGGTGTCGCCGCCGCCTCCGCCGCCCGGCGTGGTGGTCGCGGTGACGGCGGCCGACTTCGCGGACTCGCCGGCCGCGTTGGTGGCGGTGACCTGGAAACTGTACGCGGTGGAGGCGGCCAGTCCGGTCACGGTGGCGGAGGGGCCGGTGGCCGTGGCCACCTTCGTACCGCCTCGGTAGACGTTGTAGCCGGTCGCGCCGGAGACGGCGTTCCAGGAGAGGGCGACCGAGGTGGAGGTGATCGCGGTGGTCTTCAGGCCGGCCGGGACCGCCGGGACGACCACGGGGTCGCCGCCGGGGCCGACGAGGGTGAGGTCGTCGACGTAGTGGGCGGGAGTGCCGTACCAGCCATGGGTGTAGACGTTCACGGAGGTGGTGCCGGGACCGGTGGTGAAACTGGTGGTGAGCTGCTTCCAGGCGCCGGTGGACTGGGTCCAGGTGGAGACGTCGGTGGTGCCGGTGCCGGTGGCGCCGAGGTAGACCGGGCTGCCCTGCACCCAGGCGCTCAGCGTGTAGCGGGAGTCGGGCTTGACCGTGACCGCCTGGGAGCACCTGGCGTTGTCGTTGCCCGCCGGGGTCGCCTTGAGGGCCTTCGTACCGCTGCGTACGGGGGTGGAGACGGCCGCTCCGCTGCCCGCGGTGCAGCTCCAGCCGTCGAGACCGGCCTCGAAACCGCCGTTGCGCGCCACATCCACGTCCGCCGCGCTCGCCGCCGGCGCCGTGGCGACCAGGGCACCGGCGGCGAGCACTGCGGCCGTACAGGTGGCCAGAAGTCCGGAAAATCTGACGGTTGGTCCGGTGCGTTCCACAACAGCCTCCGTGCAGGGGGGAATTGGGTGTGGCGTGCGCACAACATGGTCCAGACCAATCAGGTTGTCAAGACCTCTGGCAGTGAGCTCACCCCCTGCGCGGCCTCCGGCGGCGGGTCATCCTCCCTGCCGGCCGTCCTGCGCGGCGGCTCCGGCCGCCTCGTGCATCGCCAGCTCCAGCAGCGCCGCGTCCGTGAGGGTCCCCGAGCCGTCCGGCGGGATCAGCCACCGCACTCCTCCGGCCGCCCGGCCCGGATGCGGAACGACGATCCAGGTGCCGGGGCCCGCGCCGCGGATGCCGGTACCGAGCCAGCGGGACGCGGTGCCCGGCGGGACGAAGAAGCCCATGCGGGATTCACCGAAGTCGGCGAGGACCGGTCCGGGCCGGTCGATGAGACGGGTGAGCACGTCGAGCGTCGGATAACCCAGCTCCCCCGGCAGGATCAGCACGTCCCAGCGCTTGCCGGCGGGCAGGAGCGCGGTCCCCTGCGGGTTGCGCTCCCACTCCCACCGGCAGGCGCCCGGATCCGGTGCCACCGATGTGAGCCACTCGACCGCGGCCCTGGTCTCCGAGCCAGTCATGACCGGCCTCCCGTTGACGTGGAACACCGGCAGGGTCCTGCCGGTGCGTACACGTGCGAGAGAGCGTCGGGCGCGAACTATGACGCGGGTTCTGGCTACTTGTTGGTAGTGAAGTGGGTCACACTGTTGGACGGAGTGTCAGCTGTCGAAGCCGAGACCGAGCTTGTCCATGGTCTTCAACCACAGATTGCGGTGCCCGCCGTTGCTGTCGGCGTGAGCGAGAGACCTCTTGGTGATCTCGATCCCGGCCCACGCGAACGGCTCCGGCGGGAACGGCATCGGCTTCGAGCGGACCATTTCCAGCCGGGTCCGCTCGGTCTCCTCACCGTCGAGCAGATCGAGCATCACCTCGGCCCCGAAACGTGTGGAGCCGACGCCGAGTCCCGTATATCCGGCGGCGTACGCGACCCGTCGCTGATGGGCCGTACCGAAGAAAGCCGTGAAGCGCGAACAGGTGTCGATCGCCCCGCCCCAGGCGTGCGAGAAATGCACTCCGGAAAGCTGCGGAAAACAGTCGAAGAACTGCTCCGCGAGTTTCAGGAACGTCTCCGGCCGCTGGTCCAGATCGGCGCTGAGCCGACCTCCGTACGGATAGATCGCGTCATATCCGCCCCACAGGATCCGGTTGTCCGCGGAGAGCCGGAAGTAATGGAACTGATTCGCGCTGTCGCCGAGTCCTTGGCGGCCCTTCCAGCCGATGGATTCCAGCTGCTCGGGCGTGAGCGGTTCGGTCATCAGCGCGTAGTCGTAGACCGGCACGGTGTACGGGCGGACCCGCTTGACCAGCGACGGGAAGATGTTGGTGCCGAGCGCGACGCGACGGGCGAAGATGCGACCGTACGGTGTACGCACCGCCATCCCGGATCCGGAGCGCACGAGGTCGAGGCCCCGCGTGTGCTCGTAGATCCGTACGCCCAGCTCCTGGCAGGCCCGCTTCAGGCCCCAGGCGAGCTTGGCCGGGTGCAGCATCGCGACGCCGTTCCGGTCCCAGAGGCCGCCGAGGAAGGTCGGTGAATCGACCTCGGCGCGCAGCGCGTCGCGGTCCAGGAAGTCCACGCCGGTGATGCCGAGCCTGACGATCTCCTCGTGCCATTCCCGCAGCTCTTCGAGCTGGTGCGGCTCGGTGGCCACATCGATCTCGCCGGTCCGCTCGAACTCGCAGTCGATGCCGTAGCGGGCGACGGCGGCCTCGATGGCGTCGAGGTTCCGCGCGCCCAGCTCCTCCAGCTGCGCGATCTCGTCCGGCCACCGCTCCACGCCGTTGGCCAGGCCGTGGGTGAGGGAGGCGGCGCAGAAACCGCCGTTGCGGCCCGAGGCGGCCCAGCCCACCTCGTGCCCCTCGATGAGGACGACGTCCCGGTCGGGGTCGCGCTCCTTGGCGATGAGTGCGGTCCACAGGCCGCTGTAGCCACCGCCGATGACCAGGAGATCGGTCTGCTCGTCACCGGTGAGAGCCGGCAGCGCGTCGGGTTTGGCCGGGTCGTCCAGCCAGTAGGAGACCGGCTTGGCGCCGGAGAGTGATGGGGCAGCGATACTCATGGCAGCTGGGGCCATGGTTTCCAACTCCTTCAGGACTTTCAGGTTCGAGCGTTGCTCCGCCGACGGCTTGCGATGAGCTGGCCGACGAGGACCATCGTTACCGCAATGATGAACATCGCGGTGCCGATGACGTTGATCTGGACGGGCGTGCCGCGCTGTGCCGATCCCCAGACGAACATGGGGAAGGTGACGGTGGAGCCCGCGTTGAAATTCGTGATGATGAAATCGTCGAAGGAGAGCGCGAAGGCGAGCAGCGCTCCCGCCGCGATTCCCGGTGCGGCGATCGGAAGGGTCACCCGTACGAAAGTCTGCACGGGGCCCGCATAAAGGTCGCGGGCGGCTTCTTCCAGTCTCGGGTCCATCGACATGACGCGCGCCTTGACGGCGGTCACCACGAAGCTGAGGCAGAACATGATGTGCGCGATCAGCACGGTCCAGAAGCCGAGCTGCGCCCCCATGTTCAGGAAGAGCGTGAGCAGGGACGCGGCCATGACGACTTCAGGCATCGCCATCGGCAGGAAGATCAGCGAGCTGATCGCGCCGCGCGCCCGGAAGCGGTAGCGGACCAGCGCGAAGGCGACCGCCGTGCCGAGCGCGGTGGCCCCGAGCGTCGCCCAGAACGCGATCTGGAGCGAGAGCGAGAGCGATCCGCAGAGGTCGGCGACACCGCAGGGGTCCTTCCAGGCGTCCAGCGAGAACCGCTGCCACTCGTAGTTGAAGCGGCCGTTGGGCTTGTTGAACGAGAACACCATCACGACGACGTTCGGCAGGATCATGTACGCGAGGGTCAGCAGACCCGCGATGACGATCAGGTTCCGGCGTATCCAGCGCAGTACGGGCATCAGACCAGGTCCTCCGTCCCGGAGCGGCGGATGTAGAAGGTGACCATCAGCAGGACGATCGCCATGAGGATGAACGAGAGCGCGGCGGCCGTCGGATAGTCCAGGACCCGCAGGAACTGGCTCTGGATGACGCTGCCGACCATCTTGGTGTCGGTGGAACCGAGCAGCTCCGCGTTGACGTAGTCACCGCTGGCCGGGATGAAGGTCAGCAGGGTGCCGGAGACCACACCGGGCATGGAGAGCGGGAACGTCACCTTGCGGAAGGTGGTGGCAGGCGTGGCGTAGAGGTCGCCCGCCGCCTCGTGCAGCCGGCCGTCGATCCGCTCCAGCGAGGTGTAGAGCGGCAGGATCATGAACGGCAGGAAGTTGTACGTCAGACCGCAGACGACCGCCATCGGCGTGGCGAGGACCCGGTTGGACTCGGTCCAGCCGAGCCAGCTGGTGACGTCCAGGACGTGCAGCGTGTTGAGCACGTCCACGACCGCGCCGCCGTCGGCGAGGATCGTCTTCCACGCCAGCGTACGGATGAGGAAGCTGGTGAAGAACGGCGCGATGACCAGCACCAGCACCAGGTTGCGCCAGCGGCCCGCCTTGAAGGCGATGAGGTAGGCGAGCGGGTAGCCGAGGAGCAGGCAGAGGATCGTGGCGGTGCCGGCGTACAGCAGGGACCGGATGAACTGCGGGTAGTACTCGCGCAGCGCGTCCACGTACGTCTGGAAGTGCCAGGTGACCTCGAAGCCCTGCTCCAGCGAGCCGGTCTGTACGGAGGTGGAGGCCTGGTAGACCAGCGGCAGCGCGAAGAAGACGAGCAGCCAGAGGATACCGGGAAGCAGCAGCCAGTACGGGATGAGGCGTTTACGGGTGGAGGGCTTGCGGAGCGTGAGCTTCCGGGGCTCCTCGGGCTGTGGAGAGGGCGCGGTCGGCGCTTCGGTGAGGCTCACTCCGCGTCCTCCACGCTGGTGGCGCCCGCGTCGATGTCCTGGGCGGCGTCGAGGCCGAAGGTGTGGGCCGGGTTCCAGTGCAGGACGACCTCGGCGCCGGGAGTGAGTCGCGTACGCCGGTCGACGTTCTGCTCGTACACCTGGAGGGCCGTTCCGGCCGGGCTCTCGACCACGTACTGCGTGGAGACGCCGATGAAGCTGGAGTCGGTGATGCGGCCGGTGACGCGGTTACGGCCTGCGGCGATGGCATCGGCGTCGTCCGCGTGGGCCAGGGATATCTTCTCGGGCCGGATGCCGAGGAGCAGCCGGCCGCCGCTGGTGGTCGGCGCCGAACACCGCTCGCGAGGCAGCGTGAGCTTCCCGCCGCCCGCCGCGACCACCAGGTCCTCGCCGGTCGAGACGATCTCGCCCGCGATGAGGTTGGAGGTACCGAGGAAGTTGGCGACGAAGGTGGTGCGCGGGTTCTCGTAGAGGTCGGCGGGCGCGCCGAGCTGTTCGACGCGGCCTCCGTTCATCACCGCGACCGTGTCGGCCATGGTCATGGCCTCCTCCTGGTCGTGCGTGACGTGCACGAAGGTGATGCCGACCTCGGTCTGGATGCGCTTCAGCTCCAGCTGCATCTGGCGGCGGAGCTTGAGGTCGAGCGCACCGAGCGGTTCGTCGAGCAGCAGGACCTGCGGATGGTTGATGAGCGCGCGGGCCACGGCGACGCGCTGCTGCTGGCCACCGGAGAGCTGATGCGGTTTGCGGCGGGCGAAGTCGCCGAGCTGGACCAGCTCCAGCATGTCGTCGACCTGCTTCTTCACCGACTTGATGCCGCGCCGGCGCAGGCCGAAAGCGACGTTCTCGGTGATGTCCAGGTGCGGGAAGAGCGCGTAGCTCTGGAAGACGGTGTTGACCGGCCGCTTGTACGGCGGCAGGTCGGTGATGTCCTTGCCGCCGAGGAAGACCGTGCCGGTGGTGGCCTCCTCCAGCCCGGCGATCATCCGCAGGGTGGTGGTCTTGCCGCAGCCTGAGGCGCCGAGCAGAGCGAAGAACGAGCCCTGCGGGACGGTCAGATCGAGCGGCTGTACGGCGGTGAAGGAGTTGTAGGTCTTGCTGATCCCGACGAGGCGGACATCGCCGCCCGCGGTCTGCTGCTGCTGTGTCATGGGTCGCGGTCCCAGTGTGTTCGGGGGAGTTCGGAGAGAGGCGGGGCCGGTAGGTACCGGCGGTTGCCGGGTCAGGCGCCGATGAGCTTGGCGAACTTCTCTTCGTACGCCGTCTCTTCCTCCGCGCTCAGGGAGCGGAAGGAGCGGGACTTCGCCGCCATCTCCTTGTCGGGGAGGATCAGCGTGTTGGAGGCCATCGACTCGTCGATCTTGGCGAGTTCGTCGCGTACGCCGTCGACCGGGCAGACGTAGTTGATGTACGCGGCGAGCTGGGCGGCGACCGGCGGCTCGTAGTAGTAGTCGATGAGCTTCTCGGCGTTGGTCTTGTGCCGGGCCTGTGCGGGGACCAGGAGGCTGTCGCTGGAGGTGATGTATCCGGCGGCCGGGATCGCGTACTCGATGTCCGGGTTGTCGGCCTGGAGCTGGATGATGTCCCCGGCCCACGCGACGCAGGCGGCGATGTCGCCCTTGCTGAGGTCGGCGGTGTAGTCGTTGCCGGTGAAGCGGCGGATCTGCTTCTTGTCGACGGCCTTCTGGAGCCGGCCGATCGCGCCGTCGAAGTCGGCGTCGGTGAACTTGCCCGGGTCCTTGCCCTGGTCGAGCAGGGTCATGCCGACGGAGTCGCGCATCTCGGAGAGGAAGGAGACGCGGCCCTTGAGCTTCGGATCGTCGAGCAGCTGGGTGACGGAGTCGACCTTGCGGCCGCCGGTCGCCTTCTTGTTGTACGCGATGACCGTCGGGATGCCCGTCCACGGATAGGAGTAGGCGCGGCCGGGATCCCAGTCCGGGCTGCGGAACTGGGCGGAGACGTTGGCGAAGGCGTGCGGCAGGTTGGAGGCGTCGAGCTTCTGCGCCCAGCCGAGCCGGATGATCCGGGCGGCCAGCCAGTCGGTGACGCAGATGAGGTCGCGTCCGGTGTCCTGGCCCGCCGCGAGCTGCGGTTTGATCTTCCCGAAGAACTCGACGTTGTCGTTGATGTCCTCGGTGTACTTGACCTTGATGCCGGTGCGCTTCGTGAAGGCCGCGAGGGTGGGACGGGTCTTCTCGTCGTCGCTGACGTCCATGTACTCGGTCCAGTTGGAGAAGTTCACCACCTTCTCCTCGGCCGAGTGGTCGTCGGCGGCGGCTGCTCCCTCGGCGCGTCCGGCGGGCGGGATGCCGCAGGCGCCGAGGGTGGCTATCCCGCCGAGCGCGAGGGCGCCCATGCCGGAGGCCCGCAGCAGGGAACGGCGGGTGAGGGCGGCCCTGCCGTTGGTCAGGGAACGCCTCATGGCCGCCAGCTGGACCGGCGAGAGGCGCTCGGGCTCGTAACTCTCCATACGCTGTATGCCCTTTCGGGTGGGAGGCCGCAGGGCCCGTGGGCCCTTCCGGTGCGGCAGCTGCTATCGGTCCCCGAAGATCGTGCGGTGCCAGTCCTTGCGGGCGACCGCGGTGTTGTCGTACATGACGTGCTTGACCTGCGTGTACTCCTCGAAGGAGTACGCCGACATGTCCTTGCCGAAGCCGCTGGCCTTGTATCCGCCGTGCGGCATCTCGGAGAGGATCGGGATGTGGTCGTTCACCCACACACAGCCCGCCTGGATCTCGCGGGTGGCGCGGTTCGCGCGGTACAGGTCGCGGGTCCAGGCGGAGGCGGCCAGTCCGTACGGGGTGTCGTTGGCGAGCGCGATGCCCTCGTCGTCGGTGTCGAAGGGCAGCACCACGAGGACCGGGCCGAAGATCTCCGACTGGACGATCTCGCTGTCCTGAGCGGCGCCCGCGACTAGGGTCGGCCGGTAGTACGCGCCGTCCGCGAGGTCGCCGCCGGGCGCTTCGCCGCCGGTGACGACCTGGGCGTAGCCGCGGGCGCGCTCGACGAAGGCGGCGACGCGGTCGCGCTGGGCGTGGCTGATGAGGGGGCCGAGGTCGGTGGTGGCGGCGAAGGGGTCGCCGAGGCGGACGGTCTCCATGAGCGCGGCGACATCGCGGACGAAGGCGTCGTAGAGCGGGCGCTGGACGTAGGCGCGGGTGGCGGCGGTGCAGTCCTGGCCGGTGTTGATGAGCGATCCGGCGACCGCGCCGTGGACGGCGGCCTCCAGGTCGGCGTCGTCGAAGACCACGAAGGGCGCCTTGCCGCCGAGCTCCAGGTGGAGGCGCTTGACGGTGGCGGTGGCGATCTCCGCGACCCGCTTGCCGACGGCGGTGGAACCGGTGAAGGAGGTCATCACGACGTCCGGGTGGCCGACGAGGTGCTCGCCCGCCTCCTTGCCGGCGCCGGTGACGATGTTGATCACACCGTCGGGGATACCGGCCTCGGTGGCGGCCTGGGCGAACATCAGCGAGGTCAGCGGAGTGAGCTCGGCCGGCTTGAGGACGATGGTGTTGCCCGCGGCGACGGCCGGAAGGATCTTCCAGGCGGCCATCTGGAGCGGGTAGTTCCACGGAGCGATGGAGCCGACGACGCCGATCGCCTCGCGGCGTACGTACGAGGTGTGGTCGCCGTCGTACTCGGCCGCGGCCTTGCCCTCCAGGTGGCGGGCCGCGCCCGCGAAGAAGGCGGCGTTGTCGACCGTGCCGGGCACGTCGAACTCGGTGGAGAGCTTGACCGGCTTGCCGCACTGGAGGGACTCGGCGTACGCGAAGTCGTCGGCCTGCTCGGCGAGGACGGCGGCGAACCGGTGCAGGGCCTCGGAGCGCTCACCGGGAGTGGCGGCCGACCAGCCGGGGAAGGCGGCCCGGGCGGCGGCGACGGCCGCGTCCACGTCGTCGGTGCCCGCCAGCTCGTACCGCAGGACGCTCTCACCGGTCGCCGGGTTCACCACGTCGTGGTGGCGGCCGGACGTGCCCGGGAGCAGCTCGCCGCCGATGTACTGCGCACCTTCCGCGAAGCGGTCCTGAACCTGGAAGCCGTTGCTCATGACGCTCTCCTCCGCCGCTGTACCCGCTGAGCGGGGTCGGCGTAGCCTCTTCGTGAATTGAGTGCCGATCCTGACAGAGGGGTCCAGGCCCAACAAGTGATTCCGTTGTTGCCTTTTGGTTACGCGACGGAATCTGTCGACCATGTGTCGTGTCGGTGCGGAAATCCCCGTACGGAGTGTCAGTGGCGGATGCCACACTCACATGCCATGGGACCGATCGATGAGCTTGTGGCCGACGTGGGGCGGGGCAAGCGGGTGAAGTATCTGCCGTTCTGGGGCCACCGCCCGCGCCCGGACGGGCGGCTGGGCCCGAGTTGTCTGAGCCAGTGGTGGCCGTCGCCGTTCACGGTGGACGGCGTCACATACGCCAGCGCGGAGCACTGGATGATGACCGGCAAGGCGCGCCTCTTCGGCGATGCGGAGGCGGCGGAGGCGGCCGTCACGGCGACCAGCCCGGCGGCGGCGAAGAAGGCCGGGCGGCTGGTGCGCGGCTTCGACGACGACGTGTGGATACGGGAGCGCTTCGGCCTGGTCGTGGAAGGCAGCACGCACAAGTTCGGGCAGGACCCGGAGCTGGCCGGCTATCTGCTCTCCACCGGCGACCGGGTGCTGGTGGAGGCGTCTCCGCTGGACCGGATCTGGGGCATCGGGCTGGCGGCGGACGACGAGCGGGTGGAGCGGCCGCAGGAGTGGCAGGGGCTGAATCTGCTGGGGTTCGCGCTGATGGAGGCGCGGGAGCGGCTGCGGGCGGTTTAGCCCGGCTGCGGCCCCCTGTGGACCACGGAACTGCGGGCCATTCGGACCACGGATACGGCAGTGCCGCCCGGTCCGGCGGGGAGTGGTCCCTGCCGGACCGGGCGGCGGATGCCGTACGCGGCGGTGGCTAGACGCGGCCCTCGATGACCAGCGACGTGGCGAACGGGTCGTCGTCGTAGGTCTCGTCGAAGCTGGAGTCACCGTTGGCGATGGCCCAGATGATGAAGCCGAGGAGCACGGACCCGACGACGATGCCGACCGAGCCCGTGATGATCCCGGCGATCGCCATGCCCCGGTTGGTGGCCTCGCCGCGCTTGGCCCGGCCGAGGCCGATGAGGCCGAAGATCAGCGCCAGGATGCCGAGGATGATGTTCACCCCGTACATGCAGAAGCCGACGATCGAGATGATGCCGAGCACCAGCGCGGCCGTGCCGAGGCCGTTCGAGGGCTGCGGCCCCCACGGCTGCTGGCCGCCGTAGGCGTCGTAGCCCGGATAGCCGCCGTACGGCTGCGCCGGCGGGGCCGGGTAGCCGTAGTGCCCGGTGGCCGGGGGCGGCGGCGCCTGGTGGCCGGGACCGCCCGGGCCGATCGGCGGCGGCGGTACGGCCGAGGGCGGCGGGCCGAAGCCGCCGCCCGTCGGTATCGGGCCGGTGCCGTCGGCGGCGGGCCCCGCGCTCGGCATCGACGTCACGGTCGGCTGGTTGTGGACGGCGGGCGGCGGCGGAGCGGCGTCCTGCTTGCCCAGCTCCACCCTGCTGTCCGGCGGTGCCCACGGATCGCGCGGTGCGGCCCCGCCCCCGGGCTGCTCTGTGTTGTCTGACATGGGCCTCCCCCATCGTGGTCCCGTCATGCTACGGCCCGGTTCCACGCCACCTCACCCCGCCTACGATGATCGGTGCAGCCGGCCGGACACCTTCGGGGGCTCCGCCGACGTACACGCCAAATTGTGGGAGAGAGACACATGACCGATCCGCACCCCTTCATCGCCGGGCTGCCCAAGGCCGAGCTCCACGTCCACCACGTCGGGTCCGCCTCGCCGCGGATCGTCGCCGAACTGGCCGCCCGGCACCCGGACTCCAAGGTGCCGACCGACCCGGAGGCGCTGGCGGACTACTTCACCTTCACCGACTTCGCGCACTTCATCGAGGTCTACCTCTCGGTGGTGGACCTGATCCGCACCCCGGAGGACGTCCGGCTGCTCACCTTCGAGGTGGCCCGGGACATGGCACGGCAGAACATCCGGTACGCGGAGCTGACCGTGACCCCGTTCAGCTCGACCCGGCGCGGCATCCCGGAGGCGGCCTTCATGGAGGCCATCGAGGACGCCCGCAAGTCGGCCGAGTCCGAGCTGGGTGTCATCCTGCGCTGGTGCTTCGACATCCCGGGCGAGGCCGGGCTCCAGGCCGCCGAGGAGACCGCGCGGCTGGCGGTGGAGCGGCGGCCCGACGGGCTCGTCTCGTTCGGGCTCGGCGGGCCGGAGATCGGCGTGGAGCGACCGCAGTTCAAGCCGTACTTCGACCGGGCCATCGCCGAGGGCCTCCACTCGGTGCCGCACGCCGGTGAGACCACGGGACCGCAGACCATCTGGGACGCGCTCACCGAGCTGCGGGCCGAGCGCATCGGCCACGGCACCAGCGCCGTCCAGGACCCGAAGCTGCTGGAGCACCTGGCCGAGCACCGTATCGCCCTGGAGGTCTGCCCGACGTCGAACATCGCAACGCGCGCGGTCACCGACATCGAGCTCCACCCGATCCGCGAGATGGTCCAGGCGGGCGTGCTGGTCACGGTCAACAGCGACGACCCGCCGATGTTCGGCACCGACCTGAACAACGAGTACGGCGTCGCCGCCCGGCTGCTGAACCTGGACGAGCAGGGCATCGCGGGCCTCGCCAAGAACGCGGTGGAGGCCTCGTTCCTGGACCCGGCCGGCAAGCGGCAGCTGGCCGAGGAGATCGACACGTACACGGCGAACTGGCTCCGGGGCCCCGCCCGCTGACCCTGACACGTACCCGGAAATCCGCCTCCGGCACCCCGCCCGCCGCCCCCGGTCGTCACAATGGCCCCATGGCCGACACCACCACCCGCTTCACCGCCGTGGCGCACCGCGGCGATCCGTACCGGGCCCGCGAGAACACGCTGCCCTCGATCCGCTCCGCCCTCGACCGGGGGGCGGACGCGGTCGAGATCGACGTACGGGTGACCCGCGACGGCGTGCCCGTGCTGCTCCACGACACGACGCTGGAGCGGCTGTGGGGCCATGACCTGCGCCTGGACCGGCTGACCCACCAGGAGGTGCTGGAGCTGTCCGGCGGCGGGGTGCCGACCCTGCGCGACGCGCTGGAGGCCACCGAGGGACACCGGGTGATGGTGGACCTGCCCGGCGCCACGGACGCCTCGGTGAAGAAAGTCGTCGGTACGGTCCTGGAGTGCGGAGCGGGCGACCGGGCGTACTACTGCGCCGGCGCGGACGCGATGCTGCGGGTGCGCGCCGCGGACCCGGCCGCCGAGATCGCGCTGACCTGGAACACGCTCGCTCCGCCGCGCCCGGTCCTGCTGGCGGCGGTGAAGCCGCGCTGGCTGAACTACCGCTTCGGGCTCGTCAGCCGTGAACTGGCCGAGAGGGCGCACCGGGACGGGTTCCTCGTCTCCGCCTGGACGGCCGACACCAAGCGCACGATGCGCCGGCTGATCGAGCGGGGCGTCGACTCGATCACCACCAACCGGATCGACGCGCTGCACCAGGTACGCTCCAACTCCTCCGACCTCAGGGCCCCTTGATCGGTCCGGCATGATGGTCGGTGCCGTATCGCCGTACGGGTACCGAGGAGCAGCAGACGTGAGTGAGAACCGCATACGGGCCGCGGCCCCTGCCCGGATACGTTCCGATGTCGCGCACAACGCCCGGGTCTGGAACTACTGGCTCGGCGGCAAGGACCACTATCCGGTGGACCGCGCGGTCGGCGACCAGGTGACCGGGATGTACCCGAGCATCGGTGAAGTGGCCCGCGCCGACCGGGCGTTCCTCGGCCGGGCGGTGCGGCACCTGGCCGGGGACGTGGGCATCGAGCAGTTCCTGGACATCGGCACCGGCCTGCCGACGGCCGACAACACCCACGAGATCGCCCAGCACACCGCGCCGCACGCCCGGGTCGTCTATGTCGACAACGACCCGATCGTGCTGGCCCACGCACGGGCTCTGCTGAGCGGTTCGCTGGAGGGCGCGACGGAGTACGTGGACGCGGACGCGCACGATCCGGAGCGCATCCTGAAGGCGGCCGGGCGCACGCTGGACCTGGGCCGGCCGGTGGCGGTGATGATGCTCGGCATCCTCAACTTCGTGCTGGACACGGACGAGGCGCGCTCCATCGTCCGCACGCTGATGGCCGCCGTCCCCTCCGGCAGCCACCTGGTGCTCACCCATCCGACGCTGGAGCTGGGCGGCGAGGGCAACGAGGCGGCGATGCGCTTCTGGAACGAGAACGCCACTCCGCCGATCACCGCCCGGACCCGCGAGGAGGTCGCGTCGTTCCTGGACGGTCTCGACCCGCTGGAGCCGGGCATCGTCTCCTGCTCCCGCTGGCGTACGAACCCGCGGGAGCCGGAGGTCGCGCAGTTCGGCGTGGTGGCCCGGAAGCCGTGACTCAGACTGCTGCCGAAGCGGGCGTGGCGGCCGGTGCCCGCTCCAGCACCTCCAGCCGCTTGATCATGCGCCGCACGATCAGCAGCGGGATGACGCCGAAGACCCCGAAGGACATGTCGATCACGGTCCACCAGAACGGGATGTCGCGGATCGGACCGCAGATCAGCGCGAGCGGGATGATCCCGGCGCAGGCGATCATGCCGAACTCGATGACCCAGATGTTGCGGACCGGGTCGCGGTAGGGCCCGTAGAAGGCGACGGCGATGACCAGGTGGGCGAAGGCCAGCCAGTCGGTGCCGTACAGCATGAAGGGCTGGTCCCGCTCGATGGTGTCGAGGCCTTCGCGGACCCGGGTGATCCACTCCATCAGGCCCGGGAGGTGTTCGGGGACCGGGGTGGACCTCAGCAGTTCCTCGCCCCAGCGGAGTTCGGTGACGAGCGGGAAGGCGGTGAGCCCGCTCAGGACCAGACAGACGATGAAGAAGACCAACCACCTGCGTACACGCCGCGTGAGGGCGTGTCGCTCGCTCATATCCGCAGCGTACGCCCGCCTTTACATCATCTTCACAGCGCCCCTGGTACGGGTTCACAACCCGACGATGGCGTTCCACTTCTTGGCGAAGTCCGTCCGTTCCTCGGCGGTGATGTCGCGTGCGATGGCGAGCCGTTGGCGCATCGCGTCGTCGGGGAAGATCAGCGGATCCTCGGCGAGCGCGGCGGTGTCCTCGTCCTTGGACGAGGCGAGGACGTCACGGGCGGCGGGCACCGGGCAGACGTAGTTGACCCAGGTGGCGAGTTCGGCGGCGATCTCGGGGTCGTAGTAGTGGTCCACGAGGCGCTCCGCGTTGCGCTTGTGGCGGGCGAGGTTGGGGATCATCAGCGACTCGGCCCAGAGTTCGGCGCCCTCCTCCGGCACGACGAACTCGATGTCCGGGTTGTCCGCCTGGAGTTGGATGACATCACCGGAGTACGCCTGACAGGCCAGCACGTCGCCGGTGGAGAGGTCCTTGATGTAGTCGTTGCCGGTGAAGCGGCGGATGTGCTTGGAGCGGACGCGCTTCTCGATGTGCTCGCACATGGTGTGGAAGTCGTCGGCGGTCCACCGGGTGATGTCGACGCCGTCACCCTGCATCAACAGCGCGAACGACTCGTCGAGTCCGGAGAGCAACGTCACCTTGCCGCGCAGGTCGTCGGCCCACAGGTCGTTGGTGGAGCGGATCTCGCGGCCGAGGCGCTTGCGGTTGTACGCGATACCGGTGATCCCGGACTGCCACGGGACGCTGTGGCGCCGCCCGGCGTCGAAGGCGGGCGAACGCAGTTGCGGGTCCAGGTACTTGGCGACGTTCGGCTGCTTGGCCCGGTCCATCTCCTGGACCCAGCCGAGCCGGACGAAGCGGGCGGCCATCCAGTCGCTGATGACGATCAGGTCCCGCCCGGTCTGCTGGCGGTTCATCAGGGCCGGACTGATCTTGCCGAAGAACTCGTCGTTGTCGTTGATCTCCTCGGTGTACGTGACGGAGATCCCGGTCCGTTCGGTGAACGCGTCCAGCGTGGGCCGCTTCGAGGTGTTCTCGTCGTCGGTGTCAATGTAGAGCGGCCAGTTGGCGAAGTGCAGGGTGTGGTCGGTCGCGGAGCTGTCGCGTCCGGCCCGGTCTCCCGGCTCGACATAGGCGGCGGGCACCCCGCAGCCGGCCAGGGAGGCCCCGGCGGCCCCGGCCCCGAGGGCGCGCAGCAGGGAACGGCGGGACATGGGGTTCTTCGGGATCACTGGCACCCGCGCAGAATGCCTCTCGGCCACGGCGGCGGGCAATGGACCAAGCGTCCAGCGGGACGGGCCCGCCCCGCACACGTTGTCCAGAAAGCGCACGGCCCCGGGCGCGGAGCCCGGGGCCGTACACCTCGACAGCGCGGCGGTCAGTCCTCGATGGACGTCATGACGTGCTTGATCCGCGTGTAGTCCTCGAAACCGTACGCCGAGAGGTCCTTGCCGTAGCCGGACTTCTTGAACCCGCCGTGCGGCATCTCCGCGACCAGCGGGATGTGGGTGTTGATCCACACGCAGCCGAAGTCGAGGTTCTTGGACATGCGCATGGCGCGGGAGTGGTTCGTCGTCCAGACCGAGGAGGCGAGCGCGTAGTCGACGCCGTTCGCGTACGCGACGGCCTGCTTCTCGTCGGTGAACGACTGGACCGTGATGACGGGCCCGAAGACCTCGTTCTGGATGATCTCGTCGTCCTGCTCGAGGCCGGAGACGACGGTCGGGGCGTAGAAGTAGCCCTTGTCGCCGACCCGGTGGCCGCCCGCCTCGACCTTGGCGTGGGCGGGGAGCCGCTCGATGAAGCCGCTGACCTGCTTGAGCTGGTTGGCGTTGTTGAGCGGGCCGTACGCCACGTCCTCGTCGTCCGGCTGCCCGGTCTTCGTGTCGGCGGCGGCCTTGGCGAGCGCGGTGACGAACTCGTCGTGGATGGACTCGTGGACCAGGACGCGGGTCGCTGCCGTACAGTCCTGGCCCGCGTTGAAGAAGCCCGCCTCCGAGACGCCGGAGACGGTCTTGGCGATGTCGGCGTCCTCGAAGACGACGACCGGCGCCTTGCCGCCGAGCTCCAGGTGGACGCGCTTGACGTCCTTGGCGGCGGACTCGGCGACCTGCATGCCGGCCCGTACCGAACCGGTGATGGAGGCCATCGCCGGGGTCGGGTGCTCGACCATGGCGCGGCCGGTGTCCCGGTCGCCGCACAGGACGTTGAAGACGCCCTTCGGCAGGATCTGACCCATGATCTCGGCCATCAACACGGTCGACGCCGGGGTGGTGTCGGACGGCTTGATCACGACCGTGTTGCCCGCGGCGAGCGCCGGGGCGAACTTCCACACGGCCATCATCATCGGGTAGTTCCACGGCGCGACCTGCGCGCAGACGCCGACCGGCTCGCGGCGGACGATGGAGGTCAGGCCCTCCATGTACTCGCCGGCCGAGCGGCCCTCAAGGAGACGGGCGGCACCGGCGAAGAAGCGGATCTGGTCCACCATCGGCGGGATCTCTTCGCTGCGGGTGAGCCCGATCGGCTTGCCGGTGTTCTCCGACTCGGCCGCGATCAGGTCCTCCGCCCGCTCCTCGAACGCGTCCGCGATCTTGAGCAGGGCCTTCTGTCGCTCGGCGGGCGTCGTGTCGCGCCAGGCCGGGAACGCGGCCGCGGCGGCCTCCATGGCCGCATCGACATCGGCCTGGCCGGAGAGCGGCGAGGTCGCGTAGACCTCTTCCGTCACCGGGCTGACCACATCGATGGTCCGCCCGTCCGCGGCGTCCCGGAACTCCCCGTTGATGTAGTTGCGCAGACGGCGCACCTCGGTGGTCATGACCACCCCTCCTGTCGGCTGTCCGATGGGTGAGACTCCCACCCTAATCGTTCCGGTGACGCTTTCGACATAGGTCACCACCCACGGCTTCGGATTCGGTTGCTTCCACGCACTTACTCAACGAATTTCATCGATCTGGGGTTGCGAGACAGACGAGTGCGGTGCAGAGTGGAGGTGTGGCCAGTCGCAGCGCAGACTCCAGGAACGGGAACGGATCACCGCCAGCGGTCGATGCCGTCTCCCTCGCGATCATCCAGCAGCTCCAGGAGGACGGACGCCGTCCGTACGCCGCGATCGGCAAGGCCGTCGGCCTCTCCGAAGCGGCTGTGCGCCAGCGCGTGCAGAAGCTGCTCGACCAGGGCGTGATGCAGATCGTCGCCGTCACGGACCCGCTCACCGTGGGATTCCGGCGCCAGGCGATGGTCGGCATCAATGTCGAGGGCGACCTCGATCCGGTGGCCGAAGCCCTGTCGGCCATGGCCGAGTGCGAGTACGTGGTGATGACCGCGGGCTCCTTCGACCTGATGGTGGAGGTCGTCTGCGAGGACGACGACCACCTGCTGGAGACGATCAACAAACGCATCCGGACCCTTCCCGGCGTGCGCTCCACCGAGAGCTTTGTTTACCTCAAGCTCAAGAAGCAGACCTATATGTGGGGAACCCGATAGCCGTGAGCAAGGACCTCAGCCGAACCGCGTACGACCACCTGTGGATGCACTTCACCCGCATGTCGGACTACGAGAACGCGCCCGTTCCCACCATCGTGCGTGGCGAGGGAACGTACATCTTCGACGACAAGGGCAAGCGCTACCTGGACGGCCTCTCCGGCCTGTTCGTGGTCAACGCCGGCCACGGTCGTCACGAGCTCGCCGAGACGGCGTACAAGCAGGGCCAGGAGCTCGCCTTCTTCCCGGTGTGGTCCTACGCCCACCCGAAGGCCGTCGAGCTGGCCGAGCGTCTCGCCGACTACGCGCCGGGCGACCTCAACAAGGTCTTCTTCACCACCGGTGGCGGCGAGGCCGTCGAGACCGCCTGGAAGCTGGCCAAGCAGTACTTCAAGCTCAAGGGCCAGCCGACCAAGTACAAGGTCATCTCGCGTGCCGTCGCCTACCACGGCACCCCGCAGGGCGCGCTGTCCATCACCGGCCTCCCGGCCCTGAAGGCCCCCTTCGAGCCGCTGGTCCCCGGCGCGCACAAGGTGCCGAACACCAACATCTACCGCGCCCCGCTCTTCGGCGACGACCCGGAGGCCTTCGGCCGCTGGGCCGCGGACCAGATCGAGCAGGAGATCCTCTTCGAGGGCCCCGAGACCGTCGCGGCCGTCTTCCTGGAGCCCGTGCAGAACGCCGGTGGCTGCTTCCCGCCGCCGCCCGGCTACTTCCAGCGGGTCCGCGAGATCTGCGACCAGTACGACGTGCTGCTCGTCTCCGACGAGGTCATCTGCGCCTTCGGCCGCCTCGGCACGATCTTCGCCTGCGACAAGTTCGGCTACGTACCGGACATGATCACCTGCGCGAAGGGCATGACCTCCGGCTACTCCCCGATCGGTGCCTGCATCGTCTCGGACAAGATCGCCGAGCCGTTCTACAAGGGCGGCAACACCTTCCTGCACGGCTACACCTTCGGCGGCCACCCGGTCTCCGCCGCGGTCGGCCTCGCCAACCTGGACATCTTCGAGCGCGAGAACCTCACGCAGCACGTCCTGGACAACGAGAACGCCTTCCTCACCACGCTGCAGAAGCTGCACGACCTGCCGATCGTCGGCGACGTCCGCGGCAACGGCTTCTTCTACGGCATCGAGCTGGTGAAGGACAAGGCCACCAAGGAGACGTTCACCGACGAGGAGACCGAGCGCGTCCTGTACGGCTTCCTCTCCAAGGCGCTGTACGACAACGGCCTGTACTGCCGGGCCGACGACCGCGGCGACCCGGTCGTCCAGCTCGCGCCGCCGCTGATCTCGGACCAGTCCACGTTCGACGAGATCGAGGGCATCCTGCGCGCGGTGCTGACGGAGGCGTGGACGAAGCTCTGACCATCGCCATGAACGCCGGATGATCATCATTCAGCGGTCATTTCATACGGTCCGCCCGGCCCGGATGCGCCCTTTCGAGTGAGAAGGGGAGCGTCCGGGCCGTGTGCTGTGCGTACACGCCGGTCCGGCTATCTACGGTGCCCAGTGACCGATCGGCCGCGTCCTCGTTCCCCCGTACGGGGGAACGGGAAAACTCATCCGAACCGAGGTGTACGCCATGGTGGCCCCGCCGGACAACGACGTGATCTGGGCGCGTTCCCTGCACCACTCCCACAACGGATCGCCCGGTCTCGGCGGTGTCTCCGTCTCCGTCCGCGACGCCGAGATCCTGGCCGTGACCGGCCCGCGCGGCAGCGGGAAGACGACTCTGCTGCACTGCCTGTCGGGCCGGCTGGTGCCCGAACAGGGCGAGGTCTGGTTCAACAGCGTCCCCGTGCACACCATGGCTCCCCGGGTGCGCGAACAGCTGCGGAGGGAACGGTTCGGCTGGATCGGCGCCGACCCGGAGCTCGTTCCGGAGCTGACCACCTGGGAGAACGCGGCGCTGCCGCTGCTGCTGCGCGGCGCCTCGCACCGGGCCGCGAAGAGGGCCGCCACCGAGTGGCTGGAGCGCATGGACATCGCGCCGCTCGCCAAGAAGCGCCCGCACGCGCTCCTCCAGGCCGAACGTCAGCGCGTCTCCGTCGCCCGGGCACTCTGCGCGCAGCCCACCGTCATCTTCGCCGACGAGCCCACCGCGACCCTGCACCGGGCCGAGCGCTCGCAGCTCCTGCGCACCCTGACCGCCGCGGCCCGCTCGCACGGCATCACGATGGTCCTGGCCACCCATGACGCCGAGGTCGCCGCCCTCGCCGACCGGACCGTCCCGCTGCTGGACGGCCGCCGCGTCTCCACCGTCGCCCTCCCCGCCGAACCCGATGCGGAGGGCAGCGCGGCGTGCTCGCTCTCCGTCTGACCCGCGGTACGCATCCTCTCGTCCTGGTCCGGCGGCTGCTCGTCGCCGCCGCATCGGCCGGTGTCGGCTTCCTCCTCCTCTGCTCGCTCGGGTACGCCTCCGCGCATCCCGCCTCCGCCGGTTCGGTGCTGCGGCTGCTGTGGTGCTTCGTCCCGCTCACCGCCACCGTGATGTTCGCCGTGGCGGTGGCCCGTACGGATCCGAGCACCCGGCCCCGGCCCGGCCTCTCCTCACTGGGCCTCGGTCCGGTACGGCTCTCGGTGCTGGCCGCGGTCTCGACCGCCGTCTCCACCACGCTCGGCTCGATGGTGGCGCTGCTGTTCTTCCTGCATCTGCGGGGCGATCTGACCGGGATGCCGTTCGACGGCGGCGCGGCGGAGTTCCTCGGCGCGGGCACTCCGTTGCCGCTGGCCGCCGCGTTGATGCTGCTGGCTCTCGTACCGGTGGCGGCGGCGACCGCGAGCGCGCTGGCGCTGCGGTCGCGGCCGGACCCCGCCCGGGCCACCTTCGGCCCCGAGGAGCTGCCGGAGCCCGCTCCCGTGCCGGGCGGACTGCCTTGGGGCGTGGCGCTGGTGGCCGCCGGGCTGGCGGTCGAGGCGTACGCGTCCCGGGACGGGTCGGGAAGCGCGTTCCCGCTGCCGGGCCGCTTCGACGCGACCCCGGTGGCGGTGCTGGCCGGCTGGACACTGGCCGCGGCCGGCCTGGCCATGGCCGGGCCGGGGCTGACCTACCTGTGCGGAAAGGCGCTCCAGGCGGTGCGTCCCGGTGCCGTACGCCTGCTGGCGGGCCGGGTCCTGATGGACGAGGCCCGCCGGATCGGCCGCCCGCTCGGCATCGTCTGCGCGGTGGTCGCCGCGGTGATCGCCGCCTCGGCGCTGTACGGAGGCGATGAACGTCCTTACGGCCCGCTCACCGCGCTCGGTGCGGTGCTGGTCCTCGGCTGCACGGTGGCGACGCTGCTGACCTCGGCCCTGGAGGCGAAGCAGGCCCGCGCCCACACGGCTCAGTCCCTGCTACGGATGGGCGCGCCCGCCTCCGTACTGCGCTCCGCGACCGCGTTGCGGGCTGCGGCCCTGCTGGCTCTGTTCGCTCCGCTGACCTGGGTGATCGCGGAACTGGCGGCGCTCCCGCTGGCCAGGTAGGCGGCTGGGGGGGTTGCTGAGGGGTGGGGCGGCTCACGGGGGGGGTCATGGGTGGGTGGTGAGGCGGGCGGCGAGGGCGTCGAAGAAGGCCTCCCAGCCGTCCTCGGCCGCCGCGTACTGGGCGGGGGTGAGGTTGCCGCCGCGCTGCTGGAAGGCCAGCTCCGTGGTGCCGTCGCCGAGATCGGTGAAGGTGACGGTGATGATCTCGCCCTCCGCGTCCTCGGGCGCGGACCCGTCCTTGAGCGTGAGAACCAGCCCGTCGGGCTCGCTGACCTCGCGGTAGACCCCGTGGAACGGCATCTCGACGCCCGGCATGACGATGACCAGGCTCCACGCACCGCCGGGCCGTACGTCCAGCGAGACCCGGTCCAGCGGAACATCGGCCTCGCCGCCGTACCAGGCGGCAAAGTCCTCCGGTGACGACCAGGCCGCGAAGACCCGCTGCTGCGGAGCGTGCAGGACACGGGTGAGATCGATGCCTTGGCGGGCGCCACCGTTCATGGTCGGGGTCCTCGTCTCGTGGTCGTGGTCGGGGGCAGGGGGTCCGTCCGGGTATTCGGGGTCCGTCCGGGGATTCGAGGTCCGTCTCCAGCTTGCCCGGGCGTCCCCGTCCTGTCCTGTCGCGCCGGTCAGGGACGTAGCAGCCCCTCCAGCGTGGCGTACGCGCTGCCCCACTCCCACGCCTCACGGACCCAGGCCCGGCCCTTCTCCCCCATCGCGGCGGCGGCCTCGCGGTCCCGCAGCAGCCCGACGAGCCGGTCCGCGACGGCCTCCACATCCCGCCCGTCCACCACATGGCCCGTCTCCCCGTCCCGTACGGCGTCGGGCGCGCCGCCCGAGTCCCCCACCAGCACGGGCAGCCCGGCGGCCGCCTCCTCCAGGAAGACGATCCCGCCGCGCCTGCGGGTCCGGCAAGGCATGGCCAACACGTCGGCGGCGGCGTAGTGGCCGGGCATCTCCGCGTGCGGCTGTCCACCGGCGAAGATCACATGGCCGGCGGCCCCGGTGCCCTCGGCGAGCCGGCGCGGGGTGCGGGCACACGGCCCGTCGCCGGTCAGCAGGAGTGCCGCGCCGGGCACCGCACGCCGTACGGCGGGGAGCGCGCGGATCAGGGTGTCCTGGCCCTTGCGGGGGACGAGCCGCGCCGCGCAGAGGATCACCGGCCGCGCCCCGAGCCCGTACCGCTCGCGGATCTCCGGGTCCACACCCGGCTCGAGCCGCACCATCCGGCGGGCGGCGGCCGGGCCGAGCGCGGCGGCGATGGGGGCGCGGGTGGCGGCGCCGAGGTAGGTCACCGCGTCGGTACGGTCCCCGATCCGCCGGAGCAGGGCCCGCACCCCCGGCGTACGGGCCCACCACACCTCGTGCCCGTGCGTCGTGGCGACGGCCCGCCGTATCCCGGCCTCGCGCCACAGGCTCTCCGCCATCAGCCCGAGCGGCGCGGCGGCCCCGAACAGACCCAGGGCCAGGGTCCGGCCGCCCGGGACATGGGTGGCCAGCAGATGGCCGGGGAGCGGGCTGGCGGCGGAGGACACCGCGTCGGTCAGGCCGGGAGGGAAGGCGATGACGTGGCGCGCTGACGCTCTTCGCCGTCGTGGAGCTGCTCCTTGTGCCGGGTTCGGTGATCACGGCCTTTGCCGTGCTCCTGTGCACGGCCTCGTTGACCCTGCGGGCCGCCCACCCCGCCGTCAGGCTCCTGACCGTCGGTGCGGCGCTGCTCGGCTTCGCCACCGACGGGAACCTGGCGTACGCGGGCACGGCACGGTCCTCGATGGCGGAGCTGCGCCGACTGCTCGGGGTGCTGCGCACGGGCACCGACGCACCACCCGCCCTCACCGCCCCGCAGCCGTCGCTGGCCGCGCTCGGTGAACTCCTTGACCAGCACCGCGCGGCGGACGGCTCGGCCGAACTGCGGATCAGCGGGGAGGAGATACGCCTGCCGGCGTCCTGGGAGCTGTCGGCGTACCGGATCGTGCAGGAGGCCCTGACCAATGTGCGCCGGCACGCCCCCGGCGCACATGCGGTCGTCAAGATCGACCATCGGCCGGGGCTGTTGCGGGTCCGGGTCGGTGACGACGGTCCGGGGCCACCCGCCTCTCGACCGGCGGAGCCCGCCGGGCGCGCCGGCCACGGTCTCGTGGGCATGCGCGAACGGGCCGCCCTGCTGGGCGGCCGACTCACCACCGGCCGAGGTCCGGCCGACGGCTGTCTCCAGGCGGAACTCCCGTGGTGATCCGAGTGATCGTCGCCGACGACCAGGCGGTCGTCCGGACGGCGTTCTCCCGTCTGCTGGACACCCAGGAGGACATCGAGGTGGTCGGCGAGGCGGAGGACGGCGAGCAGGCAATCCGGGGCGCGGCCGAACTGCATCCGGATGTAACCCTGTTGGACATCCGGATGCCCAAGCTCGGCGGGATCGACGCGGCCCGCGAGATCGTCGCCACGTCGGGCGGGGCGACGAAGGCGCTGACGCTGACGCTGACGCTGACGACGTTCGGGCTGGACGAGTATGTGTACGACGCGCTGATGGCGGGCGCGCCCCCAGCCCGCTCGGTCGAGGGGCTGACCACGCGCGAGGCGGAGGTGCTCGTCCTCATCGCACAGGGCCTGTCCAACGCGGACATAGCCGCCCGGCTGACCATCACCGACCACACGGTGAAGACCCACATCAACCGGCTCTTCGCGAAGATGGAGCTACGGGACCGGGCGCAGGCGGTGATCCTGGCGTACGAGATGGGGCTGGTGGTGGCGGGCACGCGCACGCCCTAGGAGCCTTCGGGGTGGTAGGTGGCGCACGCCCTAGCCCTCCGCCAGCACCACCGTCTCCGCCGCGTCGAAGCGCACGCCCACCACCGCGCCCTCGTCCGGCGTGTCCCGCAGGGCGCACTCGGCCTCCAGCACCGGCGCGCTCTCGGGGGTCAGCCGCACGGTCACGTGGTTCCCGCGGAAGGTGCGGACGCCGACCGTGCAGCGCAGCCCGCCCTCCGGAGCGCCGATCAGCACCCCGGCCGGGCGGACCAGCAGGTCGGCCTCGCCCTGGGGCGAGCCGTCGGGCACCGGCACCTTGCCCCAGGCGGTCGCGGCGGCCCGGCCGGTCACGGTCGCCGGGGTCACGTTGTCGAAGCCGAGAAAGCGGGCGACGAACGCGGAGGCGGGGCGCTGCCAGACGTCCAGCGGGCTGCCTTCCTGGGCGATCCGGCCGTCCCGCATCACGACGACCCGGTCGGCCAGCGCGAACGCCTCGCCCTGGTCATGGGTGACGGCGAGCACCGTCGTACCCAACTCCTGGAAGAGGGTGCGCAGTTCGATGACGAGCCGTTCGCGCAGGCTGCGGTCGAGCTGCCCCAACGGCTCGTCCAGCATCAGGAGCTTGGGCCGCGGGGCGAGGGCGCGGGCCAGGGCGACGCGCTGTTGCTCACCGCCGGAGAGGGCGGCGACCGCCCGGCGTTCGGCGCCGGGGAGGCCCACCAGGTCCAGGAGTTCGCGGACCCGGCGCTCCGACTCCGCTCGGCCGGTGCCGTGCATCCGCAGGCCGAAGGCGACGTTGGCGCCGACATCGCGGTGCGGGAAGAGCTGGTGGTCCTGGAACATCAGGCCGAGGCCGCGCCGGTGGACCGGGACGCCCGCCTGGTCCTGGCCGGCCAGCAGCACCCGGCCGCCGTCCATGGGCTGGAGTCCGGCGACGGCCCTCAGCAGAGTGGACTTGCCGCTGCCGCTGGGGCCGAGCACACAGACGATGCGGTGGTCGGCGACCTCCAGGTCGACGGCGTCGAGCGCGGCCCGCTTCCCGAACCGTACGGTGGCTGCCTGCAAGCTCAGCATGGCGTCAGAACTCCCCGGATCGGTCGGTACGGATGCGTTCGAGGAGCAGCAGCGAGATGGCGCACACCAGCATCAGGATGGTGCTGAGGGCCATCGCCTGCCCGTAGTTCAGCTCGCCGGAGCGGCCCAGCAGGCGGGCGACGGCGACCGGCAGGGTCGGGTTGTCGGGCCGGGCGATGAAGACGGTGGCGCCGAACTCCCCGAGCGACACGGCGAACGCGAAGCCCGCCGCGACCAGCACCGCCCGCCGCACCAGCGGCAGATCGACCTCGCGCCAGGCCCGCAGCGGCGAGGCGCCCAGTACGGCGGCGGCCTCGCGCAGCCGGTCGTCCACCGCGCGGAGTACGGGGAGCATGGTCCGTACGACGAAGGGGACGCCCACCAGCGCCTGGGCCAGCGGGACCAGGATCCAGGAGGTCCGCAGGTCGAGCGGCGGCTTGTCGAGCGTGATGAGGAAGCCGAAGCCGACGGTGACGGCGGAGACCCCGAGCGGCAGCATGAGCAGCGCGTCGAAGCCGCGTACGAGCCGTCCTGCCCGGCGGGTCAGGGCGGCCGCCGCGAGACCACCGACGACCAGGGCGATGAGGGTGGCGACGAACGCGTACCGGAGGGAGTTGCCGACGGCCTCCAGCGGCGGTACCAGGAAGGTCGAGCCGCTGCCGTCGGCGGTCTGGAGGGCCTCGTAGTAGCCGAGACCGTACCCCTGCGGCCCGTCGAACGACCGCTCCACCAGTACGCCGAGCGGCAGCAGGATCAGCAGCAGCGCGGTGAGCAGCACCCCGCCGAGCAGCGCCCACTGTCCGGCGCCGTGCGGCCGGCGGGAGGTCTGGGCCGGGTCGACGAGCTTCAGCGCCCGTTCCCGGTGGCGTACGGTCACGGCGTGCACGGCGAGGATCCCGCCGACCGCCACGAACTGGACCATGGTCAGCACGGCGGCCGTCGGCAGGTCGAGGAGCTGGGCGGTCTGGCGGTAGACCTCCACCTCCAGGGTGGAGTAGGCGGGGCCGCCGAGGATCTGCACGACACCGAACGAGGTGAACGTGAAGAGGAAGACCATCAGCGCGGCCGCCGCCACCGCCGGGCCGAGCGCGGGCAGCGTCACCCGGCGCCAGGCGGCGAACCGTCCGGCGCCGAGGACCCGGGCGGCCTCCTCCTGGCGCGGGTCCAGCTGCGACCAGAGTCCGCCGACGGTGCGGACGACGACGGCGTAGTTGAAGAAGACGTGCGCCAGCAGGATCGCCCACACGGTCGTGTCGAGCCGTACGCCCCACAGCTCGTCCAGGAGTCCACCGCGCCCGAGCAACGCCAGGAACGCGGTGCCGACGACGACCGTGGGCAGCACGAACGGCACGGTGACGACCGCGCGCAGCACCTGCTTTCCCGGGAAGTCGAAGCGTGCGAAGACGTACGCGCCGGGCAGCGCGATCAGCAAGGTGAGCGCGGTGGAGGCGAGGGCCTGCCAGGTGGTGAACCAGAGGACGTCGAGGATGTCCGGGCGGGACAGCACGTCGCCGATCCGCCCGAACTGCCAGACGCCGTCCGCCTTCAGCCCGCGTCCGACGATCGCGGAGACGGGATAGGCGAAGAAGACGGCGAAGAACGCGACGGGCACGGCCATCAGGCCGAGCCGCACCGCCGCTCCACGCCGCCCGCCTCCGCCGGACCGGGCGCCGCCGGACGCGGTGCCGGGTCCGGCGGCTTCGACGAGGCCGTCTACTTCACGGCGATCGAGTGCCACGCCTGGACCCACTGCTCACGGTTGGCGGCGATCTTGTCCGGGGCCACGGTGGCCGGCTTGTCGACGGTCTCACCGAACTCGGTGAAGATCTCCGGCAGCTTCGCGTCGGTCACGACCGGGTTGACGAACATGTTCAGCGGCACGTCCTCCTGGAACGTCTTGCTGATCAGGAAGTCGAGCAGCGCCTTGCCGCCCGCCTCGTTCTTCGCGCCCTTCAGCAGCCCGGCGTACTCGGTCTGCCGGAAGCAGGTGCCGGTGGAGACGCCGGTGGGGGCCTCCTTGGGCTGCGGGTCGGCGTAGAGGACCTCGACGGGCGGGCTGGAGGCGTAGCTGACGACGAGCGGCCGGTCCGCCTTGGCCTTCTTGCCGCCGGCGGAGCCGGAGAACTCCTCGTTGTACGCCTGCTCCCAGCCGTCGACGACCTTGACCCCGTTGGCCTTCAGCTTCTTCCAGTAGTCCTGGTAGCCGTCCTCGCCCTGGGAGGCGATGGTGCCGAGGAGGAAGCCGAGGCCGGGCGAGGAGCTGGCCGCGTTCTCGGTGACGAGGAGGTTCCTGTACGCGGGCTTGAGCAGGTCCTCGAAGGTCTGCGGCGGGTCGAGCTTCTCGTCTGCGAAGTACTTCTTGTCGTAGTTGACGCAGATGTCACCGATGTCGACCGGCGTGACGCGGTGCTGGTCGTCCTGCTCGGTGGAGTCCGCGACCCGGTCCAGGCCCTTGGCCTCGTACGCGGTGAAGAGACCGTTGTCGAGGGCGCGGGAGAGCAGGGTGTTGTCGACGCCGAAGAAGACATCGCCGCGCGGAGAGCCCTTGGTGAGGATCTCCTGGTTGAGGGCCGCACCGGCGTCACCGCTCTTGAGGAGCTCGACGGTGTAGCCGCTCTCCTTGGTGAACTGCTTCAGCACGTCCTTCGAGGCGTTGAAGGAGTCGTGGGTGACCAGGGTGACGGTCTTGGAGCCGCTGCCCTTGGACGCGCCGGATCCGGCCGAGGTGTCGTCACCGGAGCCGCCGCAGCCCGCGAGGACGGTGACGCCGAGGGCCGCGGCGAGCGCGGTCGAGGCGTACTTCTTGGTGGTGTTCATGTGATTCCTCCTGGAGGTGACCAGGAAGAGACGCGGCCCCGCCCGCCGCCGGGACGTACCGGAAGCGGGCAGGGCGCAACAGCTTGAGTAAGGTCCGAACTTCCTACCCGGAATGACCCGGGCGAGGTTCAGAGGGTCTGCGGCCAACCTGTCCTTGGTGCCGCACTCTCAGCGCTGTGGCGCTCCCCTGTCGGAATATGAAGTTGATTTCCCGCCCAGGCTACACCGGCGGTTTTCGGCCGGGCCCTTCGCGGTCAGCAGGCCCTCAGCGCTCGGAGGCCGCCAGCTGCCCGCAGGCCCCGTCGATCTCCTGGCCGCGGGTGTCCCGGACGGTGACGGGCACGCCGTGGGCCGCGATGGCCTCGACGAACGCCTTCTCGTCCTCGGGCCGCGAGGCGGTCCACTTGGAGCCGGGCGTGGGGTTGAGCGGGATCAGGTTGACGTGCACCCGCTTGCCCTTGAGCAGCCGGCCGAGCAGGTCGCCGCGCCAGGCCTGGTCGTTGATGTCCCGGATCAGGGCGTACTCGATGGAGATCCGGCGGCCGGACTTCTCCGCGTACTCCCAGGCGGCGTCGAGCACCTCGCGTACGTTCCACCGGGTGTTGACCGGGACCAGGGTGTCGCGCAGCTCGTCGTCCGGAGCGTGCAGCGAGACGGCGAGGCGGCACTTGAAGCCCTCGTCGGAGAAGCGCAGCATGGCCGGGACGAGGCCGACGGTGGAGACGGTGATCCCGCGCTGCGAGAGGCCGAGGCCGTCCGGCTCGGGGTCGGTGAGCCGGCGGATGGCTCCGACGACACGGTTGTAGTTGGCGAGCGGCTCGCCCATGCCCATGAAGACGATGTTGGAGAGCCGGGCCGGACCGCCGGGCACGTCGCCGTCGCGCAGGGCGCGCATGCCGTCGACGATCTGGTGCACGATCTCGGCGGTCGACAGATTGCGGTCGAGGCCGGCCTGCCCGGTGGCACAGAACGGGCAGTTCATCCCGCAGCCGGCCTGCGAGGAGATGCACATGGTGACGCGCTCCGGGTAGCGCATCAGGACGGACTCGACGAGCGTCCCGTCGTGCAGCTTCCACAGCGTCTTACGGGTGGTGTCGTCGTCGCAGCTGATGTGCCGCACCACGGACATCAGGTCGGGGAACAGCGCCTCGGCGAGCTTCTCCCGGGATCCGGCGGGAATGTTGGTCCACTGCGCCGGGTCGTGCGCGTACCGCGCGAAGTAGTGCTGCGAGAGCTGCTGGGCGCGGAACGGCTTCTCGCCGGTCGCGGCGACCGCTTCCTTGCGCTCGGCGGGCGTGAGGTCGGCGAGGTGCCGCGGCGGCTTCTTGGCTCCGCGGGGCGCGACGAAAGTGAGTTCTCCGGGCTTAGGCATGGTTCATCCAGTGTCGCAGACAGACGGGTGAGGGCCCGCCGCCCTGTGGACGACGGACCCTCACTCGTGGAACGTGCAGGTGGGACGTGGTGCGCGGCCTGATGAGGACGCTCAGCCGGAGCCGACGAACAGCACCAGCAGCAGCCAGACCACCGGCGCGGTCGGCAGCAGCGAGTCCAGCCGGTCCATGATGCCGCCGTGGCCGGGGAGCAGGGTGCCCATGTCCTTGATCCCGAGGTCCCGCTTGATCATGGACTCGCCCAGGTCGCCGAGGGTGGCGCTGACGGCGACCGCGAGGCCGAGGAGCAGGCCCTGCCACCAGGCGCCGCCGTCGATCAGGAACTCCATGCACAGCGCGCCGGCGACCATCGCGAAGGCGACGGCACCGAGCAGGCCCTCGCGGGTCTTGCCGGGGCTGATGCGGGGTGCCAGCTTGTGGGTGCCGTAGCGCCAGCCGACCGCGTACGCCCCGGTGTCGCTGACGACCGTGAGGAGGAGGAAGACGAGAACCCGCCAGTGCCCGTCGTCCGCCGTCAGCATCATGGCGACGAAGGTGGCCAGGAACGGTACGTAGAACGCGGCGAAGACGCCCGCCGTGACGTCCTTGAGGTATCCCTCCGGCGGCTCGGTCATCCGCCAGACCAGCACCGCCAGCGCGGTCAGGGCCATGGCGACCCAGGCGCCCTCCGCACCGCGCGCGTAGCCGGCGACGACCATCGCGGCGCCGCCGACGGCCAGCGGGATCAGGGGTGCCTTGATGCCCTTCTGCTCCTGGAGCCGGGAGGTGAGCTCCCACAGGCCGACGACGACGGCGACGGCGACGACACCGACGAAGACGGCCTTCACGATGAACAGCGAGGCGACGATGACGGCGCCGAGCCCCACGCCGACCCCTATGGCGGCGCGCAGATCACGCCCCGCACGCTTCTTCTGCGGCGGGGACGGCAGCGGGGTGGACATGGGCTCCTGCGGCATCTCGTCACGGAACAGGGGGCCGCCGACGTGCGCGGCGTCCCCGTTCCGGCTGGCGCGGCTCTGTGCGTCTCTACCTGCGTCGGGGACGTCCGGCACGTTGGGCATGGGCCGAGTCTGCTGGGCTTCATGCGCATCGTGGGCGGGACCCGCCGGAGCGACCCCCATCTCGGGGGCACCCCGGTAACCGGCTCCCTGCGGTGCACCCCAGGAAGAGTCGTTCATCAGACTTCGAGCAGCTCGGCTTCCTTGTGCTTGAGCAGCTCGTCCACCTGCGCGACGTACTTCGCGGTGGTGTCGTCGAGCTCCTTCTCGGCGCGGCGCACCTCGTCCTCGCCGGACTCCTTGTCCTTGACGAGCTTGTCGAGCGCTTCCTTGGCCTTGCGGCGGATGGAGCGGATCGAGATCTTGGAGTCCTCGGCCTTGGTCTTGGCGACCTTGATGTACTCCTTGCGGCGGTCCTGGGTGAGCTCGGGGAACGTCACCCGGATGATGTTGCCGTCGTTGCTCGGGTTGACGCCGAGGTCGGAGTCGCGGATCGCCTGCTCGATGTTGCGCAGCGCGGTCTTGTCGAACGGCGTCACGACGGCCATCCGCGGCTCGGGCACCGAGAACGAGGCCAGCTGGTTGATCGGGGTCAGCGCGCCGTAGTAGTCGGCGACGATCTTGTTGAACATCGCCGGGTGCGCGCGGCCGGTGCGGATCGCGGCGAAGTCCTCTTTCGCGACGACGACGGCCTTCTCCATCTTCTCCTCGGCTTCGAGGAGGATTTCTTCGATCACCACGTGCTCCTGCGTGTCTTGATCGGACCCGTCATCGACGGGCCCTGCGGGTCCTGCGTCGCGTCCTCACCTGCACGGTGTCCGACCGGCAGGCCGTTGTCCATCCTGGGGGGCCGTCAGGCCCGGGTGCTCTCGTCGCTGACGAGCGTGCCGATCTTCTCACCCTTGACGGCGCGGGCGATATTGCCCTCGGCGGTCAGCTCGAAGACGAGGATCGGCAGCTTGTTGTCACGGCAGAGCGTGATGGCGGTGGCGTCGGCGACCTTCAGGTCGCGCGTGATCACCTCGCTGTACTCCAGCGCGTCGAACTTCACCGCGTCGGGGTTGGCCTTCGGGTCGGAGTCGTAGACCCCGTCCACGCCGTTCTTCCCCATGAGCAGCGCCTCGGCGTCGATCTCCAGAGCGCGCTGGGCGGCGGTCGTGTCGGTGGAGAAGTACGGCATGCCCATGCCGGCGCCGAAGATAACGACGCGTCCCTTCTCCAGGTGCCGTACGGCACGGAGCGGAATGTACGGCTCGGCGACCTGGCCCATGGTGATGGCAGTCTGGACGCGCGAGTCGATGCCCTCCTTCTCCAGGAAGTCCTGGAGCGCCAGGCAGTTCATGACGGTGCCGAGCATGCCCATGTAGTCGGACCGGGCCCGGTCCATGCCGCGCTGCTGGAGCTCGGCACCGCGGAAGAAGTTGCCTCCCCCGATGACCACCGCGATCTGGGCGCCGTCGCGTACGACGGCGGCGATCTCGCGGGCGATGGTGTGCACGACGTCGGGGTCGACGCCGAGGCCGCCACCGCCGGCGAAGGCCTCGCCGGAGAGCTTCAGCATGAAGCGCCCGGAAAACGTGTCGTCGCGCTTGTCGTCGGCCTGAGTGGCGTCCGCGCCCATGTCCATGAAAATTCTCCTCGTGCACATACGAAGAAGGCCATTGCCGGTGGGTCTGGTGTCCCTACAGCGGCAATGGCCTCCTCGTCAGATCTGCGGTCGTCCGGCGTAGGTGCGGCCGTCGACTGCGTCAGACCCTATCGGGTCCGACGCTGTTCGCCCGGACGGACTCAGATGCCGACCTTGATGCGCGAGAAGCGCTTCAGGGTGACACCGGCCTCGTCCAGGACCTTCTGGACGGACTTCTTGGCGTCCAGCGCGTACGGCTGGCCGAGGAGCGTGGCCTCCTTGAAGAAGCCGTTGACGCGACCCTCGACAATCTTCGGGAGGGCGGCCTCGGGCTTGCCCTCGGCGCGCGTGGTCTCCTCGGCGACGCGGCGCTCGGCCTCGACGACCTCGGCCGGGACGTCCTCGCGGGAGAGGTACTTCGGGGCGAAGGCGGCGATGTGCTGCGCGATGCCCTTGGCCAGCTCGGCGTCGGCCTTGTCCAGCTCGACCAGGACACCGATCTGCGGGGGCAGGTCGGGCATGGTGCGGTGCATGTACACGGAGACGAAGGCGCCGGTGAACTGCGCGAAGCGGTCCAGGACGATCTTCTCGCCGAGGTTGGCGTTGGCCTCGTCCACGTACGCCTGGACGGTCTTGCCGGGCTCGATCTCGGAGGCGAGGAGCGCGGCGATGTCGGCCGGGGAGGTCGCGGCGACGTGCGCGGCGAGCGTGTTGGCGACGGTCTGGAACTTGTCACCCTTGGCGACGAAGTCCGTCTCGCACTTCAGCTCCAGGAGGACGCCGGACGTCTTGTCCTCGGAGATGAGGGAGACGACGGCACCGTTCTCGGCGGAACGGCCCTCGCGCTTGGCGACGCCCTTCTGACCCTTGATACGGAGGGCCTCGACGGCCTTGTCGACGTTGCCGTCGGCCTCGTCGAGCGCCTTCTTGCAGTCCATCATGCCGGCGCCGGTGAGCTCGCGGAGCTTCTTGACGTCAGCGGCGGTGTAGTTCGCCATGAGTCTGTATGTCTCTCTCGAAGTCTGAAAGATCTACGGGTGAACGGCGGGGGCCGCGCCTGTGGCGTCGGCCCCCGCCGTCAGCAGCCGTGACGGGTGTCAGGCCTGCTCGGCGTCCGCGTCGGCGGCCGGAGCGTCGGCAGCGGCCGGGGCCTCTGCGGCGGCCTCGGCCTCGGCGACGGCCTCGGCCGGCTCCTCGGCGTCGGCGACCTTCTCGGTCTCGGCGGAGGACTGGACCTCGGCGGCGGCCGCGGTCTCGTCCTTCTTGTCGCCCTCGAGCAGGTCGCGCTCCCACTCGGCGAGGGGCTCGCCGGCGGCCTTCTCGCCCGGCTTCGAGTCACCGGTGGCGGCACCGGAGCGGGCGATGAGGCCCTCGGCGACGGCGTCGGCGATCACGCGGGTGAGCAGGGTGACGGAGCGGATCGCGTCGTCGTTGCCCGGGATCTTGTAGTCGACCTCGTCGGGGTCGCAGTTGGTGTCGAGGATCGCGACGACCGGGATGTGGAGCTTGCGCGCCTCACCGACGGCGATGTGCTCCTTCTTGGTGTCGACGATCCAGACGGCGCTGGGCACCTTCTGCATCTCGCGGATACCACCGAGGGTCTTCTCCAGCTTGGCCTTCTCACGCGAGAGGACCAGGAGCTCCTTCTTGGTGAGGCCGGAGGCGGCCACGTCCTCGAAGTCGATGAGCTCGAGCTCCTTCAGACGCTGAAGGCGCTTGTAGACGGTGGAGAAGTTGGTGAGCATGCCACCGAGCCAACGCTGGTTGACGTACGGCATGCCGACGCGCGTCGCCTGCTCGGCGATGGCCTCCTGGGCCTGCTTCTTCGTACCCACGAACATGATGGAGCCGCCGTGGGCGACGGTCTCCTTGACGAACTCGTAGGCGCGGTCGATGTACGACAGCGACTGGAGCAGGTCGATGATGTAGATGCCGTTGCGCTCGGTGAAGATGAAGCGCTTCATCTTCGGGTTCCAGCGACGGGTCTGGTGACCGAAGTGGACGCCGCTTTCCAGCAGCTCCCGCATCGTGACGACGGCCATGGCCGTACTCCTTGAGGTGCTCGGTTATCGCGACCGCAGGTTTGCGTTCGCGCCTGACGCCCCGACGCGCCGTGCCACAAGGGACCGAGGAGCGCGGCCACCGTCCCGGAGGAGGGAGGTGGCGGGGCGTGCGAAGTCGACCCGGTGACCCGGATCGCCGTAAGAAGTGTACGGGACCCGCCGGGTGCCGGGTGACGGCGATATCCACAACCGGCGGGTAGTCCACAGGCACGGACCAAGATCCCCGGAATCCGGTCCTCCGGGAGAGCGTTGATCCATGCGATTTCAGCGATTGCCGCGATGCCCGCGACTCCCGTCCCGCACGGCCGGCCCGCGCCGGTGGGGCCTGCCGATGGTGTTGCTGGCTGTTGTGCTGTCGGCGGCCGCGCTGTCGCCGCCTCCCGCTGCGCCGCGGCTTCTTCCGGCGGTGCGGACCGGGGAGGAAGTTCCGTCGGAGCCGGAGGTGGCCGATGAGGTGCCCTCGTACGCGACCGGGCCGGACGAGGTCGGCGAGGGCGCGGACGGTGCCGAGGGGACGTACGCGGAGCTGGACGGTGGGCCGGTCTGGCCGCTGGCCGGGAGACCTGCGGTGTTACGGGGGTGGGAGCCGCCCGCCGACCCGTACGGGCCCGGCCATCGCGGCGTCGACCTGGCGGCCCGGCCGGGCGACGCGGTGGTGGCCGCCGCCACCGGCCGGATCTCGTTCGCGGGACGGGTGGCCGGGCGCGGGGTGGTCGTGGTCGAGCTGGCCGGGAGCGGGGTGCCTGGGCTGCGCACGACGTACGAGCCGGTGCGGGCGCTGGTGGCCAAGGGCGACGAGGTGGCCGCGGGGCAGGCGGTCGGTCTGCTGGAGGCGGGGCCGTTCCACTGCGCCGGAGGCTGTCTGCACTGGGGGCTGCGGCAGGGCGACGCCTATCTCGACCCGCTCTCCCTGCTGCCGCCCGCTCTGCTGCGACGCGGCCCGTCACGGCTGCTGCCGGTGTTCGGGGTGCCGGAGCCGGAAGAGGCGGCGGTGCCGGGGACCGACGCGCTCAGCCGCTTACGCCGCGCAGGATCATCGCGACGGCGGTGTCCGCGATGACGCCGGGCTCCTCCGCCACGCTCAGCTCGATACGGCGCACCGCGGCGTCCACCGAGCCCTGGAGGAGCATCGCGGCGAGCCTCGGCTGCGTGTGGCCGAGGTCGCCGAGCGCTTCGACGATCATGGCGATCAGACCGCCGTGCGCGGCCCGGATCTTCTCCCGGGCGCCGGCGTCCAGCTCGCTCGCGGAGATCGCGACGACCGCGCGGTGGCGGCGGTCGCCGACGAGGTCGAGCTGGCGGCGCACATACGCCTCGATCTTCGCCTCGGGCGTCTCGGCGCGCTCCATCGCGTTCTCGACCTCGGCCGCCCAGACGGGGAAGTCGACGGCGCAGAGCTCCTCGACGACGGCGGCACGGGAGCGGAAGTACTCGTACACGGAGGACCGGGCGAGGCCCGTGCGCTCGGCGAGTGCGGGGAAGGTCAACGCCTCCGTACCGCCCTCGGACAGCAGGGAGCGCGCGGCGTCCAGGAGGGCGCCGCGCTGCATGGTCCGGTGCTCGGCCACGGAGGCCGCTCGAATCCTGGGCACGCATCCACTCTACGGCGGCGGCTGCCGGAGGGAAGGGCTCAGCCTCTCTCCGGGTGGCCGGAGAGGAGAGATTCAACGTCCGGCGTCGGCCAGTTTGGCCCGGAGCTGGAGGACGGACTTGGTGTGGATCTGGCTGACGCGGCTCTCGGTGACGCCGAGGACGTTGCCGATCTCCGCGAGGGTCAGGCCCTCGTAGTAGTAGAGGGTCACGACCGTCTTCTCACGGTCGGGAAGCGTGTTGATGGCGCGCGCGAGCAGCCGTCTGAGCTCGCGGTCCTCGGCGACCTCCACCGGATTGTCGGCGGCGGTGTCCTCCAGCGTGTCCATCAGGCTCAACCGGTCGCCTCCCTCGCCGCCGACGTGCAGCAGCTCCTCCAGAGCGACCACGTTGGCCAGGGACAACTGGCTGAAAACCGCGTGCAGTTCCTCCAGGGCGATGCCCATCTCCGCGGCGACCTCGGACTCGGACGGGGTCCGTCGCAGCTGCGCCTCCAGCGTGGCGTAGGCGCGCTCCACGTTCCGCGCCTTCTGCCGCACGGAGCGCGGGATCCAGTCGAGCGCGCGCAGTTCGTCGATCATCGCGCCGCGGATCCGCGTGATCGCGTACGTCTCGAACTTGATGGCCCGCTCGATGTCGAACTTCTCGATGGCGTCGATCAGCCCGAAGACCCCGGAGGAGACGAAGTCCGCCTGCTCGACGTTGGACGGCAGCCCCACGCTCACCCGGCCCGCGACGTACTTGACGAGCGGCGAGTAGTGCAGGATCAGCTGCTCCCGCAACCGCTCGTCGCCGGTGGTCTTGTACGAACGCCACAGTTCGTCGAGCGAGGAGGGGGCGGGAGGGCGCACAGTGCCACGCGCAACCGGTGGTACTGCCGCGCGGTCAGACCCGGAGGTGTGCTGGGGCATGTGGTGCCTTGAGCCGTTCTGCCGTGAAGTGCTGGGGGACTTCTGTCTGGGGCGGAATCCTTGTGAGCGTAGCGTGACTGCGGTGTCGCAGTCCGCACAGGAGCGGAGATCCGGGCTGCGTGATGACGTTCTACGGTTCACGCCGCCCGCGCCTGCCGGGAGGCGGGGCCATCGCGATGAGCGACGGCCCCAGCAGGTCACCGATCGATCGTGCGAGGTCATCGGCCTTACCTTTTCACCCGAATGCTCCAGGTCAAGAACCGCCTCGCCGCGCGTTGCCGTCGCGGGGTCACAGAGGCGTCAACCGCCAGTGGTCGCCCTCGCGTTCGACGAACCCCAGTGAGTGCAGTTCGTACAGCCGCCCGAGCGTCTCATCGACGGACGTCCCCGCGCCGCGAGCGAGGTCACGAAGGCTGATCGGACCGTGGTACGGGAGTGCGTCGAGGACTTTCGCCGCCACCGGGTCCAGCCGGTCCCGCGGCAGCACCGGGCCGCGGCGGTCCGGCGCCAGGTCGCCGATGTCACCGATCAACTCGGCGACTTCGGACGCGTCGGTGACCAGCACCCCTTCACCACGCAGCAGTTCATGGACTCCGGACGACAGTCCGCTGGTGGCGGGCCCCGGCACACCCATCACGAACCGGCCGAGGCGCTGGGCCTGGCGGGCGGTGACGAGGGAGCCGCTGCGGTACTCGGCCTCCACCACGACCGTTCCTCTGGTCAGCGCGGCGATCACACGGTTGCGCAGGACGAACCGGCTGCGGGTGGGATGAGCGCCCGGCGGCAACTCCGCCACCACGAGGCCCTGTTGAGCCACCCGGCTGATCAACTCCGCGTGGCCGCGCGGATAAGGGACGTCGACCCCGCAGGCCAGCACCGCAGCCGTCGCGCCGCCCACCGCCAGGACCCCTCGGTGCGCCGCCCCGTCCACGCCGAACGCGGCGCCCGACACCACCACCCAGCCGCGCTCCGCGAGCCCGGCGCCGAGGGTCGCCGCCATATGCGCCCCGTACGGCGTGCAGGCCCGCGCACCGACCACCGCGACCGAGCGCAGGGCCCACAACCGCAGGTCCGGCCGGCCCCGCACCCAGAGCCCGACGGGCCGCGCGTCCCCCAGGTCGTCGAGCTGGCTCGGCCACTCCCGGTCCCCCGGGCAGACGAGGCGCCCGCCCAGGCCGGCCACCGCCGCCAGGTCCCGCTCGGGTTCGGCCGCCGCCGCCCGGAGCCGGTAGCCCTCCAGCCGTACGGCGGTCATCCGCGGCAGCTTCTCCGCGGTGCCGTCCGCGACGCGCAGCGCCCGTAACAGTTCGACGGCCCCGACCTGTCGCAACCACGCCCCGGCCCGCTCGTCCCCCGGCTCCAACACCCGCGTCAAGGCGGCCCGCGCCACTCGCTCGGGTTCGAGGGCCGACTCTCCCGGCGGCTCCGGTCCCTCTGCCGGCCGGTCCCGGTCCGCGCCGGACCCTGGCCCCGGCAGCTCCGGACCCGCCCTGTCCAGCTCCGTAACCTCTCCCCGCTCCGAAACCCTCCTCACTGCGCCCCCGCCCCCATCGCAACCCCTCGCTGGATGCCGGTCCGCAGCTCCAGGGCCACCGCGATGTCGCGGGCCTCCGGCCGGGGAGCGCCTCTCAGGTCGGCCACCGTCCAGGCCACCCTCAGCACCCGGTCCAGGCCCCTGGCCGTGAGGAGACCGCGTTCCAGGTCCCGTTCCGCCGCGGCCAGCGCTCCAGGAGCCGCCAGGAGACGGGTCCGCAGCTCATGGCCGGGCACCTCGCTGTTGGTCGTCCACGGCGTCCCGGTCAGCCGCTCCGCCGCCCGTGCCCTGGCCTCCCGCACCCGCGCAGCCACCACCGCCGTCGGCTCGCCCCGGCCGCCCTGCTCCAGCAGGTCCGCCCGGTCGACCGGCTCCACCTCGACCCGCAGGTCCACCCGGTCGAGCAAGGGCCCGGACAGCCGGGCCTGGTAGCGGCGGACCACCGAGGGCGGGCACTCGCAGCCCGCGCCGGTGAGGGTGTGCCGGCCGCACGGGCACGGGTTGGCGGCCAGCACCATCAGGAACCGGGCCGGCAGCCGCACCACCCCCGCCGCCCGTGCCACCACCACATGGCCCGACTCCAGCGGCTGCCGCAGCGCGTCCAGCGCCTTGCCCGAGAATTCCGGAGCCTCGTCCAGAAAAAGCACCCCGCGGTGAGCCAGCGACACAGCTCCCGGCCTCGGCATCCCGTTGCCGCCACCGACCAGGGACTGCATGGTCGCCGAGTGGTGCGGGGCGCAGTACGGCGGCCGGGAGACGAGCGGTTCACCCGGCGGGAGGATGCCCGCCACGGAGTGGACCGCCGTCACTTCGAGGGACTCCTGGCGGGTCAGCGGCGGCAGGACCGCCGAGAGCCGCTCGGCCAGCATCGTCTTGCCCGCGCCCGGCGGGCCCGAGAAGAGCAGATGGTGTCCTCCGGCCGCCGCCACCTCCAGGGCCTTGCGCGGGCGCGGCTGTCCCGCCACGTCCGCCAGGTCCGGCGTGTGGCCCTCGCCGCGCACCGAGGCCGGGGCCAGGCCCGCGCCGAGGCCGGTGCCCGGGACCATGAGGCCGGCGAGCATCGCGTCGGGACGGCCCCGGTCGTCGGCGGGCTCGTCCGGGACCGGTTCGTCGCAGAGGACGGCGATGAGCTGGCGCAGGCTCCGGACGCCGAGGACCGAGACGCCCGGCACCAGAGCCGCCTCACCGGCCGTCTGCTCGGGGACGACGACCTGCTGGTATCCGGCCTCGGCCGCCGCGAGGACGGCCGGCAGCACTCCCCGTACGGGACGGACCCGGCCGTCCAGCCCCAGCTCGCCGATCATCACCACATCGGCGATGGAGGCGGGGTCGATCCGCTCCGCCGCGCCGAGCACCGCACACGCCACGGCGAGATCGAACCCCGAGCCGCTCTTGGGGACCGAGGCCGGCGAGAGTCCGACCGTGAGCTTCTTCTGCGGCCACTCGGCCCCGGAGTTGACCACCGCGGCCCGCACCCGGTCCCGGCTCTCGATCAGGCTCTTGTCCGGCAGCCCGACCAGCGTGAACGCCGCCACCCCGGGCTCCAGATCCGCCTGGACCTCCACCACCACACCTTCGACGCCCACCAGCGCCACGGAACACGCCCGTGCGTACCCCATCAGGACACCCCCCGTGCGTGCTCGGTGACGGGCGCGCCGCGCCGGGGCACGATCACGCCGATCAGATCGATCCGGACCCCGCCGGCCGGTGGTCCGCCGTGCCGCTCCAGCCAGATCTCGGCGAGCCGGCGCAGCCGGTCCGCCTTGACCGGCGTGACCGCGGCCATCGGATGCTCGAACGCGTCCGATCTGCGGGTCTTCACCTCGCAGAAGACCAGCGCGTCGCCGTCCCTGGCGACGATGTCGACCTCTCCGGCGCGACACCGCCAGTTGCGCTCGATCACCGCCATTCCGGCGTCGGTCAGCAGCCGTGCCGCCAGATCCTCGCCGTACCGCCCGAGTGCCCCCCGTGCGTTCATATCGGCACCACCTCCGCCACCGACTCTGACCCGGCCGGACAGAAGTTGTGGATCTTGGTGGATAACCTTCCCGATGTGGAGAACCCGGCCACCCACACGGGTGACCGGGTCTGTTCCGCATATCGCACGAGTCGGCGGCCCCAGGCGTGCGGGCCGCGCGGGGTCAGCCTCCCGGAAGTTCCAGATCGCTCTTGTTGAGCTCTTCGATGTTGACGTCCTTGAAGGTCAGCACGCGGACCTGCTTGACGAACCTCGCGGGCCGGTACATGTCCCAGACCCAGGCGTCCGCCATGGACACCTCGAAGAAAACCTCACCCTGGACGGAGTGCACCTGCATCTCGTAGTCGTTGGTGAGGTAGAAGCGCCGTTCGGTCTCGATCACATATTTGAACAGACCGACGACATCGCGGTACTCCCGGTAGAGCTTCAGCTCCATCTCGGTCTCGTACTTCTCGAGGTCCTCGGCGCTCATGGCATGTTTCCCCTTCAGCCGTGCGTCCCCCCATTGTGCGTCAGCCTCCGGCGCCCCTGGACGATCAGGCGATCTCGGCGGCGAGGACCAACGGAACACGCGGGGGACCCTCGTCGAGGAGCGTGCGCAGCAGCTCGGCGAGTCTGGTCGGGTACACCGTCTCACGCGCCGCGAGAAGTTCGGCGGAAGTCCACCACCTCAGACCGGAGACGCTGCGCAATTCGAGTTCGGTGAGGCCCTGCGGGGCTGTGGCGGTCTGTGCCGTACGGGCCAGGAAGTACCACTCGTCCTGGTGCCAGCGCCGCCCGTCGAACGGGAAGGAGCAGGTCCGCTTCCAGAGCACCGGGCCCAGGTCGATGTCGGTGATCCCGGTCTCCTCGGCCAGCTCGCGGCGGGCCGCCGCCTCATGGGTCTCGTCACCCTCCAGGCCGCCGCCGGGCGTGAACCACCAGTCGTCGGCAAGATCGCCCGGCTCATGGCCGTGGAGCAGGAGGATGCGGTCGTCGGGGTCCAGGAGCACCACCCGGGCGACCCTGCGTGCGGCACCGGTCACCGCGTGGGTCCGGTGGCCCGCCTGCGGGCGGAGCGGGCCGCGACGGGCCCGTACGCCGCTCCGCCCAGGATGAGGACCACGCCCACCAGCACTGCGCCCAGCTGGAGCGGGAGCGGGCCGTCGGCGGAGACTCCGCCGGGCAGCGCGGCGAAGGAGGCGGGACGGCCGATCATGCCGTTCATCGGCCAGGCCACCGCGTCGACCCGGGCCTGGACGGCGCTCAGCGGTACGGAGCCCTGCCCGGCGTCCTCCAGATGGACCCGGGAGTCCAGCGAGGTGGACCGCTCGTCGCCGAGGAGGAAGATCTGGCCCTTCGGGACCTTGGCGGAGAAGTTCTGCGGCGAGGCGGGCGCCGGCGCCCCTGCGGCGGCCGGGCCGCGGTCGATGTACGGCTCCTCCACCGGGGTTCCGCCGACGGTGAGGCGTCCGTCCCGGTCGCAGCAGACGACCGTGTCCCCGCCGACGCCGACCACGCGCTTCACCATCGGGGTGGCGCCCCAGGCGCTGTCGGTGAAGACCACCACGTCACCGCGCCGGACGTCGGCGCCGTCTATCCGCTCCGCGAGCACCCGGTCGCCGGCGTTGACCGTGGGAGACATGGAGTCGGTCGGGACGGCGTACGGCTTGTACACCACCGCCGCCCAGAAGAAACCTCCGAGGAAGAGCACACAGCCGACGGCCACGGCCAGGCCCGACACCATGGTGCCGGTCCGGCCGCGGCCGTCATCGTCACGTTGCGTACGGCTCATCCCAGCGCTCCCCCATCGGAGATCGACAATCGCTGATCCGAGTCGGCACCCTACCCGGCGGTACGGCCGGCGGTCAGCCTCCGGCGCCGCCAGAACACGAGGGGCAGTGCCCCGGCCACTCCCAGTGCGGCCGGGGCCGTCGCGGCGGCCGCGTTCAGCCCGGGCTGGTCGAACGTGCTGGGGATCGGCAGCGTCGCCCAGCGGCCCACGGGCCAGGCGACGACGATCGCGCGGCCGACGACCTCGTCGTTGGAGACGGTGCCCTGGCCGGGGAGCTCCTGGTGGTAGCGGGAGTCCAACGAGTTCTGCCGGTGGTCGCCCATGACGAAGATCCGGCCCTCCTCGACCTTGATCGGGCCGAAGGGCTCGTCGTTGCACGGGGTGTTGCCCGGGAAGATGAACGACTTCTCGTCGAGCGCCTTGCCGTTGACCGTGACCGGCCCGTTCTCCTTGCACTCCACGGTGTCGCCGCCGACCGCGATGACCCGCTTGATCAGGTCCTTCTCCTCGGAGGACGGCATCAGGCCGATGAAGCTGAGGAACTTCTGCGCGATGTTGGGCTCCGGTGTGGCGGTGTCCTGCAACCAGCCGCCCGGGTCGTGGAAGACCACGACCTCGCCGCGCTCCGGCTCGGAGCCGAACCAGGGGGTCAGCTTGTCGACCAGCACCCGGTCGCCGCGCTGCAGGGTGTTCTGCATCGAGTCCGAGGGGATCGAGAACGCCTGGATCAGGAAGGTCTTGATCAACAACGCCAGAATCAGCGCGATCCCGATGAGCAGCGGCAGCTCCATCCAGAAGGAGCGCTGCCTCCGAGGAGGCCTGCCACCGCCCGGAGTGCCGCCGTCACCGCCCGAATCACCACCGCCGTCACCGTCCGGCGGGACCGCCGTTCCGCCCGCGGGAGAGTCGTCGCGCTCCGGCCGGTCCTCGGGTTCGTCGTGTCCGGATCGTGCGCCGACCGCCAAATCCCCCACATCCACTCCTCAGTACGTGCCACTGCCCGCGACCGATCCGGCGCAGGCCCACCACTCCCATAACGAGCGGGAGTTCCGCAGGGGTCGGGAGCCGGACCATTCCGTCGCGATCCAGAGTGGCAACCCTATGCGACGGCCCCGGAATCGCAGCCTCCGATCCGCTCGCCCGGGCCACGGCGGCGAAGGTCTCGCGCTCCTCCAGGGTGGTCCAGTTGGAGAACGGCCAGGCGATCACGACGGCCCGCCCGACCACCTCTTCCTCGGAGACCGTGCCCTTGTCGGGCTCGTCGAGATGGAAGCGGGAGTCGGCGGAGTTGGACCGGTGGTCGCCCATCATGAAGAGGCGGCCCGCCGGGACGTCCACCTCGAACCGCACGGTCGAGGGCCGGTCGTCCGGATGCAGATAGGACTCGGTCAGCGGTACGCCGTTGACGGTGACGCGGCCGTCGGTGCCGCAGCACTTCACGGTGTCGCCGCCGACGGCGACCACGCGCTTGATCAGGTCCTGCTCGTCGTCGGAGGGCAGCAGCCCGATGAACTTCAGCGCCTCGGTGGCCTGCTTGACCCCGACCGGCGGGTCCTCCTTGCCGGTCGCGTCCTCCTGTTGGAGCCAGCCGCCGGGGTCCTTGAAGACGACGACGTCACCGCGCTGCGGCTTCGACCCGAAGTTCGGAGTCAGCTTGTCCACCAGGACGCGGTCACCGATCTTGATGGTCTGTTCCATCGATCCGGACGGGATCACGAACGCCTGGACGAGGAAGGTCTTCAGGACGAGCGCGATCAGCAGCGCCATCACGATGAGGACCGGTATCTCCTTCACCGCGGACCTGCGCCGCTTGCGCCGGACCTTCTTGGCGAGCCTGCGGCGCTCGGCCCGGGTCGGCAGCGAGCGGGGCGTGGTGGGCCGGCTCCCGGTCGGCAGGGACGCGTCGGGGGCCGGGGCGCCGCGCGGACGCCCGCGGTTACCCATGCGCCCTGCCGGGCTCCCGTACGCCGTCGAAGGCGCCGGTCCCCTGAAGGCCGCCGATCCGGCCGGGCGGCCAGCCCAGCCAGTCCACCCGGCCGATCACCCGCTCGACCGGGACCATCCCGCCGCCGGGCGATCCGAGGTGGTCGCGGGAGTCGCTGGAGCGGCTGCGGTGGTCGCCCAGCATCCAGAGCGTGCCCTGCGGGACGACGATGTCGAACGGCGCCCCGGAGGCGGTGTCCCCGGGATGGAGGTACGTCTCGTCCACCGCCACCCCGTTCACCCGGAGCCGGCCCGCGTCGCAGCATACGACCCGGTCACCGCCCACGCCCACCACACGCTTCACGAAGTCGGTGTCAGGAGGCTCGGCCAGCCCCAGGGAAGCCGCCGCCCCGCGCGCCAGCTCGGCCACCGGGTTCGCGCCCAGGTCCTCCCGTACGAAGGAACCGGTCCCGTCGAAGACCACGACATCGCCGCGCTCGGGCTCGGCGCCGAAGCGGTACGCCAGCTTGTTGACGAGGACCCGGTCCCCGACCCGCAGCGTGGGTTCCATCGAGCCGCTCGGGATCAGGAAGGGCTGGACCACGAAGGCGCTGAACAGCAGCAGCCCGGCCACACCCGCCACCCCCACGACCAGGACGCGCCGCCGCCAGGGCCGTACGACCGCGGCAGCGCCCCGGAAACGCGAGAAGCGCGACCCCTCCTCGGACCCGGTACGGGGTTCCGAGGAGCGATCGCGCTCCGAGTGCTCTGCTTGCGTCTCCATCGGGGCCGAATCCTATCCGGCCGCGCTGTGGACGCCAGAGGGTGCCTTGCCGGTCACCCGCCGGCGGCAGATCAGTTGTCGCGCTTCTCCTTGATCTTCGCGGCCTTGCCGCGGAGCTCACGGAGGAAGTACAGCTTGGCGCGACGGACGTCACCGCGGCTGACGAGCTCGATCTTCTCGAAGATCGGGCTGTGGACCGGGAAGGTGCGCTCGACGCCGACGCTGAAGGAGACCTTGCGGACCGTGAAGGTCTCGCTGACGCCCGAGCCCTGACGGCGGATGACGATGCCCTTGAACTGCTGGATACGGGAGCGGTTGCCCTCGATCACTCGCACGTGGACGTTGACGGTGTCACCGGGGCGGAACGGCGGGAGGTCCGACCGGAGGGTGGCGGCGTTGACGCCATCGAGCAGGGAAGTCATGAGTTCTGCTTTCTTCGCCGATGCCACAGGTCATCGACGGGATGTCGAGAGGAGTGAAGGAGTGCTGATCGCGTCGGGCGGGCGTCTTTCCCCCTGTGGCAGGGGCGCACACCGGACGTACAGCAGCGGCCTATTCTTCCACGGCCGGTGGCCTGCGCCAAAATCGGCCGCCGGGCTCCGGTGAGAAGCCGAGGATGGAGAGGATCTCGCGGTCCTTCTTGTCGAAGGCGCTCGCCTCGCACCGCTCGATCAGATCGGGCCGGTTGAGGGCGGTCCGGGCGAAGGCCTGGTCCCGCCGCCAGCGCGCGATCTTCCCGTGGTGGCCGCTGAGCAGGACGTCCGGGATCCCCCGGCCGCGCCACTCGGGCGGCTTGGTGTAGACGGGGCCCTCCAGGAGGTCGGCCATGGCGCCGGGCGCGAAGGAGTCGTCGCGGTGGGATTCGGCGTTGCCGAGGACGCCGGGCAGCAGCCGGGCCACCGCCTCCGTGATCACCAGAACGGCGGCCTCCCCGCCGGCGAGCACGTAGTCACCGATGGAGACCTCGACGACCGGGACGCGGGTGGCGTACTCGTCGATCACCCGGCGGTCGATGCCCTCGTACCGGGCCGGTGTGAAGACCAGCCAGGGCCGCGCGGAGAGCTCGACGGCCAGCTCCTGGGTGAACGGGCGACCGCTGGGCGTGGGCACGACGAGGACCGGGGCGTGCGCGCCGGACTCGTAGCCGTCGGCCAGCGCCTCGTCCAGCGCGTCACCCCACGGCTCGGTCTTCATGACCATGCCGGGGCCGCCGCCGTACGGAGTGTCGTCGACCGTGTTGTGCCGGTCGTACGTCCACTCGCGCAGGTCGTGGACATGGACGTCCAGTACGCCGCGGGCGCGGGCCTTGCCGACCAGCGAGACGTTCAGCGGGTCCAGGTACTCGGGAAAGATCGTGACGACGTCGAGCCGCATCAGGCGTCGCCCTTCGGCGCCTCGTCGGACTCCTCGGACTCCGCCTCCTCGTCACGGGAGGAGGCCACCACGGCCTCGCTCTCGTCGATCAGGCCGGGCGGCGGGGTGATGACCGCGCGCTGCTCCTCCAGGTCGATCTCGGTGACGATCTCCTCCACGAAGGGGATCATCACCTCGCTGCCGTCCGGGCGCTCCACGATGAAGAGGTCCTGCGAGGGCAGGTGGGAGATCTCGGTGATCCGGCCGATCTCGGTACCGTCGGTGAGCACCACGTCCAGGTCGATCAGCTGGTGGTCGTAGAACTCGTCCTCGTCCTCGGGCAGTTCCTCCGGGTCCACGTCGGCGATCAGCAAGGTGTTGCGCAGCGCTTCGGCGCCCGTACGGTCGCTCACGCCCTCGAAGCGCAGCAACAGCCTGCCGCTGTGCACCCGGCCCGACTCGATGGTCAGCGGGCCGGTGGCCGCCGGGTCGGTGGCCAGGACGGCACCGGGCCCGAGCCGCAGCTCCGGCTCGTCCGTTCGTACCTCGACGGTGACCTCGCCCTTGATGCCGTGGGCGCGGCCGATCCGCGCAACTACCAACTGCACGCTGTTCTCCGATTGCTGGGGTGGGGACCCGACCTGTCGCGGGAATGGCCGACGACAAAGGCCGGGGAAGGCTCGAAAGCCCTCCCCGGCCCTGGCCGGTGTTCAACTGCGGTCAGCGGACCTGGTCCACGTCGACGAGGTCGACCCGGATGCCACGGCCGCCGATGGCGCCCACGACGGTCCGCAGAGCGCGGGCGGTACGGCCGTTACGGCCGATCACCTTGCCGAGGTCCTCGGGGTGGACCCGGACCTCCAGCACGCGCCCGCGGCGCAGGGTGCGCGAGGCCACCTGCACGTCGTCGGGGTTGTCGACAATGCCCTTCACGAGGTGCTCGAGAGCCTCCTCGAGCATGCTCAGGCCTCGGTCGACTCGGTGGACGCGGCAGCGTCAGCCGCCTCGTCCGCCTTCTTGTCGGACTTCTTGGCCTTGGGGGTGATGGCCTCACCCTTGGCCTCGTCGCCGTCCGAGGTCAGCGCCTCGAACAGCGCGCGCTTGTCGGCCTTGGGCTCCGGCTGCAGCAGCGGCGCGGGGGCCGGGAGGCCCTTGTGGGCCTGCCAGTCACCGGTGAGCTTCAGGATCGCGAGGACCGGCTCGGTCGGCTGGGCGCCGACGGACAGCCAGTACTGCGCGCGCTCTGCGTTGACCTCGATGCGCGAGGGGTTCTGCACCGGGTGGTACAGGCCGATCTCCTCGATGGCCCGGCCGTCACGGCGGGTACGGGAGTCGGCGACGACGATGCGGTAGTGAGGCGAACGGATCTTGCCCAGACGCTTCAGCTTGATCTTGACTGCCACGGAAGTGGTGTCTCCTGGTCTCTGACGTGGTTGGGCACAACTAGATGCCACGTGGGGTTGCGGTACTCGGAGTGCCCGATGGACGCGTCAGCCGGAGGAGAGAGGGGTCCTGTGCGGCTGTCGAGTACAGCTGACCATTCTGCCACACCGCTCGACCTCACCCCACCGCGACCGCCGCTTCCGGGATCTGGAACGGCTTGCCGCAGCCACCGCAGACGATCGGGGCCTGGGCCAGGACCGACGGGACGACGCGGACGTTGCGTCCGCAGTCGCAGACGGCCTTGACCCGGACGCCGCCTCCGGAGGAACCGTGCCGGGCGGCCGGGCCTCTGAAGGAGCGCTTGGTGTCGGCGGCGGTGGCGACCGTGTGCGCCTTGAGGGCGCGCTGGAGCCGTTCGGTGGTCGGGCGGTACCGGCGCTTGGCTTCGGGATTCAGCGTGACCAGGGAGAATCCGCTGCTGGGGTGGGGCTCCTCGGCATGGTCGAGGCCCAGCTCCTCGGCGATCGCGAGGAAGCGTCGGTTGTGGTAGCGGCCGGCGCGTGAAGTGTCACGGACTCCTCTCGCGGCGGCGATGCCGTGGACTGCCTCGTGGAGCAGTCGCTCGAAGGAGAGCTCGGCGCCACAGGCGGACGAGGACTCTCCGATCAGGGACTCGGGCGCGGCTAGATCCGGCAGCTCGGGGTGGTACCGCTGAATGTCGGCCCACGCCTGTGCCAGCTCTGCGGCAAGTACAGGTGGTGTCGTGCTCACGTCGTGACAACGAGTCCGAGTGCCGTGGTGTTCCTATTCCGGGGCATCCCAAATAATTTGCACGTACCAGTCAGTTGCCCGTGATGTGTCCTGGATGCGTCCGGAGGCGGGCGGGTGCGCCGAACTGCGGAGAAGCCGCACAGCTCGCACCAAGGTGGTGCACAGCGTGCGGTGCGCCCGGCGCATGGATGTGCGGTGCGCCGGCGCGCGGCGCCACTTACGGGTCTGCCGGTGAGCGTACCCGGCGGGCCGTTCGACGTGCCCGGTGCCCGGTGTCGGGTAAGACTGATTCGGAGAGGCGCACGGCCGGGGTACGCGAACAGTGCCCCACGCCCCCTGGACGGAACGGCCGATGCGCAGTTCCCTGGCATACGGGGGGTGCGGACATACGCATACGGGGGCCGTCCACTCGGGCAAGATCGACCTCTTGGCGGATTGGGGCGCTTTCCATGACACCAACGCTCGTCCGGAACCTCCGGGACGCGGATCCCTCCGCGCCGGCGGATGCCGGTACCCGTGCCCGCGACTGGGCCGAGATCCAGGAACGCATGCTGGCACCGCTCTACGAGGCGGTGTACGACCGGCTCGAAGTCGGACCCGCCACCCGGATGCTGTCGCTCGGCTGTGGCTCCGGGCTCGCCCTGCTCGTCGCGGCGGCCCGGGGGGCGCAGGTGACGGGTGTGGACTCCGACCGGGAGCGGCTGGCGCTGGCGCGTGCGCGGCTGCTGCCCGACGAGGGCGCGGAAGGTGCGCCCGCGCACCGGGCCCGGCTGCACGACGACGGGTTCCCTTCGGGCGCCGACGGGGCACCGTACGACTTGATCACCGTGTTCGAGCCGATCGGCTGCGCGGCCGGTGACTCCGAGGGGCTGGTGCCGGCGCTGGAGGCGGCGCTGCCGCTGGCGGCCCGGGGCGCGACCGTGGTGCTGACCGGGTGGGGCCCGCCGGAGCGGTGTGCCACGGCGCCGGTGCTGCGGGTCGCGGCCCGGCTGACGGAGTCCGCGCGGCCACCGCGTCCCGGCGGGTGGCGGCCGACCCTCCGGGACGATCTGGAGGACGTGGCGACGCGGGCGGGACTGAAGCCGGACGGCTCGGGACGGGTCTCCTGCCCGTTCGGATACGCGGATCCGGACAGCGCGGTGCGCGGGCTGCTGTCGACCGGCCTCTTCGACGCCGCCGTACGGGCCACCGACCGCTCCCAGGTGGAGAAGGAGGTCGCGGAGGCGCTGCATCCCTATAGGCGCCCGGACGGCACGGTGTGGATGCCGAACGTCTTCCGTTACCTGGTGTGCACGACGTGAGCTGACAGAAGTCGTCGCGAACGCGCGTAAGGGGCGCCCTCGAGAGAGGGCGCCCCTTACGCGCGGTTCAAGTAAGCCGATCAGCCCATGAACTTCTTGAACTCGTCCGGCAACTCGAAGTTCTTGTCCTCCTGCGCCGGCAGCGCGAACGCGCCGCCCTGCGCCGCCGCCTGCTCGCGGCGCTCCGCGGCGGCGGCCTCCTCGGCCTTGCGCTTCATCGGGTTGCCGCTCTTGCGCTTGCCCTTGGCCTGCTTGATCTGCTTCTTCTGACGGCCGGGACCCCCGCCCATGCCGGGCATCCCCGGCATCCCGGGCATGCCGCCGCCCTGGGCCATCTTCGACATCATCTTGCGGGCCTCGAAGAAGCGCTCCACCAGGCTCTTGACCGCGGAGACCTCGACGCCCGAACCCTTGGCGATACGAGCCCGGCGCGAACCGTTGATGATCGTCGGTTCGGCGCGCTCCTTGGGCGTCATCGACTTGATGATCGCGGCGGTGCGGTCGATGTCGCGCTCGTCGATGTTGTTGATCTGGTCCTTGATCTGCCCCATGCCGGGCAGCATCCCGAGCAGCTTGGAGATGGAGCCCATCTTGCGGACCTGCTCCATCTGGGCCAGGAAGTCGTCCAGGGTGAAGTCCTTGCCGCCCTTGCTGGACTGCAGCTTCGAGGCCATTTTGGCGGCCTCTTCCTGGCTGAACGTCTTCTCCGCCTGCTCGATCAGAGTGAGCAGGTCACCCATGTCGAGGATGCGGGAGGCCATCCGGTCCGGGTGGAACGCGTCGAAGTCCTCCAGCTTCTCGCCGTTCGACGCGAACATGATCTGCTTGCCCGTGACATGGGCGATCGACAGGGCCGCGCCACCACGGGCGTCACCGTCGAGCTTGGAGAGCACCACGCCGTCGAAGCCGACGCCGTCGCGGAAGGCCTCGGCGGTGTTGACCGCGTCCTGACCGATCATCGCGTCGACGACGAAGAGGATCTCGTCCGGGCTGACGGCGTCGCGGATGTCCGCGGCCTGGCTCATCAGCTCCTGGTCGATACCGAGGCGGCCCGCGGTGTCGACGATGACGATGTCGTGGACCTTGGCCTTGGCGAACTCGATGGAGTCCTTGGCGACCTGGACCGGGTCGCCGACGCCGTTGCCGGGCTCGGGGGCGTAGACCGCGACGCCGGCGCGCTCGGCGACGACGCTCAGCTGGTTGACGGCGTTGGGACGCTGGAGGTCACAGGCGACGAGCAGCGGCGAGTGGCCCTGGCCCTTGAGCCAGAAGCCGAGCTTTCCGGCCAGCGTCGTCTTACCGGCACCCTGGAGACCGGCGAGCATGATCACGGTGGGCGCGGTCTTGGCGAACCGCAGCCGCCGGGTCTCGCCGCCGAGGATGCCGACGAGCTCCTCGTTGACGATCTTGACGACCTGCTGGGCCGGGTTCAGCGCCTGGGAGACCTCGGCGCCGCGCGCCCGCTCCTTCACGTTGGCGATGAAGGCCCGGACCACGGGCAGGGCGACGTCGGCTTCCAGCAGGGCGATACGGATCTCGCGTGCCGTGGCGTCGATGTCCGCCTCGGACAAGCGGCCCTTGCCCCTGAGGTTCTTGAAAGTCGCGCTAAGGCGGTCGGAGAGAGTATCGAACACGGCGCTCGTCGGTCCTCAGGGTCGGGGGCGGGGCAGGTCAGTCGCCCTCCAGGGTATCCGGCCCCCGGAGAACACCAAGCCCTCGCCCGGATCCGGTGCCGGGCGAGGGCGGTACAAAAGCGTCGTACGCGTCAGCCGAGGGCCTTCTCGACCTCCCGGGCGACCTCGGCGGCCCGGACTTCCGGCAGCGGTTCGCCGTCGGTGCCGGTGACGTAGAAGGCGTCCACCGCGTTGGCGCCGAGGGTGGAGACATGGGCGCTGCGCACCCGTACGGCACTGACTTCCAGGGCGTTGCCGATGCGGTGCAGCAGGCCCGGGGCGTCCTGGGCGCGCACCTCGATGACGGTGGCGCGGCGGGATCCGGCCGCCGCGACGGTGACCCGGGGCGGCGGGGCCTTCACGCCTCGTCTGCGCGGATAGGCGGCCTCCCGCTCCGCGAGCCGGGCCCGGATGTCCAGCGAGCCGTCCAGGGCGCGTACGAGGTCGGCGCGGAGCCGGACCGCCTGCGGGAGGGAGCCGTACTCGGCCGCCACCCGCCAGCTGAGCAGCAGCAGGTCCGCCGTCTCGCCCACCTCGTTGGGCAGTTCCACCGCGCGCAGGTCGGCGGCGCGCACGGTGAGGCGGTGCAGGGCGAGGACTCCGGCGGCCGCGGGCAGCACGCCGGGCCGGTCGGGCAGGGCGATGAGCAGCTCGACGCCGACCGGCTCCACCTCGCCGTCGCCTGCGGGCTCCTCGGCGTGTGTGTGCAGGGTGAGGACGGGTTCGCCGGTGCGCAGGGCCTCGATCGCGAGGCGTTCGTGCTCGGCGCTGGGCGCGGCCTCCTCCGGCTCCTCCGGGGCCTCACCGGCTAGGACGGCGGCGACGCGTTTGACCAGGTCGGTGACGAGGGAGGCCCGCCAGGTGGACCAGGCGGCGGGGCCGGTGGCGAGCGCGTCGGCCTCGGTGAGGGCGTGCAGCAGCTCCAGCGTGGAGGCGGTGGAGACGGCCTCGGCGACCGACCGCACGGTGGCGGGGTCGTCCAGGTCGCGCCGGGTGGCGGTCTCCACGAGCAGCAGATGGTGGCGTACGAGGGTGGCGATGACGCCCACGTCGTGCTTGTCGAAGCCGATCCGGGTGGCCATGTCCCGGGCGATGACCTCGCCGGCCACCGAGTGGTCGCCGGGCCAGCCCTTGCCGATGTCGTGGAGGAGGGCCGCGACCAGGAGGAGGTCGGGCCGGTGGACGCGGCGGGTGAGGTTGGCGGCGCGGACGGCGGTCTCCACCAGGTGCCGGTCGACGGTCCAGGTGTGGACGGGGTTGCGCTGCGGCCGGCAGTGGACGCGCTCCCAGTCGGGCAGCAGCCGGGTGATGATCCCTTCCGCTTCGAGCGCCTCCCAGACGCCGACGGTGGACTCCCCCGCGCCGAGCAGCGTGACCAGCTCCTCACGGGCCTCCGGCGGCCACGGGACCGGCAGCGGCCGGACGGTGGTGGCGAGATGGCGTACGAGGTGGCGGGAGAGCGGCAGTCCGGCCTCGGCGGCGGCCGCTGCGGCGCGCAGCGTGAGGACCGGGTCGCGGTCGGGCCGTGCGGCGCGGGCCAGGACCACTTCGCCGTCGGCCTCCACCACGCCGTCGGCGAGCGGAGCGCGCTCGGGTGCGGGCTTGGTTGCTCCGAGAGAACCGCTGAGCATGGCGCGGAGCCGGGGCCGGACCGAGCGGGCGCGCAGCACCCGGTTCACCTCGCGCCAGGTGACGTCGGTGGCGTACGAGACCGTCCGCGCGGCCTCGTACACCTGGCGCAGCAGCGCGTCGGCGTCGAGCAGGCCGAGCGCCTCGGCGACCTGGTCCTGTTCCTGGAGGGCGAGGCGGTCGGTGGCGCGGCCGGTGGTGAGGTGGAGGGCGTCGCGGGCGTCCAGGAGGGTGCGGCGGGCCTGGTCGAGCCCTTCGCGCGGGGCGTCCGCGACCCAGGAGGCGGCGACCGCGCGCAGGGCCGTGGCGTCGCGGAGGCCGCCGCGGGCCTCCTTGAGGTCGGGTTCCAGGAGGAACTGGAGCTCGCCCGTCCGTTCCGCGCGTTCCTGGCAGAGCTCATGGAGGGCCGGGAGGCGTTTGGGCGCCTGGTTGCGCCAGTCGGCGAGGATCGCGGTGCGCAGGGAGGCGACCAGGCCGAGGTCGCCGGCGACCGGTCGGGCGTCCAGCAGGCCGAGCTGGACCTTGAGGTCCTCGCCGGCCGTCTTCCGGGCCTCGCCGGGCGTGCGTACGGAGTGGTCGAGGGCCAGGCCCAGGTCCCAGACCGGGTACCAGATGCCGTCCGCGAGAGCCGAGATGGCCGCCGGGTCGGCGCTGCCGTCGTGCAGGAGGAGCAGGTCGAGGTCGCTGCGCGGGGAGAGTTCGCCGCGGCCGTAGCCGCCGACGGCGACCAGGGCCGCGCCGCGGACGCCGGCGCGGCCGGCCGCCGCCGTGAACAGGCCGGTGAGCCAGTCGTCGGTGAGGCGGGCGAGGGCGGCACGGCGCGGCGGCCCGGACCGCGTCTCCTGGTGGAGGAGGCGCAGCCGGGCCGCCGCGTAGCCGCTGGGTCCCGAGTCTTCGCTTTCGGTGATCGCTTCGGTGCTCGTCACCCAGGTGCCTTCCGTTCGGTGGGGCCTCGGTCAGGGGCGCCCGTCCGGTGTGCGGGGCCGTCCGTCGGGGGGCGTCGGGCCGGGAGCCGGAGGAAGGTCCGGCGCCCGGCGGGAGCCTCCGTCAGAGGGCGTCCGGGCCGCGCTCGCCGGTCCGTACGCGGACGGCGGTCTCGACCGGGACGCTCCAGACCTTTCCGTCACCGATCTTGCCGGTACGGGCGGCCTTGACGACGACCTCGATGAGCTGTTCGGCGTCCTCGTCCTCGACGAGGACCTCGATACGGATCTTCGGGACCAGGTCGACGGTGTACTCGGCGCCCCGGTAGACCTCGGTGTGGCCGCGCTGACGCCCGTAACCGCTCGCTTCGGTGACAGTCAGCCCCTGGACGCCGAAGGCCTGGAGGGCCTCCTTGATCTCGTCCAGCCGGTGGGGCTTCACGACCGCGGTGATGAGCTTCATGCGTCCACCTTCTTTGCCTTCGGTGCTGCCGTCGTGTCCGTCGCGGGGGCGGTGCTGCGGGAGACCGTGCCGCCGCCGGCGCCGCTGAAGTCGTATGCGGTCTCGGCGTGCTCGACCTGGTCGATGCCGGAGATCTCGTCGTCCTCGGAGACCCGCATCCCGATGGTCTTGTGGAGCACCAGCGCGATGAGGCCGGAGACGACCAGAGAGTACGCGAGGACCGCGACGACGCCGACGACCTGCTTGCCGAGCTGTTCGACACCGCCGCCGTAGAACAGGCCCTTGGCGTCGGACTGGACGCCGCCGGTGGCGAAGAAGCCGACCAGGATGGAGCCGATGATGCCGCCGACGAGGTGGACGCCGACGACGTCCAGGGAGTCGTCGTAACCGAACTTGTACTTCAGGCCGACGGCCATGGCGCACAGGACACCGGCGATGGCACCGACCGCGATGGCGCCGAGCGGCGAGACGGAACCACCCGCCGGAGTGATGGCGACGAGGCCGGAGACCGCGCCGGAGGCGGCGCCGAGGGTGGTGAAGGAGCCGTGGCGCAGCTTCTCGTAGACGAGCCAGCCGAGAACGGCGGCGGCGGTGGCGACCTGGGTGTTGAGGAACATGACCGCACCGACGCCGTCGTCGTTGCCGAGCCAGGATCCGGCGTTGAAGCCGAACCAGCCGAACCAGAGGAGGGCCGCGCCGAGCATGACGAGCGGCAGGCTGTGCGGCCGCATCGGGTCCTTCTTGAAGCCGATGCGCTTGCCGATGACGAAGATCACGCCGAGGGCCGCGGCACCCGCGTTGATGTGGACCGCCGTACCGCCGGCGAAGTCGATGACGCCCATCTCGAAGAGCCAGCCGCCCGAACCCCAGACCCAGTGGGCGACCGGGAAGTAGACGATCGTGACCCACAGGACGATGAAGAGCGCCCACGCGGTGAACTTCACGCGGTCGGCGAGCGCACCGCTGATCAGTGCGGGGGTGAGGACGGCGAACATCAGCTGGAAGGCGGCGAAGACGTACACCGGGATGGTGTAGCCGTCCCAGAGTTCGGTGACGCCGATGTTGCTGAGGCCGACGTAGTCCGAGCTCCAGCCGATGACCGAGCCGACGTCGGAGCCGAAAGCGAGGCTGAATCCGTAGAGCACCCACAGGATCGTGACGATCCCGAGGCTGATGAAGCTCATCATCAGCATGTTGAGGGTGCTCTTGACGCGGACCATGCCTCCGTAGAAGAAGGCCAGGCCGGGGGTCATGAGCATCACCAGGGCCGAGCAGATGAGCATGAACCCGGTGTTGGCGGCAGACAGCTCTGGGGCGTCTGCGGCAAGCGTCGTGATGCCTTGGGGCATCGGCGTCTCCTCGTCGTCGGAGCGGCCGCGGCGTGCGGGGGAAAGCTGCGGGACCACTGGGAAGGTGCGGGCCGGTCAGGAGGTGTCCGGCGGATCATGGCCGGAGACCGCCTGTGCGCCATGAGATTGGCGGAGCGCCGTTTCCGGGGATGCCGCACGATGTTTCGCGAGCGTGACGAAGAGATGGTGCGTGTTACGTCGGAATGAATCCCGGGTGGCGGGTCCGGTGCGCTGCCTACCATGCAGCCCACGCCGCATACGGTCCGGTTGAAACGCCGCCGAGCGGCTCGGAGAACCCGGATACGCGAACCGGCCACGGCTCCTCTCCGGGTGACCAGGCGATGGGGGAGCCGAGTCGGGCTGTACGGAGGAGGTGCCGCGGCCGGGGCCGTGGTGCCGGGTCAGACCGCTTCGGCGGACTCCGGCAGCTGTTCGCTGAGCAGATCGGTGAGCCGGGCGACATCGGCGACATCGCCGAAGTCCCTGGCAGCGGTGTCGACGGTCTTGCGCAGCCGGGTGTTGACGCGCTCGGAACGGACCTTCTTGGCGATCTTCAGGGCCTGTCCGGCGAGGACGGTGGACTGCTCGGGCTCACGCTGGAGCAGATGGACGGTGGCCATGCCGATGAGGTTGAGCGCGTAGGAGCGCTGGTGCTCGTCGTCCTCGCCGAACAGCTCGACGGCCTTCTCCATGACGGGCTCGGCGAGCGAGGCGTAGGTGGGGCTGCGGCCGGCGACATAGGCCAGGTCACGGTAGGAGTGGGCGTTCTCGCCGTTGAGCTCGGCCTCGGAGAAGAAGCGGATCCAGTCGGGCTCGGGCTCGCCGTCCAGTCCGGCGTCCAGGAAGGTGTCCTCGGCCATCCGGACGGCCCGCTTGCACTTGCCGGGCTGGCCCATGTTGGCGTACGCGCGGGCCTCCATCGCATACAGCATGGCCTGTGTACGGGAGGTGGCGCAGTCGCGGCTGCCGTACTGCGCGAGGTGGATCAGCTCCAGGGCGTCGTCGGGACGGCCCAGGTGGATCATCTGGCGGCTCATGCTGGAGAGGATGTAGCTGCCGAGCGACTTGTCCCCGGCCTCCTTGGCGGCGTGCAGCGCGAGCACGAAGTACTTCTGGGCGGTGGGCTGGAGGCCTACGTCGTAACTCATCCAGCCCGCCAGCTCGGCCAGTTCGGCGGCGCAGCGGAAGAGGCGCTTGGCGGTGGCGCCCGGCTGCGGCTCCTGCAACAGGTCGGTGACCTCGTGGAGTTGCCCGACGACGGCCTTGCGGCGCAGTCCGCCGCCGCACTGGGCGTCCCACTTCCGGAACATCTCGGTGGTCGCCTCCAGCAGCTCCAGCTCGGGGTTGGAGAGCCGGGAGGGCCTGCGGGCGGCGGCCTCCGACTCCGGTTGGCCCGGGCCTCTGGCCGGGACGGGCACCAGCCAGCGCTGCATCGGCTCGATCAGGGCGGGTCCGGCGGCCAGCGCGAGCGAGCTGCCGAGAAAGCCCCGACGGGCGAGCATCAGGTCGCTGCGGGAGAACTCGCTGAGCAGGGCGACGGTCTGCGGGCCCGCCCACGGCAGGTCGACACCGGCCACCGAGGGTGACTGGTGCGCGGTGCGCAGCCCGAGGTCCTCGACGGCGACCACCGCGCCGAACCGCTCGGAGAACAGCTCGGAGAGGATGCGCGGGATCGGCTCGCGCGGCTGCTCGCCGTCGAGCCAGCGCCGCACCCGGGAGGTGTCGGTGCTGATGTGGGAGGCGCCCATCTGGCGCGCCCGCCGGTTCACCTGGCGCGCCAGCTCACCCTTGGACCAGCCACTGCGCACGAACCACGACCCCAACTGACCGTTGGGACGCTTGCCGCCATCCGTATCGCCTGCGCCGCTGCCACTCACCGGAACGCCCCCATCACGCCGAATCCTCCCCGTCGCATCCTCAATCGCGCGAACCACTCTCAGAATGCCCAGCATCGGTGCTGTCCGTACGGGAGTTGCCACGATCGAACTGGAAACCGGGTTGCCCGAGGCATACCCGTGACCGCACATTCTCCCAGAGCTCGTGTACCGACGGTAATCCTACGATCACCCCTCCCGCGAGGGGGATTGCGGAAACGCCACCATTCGCCACCCCTTCGAATGAACCCGACTGCCTTCTGGCGCGCTTGACTTGGGACACCACGACCGATGGCGAGCGTACGGACGCACTCAGGGGCGCACGCGCCGTGCCGCACCACCTCGCGCACTACGGCGCACGCCACTCGATCGAGTTGCGGCGACGGAGGATTACCCGAGCGTTCCGGGTCGTAACCACCGATGAGTCGGACCCGTTGGAGGGGGCATGGGCTTCACGATCGGCGGCATCCGCGAGAAACGTTCCGGCGTACGGCGGCGAGGCCGCGGCGCCGAGGCCACCGCGGTGGCCGAGTACACCGGACTCTGGGGCTGGGCCGTGGCGCCCGGCACCCGCGCCCGCGACGGCGCGTGCTCCTGCGGCCGGCGGGCCTGTCCGGCCCCTGGCGCGCATCCGCTGGGCTTCGCCCGGGAGGTCCCGGCGGGCACCGGTCTCGACGCGGCGGCGGACGCCTGGGCCGAGACACCGGGCGCCTCGATGCTGCTGCCGGTGGGCCGGACCTTCGACGTCCTGGACGTGGCGGAGCAGGCCGGACGGCGGGCACTGGTGCGGCTGGAGCGGATGGGGCTGCCGCCGGGGCCGGTGGCGGTGACGCCGGCCCGCCGGGCGCAGTTCTTCGTCGCGCCCGGGGCCGCCGCCGAGCTGCCGGGCCTGCTCTACCGGATGGGCTGGGACGACGCGGACCTGGACCTGCGGGCGCTCGGGCCGGGCGCGCACATCACCGCACCGCCGTCCGACCTCGGCGGCCTCGGCCCGGTCCGCTGGCTGCGGCCGCCGGTGCTGGACACCGCCGCCGCTCCCCCGCAGGCGCGACTGCTGCTGGGCGCGCTGGCGTACAGCTGCCACCGCTCGTAGCGCGTACGGAAACGGCGGAAGGGCGGCGGGCTCCTCGTGGGAGCCGCCGCCCGTCCGCCGTACGCGAGGGAGGTCAGTCGCCGATCAGCGCGTCCACGAAGGCGCCCGGCTCGAACGGAGCCAGGTCGTCCGCACCTTCGCCGAGCCCGATCAGCTTCACCGGTACGCCCAGCTCGCGCTGGACCGCGATGACGATGCCGCCCTTGGCGGTGCCGTCGAGCTTGGTGAGGACGATGCCGGTGATGTCCACGACCTCGGCGAAGACGCGCGCCTGCACGAGGCCGTTCTGCCCGGTGGTGGCGTCCAGGACGAGCAGGATCTCGTCCAGCGGACCGTGCTTCTCCACGACCCGCTTGACCTTGCCCAGCTCGTCCATGAGCCCGGTCTTGGTGTGCAGGCGGCCGGCGGTGTCGATGAGGACCACGTCGGCGCCCTCGGCGATGCCCTCCTTGACCGCGTCGTACGCGATCGAGGCCGGGTCGCCGCCCTCGGGCCCACGGACCGTACGGGCTCCGACGCGCTCGCCCCAGGTCTGGAGCTGGTCGGCGGCGGCGGCGCGGAAGGTGTCGGCCGCGCCGAGGACCACGCTGCGGCCGTCGGCGACGAGCACCCGGGCCAGCTTGCCGGTGGTGGTGGTCTTGCCGGTGCCGTTGACGCCGACGACCATGACGACGCCCGGTGTCTCGGCGCCGCCCTCGGTCTTGACCTCGCGGTCGAAGTCCGGGCCGAGCAGGGTGATCAGCTCTTCGCGCAGCAGCGTGCGCAGCTCCTCGGGCGTGCGGGTGCCGAGCACGCGGACGCGCTCGCGGAGCCGCTCGACCAGCTCCTGGGTGGGAGCGACGCCGACGTCGGCGGTGAGGAGGGTGTCCTCGATCTCCTCCCAGGTGTCCTCGTCCAGGTTGTCCCGGGACAGCAGCGTGAGCAGCCCCTTGCCGAGCGAGTTCTGCGAGCGGGCGAGCCGGGCGCGGAGCCGGACGAGCCGGCCCTCGGTGGGCTCGGGGATCTCCAGCGCGGGCGGCGCCGGAGCCTCGACGACCGGGGCCTCCTCGACGGGCGCGGTGGCGTCCGGGAGGCCGACTTCGTCGATGGTGCGCCGCGCTTCGTCGCGCGGCGTCTCGGCCTCCTCGCCGACCTTCGGCTCGGCGGGAGGAGTGATGGTCGGCGTGGACGGCGGCGGTGGCGGCAGCTTCCGCTTCTTGCGGCTGCCGACCACGAGCCCGCCGACCAGGCCGACGGCGGCCAGGGCGATGACTACAGCGAGGATGACGATTTCGACGAGTTCCATAACCCGTCCAGTATCGGCCACGGCCGACGTACGGGCACGGCCCCGCACACCGCCGGGCGGTCCACCGGATCCGGATGCACCTTTTGGCGGTAATGCCCGTCGACCATCTCTACCTTTCTGACGGAACGTCAGCTACGGTGCACCCCGCCCAGCCCTTGAGGCGAGCCCCGCCCACCCGGCGAAAGGGAGACCCGTCATGGCCCTCACCGTGGTCCGGTTCAATCTCGTCGATCCCGAAGCCACCCCCGTAACCCTCTCGGCCCGCTACCGCGCCGCCCTGGAGATGGCGGCGTACGCCGACGAGCACGGCGTCGACACGGTGCAGACCGAGGAGCACCACGGGGTGGCGAACTGCTGGCTGCCTTCGCCGTTCACCTTCGCCGGCGCGGTCTTCGGCGCCACCCACCGGATCGCGGTGACCGTGTCGGCGATCATCGGCCCGCTGCACGATCCGCTGCGACTGGCGGAGGACATCGCGGTGCTGGACCTGCTGAGCGCGGGACGGCTGGTGACGGTCGCGGGGATCGGCTACCGGCCCGAGGAGTACGAGCGGGCGGGCGTGGAGTGGGGGCGGCGCGGAAAGCTCCAGGACGAGCTGCTGGAGACGCTGCTGGCGGCGTGGAGCGGCGAGCCGTTCCCGTACCGGGGCCGTACGGTACGCGTCACGCCGCGTCCGTACACGCGGCCGCATCCGATGCTCCTGGTCGGCGGCAGCTCACGGGCGGCGGCACGGCGGGCGGCGCGGCTGGGGCTGCCGCTCTTCCCGAGCGCGCATCTGCCGGAGCTGGAGGCGTACTACCACCAGCAGCGGGAGGCGTACGGGACGGAGGGTTTCTGCATGATGCCCGCGGCCCGGACACCACTGCTCCAGGTCTCCGATGACCCGGAGCGGACGTGGGCGCTGTACGGGGAGCACCTGCTGCACGAGGCCCGGACGTACGCCTCCTGGCAGTCCAAGGACATCCGCTCGGCGGTGCGCTCGGCGGCCACGACGGTGGCGGAGCTGCGCGAGGAGGGCGTGTACCGGATCGTCACGCCGGAGGAGCTCAAGGCGCTGGACGCGGATTCGCCGGTGCTGCATCCGCTCTGCGGCGGGATGCCGGTGGAGGAGGGATGGCGGAGTCTGCGGCTGTTCTGCGAGGCGCTGAAAACGCCGGCTGCCCCGGTTCAGCCGTGAACCAGGGCAGCGCGTGGACATGAAAGGGACTAGCCCATCTCCTCCAGCGTCTTGCCCTTCGTCTCCTTCACGAACTTGAGCACGAAGGGGATGGAGAGCACGGCGAAGCAGGCGTAGATGATGTACGTCCCCGAGAGGTTCCATTCGGACAGGCTCGGGAAGCTGGCGGTGATCGCCCAGTTGGCGATCCACTGCGCGAAGACGGCGACGCCGAGCGCGGCGGCGCGCAGGCGGTTCGGGAACATCTCGCCCAGGAAGACCCAGACGACGACACCCCACGACAGCGCGAAGAAGAGCACGAACGTGTGGGCGGCGATCAGCGCCACCACGCCCTGGGTCTCCGGCAGCTTGCCGTCGACCAGGTCGGCGGAGAAGGCCCACGCCTCGACGGCGAGCGCGATGGCCATACCGACCGAGCCGACCAGCGCGAGCGGCCGGCGGCCCACCCGGTCCACCAGCACCATCGCGATCACCGTGCCGATGATGTTGATGATCGAGGTGGTGAACGAGTAGAAGAACGAGTCGGTCGGGTCGATGCCGACGGACTGCCACAGCGTCGCCGAGTAGTAGAACGCCACGTTGATGCCGACGAGCTGCTGGAACATCGACAGGCCGATGCCGACCCAGACGATGGGCAGGAAGAAGAAGCGGTTGCCGAGCAGGTCCTTGAAGGAGGACTTGTGCTCGCGATGCATCGCGGTCTCGATCTCGGCCACACGGGCGTCGAGGTCGATCTTGTCGCCTTCGACCTCTTCGAGGATCTTGCGGGCCTCGGCCTTCTTGCCGACCGAGATGAGGAAGCGCGGGGACTCGGGGATGGCGAAGGAGAGGAGGCCGTACAGGATGGCCGGTACGACCATCACACCGAGCATCCACTGCCAGGCCTCCAGGCCCAGGATCTCACCGCGCTGGTCGCCGTCGGCGATCTGGAGGACGGCGTAGTTGACCAGCTGCGAGATGGCGATGCCGACGACGATCGCGGCCTGCTGGAAGGAGCCGAGCCGGCCGCGGTAGGCGGGCGGCGAGACCTCGGCGATGTAGGCCGGGCCGATCACGGAGGCCATACCGATGGCGAAGCCGCCGATGATGCGCCACATCGCCAGGTCCCAGAGCGCGAACGGCAGCGCGGAACCGATGGCGCTGGCGGTGAAGAGCACCGAGGCGATCTGCATGCAGCGGATGCGGCCGATCCGGTCCGCGATCCGGCCGGCGGTGGCGGCGCCGATCGCACAGCCGATCAGCGCGATGGCGATGACCTGGGCGAGCGTCCCGGAGCCGATGTCGTACCGGTCGCGGATCGCCTCGACGGCCCCGTTGATGACGGAACTGTCGTAACCGAAGAGGAAGCCGCCCATCGCCGCGGCCGCCGTGATGAAGATGACATGGCCGAGGTGGTCCGGATGGGCCTCTCGGGCTCCGGATGCCGGTCCGTTCGCTGCGCTGGTCACATGAACTCCTGATGCCTGGCCGCAAGTCAGACGTGGGGGGGTGAGCCTTCCCAGTGGGGCACAACATCCGGCCCGCCACCACTTGAAGGCGAAATCAACTTTGCAGAGGTTATGCGTTCAAGAAACGAAGTCAAACAGTGGGGTCGGAGCGACGTGTACCCAGGTCCGCAGAAATGGTGCGTCGAACCTCTGATGATTCGGTAAAAAGTCGGCGGCCAGGCCGACCGGGTCAGCGGAGCCGTTGACTGATCACCTTCGACACGCCGTCACCCTGCATGGAGACGCCGTACAGCGCGTCGGCGACCTCCATCGTCCGCTTCTGGTGGGTGATGACGATCAGCTGGGAACTCTCCTGGAGCTCCTCCATGATCCGGATCAGCCGCTGGAGGTTGGTGTCGTCGAGCGCGGCCTCGACCTCGTCCATCACATAGAAGGGACTGGGCCGCGCCTTGAAGATGGAGACCAGCAACGCCACGGCCGTCAGGGACCGTTCGCCGCCCGAGAGCAGCGAGAGCCGCTTCACCTTCTTGCCCGGCGGACGCGCCTCGACGTCCACTCCGGTGGCGAGCATGTTCTCCGGGTCGGTCAGGATCAGCCGTCCCTCGCCGCCCGGGAAGAGCCGCGCGAAGACGCCTTCGAACTCGCGGGCGGTGTCCCGGTACGCCTCGGTGAACACCTGCTCGACCCGCTCGTCGACCTCCTTGATCACCTGGAGCAGATCGGCCCGGGTCTTCTTCAGGTCTTCGAGCTGCTCCGAGAGGAACTGGTGCCGTTCCTCCAGTGCCGAGAACTCCTCCAGGGCGAGCGGATTCACCTTCCCGAGTTGCTGGTACGCCCGTTCGGCCGACCGCAGCCGCTTCTCCTGTTCGGTGCGTACGAACGCCTTCGGCAGGTTACGCGGATGCTCCGGGTCCTCCGGCAGCTCCTCGCCCTCGGCGGCCGGCGACGGCGGCACCGACTGGTCCGGGCCGTACTCGGAGACGAGCCCGGCCGGCTCCACGCCCAGCTCCTCCAGGGCCTTCGTCTCCAGCTGCTCGATGCGCAGCCGCTTCTCCGCGCCGAGCACCTCGCCGCGGTGGACGGAGTCGGTGAGCTTGTCCAGCTCGGCCTTCAGGTCACGGCCCCGGCTCCGCTCGGCGGCCAGCTCGCGCTCCCGCTCGCCCTTGGCCGCCTCGGCCGAGGTCCGCTCCTGGTCGGCCCGTACGAGGGAGACCTCGACGTGCGCCAGCAGCTGACGGGCGCCCGAGGCGACGGCGGAGGCCACGGCAGCCTCGTGGCGCAGCCGGGCCCGGCGCTGCTCGGCACGGGCGCGGGCCTCACGTTCGGTGCGGGCCGCCCGGTCGAGCCCGTCGGCGCGTCCGGCCAGCGACTTGACGCGTTCCTCGTGCGTACGGGCCTGGAGCCGGGCCTCCATCTCGGTCTGGCGGGCATTGGCACCGTCGGCGGCGAGCCGGTCCCGTACGGAGGTGTCGGGCTCCTCCTCCACCGGCGCCTCGTGGGCCACCAGCAGCCGCTCGGCCAGCTCCTCCGCCTCCTCCACCGCCCGCTCCAGCGCCTCCTGGGCGCGGGCGGCGGACGCGGTCATCCGCTCGGCCTCGCCCGCCGCGCTCCGGGCCGTCCCGGCGAGCCGGCCGAGCTGCTGCGCGACGCCCGACTTCTCCCGCTCGGCCGCCCGCCGCCGCTCACCCAGCTCCTCGACCAGCGCGGCCGACCCCGTCCGCCGCTCCCCCGCCAGCCGCTGCGCCTCCGCCAGCTCCTCGCACCGCACGGCCAGGTCGGCCAGCTCGGCGGCGGCCTCGTCCACGGAGGCCTGCACCTCCAGAAGACTGGGCGCACCGGCGGACCCGCCGTGCGCGAAGTGCGCGGAGAGCACGTCCCCTTCACCGGTCACGGCGGTGATCCCGGGGTGCGCGGCGACGAGGGCCTCGGCGTCCTCCAGCGTGGCCACGACGACGGTGTCCCGTACGAGACGGTGGACGGCGTCCATGAGGGACGCGGGGCCGGCGAGGAGGTCGGCGACGGCGGGTGCGGTGAGGGTGGTGACGGCTCCGGTACGGCCGTGGGCGCCGGCCTCGGTCTCCGTACCGCCCGGCACACGGGCCTCCGTGCCGCCGGGTGTGCCGCTCTGCGCCGGCAGCTGGGCGGCGGCATACTCCTCGCCCGGCACGTGTGCGCCAGCCTGCTCCGGTACGTGACCGGCGACCACGCCCTCCGCCGGCCCGCCGCCCAGCAGCATCGCCGCGCGCCCGGCGTCCCGTTCGCGCAGCAGGCGGATCGCCTCGGCGGCCGTCGCCGGGTCCGTCACCGCCACCGCGTCCGCCGCGGCGCCGAGTGCGGCGGCGACCGGGACCTCGTAGCCGGGCTCGACGGTGAGCAGTTCGGCGGCGGGGCCGAGGAGCCCGGCGAGCCGGTCGCGGGCGCCGAGCAGCGCTCCCGTACCGTCCTTGCGGCGCAGCCCCAGGGCCAGCGCCTCGTGCCTCGCCGCGACCGCCGCCCGCCTGCGCTCGGCGGCCGTCGCCTCCTCGCGGGCGGTGCTGTGGGCGGCCTGGGCCTCGGCGAGGGCCTGCTTGGCCTCCTCGTGGCGGGCGGTCAGCTCCTCGTCGTCCGCGTCCAGGCCCTCGACCTCGGCCTTGAGCTGCTCGTACTCCTCCTGAGCGGTCACCGCCCGCTCCTGGGCCTCGTCGCGCGATGCGGCCAGCCGGTCGATCTCGGCCTGCGCCGAACCGGCCCGGCCGCGGGCGGCGTTGACCTGGCCGTTCAGCCGGGCCAGGCCCTCTCGTCGGTCGGCGATGGCGCGGGCGGCGTCCTTGAGCCGGCGCTCCTCGGCGGCCAGCTCGCGCTCCAGGTCGGCGCGGTGGGCGACGGTGTCCTCCAGCGCGTGTTCGGCCGCCTCCAGGGCCGCCGTCAACTCCGCCTCCTGCTCGCGGATGCGGGCGGCCTCGCGCTCCAGGTCCTCCGGGTCGCGGCCCCGGCGCTCCTCCGAAGGCGCCTCGGTGGCGCTCCTGACGCGTGCGTCGGCCAGCGAGACCGTGCCGCGGACCCGTTCGGCCAGCTGGGACAGCTCGTACCAGGTCTGCTGGGCCCGCTGGAGCCGCGGCGCGAGGCGCCGTACCTCGCCCTCCAGCTCGGCCTCCCGGGACAGCGCCGCCTTCAGCTCGGCCTCCGCCGCGTCCTTCCGCTTCTTCAGCTCGGCCTCGTCGGCGATCTCGTCGCGGAGCGCGTCACGGAGGGTCACCAGGTCGTGGGCGAGGAGGCGGAGGCGGGCGTCGCGCAGGTCGGCCTGGATGACGGCGGCCCGGCGGGCGACGGCGGCCTGCCGGCCGAGCGGCTTGAGCTGGCGGCGCAGCTCGTCGGTGAGGTCCTGGACGCGGGCCAGGTTGGCGCCCATCGCGTCGAGCTTCCGGAGCGCCTTCTCCTTCCGCTTGCGGTGCTTGAGGACGCCTGCCGCCTCCTCGATGAAGGCCCGGCGGCCCATCGGGTCGGCGTGCAGGACGGAGTCCAACTGGCCCTGGCCGACGATGACGTGCATCTCGCGGCCGATACCGGAATCGGAGAGGAGTTCCTGGATGTCCAGCAGTCGGCAGGTGTCACCATTGATCTGGTATTCACTGCCGCCATTACGGAACATGATCCGCGTGATCGTCACTTCGGCGTACTCGATGGGCAGTGCACCATCGGAATTGTCGATGGTGAGCGACACTTCGGCGCGGCCGAGCGGAGGCCGCCCGGTCGTCCCGGCGAAGATCACGTCTTCCATCTTGCCGCCGCGCAGGGATTTCGCGCCCTGTTCTCCCATGACCCAGGAGAGGGCGTCCACCACATTGGACTTTCCCGATCCATTGGGCCCGACGACACAGGTGATCCCGGGTTCGAACCGCAGGGTGGTGGCGGACGCGAACGATTTGAAACCACGCAGGGTCAGGGCCTTGAGGTGCACGCCGCCGGACTCTACCTTTCCCGCTCGGTTTCGGTGATGAAGGTGCAGGGCACATCAGACGGTAGGCGAGGGGGGTACGGCCGGGGCCGGGGGGTCCGGGCAAAGAAAAAAGGGACGCCGAGGCGTCCCTGTAGATCTTGGTGCGTGGATCCTGGCGCGTGATCCTGTTGCCCGATCCGTGCGGTCCTGCACGGCGTATCGCCACGGCAACCGAGCGGATGCGTTACCGGTGTCCGGACACAGGCGGCCCTGTCGGTCAGGGAGCCGGTCGTCCGGGGACGGCGATCCGTGACGCAGGACGGATCAGATATGGAGAGATGTTCCGAGGCTGATGAGCACTGCTCAGCCCGACCGGCCCGATGGGGCCACCGGTCAGGTCAGCGCAGGCTCGCCCTGGGGTACGTCGATGTCGATGCTGTCGAGCAACGACTCCTGGTGCTGAGCGGCGGCGTTGAGCGCGTCGTTCTCGTCCTGGATCCGGTTGAGCTCGGATTCCAGGTCCTGGACGCGCTGCTGAAGCCGTCGCATCTCGGCGAGGAGTCGCGGGTCGGAACCGCCGACGTAACCGAGAAGCGCCTTTGCCATGATGGATGGTCCTCCACAATGAGTGACCGACCGATGCGGTGTGGGTCGTCAGGGGATCGCACCCGCGGTGCTCGGCAGGGCTCTGTCACCACTGCGGTTCTGCTGCATATCAGCTCTACCGAACAGCTAAGGTGCGCGGGGTTTTCAGCGTCTCACCAAAAAGTTTGACGGTCAACACGATCACACCCTGTGGAGCCAGGTGTCCCGGGGGCGCGCGGCCGGACGATCATGCGGCGCGACTCTCCTGCGGGACCCCGACCGGGGTGAGGATCTTCGTCAATGCCGCAGCCTTGCACGACATGCCGCATCTGGCAACCATCGGCCGCCGCGCGGTCCTTTCGCAGGTCATTTCGGGTGCGAGGCTCCGGCAGGCCGGTCCGTGACCGTTCGCTGCGGTGCCTTCACCGAGCGGATCGAAGGCGCCGGCGCGAGCCCGTATCAGCGGATGGCGAATCCTTCGTAACCGCCGCGCGGGGTGTCCCAGATCTCAGTGACGCCGTCCACGCTCCCGGGTGTGTCGGCGGAGCGCAGCCAATCCAGCAGGCGGTGGCAATTGTCACGTGATCCTTCGGCGACCACCTGCACCCGGCCGTCGTCGAGATTGAGTGCAAAGCCCACGAGTCCGCCGATCTCCAAAGCGTTTGCCCTGGTGAACCAGCGGAAGCCTACTTGCTGCACTCGGCCGCGTACCCAGACGACCAGCCGTGCTTCTTCGTTCATGCCCGAACGCTAACCGGCCAATTGCTCCAAGAGCACGGCGGCCCCTTTGAGCCATGGCGTACAGTCCCGTCGCAATAGCCTCACTCGATCGGGTGAGTATCGGGATCAAGATCGACCGGTTATCGGGTGACGTCGCCGCGACATCCGGAGCATCAGGAAGGCACAGCGCATGGGACGCCACCGACGATCCGCCGCAGGCCCCGCCGCTGAAGAGCCCGCGGCCGGAGCAGCTTCGCGGCACCGGGGCACGCGCCGGAAGAAGAAGTCCGCGGTGCCCGTGCGCACCGGACTCCTCGGCGCCTCGGCCGCGATGGCGGTCGGCGCGGTCGCCGTAGCCTCGGGCCTGCTCCCGGGCGGCGACACCTACACCTCGGGCGGCTCCACCGCCGCCGACCAGGTGCGCACCGGCGGCGCGCCCGACCTGCTGACGCAGCAGGGCGGCTCCAGCGCCCCGGCCGACCGCTCCTCCTCCCCCGCCAGCCGCGGCAGCGAGCGTCCCGAAGTTCCGTCCAAGGCCGCCTCGAAGTCGCCGTCCACGACACCGTCCACGACGCCCTCGAAGTCGCCCTCCACCAGCGCCTCGAAAACCCCGTCCAAGTCGGCCGTACCCTCCTCCGCAACGCCCACCAAGAAGCCGGCCGCCACGGCGTCGAAGGAGTCGAAGGCGCCCACCACGGCCCCGAAGAAGAGCACCGCCCCGGCGACCAAGGCCCCGGCCCCGCCGAAGAAGACCGTGGCCCCGCCGCCGCCCAGCAAGAAGCCCGCTCCTTCGCCGTCCGACACCTCCGCCCGCGCCGAAGTGCTGGCGCTGGTGAACCAGGAGCGCGCGAAGGTCGGCTGCTCCCCGCTGACCACCAGCACCGCACTCACCTCGCTCGCCCAGAACTTCAGCGAGGACATGGCGGCCCGCGGCTTCTTCGACCACACCGACCCGGACGGCGACACTCCCTGGGACCGGGCCGCGCAGGCCGGTGTGCAGGGGCTCGCCGCGGAGAACATCGCCCGCGGCCAGGCCGACGCCCAGGCCGTGATGGACGGCTGGATGAACAGCGAAGGCCACCGCGCGAACATTCTCAACTGCGACTACAAGACGATCGGCATCGGCATCCACGAGGGCTCCGGCGGCCCGTGGTGGGTCCAGAACTTCGGCTTCTGACCCGCAGGCGCCCAACAGCTTACGCCCGCACAGCGCTCCCTCAAGGTGAGCGCTATGCGGGCGTAAGCTGTTGATATGGCCAGCGATACGGACGATCTCGCCTTCGACGTCTTCTCCCGGCAGTGCCCCTCACGCTCCACGCTGGAGCACGCCACCGGCCGCTGGGGCAGTCTGACGCTGGGCGCGCTGTACGAAGGCAGCCTCCGGTTCAACGAGCTGCGCCGCCGGGTCGACGGGGTCAGCGAGAAGATGCTCTCCCAGACGCTCCACGCCCTGGAGCGCGACGGGCTCGTGCTGCGGGAGGCGCAGCCGGTCAACCCGCCTCGCGTGGATTACGAGCTGACCCCGCTCGGCCGCGAGGTCGCGGAGCGGCTCCTCGGGCTGATCCATCTCGTCGAAGGACGGATGGACGACGTACTCGCCGCCCGGACGCGTTACGACGAGACGCGCGGCGGCCGCTGACAGCGCGGGCAGAAATAGCTGGACCGGTTCATCCACGCGCGCCGGCGCATCGGCGTCCCGCAGCGGCGGCACGGCTCGCCCTCCCTGCCGTACGCGTCGAGCGAGCGGTCGAAGTAGCCGGACTCGCCGTTCACGTTGACGTACAGGCTGTCGAAGCTGGTGCCGCCCTGCGCGAGGGCCGCGTTCATCACGTCCCGGGCGTGGCCGAGCAGCTCGGCGGACTTCGGGCGGGTGAGGGTCGCGGTCGGCCGGTCGTAGTGGAGCTTGGCGCGCCAGAGCGCCTCGTCCGCGTAGATGTTGCCGACGCCGCTGATCAGCGACTGGTCCAGGAGCGCGCGCTTGACCGTCGTACGGCGCAGGCGCAGGGCCGTGTGGAACACGGCGTCGTCGAAGAGCGGGTCGAGCGGGTCCCGGGCGATGTGCGCGATGGTGTCGGGCAGGCCGTCGGCGGTGAGGTCGTGGAGCGAGAGGCCGCCGAAGGTGCGCTGGTCGACGAAGCGCAGCTCGGTGCCGAGCGCGTCGTCGAACCGCAGCCGGATCCGCAGGTGCTTCTCGTCGGGCGCTTCGGTGGGCTGCACCAGCAGCTGGCCGCTCATGCCGAGGTGGCCCAGGAGCGAGGAGGCGGCCTCGTCGATCGGCACCCAGAGGTACTTGCCGCGCCGCATCGCCGTACCGAACCGGACCCCGCGCAGCCGGGCCGCGAAGTCGACCCCGCCCGCCAGGTGCCGGCGGACCGAGCGCGGGTGCAGGACCTCGACATCGGTGACGGTCCGGCCACTGACCCAGCGCTCCAGGCCCCGGCGTACGACTTCGACCTCGGGCAGCTCGGGCACGGTGGACCACTCCAGACACGACGACGGCAGTACGGGAGCACAGGACCGGCTCCCCGGGACAGGGAGAACCCCTCGGTGCGCGTGCGCACCGAGGGGTTCGGGGTTCTGCTTCAGGCCGGAGCGGCGTCCGTGTCCGGCGACGGGTCGGCAGGGGTGTCGGCGGCCCCTCCGTCGGCCGCGGCGGACTTCTCCGCGGCCTGCCGTGCCTCAGCGGCGGCGCTGATCTCGCGCCAGGCGGACTCGGCCGCCTGCTGCTCCGCTTCCTTCTTGCTACGGCCGGTGCCGGTGCCGTACGAGACACCACCGACGCGAGCAGCAGCAGTGAAGGTCTTCTCGTGGTCCGGGCCGGTCTCCGTGACGAGGTACTCGGGGACTCCGAGGCTCTCGCTCGCGGTGAGCTCCTGGAGGCTGGTCTTCCAGTCCAGGCCGGCACCGAGGTTCGAGGACCTGTCGATCAGCGGGTCGAAGAGCCGGTGGACCAGCTCCGAGGCCGCGCCGAGGCCCTGGTCGAGATAGACCGCGCCGATCACTGCTTCCAGTGTGTCGGCGAGGATGGAAGCCTTGTCCCGGCCACCCGTGCCCTCTTCACCGCGGCCGAGCCGGATGAAGGAGCCGAGTTCGAGGCCGCGGCCCACTTCCGCAAGCGCACGCGAGTTGACCACCGCGGCCCGCAACTTGGCCAGCTGGCCTTCGGGCAGGTCGGGGTGGGTGCGGTACAGCGTGTCCGTGACCACCAGGCCGAGCACCGAATCCCCGAGGAATTCGAGCCGCTCGTTGGTGGGCAGACCGCCGTTCTCGTACGCGTACGAACGGTGGGTCAGCGCACGCACCAGAAGGGCGGACTCGAGGTGATACCCGAGCCGCCCTTCCAGAAGCGTGGGGGACGAGGCTGTGTTGACGTTGTCTGCCTGCTTCTTGGCGCTGGACAACTCAGACATCGGGCCTCTCACCAGCCGCTCAGACCTCGAGGACCTGGCGCTTGTTGTAGGTGCCGCAGCTCGGGCACGCAATGTGCTGGAGCTTCGGCTCCTGGCAACGCTCGCACGAAACCAGGGTGGGGACCGCAGCCTTCCACTGCGACCGGCGGTGGCGCGTGTTGCTGCGCGACATCTTCCGCTTCGGAACAGCCACGGCTACTTCTCCTGCTTCTCGTCGACGCCAGGTTCGGCGCCGCCCATGTTGTCCTTCTCGCCGTCCTGAACGGTCTCGGCGAGTCCTTGCAGTGCCGCCCAACGGATGTCGACGGCGTCGTGGTGGTGGTCCGGGTTCTCGTCCAGCCTGATTCCGCATTCGGAACACAGACCGGCACAGGTCTCCTTGCACACCGGCTGCATGGGCAGTGCGAGCACTACCGCGTCACGCAGCACTGACTCGAGGTCGAACAAGCCGTCCTCGAGGAAGAACCTGTCCTCGTCGTCCTCGGCGTCGTCGGCCGGGTCCGCAGGGCGGCCCCGGTCATCGGCGTCAGGGTACGAGAACATCTCCTGGAAATCCGCGTCGACCTCTACGGTCAGCGGCTCCAGACACCTTACGCACTCCCCCTCGGCGCTCGCACGGGCGGTCCCCGTGACGAGCACCCCTTCCATGACCGACTCGAGCCGGAGGTCCAGCTCCAGCGGCGCGCCTTCCGGCACACCGATGACGCCGTCGATCCCGAGGACCGGTGAACCGGGTGCGTCCACCGTGCGGGAGAGCCGCTTCATGGCACCAGGACGCCGACCCAGCTCGCGCGTATCGAACACGAGAGGGCTGCGGTGGTCGAGGTTGCCGTTCAGGGCTTCTCCTGCTTTCGGATCATGGCTGTCGTGCTCGCTGCTGAGGGGAGGGGCCGTCTTCCGGTCCTGAGCCGTACCGTCTCCGCTTCGTCAGGCGAAACGGGCAGCCGAGATCACGGACCTATGCGCGACCGAGGATTCAGGATACTGGACGGACCGCTCAGCACCCAATCGGACCAGTTCGGCCCGTCGGCGCTCGGGGTCAGCGGCCCTCTTCGTACCGGCGCAGCTGCTCCAGGTCGATCATGCCGGTGTCGAAGAGGCTGGTCTCGTCCAGCGCGCCCTGGTTCTGCTGGGCGGGCGCCTGGGGCTGCTGCTGCCAGCCGTAGTCGGGCTGGGCCTGCTGCGGCTGCGGCGCGTACTGGTTCGGGTCGTAGGCGGGCTGCTGGTAGGCCGCGTACGGGTCCGGCACCTGCTGGTAGCCGTACGGGTCCTGCGCCTGCTGCTCCTGGTAGCCGTACGACGCCTGCGCGTACTCGGCCTGTCCGTACTCCGGCTGCGCGTAGGTCGGCCCGGCCTGCGTGGGCTGCGGCTGCTCCTGGTAGAGCGGCTGCTGAGGCGCCTGCCGGGGCTCGGGCGTGGCCAGCTCGGCCAGGCCGGTCAGGTAGTCGGCGTCGCTGGTGTGGCCTTGGGCGCCCGCCGCGTCCTGGGCGGCCATGTGGGCCCCGAGGTCGTCGGTGGCGAGGCGGCCGTGCAGCTTCTGCCGGCCGCGGCCGACCGCCTCCAGGGTCTTGGCGAGGACCGCCTCGAAGGCGCCGAACTTGGCGTCCACGTACGCGTCGGCCCGCTGCTTCAGCGTCTCCGGGTCGGCGCTGCGCTCGGGGGCCTCGGTGAAGTCGGGGTCCTCGTAACCCTGCTCGTCCAGGCCACGGCCCCGGCCGAGCAGCTTCTCGCGGCCGCGGTCGACGGAGCCGATGGTCTTGGTGAGGACGACCTCGAAGTTGGCGAGCTTGCTGTCGACGTAGTCGTCGGCCTCGGCCCGGACCTCCTCGGCCTCGCGGCGGGCCTCGGAGAGGATCCGGTCGGCCTCGCTCTGCGACTGGCGGGCGATCTCGGTCTCGGCGATCAGCGAGGAGCGCTGGGCGTGCGCGGACTGGATGATCCGCTCGGCCTCCTGCCGGGCCTGCTCGGCGAACTGCTCCTGGCCGCCGATCAGCTCCTGGGCGTGGGCGAGCGAGCCGGGCAGGGCCTCGCGCACCTCTTCGAGCATGGCGAGCAGCTCGGCGCGGTTGACCACGCACGAGGCCGACATGGGCATGGCGCGGGCGTTCCCGACCGCTTCGACGATCTCGTCGAGCTTCTTCTGCACGTCCACCGTGTGCTCGCCACTCTCTGCTGCTCTGTTGAAGCTGCTGCTCCGTTGGAGACGGACGGGACGACTGTAAGGCCAGTCGACGGCCGCCCGACACCTGGTGACGGACCGTCAGCCGCTCAGCGTTCGCCCAGCCGCTTCGTGAGCGCGTCGTGGACGGCGGGCGGCAGCAGGTGCGAGACGTCGCCGCCCCAGGTCGCGACCTCCTTGACCAGCGAGGACGACAGGAAGCTGTACGTCGGGTTGGTCGGCACGAAGAGCGTCTCGACGCCGGAGAGGCCGTTGTTCATCTGGGCCATCTGGAGCTCGTAGTCGAAGTCGCTGACGGCCCGCAGGCCCTTCACGATCGCCGGGATCTCGCGCTGCTTGCAGAAGTCGACCAGCAGGCCGTGGAAGGACTCGACCTCGACGTTGCCGAAGTCGGCGGTGACCTCGCGGATGAGGTCGATCCGCTCGTCGACGGTGAACAGCCCTTTCTTGGACTGGTTGATCATCACCGCGACGTGCACCACGTCGTACAGCCTGGAGGCTCGTTGGATGATGTCGAGATGTCCGTTGGTGATGGGGTCGAAGGACCCCGGACAGACGGCGCGGCGCACTGTGATTCCCTCGCTCTCCGGTCCGGTCATCGTGCGTCTTCGCACGTAGCGGCGGCGCGACCGTACCAAAGCGTTCCCTCGCCGTAGCGACGGGCCCGCAGTGGCTCGAATCCGGCGGGCCAGCCGAATTCTCCGCCCCGGGTGCTGCGTTCCACCGTGACGAGCGCATCGTCCGTGAGCCACCCCTGGGCACGGAGTGTGAGCAGGATCTCGCGAAGATCGTCGTCGGTGACGGCGTACGGCGGGTCCAGGAAGACGATGTCGTACGGATGCGAAGGCGCCGGTCCTGTCACGATCTGCTCGGCTTTGCCGGTGCGGACCTCGGCTCCGGGCAGGCCGAGCGTGCGGACGTTGTCCCGGACCGTGCGCACCGCCTTCCGGTCCGCCTCCACCAGGAGCGCGTGGACGGCGCCGCGCGAGAGCGCTTCGAGGCCGACGGCACCGGAACCGGCGTACAGATCGGCGACGCGGACGCCTTCGAGCGTGCCGAGCAGCGCCTGCCAGGTGGAGAAGAGGCCCTCCCGCGCACGGTCGGAGGTGGGGCGGGTGCCGGTGCCGGGCGGTACGGCCAGGCGGCGTCCGCCGGCCGATCCGGCGATCACGCGGGTCATGGGTGTCGGGTCCTCGGGGTCGGTTGCGGTGGCTCGCGGCGGGCGCGTGCCGTCGCCACGTCGGCGGGTACGGGCTGTCCGTCCACGATATGGCGTGCGGCCCGCACCGGCAGGACGGCCCCGGCGGCTCAGCCCTTGTCCAGGTACTCCTCCCGGTCCTTGTCCAGCAGCGCGGCCAGCACCGTACGCAGCTCCGGCAGGTGCTCCAGCGCCGGATCGGCGGCCACGATCGCCACGGCCTCCTCGCGGGCGGCGGCGATGACCTCCTCGTCGTCGATGACGGTGAGCATCCGCAGCGAGGAGCGCACTCCGGACTGGGCCTGGCCGAGCACATCGCCTTCGCGGCGCTGCTCCAGGTCGATACGGGAGAGCTCGAAGCCGTCCAGCGTGGCGGCGACGGCGGAGAGGCGGGCGCGGGCGGGGCTCGCCTCGTGGGCCTCGCTGACCAGCAGGCAGAGCCCGGGCGCCGAGCCTCGGCCGACGCGGCCGCGGAGCTGGTGGAGCTGGGAGACGCCGAACCGGTCGGCGTCCATGATCACCATGGCGGTGGCGTTGGGGACGTTGACGCCGACTTCGATGACGGTGGTGGCGACCAGGACGTCGACGTCACCGGCGGCGAACCGGCGCATGACGTCGTCCTTGTCGTCCGGATGCATCCGCCCGTGCAGCACCTCGACGCTCAGCCCGGCCAGCGCGCCTTTACGGAGCTCGTCCGCGATCTCCAGGACGGCGAGCGGCGGCCGCTTCTCCGGGTCCTCCTCGGCGGCCTTCTTCTTGGCCTTGCCCTTCTTCCCCTCGGCCTCCTCCGCGTCGTCGCCGATGCGGGGACAGACGACGTACGCCTGGTGGCCGTTCTCCACCTCCTCAGCCACGCGCTCCCAGGCACGGGCGAGGAAGTGCGGCTTGTCCTTGGCGGGGACGACATGGCTGGCGATCGGCGAGCGGCCGGCCGGGAGCTGGTCCAGGACGGAGGTCTCCAGGTCGCCGAAGACCGTCATCGCGACCGTACGCGGAATGGGTGTGGCGGTCATGACGAGGAGGTGGGGCGGCTGCTTGCCCTTGGAGCGGAGGGCGTCGCGCTGCTCCACGCCGAAGCGGTGCTGCTCGTCCACGACGACGAGTCCCAGGTCGTGGAACTGGACCTTGTCCTCGATCAGCGCGTGAGTGCCGATGACGATCCCGGCCTCGCCGGTGACCAGGTCGAGCAGGGCCTGCCTGCGGGCGGCCATGCCCATGGAGCCGGTGAGCAGGACGACCTTGGTGCCCCGGTCCGAGCCGCCCAGCGTCCGACCGTCGCCCGACCGCCGCCCCTCATCGAGAGGCGCTTCGCGCCACAGCCCCCAATTGCCGGCCAGCTCGCCCATCATCTCGGTGATCGAGCGGTGGTGCTGCTGCGCGAGGACCTCGGTAGGCGCGAGCATCGCGGCCTGGCCACCGGCGTCGACGACGGTGAGCATGGCGCGCAGGGCCACCATCGTCTTTCCGCTGCCCACCTCACCCTGGAGGAGGCGGTGCATCGGGTGCTCGGTGGCCAGGTCGTCGAAGATCTCCTTGCTGACCTTCTCCTGGCCCTCGGTGAGCGTGAACGGCAGCTTGGCGTCGAAGGCGTCCAGCAGGCCGTCGGCGACCGGGCGGCGGGCGACGGCGGGGAGCTGGGTGTCGGCGTAGCGGCGGCGGGCCAGGGCGACCTGGAGGACGAACGCCTCGTCCCATTTGAGCCGGGCCTTGGCGTCCTCGACGTCCGCCTTCGTCTGCGGCCGGTGGACCTTGAGCAGGGCCTCGGGCAGCGGTGTGAAGCCGCGTCCTTCGCGCAGGGAGGCGGGCAGCGGGTCCACCGCGTCCTGCGCACTCGGCAGGACGGCGTCCACGGCCTTGGCGATCCGCCAGGAGTCGAGCTGCTTGCAGGCCGGGTAGATCGGCAGCAGCCGTCCGGCGAAGGCGTCCACGGCCTCGGTCGCCTCGTCGGCGTCGGAGGCGTCGAGCAGTTGGTACGTGGGATGGGCCAGCTGCATCTTCCGGTTGAAGACGGAGACCTTGCCCGCGAACATCGCCTGGCGGCCCGGGAGCAGCTCCTTGTGCGGCTTGTGGACGCCGTGGCCGAAGAAGACCAGCTGGAGGCGGCCGCTGCCGTCGGTGAGCGTGACCTCAAGCCGCTTGCCGCGGCCGTTGTTGAACATCAGGATCCGGGCGTCGGCGACCTGGGCGAGCACCGTGACGTGCTCGTCCAGCGGGAGGTCGGCCAGCGCGGTCAGCTTGCCGCGCTCCTCGTACCGCCGCGGGTAATGGTGCAGCAGATCACCGACCGTGTGCAGGTTGAGGTGTTCGGCCATCACCTTCGCGGTGGCTCCGCCGAGCAGCTTCAGAAGAGGTTCATCGAACGAGGACACGCGATCCATTGCACACCACGGCACTGACAACCGTTGGCCGGGCACGGCGACAGGTCTGCTACTCGACGCCGATCAGCAGCGGCGCGCGCTGGTGGCCGCCGCGGTAGACGACGGTGTCCACGGCGAGATGGCCCTCACGTACGTACTCCTCCAGCGCGCCCGCCACCGTGTCCGGGACGTCCTCGCCGAGGACCAGGGTGACCAGCTCGCCGCCGGCCGCCAGCATCCGGTCCAGCACCGTGCGGGCGGTGGCCGGGACGTCGGCGCCGATCACGGCCACGTCGCCGTCGATCAGGCCGAGGATGTCACCGGCCTGGCAGACGCCCGCCATGGTCCACGACTGACGCTCGGCCACGGCCACTTCGGCGTAGCGGGTGGCTCCGGCGGCGGCGGTCATGGCGACCACGTCCTCGTCGAAGCCGCGGTCCGGCTCGTGGACGGCGAGCGCGGCGATGCCCTGGACGGCGGCGCGGGTGGGGACGAGCGCCACCCTGACGCCCTCAATCCTGGCCTGTTCGGCGGCGGCGGCCGCGGTGTGGCGCAGGGCCGCGTCGTTGGGCAGGAGCACCACCTCGCGGGCGTGGGCGCGGCGGATGGCGTCGACCAGTTCGCCGCTGGCGGGCGGTTCGCCGGGGCGGGCGATCACGGTGGTGGCGCCGGCCTCGGTGCAGAGCCCGGCCAGGCCGTCGCCGGGGACCACGACGACCACCGCGCGCTGGGCCGGTTCGGCCTGGACGCGGACGTCGTGGCCGTTCTCGGTGGCGAAGTGGGTGATCCGGATCCGGTACGGCCGCCCGGCCTCGACGCCCGCCTCCACTGCGGCCCCGGCGTCGTCGACATGGACGTGCACGTGCCAGAGCCCGTCGCCGCCGACCACGACCAAGGAGTCGCCGAGCGCGTCGAGCCGGGTGCGCAGCCGGTCCACCTGCTCGTCACGGGCCTCCAGGAGGTAGATCACCTCGAAGGCGGGCCCGCCGCCGTCCGCATCCTCGGGACAGTCGAGCGGCCCCTCCACGGCAGCACCGCCCGCCGGAACCGGAACCCCGCCCACCGGCAGCCCCACCACCGATCCGCCGTCCACCGGAGCGGCCGCCTTCGCGGACCCGGTACGAGGCCCTCGTACCGGCGCCTGCCCGGTCACCGCCTCCACCAGCGCGCCCAGGACCGCGACCAGTCCACGTCCTCCGGCGTCCACGACACCTGCGCGGCCGAGCACGGCGAGCTGCTCCGGAGTCCTCGCCAGCGCGGCGCGCGCGCCCTCGTACGCGGCGCTCACCACCGCGCGCAGCTCCCGCTCCTCCCCCTGCGCGGCCTCGGCGGCCGCCGTGGCGACGGTCAGCACCGTGCCCTCCACCGGGTGGGCGACGGCCTGCCTCGCAGCGGCCGCGGCCCGGGTCAGAGCGAGGCGCAGGTGGGCCGCGTCACCGCCGTCGGCCAGCACGCCGGCCATGCCGCGCAGCAGCTGGGCCAGGATCGTGCCGGAGTTGCCGCGGGCGCCGATCAGGGCGCCGTGCGCCATGGCGCGTACGGCGTCGGCGGTGGCGGGCGCGGTGGTGCCGGTCTCATGGGCGGCGAAGACGGCTTCGACGGCCGCGGCGGCGGACTCGACGGTCAGATAGAGGTTGGTGCCGGTGTCCCCGTCGGCGATGGGATAGACGTTGATCGCGTCGATCTCCGCACGCTCCCGGCCCAGGGCCTCCAGGGCCAGTGAGCACCAGGTGCGCACCGCGACGGCGTCCAGATCGTCGGGGAGCTGCGGCACCGATGGTCCTCCTTGAAGCGGCCGTGGCAACGGGCTGCACCGCAGGTTAGCCCGCCTGCCGGGGCCCGGGCAGGGACAGGGGGCGGGAGGGCGGTGGGCCAACCCGTGGTAGTTTCGTATCTCCGAAGCAGGCGTTGTATGCTGCTTCGGTTGCCCGATGAGAGTCGGGCCATTCCTCCGGTACCGCCACTTCATTCAATGATTCCGGCGCGCCGGAATTCACTGTAAGTGCATCTGAAGTCTTTGGAGTGACCCGTGGCTGCCAACTGCGACGTTTGCGGCAAGGGGCCGAGCTTCGGCAACAGCATTTCGCACTCGCACCGCCGTACGTCCCGTCGCTGGAACCCCAACATCCAGCGCGTGCGTGCCGTGGTCGGTCGGACGCCGAAGCGGCTCAACGTCTGCACCTCGTGCATCAAGGCCGGCAAGGTCGCGCGCTGACGTCTCCGTCGTAGCGCAGCCTTCCGGTTGCCCAAAAAGCCGGTCCACCTCGGTGGACCGGCTTTTTGCTGTGCTCATCCGGCCTGGGCTTCGGCGGTGATCAGCCGGCCTGACGGGTCCGCCAGCCGTGGTCGACCGGGCCGATGCCGCCGCCGAGCGCGAATCCGGCCCGGATCGCGCCGGTGACGTACGCCTTCGCGCTCTCCACCGCCGTCGGCACGTCCTGGCCGAGCGCGAGGCCGGAGGCGATGGCGGAGGCGAGGGTGCAGCCGGTGCCGTGGGTGTGCCGGTTGTCGTAGCGGGGGGCGCGCAGCCAGTGTTCCGCGCTCCCGTCGGTGAGCAGGTCCACCGCGTCCCCGGGCAGGTGCCCGCCCTTGATCAGCGCCCAGCGCGGTCCGAACGCGAGGATCTCCTCGGCGGCCCGACGCATTCCGTCCTCGTCGGTGACCTGGACGCCGGTGAGCTGCGCCACTTCGTCGAGGTTCGGCGTGGCCACCGTGGCGACGGGCAGCAGCTTCGTCCGTACGGAGTCGAGCGCCTCGGCGGCGAGCAGCGCGTCGCCGTGCTTGGAGACGCCGACCGGGTCCACGACGACCGGAGCGTCGGTCCCGGCGAGGAGTTCGGCGACGGTCTCCACGAGCGCGGCCGAGGCGAGCATCCCGGTCTTCACCGCCTGGACGCCGATGTCGTCGACGACGCTGCGGTACTGGGCGCGTACGGCGTCCACCGGAAGCTCCCACGCGCCTTGGACGCCGAGGGAGTTCTGCGCGGTGACGGCGGTGAGCACGCTCATGCCGTGGACGCCGAGGGCGAGCATGGTCTTCAGATCGGCCTGGATCCCCGCACCGCCGCCGGAGTCGGATCCGGCGACGGTGAGGACGCGGGGCGGTACAGCGGTACGTATGGGCATACGCAGCAATCTAGTACGCGTACGCGCGAGCCACGGGTCCACGCGTGAGCCCTGCGCGTACCCATAGGTTCACGCGTGCGCCCTGCGCTCTAGTACGTGTCCTCGATCGCGCCGAAGTGGTCCCAGCCGCCCGTGCTCGTCCAGGGTGCTCCGTCCACGGTGACCTGGGGCAGGGCGGAGGGGTTGAGGACCTCGCCGATCACCTTCCAGCGGGCGGGAAGCTTGGCGTCCGGCGGGAAGGTGGCCACGATCGCGTGGTCCTCTCCTCCGGTCAGCACCCACTGGAGCGGATCGACGCCGACGGCCTGGCCGATGTCGGACATCTGCGAGGGGATGTCGATGAGGCCGGAGCGCAGGTCGATGCGGACCTTGCTGGCCTCGGCGATGTGCCCGAGGTCCGCGACGAGACCGTCGCTGACGTCGGTCATCGCGGTGGCGCCGAGTCCGGCGGCGGCGGGGCCGGCGTGGTACGGCGGTTCCGGGCGGCGGTGGGCCTCGACGAAGGCGCGGGGCGAGCGGAAGCCGCGGGAGAGCACGGCGTAGCCGGCGGCGGACCAGCCGAGCCAGCCGGTGACGGCGACGACATCGCCGGGCCGGGCGCCGGAGCGGGTGACCGGTTCGTGGTTGCGCAGGTCGCCGAGGGCGGTGATGGCGACGGTGATGGTGTCGCCGCCGACCACATCGCCGCCGACCACGGCGGCCCCCGCCACCTGGCACTCGTCGCGCAGCCCGTCCATCAGCTCGGCGGCCCAGGTGACCGGGAGGTCGGCGGGGACGACGAGGCCGAGGAGCAGCGCGGTGGGCACGGCGCCCATGGCGGCGATGTCGGCGAGGTTCTGCGCCGCCGCCTTGCGGCCGACGTCGTAGGCCGTCGACCAGTCGCGGCGGAAGTGCCGCCCTTCCAGCAGGATGTCCGTACTGGCCACGACCCTGCGGTCGGGAGCGGCCACGACCGCGGCGTCGTCGCCGGGCCCCAGCCGTACCGCCGGAGTGGTGGTGAGCCGGGACGTGAGCTCTCTGATGAGCCCGAACTCCCCCAACTCGCCCACGGTTCCCTTCACCGAGTCTCACCTCTCATTTATCGCCCCGGACACCCGTCCGGGCCCCCGGTCGCGAGCCGTCACTGCTGTCGGTACCGTCAGGAGGACCGTCGGTACCGTCAAGGGATACGTCAACTTCCGCACTCCGCACGCCACGCTGTGGACGTCACAAGCCCCGTAGGTCTCCCCGTCACCCTCGGCGACGCGATAACGTGGCGTCCCTTTCCCCCACATGATCCTCGTGGCCGCCCTGGAGGTTCCGTGGTACAGGCGTACATCCTCATTCAGACCGAGGTGGGCAAGGCGTCGATCGTCGCCGAGACCATTTCCAAGATTCCGGGAGTCATCCAGGCAGAGGACGTCACCGGTCCGTACGACGTGATCGTGCGGGCCCAGGCCGACACGGTCGACGCGCTCGGCCGCATGGTGGTCGCCAAAGTGCAGCAGGTGGACGGCATCACGCGCACCCTGACCTGTCCGGTCGTCCACCTCTGACCCCCGTCCGGTGCCGCGCGCGGGAGGCGCGGCCGGTTCTCCGCCCCGGCACCGTGATCCTCCGCGCGCTGACGGGGCGATCGTACTGCGCCGCGGCGCCCCCCGGTCCACGAAGACGGATGCCTCATGCCCGGAAGGCCGGGACGGTCTCGGCCGTCCCGGCCTTCCGGGTCTCTCAGCGCAGTCCGGTGGAGCGGGTCAACGCGGCCTGGATCAGGCGGTCGACCAGCTCCGGGTAGCTCACGCCGCTCTCCTGCCACATGCGCGGATACATGGAGATCGGGGTGAAGCCCGGCAGGGTGTTGATCTCGTTGATGACGAAGGTGCCGTCCTCGGTGAGGAAGAAGTCGGCGCGCACCAGCCCCTCGCAGGAGGTGGCGTCGAAGGCGGCGACGGCGAGCCGCTGGACCTCGGCGGTCTCCTCCTCGGTGAGCGGCGCGGGCACCAGGCCGGCGGCCGAGTCGATGTACTTCGCCTCGAAGTCGTAGAACTCGTGCGCGGTGACCGGCGGGATCTCGGCGGGCACGCTGGCGCGCGGGCCGTCCTCGAACTCCAGCACGCCGCACTCGATCTCGCGGCCGCGCAGCAGCGACTCGACCAGGAACTTGGGGTCGTGGCGCCGGGCCTCCTCGATCGCCGCGTCGAGACCGGAGAGCTCGTCGACCTTGGTGATGCCCATGGAGGAGCCGCCGCGGGCGGGCTTGATGAAGAGCGGCCAGCCGTGCTCACCGGCGAAGTCCACGATCCGCTTGCGTACGGCGGAGGGGTCGCGGTCCCACTCACGGGGCCGGACGACCTCGTACGGTCCGACCGGCAGACCGAAGGAGAGGAAGACGCGCTTCATGTACTCCTTGTCCTGGCCGACGGCCGAGGCGAGGACGCCGGCGCCGACGTACGGCACACCGGAGAGTTCGAGCAGCCCCTGGAGGGTGCCGTCCTCGCCGTACGGGCCGTGCAGGACGGGGAAGACGACGTCGACCTCGCCGAGCGCCTTGGGCACCGAGCCGGGTTCGCTGTAGACGACCTCGCGGCTGCCGGGGTCGACCGAGAGCACGACGGTGCCCTCGGTGGACTCGGCGAGCTGGTCCACGTCGGGGACCTTGCGGTCGGTGATGGCCATGCGTTCGGGCTCGTCGGCGGTGAGCGCCCAGCGGCCGTCCGTCGTGATGCCGATCGGCAGGACGTCGTACTTCGTCCGGTCGATGGCCTTCATGACGGCGCCGGCCGTGACGACCGAGATGCCGTGTTCGGAGCTGCGGCCGCCGAACACGACAGCCACACGCGGCTTGCGGCGCTGCTGCTCAGGGCTCTCGGGGCGCTCAGGGCTCTGGGGGAGGTTCTCGCTGCTCATATCGCGATGAGCGTACCTGCTGGTAAGGGAGGAGTCAGCGTCGCTCGGCCTTGGCGCTCCGCGACATCAGCTCCTTGACCGCGACGACCGGCGACTTGCCCTCGTGGACGATGGAGACGACGGTCTCCGTGATGGGCATGTCGACGCCGTGGCGGCGGGCCAGGTCGAGGACCGATTCGCAGGACTTGACGCCTTCGGCGGTCTGCTTGGTGACGGCGATCGTCTCCTGGAGCGTCATACCGCGGCCGAGGTTGGTGCCGAAGGTGTGGTTGCGCGAGAGCGGCGAGGAGCAGGTGGCCACCAGGTCGCCCAGGCCCGCGAGTCCGGAGAACGTCAGCGGGTCGGCGCCCATGGCCACACCCAGCCGGGTGGTCTCGGCGAGGCCGCGGGTGATGAGGGAGCCCTTGGTGTTGTCGCCGAGGCCCATGCCGTCCGCGATGCCGACGGCGAGGCCGATGACGTTCTTCACGGCGCCGCCGAGCTCGCAGCCGACGACGTCGGTGTTGGTGTACGGCCGGAAGTACGGGGTGTGGCAGGCGGCCTGGAGGCGCTGGGCCACGGACTCGTCGGCGCAGGCGACGACGGCGGCGGCGGGCCGGCGCTCGGCGATCTCCTTGGCGAGGTTGGGTCCGGAGACGACGGCGATGCGGTCGGCGGAGACCTTGGTGACGTCCGCGATGACCTCGCTCATCAGCTCGGCGGTGCCCAGCTCGACGCCCTTCATCAAAGACACCAGGACGGTGTCGGGCTCCAGGTGCGGGGCCCAGGCGGCGAGGTTGGCGCGCAGCGTCTGGGACGGCACGACGAGGAAGGCGAACTCGGCGCCGCGCAGGGCCTCGGCGGGGTCGGTGGTGGCGCGGATCGAGGCGGGAAGCTCGATGCCCGGCAGGTAGTCCGGGTTGGTGTGCGTGGTGTTGACGGCCTCGGCGACCTCGGCGCGGCGTCCCCAGAGGGTGACCTCGCAGCCCGCGTCGGCGAGGATCACGGCGAACGCCGTACCCCATGAGCCGGTTCCGAAGACGGCTGCTTTTACGGGGTGCGTCACGTGGATCCCTCTCCCTGCGCCCTGCGCCGTTGTTCAGCACGGGCTTTGCGGTGATCGTAGAGCTCGGCGGGGGCCTTCTCCCCGCGGACGTCCTCCAGCTGGCGGGTGACCGCGGCCATGATGACCTCGGTCGCCTGGCGCAGGACGTCGGGCGTCGGCTCGACATCGTAGAAGCGGCTGAGGTCGACGGGCGGACCTGCCTGGACCGTCAGCGTCTTGCGCGGGAACAGCTGGAGCTTGTTCTCCTTGGCGTACGGCGGCATCGCGAGGTTGGCACCCCACTGGGCGACCGGGATGACCGGCGCCTTGGTCATCAGCGCGACCCGGGCGGCGCCGGTCTTGCCGGCCATCGGCCACATGTCGGGGTCGCGGGTGAGCGTGCCCTCGGGGTAGAAGGCGACGCACTCGCCGCGTTCGATGGCGTCGACGGCGGCCCGGAAGGCGTCCAGCGCGTTGGTCGTCTCGCGGTAGACGGGGATCTGGCCGGTGCCGCGCAGCATCATGCCGACGAAGGGCGTGCGGAAGAGGCCGGCCTTGGCCAGGAGGCGGGGCACGCGTCCGGTGTTGTACTGGAAGTGCGCGTAGGAGAGCGGGTCCAGATAGGAGTTGTGGTTGACGGCGGTGATGAATCCGCCGTCGGCCGGAATGTGTTCCGTCCCCCGCCAGTCGCGCTTGAACAGAACCACCAATGGCGGCTTGGCGATAACCGCCGCCAGGCGGTACCAGAAGCCGATTCTGCGGCGGGACACTCGGACACCTTCCTCTAAGGACCTCATCGGAACTCTCGACCTGTTGCCGGCTACCGACGGTCAAGTCTCGCCCCAGGCCCCTCCTCTGTCGAGAACACCGTACGCCTCGCCTTCGGGGCCGGGCCTCCGGGTTGTCGTACCGGCAGGCGAGAATAAGTCCTCATACGTACGGAGGGGGAGATCGCCACGAACACCGATCCGGCGGGGCCCTGGTCCCTGGTCGTTCCGCTGAAGCCGCTCGCGCGGGCCAAGAGCCGCCTGGGGCGGGCGGCGGGCGAGCTCGCCCGGCCCCGCCTGGCGCTGGCCTTCGCCCAGGACACGGTGGCGGCGGCGCTCTCCTGCGCACGAGTGCGGGATGTGGTGGTCGTCACGGACGATACGGCGGCCGGCGCGGCCCTTTCGGCGCTCGGTGCGCGGATCGTGGCGGACCTCCCGGCGGCCGGGCTCAACGCCGCGCTGGCGTACGGAGCGCGTTCGGTACGGGCCCTCGCGCCCGCCGTCCCGGTGGCCGCTCTCAACGCGGATCTGCCGGCCCTGCGCGCCGGCGAATTGGCTCGGGTGCTCGATTTTGCCTCCGCTTTTCCCAGGGCATTTCTCCGGGATGCGGCGGGAATCGGAACGACATTTCTGTCCTGCTCCGGAGGAACGGAATTGCGCCCCGCTTTCGGCGGCCCGTCCGCCGCCCGGCATCTGGCTTCGGGCGCGGTGGAAATAACGCTGCCCGGCGTCGACTCGGTACGCCGGGACGTGGATACGGGCGAGGACCTGAAGGTGGCGCTGGCGCTCGGAGTGGGGCCGTACACGGAGCGGCTCATGGCTCTGACCCCGGACCGATAGGCTGCCGCCCATGCAGGCGACCTCGTACACGTACGACCCCGAGACCCGGACCGGCAGTGTGCTCCTGGACGACGGCACTCCGGTGGAGTTCGGCGCACCGGCCTTCGACGCGGGCGGCCTGCTGCTGCTGCGTCCGGGGCAGCGGGTGCGGATCGAGGGCGAGGGTGAAGGCGCCGCGCTGCGGATCACGCTGGTGACGCTGCAGACGTTCTAGACCGTACGGGGGGTGAAGTGCCCCCGGACAGCCCGCGGGCCGGGCTCCCCCGGAGGGGAGCCCGGCCCGGCGCGTTTCCTCGAAGCGAGCGGTTGCCCGGTCTCACTTCTTGCGTGCGGTGGCCTTCTTGGCCGTGGTGGTGCGCGCCGTGGTCTTCTTCGCGGGCGCCTTCTTCGCCGTGGCCTTCTTGGCGGGCGCGGTCTTGTTGGCGGTCGCGGTGGCCTTCTTCGCCGTGGTCGCCTTCTTCGCGGCCGGCGTGGCCGTCTTCGCCGTGGCGGTGGCCTTCTTGGCCGCGGCGGTCTTCGCGGGAGCCGTCTTCTTGGCGGTGGTCTTCTTCGCCGTGGCCTTCTTGGCGGCCGACTTCTTGGCGGCGGCGGCCTTGACCGTCGTACGGGCGGCGGAAGAACCGCCCGAGAGGCTGCCCTTGGGAGCCTTCTTCACGGCCACGTCGTTCTTGGGGAGCTTCTTGGAGCCGCTCACCAGGTCCTTGAACCCCTGACCCGCGCGGAAGCGGGGCACCGAGGTCTTCTTGACCCGGACGCGCTCACCCGTCTGCGGGTTGCGGGCGTACCGGGCGGGGCGGTCGACCTTCTCGAACGAGCCGAAGCCGGTGACCGAGACACGGTCCCCGGCGACAACGGCACGGACGATGGCGTCGAGTACCGCGTCGACCGCGTCTGCGGCCTGCTGGCGGCCGCCGACCTTGTCGGCAATCGCTTCTACGAGCTGCGCCTTGTTCACGTCTTCCCCTTCGGAGACATTGCCGGAACGAAAGTGTTCAGGCTTTTTCGCACGTTAGGCAGATATATACCGCAAATCAAACACGAAACGGGCTAATCACCCTAGTGCCGCAACGAAGTCGACCGATGCGCAGTTCCACGTGTCAGTCACCTTCGGGGAATCGGCCCTCATCGAGGTCCTTCATCAACCGGTCCAGACGCCTTGCCGCGTCCGGGAGATCGTGCTTCGCCGCGGCCGTGACGACCAGCAGCTTCCGGGAGAGCGCCATCCGTACGCTCTCCGGGACTTGCAGTGCACGCACCTTCGCGTGCGCTTCCTTCAATCGGTCGGCGACTTGGCCATAGAGCTTGAGTTGGCTGTCGCGTTCCATGCACCGATTGTGCCATCTGGGGCGAGTTGTCGCCCGAGGGGGGCTCAACAAGCGACTGCGCCCCCTGCCTGGAGGCAGGGGGCGCAGTCATGGAAAAGCGCTGCTCAGGCGTCAATTGTACGCGGTTTGTGGGCCGGCCTGGCCGCCTCGTAAGCGGCGATGTCCGCTTCGTTCTGAAGGGTGAGGCTGATGTCGTCGAGGCCGTTGAGCAGGCGCCAGCGGGCGTTCTCGTCCAGCTCGAAGTCGGCGGTGATGCCCTCGGCGCGGACCTGGCGGGTCTCCAGGTCGACGGTGATCTCGGCGCTCGGGTCGGACTCGCTCAGCTCCCACAGCGCGTCGACGACCTTCTGCTCCAGGACCACGGTCAGCAGGCCGTTCTTCAGCGAGTTGCCGCGGAAGATGTCGGCGAAGCGGGAGGAGATGACGGTCTTGAAGCCGAAGTTCTGCAGGGCCCAGACCGCGTGTTCGCGGGAGGAGCCCGTACCGAAGTCGGGACCGGCCACCAGGACCGAGGCGCCCTGGCGCTCGGGGCGGTTGAGGACGAAGTCCGGGTCTTTGCGCCAGGCTTCGAAGAGGCCGTCCTCGAACCCGTCGCGGGTGACCTTCTTCAGCCAGTGGGCCGGGATGATCTGGTCGGTGTCGACGTTGCTGCGGCGCAGCGGGACGGCCCGGCCGGTGTGTGCGGTGAAGGCTTCCATGGCTATGCGACTCCGGCGGGGGTACGGGTGTCGGACAGGTCGGCGGGCGAGGCCAGATGGCCCAGTACGGCGGTGGCGGCGGCGACCTGAGGCGAGACCAGGTGGGTGCGGCCGCCCTTGCCCTGCCGACCCTCGAAGTTACGGTTCGAGGTGGAGGCGGAGCGCTCGCCGGGGGCCAGCTGGTCGGGGTTCATACCGAGGCACATCGAGCAACCCGCGTGCCGCCATTCGGCGCCGGCGCCGGTGAAGACCTTGTCCAGGCCCTCGGAGACGGCCTGGAGCGCGACCCGGACCGAGCCCGGGACGACCAGCATCCGTACGCCGTCGGCGACTTTGCGGCCGTCCAGGATGGCGGCGGCGTTGCGCAGGTCCTCGATGCGGCCGTTGGTGCACGAACCTACGAAGACGGTGTCCACGCTGATATCGCGCAGCGGCTGTCCGGCGGTCAACCCCATGTACTCCAGGGCTTTTTCGGCGGCGTTGCGCTCCGAGGCGTCCTCGTACGAAGCGGGGTCGGGGACGTTCGCCGAGAGCGGCGCGCCCTGGCCGGGGTTGGTGCCCCAGGTGACGAACGGGGCCAGCTCGGTGGCGTCGATGACGACCTCGGCGTCGAACACCGCGTCGTCGTCCGAGCGCAGGGTCTTCCAGTACGCGACGGCCGCGTCCCACTCCGCGCCCTCGGGGGCGGCGTCGCGGCCCTCCAGATAGGCGAAGGTGGTCTCGTCCGGGGCGATCATGCCCGCGCGGGCACCGGCCTCGATCGACATGTTGCAGATGGTCATCCGGGCCTCCATCGAGAGCTTCTCGATGGCGGAGCCGCGGTATTCGAGGATGTAGCCCTGGCCGCCGCCGGTGCCGATCCGGGTGATGATGGCCAGGATCAGGTCCTTGGCGGTGACGTCCTCGGGCAGTTCGCCGTCGACCGTGATGGCCATGGTCTTCGGGCGGGCCAGCGGCAGCGTCTGGGTGGCGAGCACGTGCTCCACCTGGCTGGTGCCGATGCCGAACGCCAGCGCGCCGAACGCCCCGTGCGTGGAGGTGTGGGAGTCGCCGCAGACCACGGTGGTGCCGGGCTGGGTCAGGCCCAGCTGCGGGCCGACCACGTGCACGACGCCCTGCTCGACGTCCCCCAGCGGGTGCAGCCGTACGCCGAAGTCCGCGCAGTTCTTGCGCAGGGTCTCCAGCTGGACGCGGGAGACCGGGTCGGCGATCGGCTTGTCGATGTCGAGGGTCGGGGTGTTGTGGTCCTCGGTGGCGATGGTGAGGTCGAGGCGTCGCACCGGACGTCCGGCCTGGCGCAGACCGTCGAAGGCCTGCGGGCTGGTCACCTCGTGCAGCAGGTGCAGATCGATGAAGAGAAGGTCGGGCTCGCCCTCCGCGCGCCGGACGACGTGGTCGTCCCAGACCTTTTCCGCGAGTGTCCTACCCATCGCTTTCCCTCCGGCCGGCGTCTTCGCCGGCCCAACTAGAGATTCGGTGCGCCGCCGTCCGGATCCCCTGCGGGGCGGTGGCTGCGGGCCGTTGTGGGGCCGCCCGTACAGGTTCGCAACTTCCGCCGAAAATTGAACTTGCGTTTCACAGAGTGAGACGGGAGTATCGTCGTATGGACAACTCTAGCGGCGTCGGCGTTCTCGACAAGGCAGCTCTGGTATTGAGCGCCCTGGAGTCCGGTCCGGCCACCCTCGCCGGGCTGGTCGCGGCGACCGGGCTCGCACGGCCCACGGCCCATCGGCTGGCCGTGGCACTGGAACACCACCGGATGGTGGCGAGGGACATGCAGGGCCGGTTCATTCTCGGCCCCCGACTGTCGGAACTGGCGGCCGCGGCGGGCGAGGACCGCCTGCTGGCGACGGCCGGACCGGTACTCACCCACCTGCGCGACATCACCGGCGAGAGCGCCCAGCTCTACCGCCGGCAGGGCGACATGCGCATCTGCGTGGCGGCGGCGGAACGGCTGTCCGGACTCCGGGACACGGTGCCGGTCGGCTCGACGCTCACCATGAAAGCCGGTTCCTCCGCGCAGATCCTGATGGCCTGGGAGGAGCCGGAGCGGCTGCACCGCGGCCTCCAAGGAGCCAGGTTCACGGCGACGGCGCTCTCCGGCGTACGGCGGCGGGGCTGGGCCCAGTCGATCGGCGAGCGGGAGCCGGGCGTCGCCTCGGTCTCGGCCCCGGTGCGCGGCCCGTCGAACCGGGTCGTCGCCGCCGTCTCGGTCTCCGGACCCATCGAACGCCTCACCCGCCACCCGGGCCGGATGCACGCCCAGGCGGTCATCGACTCGGCGGCCCGCCTGAGCGAGGCCCTGCGCCGCACCGGCTGACCTCACACCCGTACGACGTCTCTCCCCCTGTTCCGGAAGGCCGCCCCAGCGCCGTGGCGGCCCTTTTCTTTCCCTGCCAACAGGGCTGTGACGTAAGCGACTTGGCTCAGGACGACCCTGACCCGGACAAGCGAAAAGGCCCTCCACCGAGGTGAAGGGCCTTCCCGTACCGCTCTGTTGTACCCCCGACCGGATTCGAACCGGCGCTACTGCCGTGAGAGGGCAGCGTGCTAGGCCGCTACACAACGGGGGCGTGGTTACTGCTGACTTGCGCTGGGCTACCAGGACTCGAACCTAGAATGACGGTACCAGAAACCGTAGTGTTGCCAATTACACCATAGCCCATGGTGTGACAAGTACCCCCGACCGGATTCGAACCGGCGCTACTGCCGTGAGAGGGCAGCGTGCTAGGCCGCTACACAACGGGGGCCCTAGCGATCCTGCATCAAGAACGTGGGTGCGACCCAGATGTTCTCGCGGGAAGGATCTGTACCCCCGACCGGATTCGAACCGGCGCTACTGCCGTGAGAGGGCAGCGTGCTAGGCCGCTACACAACGGGGGCTTGTCCTGCTGGATACTGCTGGTCTTGCTCGGTACTGCGCTGGGCTACCAGGACTCGAACCTAGAATGACGGTACCAGAAACCGTAGTGTTGCCAATTACACCATAGCCCACTGAAATGCAACCCCTGGTGGGGGCTTCACTTCTGTCTGCGCTTCCCGGCCGGATCTTTCGGCCCGCTCGGGCGGCGCAGAAAGAACATTACCCGAAGGTGTCCGGCGCTCCAAAACGGGTATCGCCCGCCAGCAGGCCCGGGAGCTGGTCGAGGCCGGTGATCGTCACGAGGTCCGTCCGCCCGCCCCTCCCCCGCCGGTCGAGCCAGATCCCGGTCAGTCCGGCGGCCACGGCCCCGCTCGCGTCGATGTCCGGCTCGTCACCGACGTACGCCACCTCGTGCGGCTCCAGCGCGAGCGCTTCGCAGGCCGCGTGGAAGGCTCCGGCCTCCGGCTTGGAGACGCCGAGCTCCACCGCGCAGACCATCGCCTCGAAGCGGTCCCGGATGCCGAGCGCGGTGAGCTTGCGGTGCTGGTGGTCGGTGCTGGAGTTGGAGAGGATCGCGTGGCGGTAGGCGGGTGCCAGCCGGTCCAGGACCGGCAGCACGTCCGGGAAGAGCTGCCAGGAGGCCTCGTAGTGGGACAGGTGGCCGGCGAACCACGCGTCGGCCTCGGCGTCCGTCAGCGGCCGCGAGAGGAACTCCCGCACCCGGTCCCGGCGCTGGCCGAGGAAGTCCGTCTCGCCGGCCGCGACACGGGCCCAGTGCCGGACCGTGATCGCCTTCCAGGCGGTGAGGGCCTCGTCGACCGTCGCGTACGCCTCGGGCAGTCCCACGCCCTCCAGGTGGAGCCGCATGCCGGTGTGGTCGGCGCCCGCGTAGTCGAAGATCGTGTCGTCGATGTCCCAGAGCACGGCTCGGATCGGCATGTACGTCACGTTAGCCGCCCGCGGTCGGCCGCGAGCGGTAAAAGCCGTGGAGGGCCGCAGCCGGTCGGCTGCGGCCCTCCACGGGGTGCCTCGTCGTCTACGCGGTCAGCTTGGCCAGCGCCGCGTCGATACGGGCCAGGCTCTTCTCCTGGCCCAGGATCTCCAGGGACTCGAAGAGCGGCAGGCCGATCGTGCGGCCGGTCACGGCGACGCGGACCGGGGCCTGGGCCTTGCCGAGCTTGAGGCCGTGCGCCTCGCCGGCGGTGAGGACGGCGTTCTTCAGCGACTCCGGATCGCTCCAGTCGGCCGCCTCCAGGTTGGCGCGGGCCGTGGTCAGCAGCGCGGCCGGCTCGCCCTTCATCGCCTTGGTCCAGGACGCCTCGTCCTCCACCGGCTCGTCCAGGAAGAGGAAGTCGACGTTGTCGGTGATGTCGGAGAGCACCGTGACCCGGGTCTGGGCGTACGGCGCGATCCGCGTCCACTTCTCCGCGTCGAAGGCCTCCGGGGCCCACGGCGCGAACGGGGCCTTCAGCCAGGGGCCGCAGGCCTCGGTGAAGTCCTTCACATCGAGCATGCGGATGTGCTCGGCGTTGATGTGCTCGGCCTTCTTGAGGTCGAAGCGGGCCGGGTTGGCGTTGACGTCCTTGATGTCGAACGCCGCGATCAGCTCGTCCACCGAGAAGATGTCGCGGTCCTCGGCGATCGACCAGCCGAGCAGCGACAGGTAGTTCAGCAGGCCCTCGGGCAGGAAGCCGCGCTCGCGGTACAGGTTGAGCGAGGCCTGCGGGTCGCGCTTGGAGAGCTTCTTGTTGCCCTCGCCCATGACGTACGGCAGGTGGCCGAAGGCGGGGGTCTCCTTGGCGATGCCCAGCTCGATGAGCGCGCGGTACAGAGCGATCTGGCGCGGGGTGGAGGAGAGCAGGTCCTCGCCGCGCAGGACGTGGGTGATCTCCATCAGCGCGTCGTCGACCGGGTTGACCAGCGTGTAGAGCGGGGCGCCGTTGGCGCGGACGATGCCGTAGTCCGGGACGTTCTCCGGCTGGACGGTGATGTCGCCGCGGACCAGGTCGGTGAAGGTGATGGCCTCGTCGGGCATCCGGAAGCGGACGATCGAGGAGCGGCCCTCGGCCTCGTACGCGGCCTTCTGCTCGGCGGTGAGGTCGCGGCAGTGGCCGTCGTAACCGGACGGGCGGCCGGCGGCGCGGGCGGCGTCGCGGCGGGTGTCCAGCTCCTCGGTGGTGCAGTAGCAGGCGTACGCGTACCCGGCGGCGAGCAGCTTCTCGGCGACGTCCTTGTACAGGTCCATCCGCTGCGACTGGCGGTACGGCGCGTGCGGGCCGCCGATCTCCGGGCCCTCGTCCCAGTCCAGGCCGAGCCAGCGCATCGAGTCGAGCAGCTGCTGGTAGGACTCCTCGGAGTCGCGCGCGGCGTCGGTGTCCTCGATCCGGAAGACCAGGGTGCCCTGGTGGTGCCGGGCGAAGGCCCAGTTGAACAGGGCCGTGCGCACCAGGCCCACGTGCGGGTTGCCGGTCGGCGAGGGACAGAAACGGACGCGAGGGGGTACCCCCTGGTCGAGCGGAGCCGAGAGCTTGGGGGAGGATGCGTTAGCCACGCTTGATCACCTTGTTGGTGAGAGTGCCGATGCCTTCGATGGTGACGGCGACCTCGTCGCCGACGTGCAGGGGGCCGACCCCTGCGGGGGTGCCTGTGAGGATCACGTCGCCCGGGAGGAGCGTCATGGCCTCCGTGATGTGGACGATCAGGTCCTCGACGGAGCGGACCATGTCGCTCGTGCGGCCGAGCTGCCGCTGCTCGCCGTTGACCGTCGCCTGGATGGTGAGGTCGTGCGGGTCCACGTCGGTCTCCACCCACGGGCCCAGCGGACAGGAGGTGTCGAAGCCCTTGGCGCGGGCCCACTGCTTCTCGCGCCGCTGCACATCGCGGGCGGTGACGTCGTTCGCGCAGGTGTAGCCGAGGATGACGTCCTTGACACGCTCGCGCGGGACCTCGCGGCACATGCGGCCGATGACGACGGCCAGTTCGGCCTCGTGGTGCAGGTCGTTGGAGAAGGAGGGGTACTCGATCGCGTCGCCGGAGCCGATCACCGAGGTGGTGGGCTTGAAGAAGGTGATCGGCGCGTCGGGGACCTCGTGGCCGAGCTCGGCGGCGTGCTCCGCGTAGTTGCGGCCGATGGCCACGACCTTGTTCGGGAGCACGGGAGGCAGCAGGCGGACCTTGTTCAGCGGGACCTTGGTTCCCGAGAGCTCGAAGTCGGCGTACGGGATGCCCTTGATGATGTCGAGGACGAGGTCACCGGATTCCACGGTGCCCTGTCCCTCGACGACGCCGAAGGCGACATTGCCGTCGATGGAGAACCTGGCGATGCGCACGGGATGCTGTCGCCCCTCACTTGCTGGCTGGCTGAAGACTGACGCTCCAGGCTAGCGCCTCGCCCGGCGCGGTGAGGGGGACAGCCGTGCCCTCAGCGGGCGGCCGCGACCGGGGCTTCCATGAGGATGGTGCGGCGCGGGTTGGCCGTGACGGTGGGCAGGTCGGCGGTGTGCTCCGGCAGGAACGGCGTCTGCAGCGCCTCGGCGTCCTTGAGGTGCGCCAGCGTGGTGCGCCGGGGGTTGGCAATGTTGCGGATCGTCGTCGTCTTCATCTGCCGTCAGGACCTTGTCGGTGAAGGGCACCGCCTCGGCGGCGCCTGCTTGTCGGATTCGCCATCCCTGTAAAGCGTCAGGCTAAACATCCGATTCCCCGCCGGAACCGCGATGAGGCGACGATCATCATGTGAGTTTGCTCACGAACTAATCGACAATTGACCTATTCCGGGCAGGTGATCATGGCCCAAGAAACGGACATTACCGTCCTGAATCCCTTATTCCGCTCCTGATCATCGCGACTGGGACACCCCCCACCCCTAAGCGACTCCTCCCCGATCGTCCTTTTTACCCACGATCACTCTCCACTGCTTGTTACTCGTTCATCACAACGTGTCACGCAGGTCACAGCCCGGTACATGGCCCTTGTTGGAGATCCTGCACTGTGCTGGAATTCCACGCACCGCCGCGGGTTTGAGGCCGGCGCACCGCGGCGCGACGCAGCGCCGAGGGGCGGCGGGAGGGGGAAGTACGCCGGTCACTCAACGACCACCATGGGGCGCGTCCAGCGCCCCACGACGCCGACACCGTTCTGTCCGTTCGCGGGTGGAACGCCTGGTCCAGAGGTTGCGACGCTAGTGCAGGGACGTTTCAAGAGGGATGGCAGCGCTCCGGCGGAACAGGAGCCGCGCGGCGGGACCGACCGCGGTTCCTCGCCCCAGCACGCCCAGAACCCCGGGCCGGCCGCTGCCGGCGACAACAGCGACCGTGCCCAGCGCCCGGGCTCCGCACCGAGCGGCGGAGCCGAGCCGAGCACGCCTCCCACCTCCCGCGGCCCGGTCGACACGGGGTCGCGAATAGCGCTCCGTAACTGGCGCATCAGCACGCGACTGGTCTCACTCCTCGCCCTCCCCGTGGTCGCGGCGACCAGCCTGGGCGGTCTGAGGATCAACGAGTCCATGACCGACATGCAGCAGCTGGAGCACATGCAGCTGCTGACCCAGATGACCAAGCAGGCGACCTCGCTCGCGCAGGCCCTCCAGGTGGAGCGCGACCAGTCCGCCGGTCCGCTCTCCAACGGCTCCAAGGCGACCGACTACAAGGTCTCCCAGCCGCGCGAGAAGACCGACCGGGCCAAGGACGCGTTCCTGGACGCGACCAACGAGATCGGCGACTTCGAGAACGACGACGCGCTGGAGAGCATCCACGCGAGCGTCGCCCAGATCGCCTCGCAGCTCGGCGACATCCGGTCGATCCGCAAGTCGGCGTACGAGGACGGCGCGCCGTCGCTCAACACCATCGACCAGTACAGCCAGCTGATCACCTCGCTGCTCAGCCTGTCCCAGGACATGGCCCAGGCGACCAGCAACCCGGACATGATCAAGCGGACCCGTGCGCTGGCGGCGTTCTCCTCCGCCAAGGAGTACGCCTCGATCCAGCGCGCGATCATCGCGGCCGCGCTGCCCGGTGGTTCGGTCAAGGAACCGCACCTCAACGAGAACGACAAGCAGTTCGGCTCCAACGCGCTCGACAAGGAAACCCGCGCGATCAGCTCGTTCAAGTCGATCTACGGGTCGACCGGCGAGAGCGCGGTGGACCTGATGGCGCCGCTGGACAACGGGAACAACCCCGAGATCAACGCGGCGAACATGTACGCCAAGCACATCCTCGACACCCCGAACGGGATCGACGGGGCGAAGGTGCGTTCGTACATGGACTGGTACGACCAGTCGTCCACCAAGATCGACGCGATGAAGACGATCGAGACCACCCTCCTCAGCGACATGGAGGCCAAGGCGCGCGAGCTGCGCGAGGCCTCCCAGCGCGAGGCGATCATCAACGGTGCGGTCATCCTCCTCGTCCTCGGTGTCTCGCTGGTCGGCGCCTTCGTGGTGGCCCGGTCCATGATCCGCTCGCTGCGGCGCCTCCAGGACACCGCCACCCGGGTCGCCCAGGACCGGCTGCCCGAGCTCGTCAAGCAGCTCTCCGAGACCGACCCGCAGGACGTCGACACCTCCGTCGAGTCGGTCGGTGTGCACTCCCGGGACGAGATCGGCCAGGTGGCCGCGGCCCTCGACGACGTGCACCGCGAGGCCGTCCGCCTCGCCGCCGAGCAGGCTCTGCTGCGAGGCAACGTCAACGCGATGTTCACCAACCTCTCGCGCCGTTCGCAGGGCCTCATCCAGCGCCAGCTCTCGCTCATCTCCGAGCTGGAGTCGCGCGAGGCCGACCCGGACCAGCTCTCCTCGCTCTTCAAGCTCGACCACCTCGCGACCCGTATGCGCCGTAACGGTGAGAACCTCCTCGTCCTCGCGGGTGAGGAGCCGGGCCGCCGGTGGACCCGTCCCGTCCCGCTGGTCGACGTGCTCCGTGCCGCCGCCTCCGAGGTGGAGCAGTACGAGCGCATCGAACTCTCCGCGGTGCCCGCCACCGAGGTCGCCGGCCGGGTCGTCAACGACCTCGTGCACCTCCTCGCCGAGCTGCTGGAGAACGCGACATCGTTCTCCTCGCCGCAGACGAAGGTCAAGGTCACCGGTCACGCGCTGCCCGACGGCCGGGTGCTGGTCGAGATCCACGACACCGGTATCGGCCTCTCGCCCGAGGACCTCGCGGCGATCAACGAGCGGCTCGCGCAGCCGCCGACCGTGGACGTCTCGGTCTCCCGCCGCATGGGTCTGTTCGTGGTCGGCCGGCTGTCGCTGCGTCACGGCATCCGGATCCAGCTGCGCCCCTCCGACTCCGGTGGCACGACCGCGCTGGTCATGCTGCCCGTCGACGTCGCCCACGGCGGCAAGCAGCCTCCGTCCAAGCAGGGCTCCGGCCAGCAGAACGGCTCCGCTCCCGGCGGCCTCCTCGCCGGCAACGGCAACGGTGCGGGCGCCGGTCAGCGCCCCGGCATCGGCGGCGGACCGGGCGGCCCCGGCGGCCCGGGTGCCAAGAGCCTCGGCTCAGGACCCGGCGCCCAGCGCGGCCAGGTCGGGGCGGGCTCCGGCCCGCGCGCCGCCCTCCCCGCGCGGGACAACGGCCCCGGCCGCCCGCAGGGCCAGCAGAACGGCCCCCAGGGCAACGGCGGCCAGCCCTTCCCGGGCCAGGAGCCCCAGCGCCAGGGCGGCGGCCTCTCCGGCGCCTTCGGCAACGGCGCCCGGCTCGGCGCACGCGGTCAGGGCGATGGTCCCGGCCGTACGGACGCGGGTCAGCCGAACCTGTTCGGCCACGGCGCTCCGGCCGCCCCCGGCCAGAACGGCCGCTCGAACGCGTTCGCCCCGCAGAACCAGCAGAACCAGCCCGGTCAGGGCCCCGGACACCAGCAGCAGGGCCAGCACCAGCAGGGTCCCGGCGCGCCGCAGCCCCAGCAGGCCCGGCACGAGCAGAACGGCCCCGGCCAGGGCGGCTTCCAGCAGCCCGGCGGCCCCGGCCGTCAGCTGCCGCCGACCGGCGGTCCCCGGGCCGAGCTGCCCGGCGGCAACCCGCAGCAGCGCCCCCAGGGCGCCAACTGGGGCGTGGACGCTCCGCGCGGCCACGAGGAGCACGACGCGACCGGGCAGTTCGCCCGGCCGGCGGGCCCCGGCCAGGACCAGGCGTTCAACGCCCCGCTGAACCAGGACCCGGGCGCGACCTCGCAGTTCGCCCGGCCGGACTTCAACGCGCCGCTCCAGCCGAACCAGAACCAGGGCTACGGCCGGCAGGGCCAGGACCCGGCGTCCACCGCGCAGTTCGCGCGGCCCGACTTCAACGCGCCGCTCCAGCCGAACCAGAACCAGGGCCTGCCCGCGCCGCGTCAGCGCGGCCCGGAGGACAACGGCTTCGGCGCCCCGCGTCCGTCGGCGTCCCCGGCGGGCGAAGCCCCGTACCGTCCCGCGCTCCCGCAGCAGCCGGAGGCCCTGCCGCCGGCCGGTCCCGGGGACGGTCGTACGCCGCTGTACGACACCCTGGAGACCAACTGGTTCCACGGCCCGGGCCAGGGCGGCCAGCAGGCGGCCGAGCCGCAGGCGCCGACCGCTCCCGAGCCCACCGGCGTACCCGTTCCGCCCACGCCGCGGCGTGGTGCGGCCGAGGCTCCGGTGACCAGCTCCTGGCGCGCCTCGCCCAACGACGAACTCGTACGCCAGGCCGAGCGGGTCAAGAAGCCGGCCGCCGGCGGGGTCACCACTTCCGGGCTGCCCCGCCGTGTTCCCCGCGCCAATTTGGTTCCGGGGACCGCTCAGCAGCAGAATCACCAGTCCGGACCTCAGGTTTCGCGTGCGCCCGATGACGTACGCGGTCGTCTGACCAATCTCCGCCGGGGCATCCAGCAGGGACGGCAGGCCAACAACGGCCCGTCGACCGGCAGTATCCATCTCGGCCCCACTCACCAGCAGGAGCGTTAGTTGAGCCCCATGAGTCAGGCCGCGCAGAATCTGAACTGGCTGATCACCAACTTCGTGGACAACACCCCAGGGGTGTCGCACACGGTGGTGGTCTCCGCCGATGGCCTGCTGCTGGCGATGTCCGAAGGATTCCCGCGCGACCGCGCCGATCAGCTGGCGGCCGTGGCCTCCGGTCTGACGTCGCTGACCGCGGGCGCCTCGCGGATCTTCGAGGGCGGCGCCGTCAGCCAGACCGTTGTGGAGATGGAGCGAGGATTCCTCTTCCTCATGTCCATCTCCGACGGGTCCTCACTCGCCGTTCTCGCCCACCCGGACGCCGACATCGGTCTGGTCGGGTACGAGATGGCCCTCCTGGTCGACCGTGCGGGCACCGTCCTCACGCCCGACCTCCGCGCCGAGCTCCAGGGCAGTCTGCTTCACTAGGCGGCCGTCCTGCGGATTCACGACACGATCCCCCCAGGTAATGCCCACAACCCTCACCCGTCAGGCCGCCTTAGTCCCCTCACCGGCCCCTTGCAGACGGCAAGCCGAGAACCTGCTGTCACGCCCGGAGGATTCATGACCCCGCCACCCGCCTCACCCGATCCGTACGGCGCACTGCACCACGCGTCGTACGACGAGGGAGGCGACCAGCCGCTGGTTCGTCCTTACGCCATGACCGGTGGCCGGACCCGGCCGCGTTACCAGCTCGCGATAGAGGCACTGGTCAGCACCACCGCGGACCCGGCGCATCTGGGGACGCTGCTCCCCGAGCACCAGCGGATCTGCCACCTGTGCCGTGAGGTCAAGTCGGTGGCCGAGGTCTCCGCGCTGCTGTCGATGCCGCTCGGCGTCGCCCGCATCCTCGTGGCGGACCTGGCGGAAGCCGGCATGGTGGCCATCCACCAGCCGGGCAACGGAGAGGCCGGCGGCGCGCCGGATGTGACACTGCTCGAAAGGGTGCTCAGTGGACTTCGCAAGCTCTAGCGGCGGTACGGCCCGCGCCACTACCTCCGCGAAGATCGTGGTGGCGGGCGGTTTCGGCGTGGGTAAGACCACGTTTGTCGGTGCCGTTTCGGAGATCAATCCGCTGCGCACCGAAGCCGTGATGACGTCCGCGTCCGCGGGCATCGACGATCTGACCCACACCGGGGACAAGACCACCACGACGGTGGCCATGGACTTCGGACGTATCACCCTGGACCAGGACCTGATCCTGTACCTCTTCGGTAC
>NZ_JBEXTJ010000015.1:0-177363 GCF_040614075.1 Streptomyces sp. NPDC006174 | reverse complement strand
ATCGGCCGCGAGTTCGAGCGCTTCCTCGCGGAGCGGGAGGGCGACGGCTGAGCTGCCGGGGCCGCCGCCGACGTACGCGAGGCGCGTCCCCGTACCATCGAGCAGCGTGAAGCTGACAATTCTTGGCGGTGGCGGATTCCGGGTGCCTCTCGTGTACGGAGCCCTGCTCGGTGATCACGCCGAGGGCCGTGTCTCCCGGGTGACCCTGTACGACACCGACGCCGACCGGCTCACCGCCGTCGCCCGGGTCCTCGACGAGCAGGCGCGTGGCATTCCGGACGCGCCCGCCGTCGTCGCCACCACCGAGCTGGACGAGGCGTTGCGCGGCGCCGACTTCGTCTTCTCCGCGATCCGCGTCGGCGGTCTCGCCGGACGCGCCGCCGACGAACGCGTGGCCCTGGACCTCGGTGTGCTCGGCCAGGAGACGGTCGGCGCCGGAGGCATCGCGTACGGACTGCGCACCGTCCCTGTCGCCGTCGACCTGGCCCGGCGCATCGCCCGGCTGGCCCCGCACGCCTGGACCATCAACTTCACCAACCCGGCCGGACTGGTCACCGAGGCCATGTCCCGCCACCTCGGCGACCGGGTCATCGGCATCTGCGACTCACCGGTCGGCCTCGGCCGCCGCATCGCCCGGACCCTCGGCGCCGACCCGGACCGGGCCTGGATCGACTACGCCGGGCTCAACCACCTCGGCTGGGTGCGCGGCCTGTACGTCGACGGACGCGACGAACTGCCACGGCTGCTCGCCGACCCGGCGCTGCTCTCCTCCTTCGAGGAGGGCCGGCTCTTCGGTGCGGAGCTGCTCCGGTCGCTCGGCGCGATTCCCAACGAGTACCTGCACTACTACTACTACAACCGCGAGGCCGTCCGCTCCTACCAGGAGGCCGAGCGGACCCGCGGCGCCTTCCTCCGCGACCAGCAGGAGGGCTTCTACGCCCGGATGCGCGAGCCCGGCACCCCGGCCCTGGCCACCTGGGACCGCACCCGTGCCGAGCGCGAGGCCACGTACATGGCGGAGAACCGGGACGTCGCCGGTGCCGGCGAGCGCGAGGAGAGCGACCTGGAATCCGGTGGCTACGAACAGGTGGCCCTCGCGCTGATGCGGGCCATCGCCCGCAACGAGCGCACCTCGCTGATCCTCAACGTCCGCAACCGCACGGCCCTTTCGGCTCTGGACGCCGAAGCCGTCGTGGAAGTGCCGTGCCTCGTCGACGCCAACGGCGCCCATCCGGTGGCCGTTTCGCCACTCCCGTACGACGCCGTCGGTCTCGTCACGGCGGTGAAGGCCGTGGAGCGTACGGTGCTGGAGGCGGCGGAGAGCGGGTCGCGGGCGGCGGCGGTGCGGGCCTTCGCGCTGCACCCGCTGGTCGACTCCGTAGCGGTGGCGGCGAAGTTGGTTGACGGCTACATCGCGGCCCATCCGCAACTCACCTATCTCGAACGGCCGTAGAGGGCCGGCTCAAGGGGCCGGGACGACGCTCCTGGCCCAGGTCGGTGCCACGCCCGCCACCTGGCAGACCATCAGGAAGAGCGGGATGGGCGGCGTGTACGGGGTGAGGCTGTCCGGCGAGTGGATCAAGCGCGGGCGCACGGCGGGGACATCGGCGCCACGCGCGTACATCACCTGCTCGGGCCAGTCCAGATCCAGATCGGAGCCGGCCGGGACGATCCACCACCAGCGGTCCGCGTCGGCGAACACACAGCCGGTGCGCGGAAGATGGGACATCAGCCGGAAGCCGTGCCGCGCGGGCACGCCGACCGCGTCGCATCCCAGGCTGGCCGACATCGAGGGCGGCAGCGACAACCGCACCCGTCCGCCTCGCGGTTCCTCCGCCGTCCGCGGCCGGTGCGCACCGCGCAGCCGGGACAGCGCGTTCCTCAACACGGCTGCTCCACGCCGTGCGGCAGCTCCGCCCACACGATGCGCCCCGAGTGGTCCCCGGCATCGTGGGAGCCCCACGAGCTGCTCATCGTGTCCACCAGCAGCAGACCGCGCCCGTGCTCGTCGTCGGAACAGCGGCGCAGCCGCGGGCCGCCGGGCTGGTGGCCCTGGTCCTGGACGGCTATCCGCAGCCGTCTGCCGAGACACCGCAGCTCGCACACCACACGGGTGCTCGCGGTGTGCACGACCGCGTTGGTGACCAGCTCGGACACGATGAGCACGGCCGCGTCGTACACATCGCCGCCCAGCTTCCAGCTCTCCAGCCGGGCCCGGGTCAGCTGCCGGGCACCGGCCACCGACTCCGGGTGCGCGGGCAGCGCGAAGCAGTAACGGAGCGCCTCCGTCCCGGGACTGAGATCCATGAGCCGGGGGATGAGCGCACTGCCAGGTGCCACGACCGATTCCTCACAGTGGGGGCTGCGTCACGCTTCGTTCCCCGGAGTGAAGAGGAGCGGTCATGACTGAGCGAACTGGTTCGATGAGCAACTCTCCCCTTGTCGAAGACACTTGGCAAGGGGCACTCTGAATTTTTCAGAGTGACTGTGTCGTTGGGGGCGCACGCGTGGCACACTGCTCGCAAAACAGCGCATGGGGAGGTCTGAAGTGAGCGAACCGCGGTCCGCCCCGACCGTGGGCCAGGTGGTGCTCGGCAAGCGGCTGCAGGATCTGCGGGAGCGCGTCGGCCTGACCCGCGACCAGGCGGCGAAGGTGCTCAGGGTCGCTCCCGCGACGATACGCCGGATGGAGACGGCGGAGGTCGGCCTCAAGATCCCCTACGTCCAGCTGCTGCTGAAGGCCTACGGCATCGCCGATGACGAGGCCGAGGCCTTCGTCGACCTGGCCGAGGAGGCCAACAAGCCGGGCTGGTGGCAGCGGTTCCACGACGTCCTGCCGGACTGGTTCAGCATGTACGTCAGCCTGGAAGGCGCCGCGAGCCTCCTGCGCATGTACGAACCGCACTTCGTCCCCGGCCTGCTCCAGACCGAGGATTACGCACGCTCCGTGATGCTCACCGGAGCCGTCGGCCAGACCCGGCCCGAGGACATCGAACGCCATGTGGCCCTGCGCATGGAGCGACAGTCGCTGCTCACCAAGGACGACGCGCCACGACTGTGGGTGATCATGGACGAGACCGTCCTGCGGCGTCCGGTGGGCGGCGCACAGGTGATGCGCGCCCAGATCGACAAGCTGCTCGAATCCACCGAGCTGCCCCATGTCACCGTGCAGATCGCGGAGTTCGCGAGCGGCCACCACCCGGGCACCTACGGTCCGTTCGTCCTCTTCCGCTTCGCCGTCCCCGAACTTCCGGACATGGTCTTCAGCGAATACCTCACCGGAGCGGTCTACTTCGACGCCCGGCCCGAGGTGGCCTCGTACCTCGAAGTCATGGACCGTATGGCGGCTCAGGCCGCGACTGCACAACGCACGAAGGAAATCCTCCGGGACTTCCGCAAGGAGCTGTGATGAACCACATATACAACGGCATGCCGGCCGCCGACCTCGGCTCCGAAGGCTGGTACAAGCCCTGGAGCGGTGGCAACGGCGGCAACTGCATCGAAGCCATGAAGCTGGCGGACGGCCGGGTCGCGGTGCGCCAGTCCGCCGATCCGGACGGCCCCGCGCTCATCTACTCCAACGGCGAGATCGCCGCGTTCATCCAGGGCGCCAAGTCGGGCCAGGCGGACTTCCTTCTCACCTGACGTACCACCACTGATCCCGTCCGACCCCTATCCATGGAGTGCGCCATGACCGGGCCAGACCCCCAGGCCGTCGAGATCGACACGAGCAAGCCGCATCCCGCCCGGATGTACGACTGGTTCCTCGGCGGCAAGGACAACTACCCGGTCGACGAACAGATGGCGCGCCGGCTGCTCAAGCTGGACGCGCGCGGCCGGGACATGGCCCGGATCAACCGGGCCTTCATGCACCGGGCCACTCGCTGGCTCGCCGAGAAGGGCGTACGCCAGTTCCTGGACATCGGCACCGGCATACCCACCGAGCCGAACCTCCACCAGGTCGCGCAGCGGACCGCGCCCGACGCCCGGATCGTCTACTGCGACAACGACCCGATCGTCCTGGCCCACGCGGCGGCCCTGCTGCGCTCCACTCCCGAAGGTGCCACCGAGTACATCCAGGCCGACGCCCGCAAGCCCGAGACGATCCTGGCCGAGGCCGGCAAGGTGCTGGACTTCGAGAAGCCGATCGCGCTCTCGCTGCTGGCGCTGCTGCACTTCATCGACGACGAGGACGGCGCGGCCGAGCTGGTCGACAAGCTGGTCGACCAGCTCCCGTCCGGCAGCTATCTGGTGCTCTCGCACACCACCGGCGACTTCGATCCGGAGGGCGCGGCGCAGGCGCGGGCCATGTACAAGGAGCGCGGCATGACCCTGCGCCCTCGCTCGCGCGCCGAGCTCACCGCCTTCTTCGACGGCCTCGAACTCGTCGAGCCGGGCGTCTCGCTCTCCGCCGACTGGCGTCCGGAGCTCGGCGAGGTCATCGACGTACCGGGTGCCGAGCCGATCCCGGGTTACGCGGGAGTCGCGCGCAAGCCCTGAGGCTCACCGGGTCAGCGCGTGGCCCGTCGTCGCGTCCACATGGTCCGGTACGGGGTCGTGGGCGTCGCCCACCGTCGACGTACCGGAGGGCTCGAAGAGCAGCAGAGAGGCGCCGTCCGCCGAGCGCGGGCGGTGCCAGGTGGAGCGCGGCACCACGAAGACCGCGCCACGGGCGAGCGTCACGGTCCGCTCGTCCTGCCCGGTGGTGCCGTCGCGCAGGTCGATGTCCAGCGCGCCGTCCACCACCAGGAAGAACTCGTCCGTGTTCTCGTGCACATGCCAGACGTGCTCGCCGTGCACCTTCGCGACGCGTACGTCGTAGTCGTTGACGCGGGCCATGATGCGCGGGCTCCAGAGCGCGTCGAAGGAGCCCAGCGCGTCGGTGAGCAGAATCGGTTCGGTGGTGGCGGGTCGCGCCGCTTCCTTAGTCATGGCTCCACCCTGGCCGCTGGACCGGTGCGCCTGTGAGTGCTACGAATCGCATATGGCGAAAGAATCCTCGCACCGGACCTCGCACCGTGTCGTCATGATCGTCTCGGCCGGGTCGAACCCCTTCGAAATGGGCGTGGCGACCGAGCTCTTCGGCCTGCGCCGACCCGAACTGCCCGTCGACTGGTACGACTTCACGCTCTGCTCGCCGACCCCCACGGTCCGGATGCACGCGGGCTTCTTCCAGCTCTCCGACGTGTTCGGGCTCGACGCCGTGGACCGCGCCGACACCGTCATCGTCCCGAACCGGCCCGATCCGCTGGAGGACCCCGGCCCGGAGGTCCTGGCGGCGGTCCGGGGGGCCGCCGAGCGCGGCGCCCGGCTGGTCAGCTTCTGCACGGGCACGTTCACGCTGGCCGCGGCGGGTGTCCTGGACGGCCGGCGCGCCACCACGCACTGGCGCTGGGCGGAGGCCTTCACCGCCCGGTATCCGCAGGTGGACCTTCAGCCCGACGTGCTCTTCGTCGACGACGGGCAGGTGACCACCGCGGCGGGCAGCGCCGCCGCTCTGGACACCTCACTCCACCTCATCCGCGCCGACCACGGCGCCGAGATCGCGGCCGCCGTCAGCCGGCGGCTGGTCCACCCGGTGCACCGGGACGGCGGCCAGCGCCAGTTCATCGAGCACCCGCTGCCGGAGGTCGCCGACGCCTCGCTCGCTCCGCTCCTCGCCTGGGCCGCCGGACACCTGGCCGAGGGCCTGGACGTGTCCGCGCTCGCCGCCCGCGCGGCCGTCAGCCCCGCCACCCTCCACCGCCGCTTCCGGGCCCAGCTCGGCACGACCCCGCTGGCCTGGCTGACCGAGCAGCGGACCACGCTGGCCTGCCGCCTCATGGAGCGCGGCGAGGACCGCCTCGACGTGATCGCCCGCACCTGCGGCCTCGGCACGGCGACCAACCTGCGTACGCAGCTCCGCCGCCGTACGGGGCTGACGCCGACGGAGTACCGGCGGCGGTTCGCGGCGGGTACCTGAGCGGAAGGGGCGGGACATCCGGCCCGTACACCCGGGCCACAATGGACCCATGTCACGACGCACCTCCCGCCCCCGGCAGCCCGCCGCCCCGCAGGCCCCACGCACCACTCCCGCCTCGCCCTGCCCGTGCGGCCTCTCCGCGAAGTACGGGGAGTGCTGCGGCCGCTTCCACTCCGGCGGCGCCGCCGCTTTGACCTGCGAGGCCCTGATGCGCTCCCGGTACGCGGCCTTCGTCGTCCAGGACGCGGCGTACCTCCTGCGCACCTGGCACCCCGAGACCCGCCCGCCCGGCGTCGACTTCGAACCCGCGATGCGCTGGACCGGGCTGGAGATCCTCGACACCACCGAAGGCAGCGCGTTCCACACCACCGGGACCGTCACTTTCCGCGCCCACTACACCGACGGCGGCCGGCCCGACTCCCTCCACGAGCAGAGCCGCTTCGTCCGCCACGAGGGCGCCTGGGTCTACGCGACGGCGGTCTTCGTCGACTGAGACCGGGCCGGCGGTACGACCCCGTAAACCCTTTCCCACCGGGGCGGGAGGGCACGTACGCTCCGCGCATGAACGAAGACGAGTTGGAGGCCCCGTACGCCGGGCGGGAACGATTCTGGCGCGGTGAGCACCTGGCCTTCACCCCCATGGAGCCGGACGACGCCGAGCTGATCCAGCACTGGCGCGCCGACCCGGTCGCCGCCCAGGAGATCGGGGTCTGGCCCGGACCTCTCCACGAGCTCCGCGAACGGCTCGTCTCCTACGCCGAGGACCGCACCCGCGACGACTTCCTCATCCTGCTCCCGGACGACACCCCCATCGGCCACATAGCCCTCCACGAGGAGGACTTCGTCGACGGCACCGCCGATGCCTGCCTCCTGCTCGCCCCCGAGCACCGCGGCAAGGGCCACGGCGCCGACGCGCTCACCGCCCTGACCGACCTGGCCTTCGGCGAGCTGCCCCTGCACCGCGTGGAAGCCGTCACCCACACCGGCAACGCCGCTTCCCTCGCCACCCTGAAGAAGGCGGGTTTCACACAGGAGGGTGTACGCCGGTCCTCCTGCCTGCACCGGGGCCGCCGCCACGACAACGCGCTCCTCGCCCTGCTCCGTACGGAGTGGGAGGCGCAGACCCGCCCGCGGTCCTGGGACCACGTCTGACCCGGGCCTTCAGGCCGGCGCGCCCACCCGCGTGGACCCGCCCGGGTGCGGAGCCGGCGACAGCTCCTGGGCCAGGTCCTCCGCCAGGAGCCGTTTGGCGATCAGGTCCACGGCGGTCCGCAGCTGTCCGTCGTCGGGCCGGGCGCCGTCCTCCGCGAGCCGCTCGTTGAGCCAGCGGCCCCAGGCGTCCGAGATCACCCGCGCCTCGCGCGCGCCCGCCGCCGTATGCGAGAAGAGGCGGCCGTCCCCGGTCAGATAGCCCTCCTCGATCATCCGGTCGAAGACGGGCACCAGCACCTCCGGTGGCAGGCGGTGCCGGGCCGCGATCAGCTTCAGTCCCGCATGGCCGACCATCCGGGTGAAGAGGTCCACCTGCATCACCGCCCACGCGCCCGCCATGTCCAGCCGGGTATCAGACTCCCTGACGATCCGCCGGGCCGTGTCCGGACCGGCGCCGTGCAGGATCTGGGCCACCGCGATCTCCAGGAGCTTCTCCGAGTCGCCGCTGCCGGGCTGGGCGAAGCCGTCACCCATGTCCGTCGAGGCGAGCCGGGCCGAGTCGCGCAGCTTCACCTCCTTGAGGAACAGCGCGACGACGAAGCCGATCAGCGCCACCGGCACGGTCCACAGGAACACGGTGTGCAGGGTCTGCGCGTACGCCTGGGCCAGCGGCTCCACCTGGCCGACGGGCAGCGCGTGCAGGGCCTGCGGGCTCTCTGAGGCCCTGGCCAGGACCGCCGGTTCGCCGCCCGCCGCCACCGCCTGCGCGACCCCGTCGGTGAGGTTGGGCTTCAGCGCGTTGGCGTAGATCGTCCCGAACACGGCGGTGCCGAAGGCGCTGCCGAGCGTACGGAAGAACGTCACGCCCGAGGTGGCCGTACCCAGGTCCGCGTAGTCGACGGTGTTCTGCACCGCGATCGTCAGCACCTGCATGGCCAGCCCGATGCCGAGCCCCAGCACCACCATGTACAGCGACTCCAGCCACACCCCGCTCTCCGGCCCCATCCGCGACAGCAGGAACAGCCCGGCCGCCATGATCAGCGTCCCGACGATCGGGAAGACGCGGTAGCGGCCGGTCTTGCTGACCACCGTGCCGCTGAAGATCGAGGCGACCAGCAGCGCGGCGACCAGCGGCAGGGTGCGCACGCCCGAGAGCGTCGCCGAGTCGCCGTCCACGTACTGGAGGTAGGTCGGCAGGAAGATCATCGAGCCGAGCATCGCGAAGCCCACGATGAAGCTGAGGATCGAGCAGACGGTGAACACCGGGTTCCGGAACAGCCGCATCGGCAGCATCGGTTCCTTCGCCCGCGTCTCCACCAGGCAGAACAGCGTCAGTGCGATGATCCCGCCGATGAACAGCCCGATGATCATGGGCGAGCCCCAGCCGTACTCGTTCCCGCCCCAGCTCGTCGCGAGGATCAGCGCGCTCGCGCCGACGGCGACCAGCGCGATGCCCACGTAGTCGATGACCGGCCGTCCGGCGGCCTTCACGGACGGGATGTTGCGGGCGGCCGCGATCACCACCACGATCGCGATCGGCACATTGACGTAGAACGCCCAGCGCCAGGTCAGATGGTCGGTGAAGAGCCCGCCGAGCAGCGGTCCGATCACCGTCGAGATGCCGAAGACCGCGCCGATCGCACCTTGGTACTTGCCGCGCTCGCGCAGTGGGATCACATCGGCGATCAGCGCCATCGACGTGACCATCAGGCCACCCGCGCCGATGCCCTGCATGCCGCGCCAGATGATCAGCAGCAGCATGTCCGAGGCGAGGCCGCAGAGGAACGAGCCGGTGATGAAGACGATCGCCGAAACCTGGAAGACCAGCTTCCGCCCGAACAGGTCACCGAACTTGCCGACCAGGACGGTGGCGACCGTCTCGGCGAGCAGATACGCGGTGACCACCCACGACATGTGCTCGGCGCCGCCCAGGTCCGAGACGATCGTCGGCAGGGCCGTGCCCACGATCGTCTGGTCCAGCGCCGCCAGCAGCATGCCGAGCACGATGGTGGCGAAGACGATGTTGCGCCGTCGCCGGTCGAGGACGGGCGGCGGCGCGGCGGCACTCTGCGCGGCGGGGGCTTGCTCGCTGGCAGTGGTCACCTCTGTACCCTCACACCGCCCTCCGCCGCCCGCATGCGGGAACAGTCCGGATGGGCGTCAGCCGATCAGCGAGGCGATCGACGTCTTCAGCCGCGCCACGAACGCCTCCCGGGCCTCCTCGTCCACCCGGTCGAGCGAGAGATACGGATTGAGGTCCTCCAGCTCCACGAGCAGCAGCTCACCGTCCGCCGTACGGCAGGCGTCGACCCGCTGGATGCCGTGATCGAGCGAGTTCCACGCGATGAACCGCCGAGCGAAGGCCAGGTCCTCGGCGCTCGCCGCGTACGGCTCCAGCACCCACCGCCGCTCCGGATCCGGCGCGTACAGCGCGTACTGGACGTCATGGTCGACGAAGTAGAAGGACACCTCGTAACGGAAGTCGATCCGAGGCTGCACGAGCAGCGCTCCCTCGTCCTCCCGCTCCAGCTCCGCCCGCACCCCGGCCGCCGCGACGAACCGCAGCCCGACCGAGTCCGCCCCCAGCTTCGGCTTGACCGCGTACTCCCGGGCCTCGGGCAGCAGCCTCAGATCCGCCGCCCGGTCCACCGTCGGGATCACCGGGAACCCGTCCCGGCTCAGCTCCACCAGGTACTCCTTGCCCGCCATGTCGCCGCGTCCGTCCAGCGGGTTGTAGACCGGCACCCGCAGCTCCAGCGCCCGTGCGCGGAACGCGTCGTACGCCTCCCGGTAGTGCAGGACGGGACCGCTGTTGCGTACGAGGGCGAGGTCGAAGCGGTCCAGCAGCGCCGCCGCCTCCCTGGGGTGGCAGAGCGCTACGTCGAAGGCCTCGCGGAGCCGGGAGGCCAGAAAGATGTCCTCGTCGCAGTAGCGGCGGCCGCGCGCCTCGTAGCCGAGATCGGTGACGAGGAGGAGGGAGGGGCGGTGGACAGCGTGGCGGGCGGTCATGGGATCTCCGGGGGAGCGAACGGCTGGGCGATCACTATCCCCGACGGCCTCACCCGGTCGGCCGGAGGGGTGGCCGCCGGCCGGTCACGCGAACGAGCCCGGACCCACCGCCAGCCGTGGGTGGTGGGCGGCCAGGATCTTGTTGGCACGGGCCAGCTCCGCCAGCGCCTGCTCGCGGTCCGCCTGGTCCTCGATGCCCAGCCGCGGGCCCCGGAACCTGCGGACCTCACGGGCCGCGCAGTCGGCCTCGAACTCCGTCTCCAGGATGTGCGGCGGGATGCACGAGCCGATCAGCGCCGCGACCCGGTCCGGGATCGGCACGGGGACGAGGAGGTGCGAGGCGGTCATGGGTGGTTCCCTCTCGGATGGTCGGCCAGGAGGCGGTACGTGAGTGCTGCCGCCGGATGAGCGGCAGACTCCTCCTTGTGTACGGGACGCGGTTCCGGGTTTCTCGTCGGAGACGTCTCCGTGTCGCAACCGTTTGGGACTGACCGTCTATTTCGCCTTACGCACGGGTAAGTTGACCTGTCGCGCCGAACGTGATCCGGATCAGGAGGATGAGTCGGCCGAGCGCGTGCGCAGCCGTAACGCACGCAGTACGGCCTCGGTGGCGAAACGGCTTTCGGGGTCGACGAGTTGATCACCGAAGATGGTCTCCAGGCTGCGCATGCGGTAGCGCACGGTCTGCGGGTGCACATCGAGCAGTTCGCCCATCTGGGCCGCCGTGCCCCGGGTGTCGAGCCAGATCCGCAGCGTCTCGATCAGCCGCTCGCGGCGGGTGGTGCTGATCCCGGCCACGGCGGCCAGCTCCCGCTGGGCGAGCTGGTCGAGCAGGGCCGGGTCGGAGAGCAGCCACAGGGTGATGAGGTGGTCCTCGCAGCGGATCGTCCGGGCGTCGTCGATGACGCCGGAGTCGACGAGCTCCAGCACGCGTCGGGCCCACCTGATCGAGTCGCAGGCCAGGCCCGTCGGAACGGTCAGCCCGATCGCCGCGCGGCCGGTCGGCAGGGCCTGTTCCAGCATGGATCTTCGGGCCTCGTCCACCGGGCCGGGGACCAGCAGGTGCGGCTGCGGGTCGCTGAGATCCAGCAGGAGGTCCCGGTCGGCGCCGAGCCGGTCGAGCGTGGCCGGGGCGCGGACGGCGACCAGGGTGACCTCGTCGGGCAGCGTCCAGCCGGTCTGCTCGCAGAGGTCGGCGATGGCGCTGCGCGGTGCGGGACGTCCGGCGAGGATGAGGTGGAGCAGGCGCCGGCGCAGCGCCTCGCTCTGCTCTCCGGACTGCGACTGGACCTCCAGGAAGCCCTCGCGGGACAGCGATTCCAGCTCGTCGACATAGCCGAAGAGCGCGTCGGCGAAGCTCAGCATGAGCGTGGGGGAGAGGTGGTAGCTCTGCCCCACCTTCTTGGCTCTCCGCAGCGCCACCCGTGCGCCGAGCCGGTAGGCACCCTGGAGGGTGTCCATGGTCCGGCCCTCGTACGCCTCGAAGCGGCCGAACCGCCGGCACATGTCGTCCCGGAGCGTGGTGGAGGCGGTGGGCTCGGCCACCAGGTCGACGAAGGAGGCCAGGCTCTGCTCCACGCCGACCCGGATGGCCTGGCCGTTGGGGCCGTCGAGCAGCCGGGCGTACTCCGGGTAGGCGCGAGTGACCTCCACACCGATTTCCTTGATGAGGCTGGGAAGTTCGGGCCGCATGATCGCGGCGAATTCCTGGGGGAGCGGCCCCAGGGGGTCATCGGTGTCCAACGGCTGTACGAGGTGTGCCATGCCATGTCCCCTCTGCTCTCGGCGCCCGGTGGTGGGGTGAGACGGTGGGGGAAAGCGCTCCCACGAACCGACAGGTGCGGACCAAGTCCGCGACGAAGATAGACCAAGGAACAGGCACTGCACACCACTTGGACAAGATCGGAGTGCAGGGGCCACGCATCGTGTCGACGCGGTGGGACTTCCGTGCAGGTCGGACGCTACTGCGCGCTTTCGGACAATGAATTTCGGCCGCCTGCTCGGGTGGTGACAAGACGCGTGGCAAGACGCGTGACAAGACGCGCGACATGGGCTGTGACAAGGCGGGCGGCGTCGCGTCCCGTGACGTCGGCTCCGGGGAGTTCACCGCAGGCGCGCGAGGCCGGGATCCGGCGGCCGGACCGTATGGCGACGCCTCCGGATGCGCATTCCTTGATAAGGGGGTGACCCCCGGTTACTCATCTGCGGATCAAAAACAGGGCCGCGCAAAAATTCTTGGACGGACGGATTGTGTCGCTGTGTTTCCCGCGAGTAACATCACGCTTCGTTCAATTGGGCCATGAAATCTGCCCGAAATTTGACGCTCAGATCTTTCTCCCCGGGTCCACCCCGCGGCTCCATCACCGCCGACGAATCCGTCGCGGTGCGGGCATGCGCGGAGAACCGGTCAACTTCGCGCACCAGGCCGCAATGTGGCGGCCCATCAGAGGGGACGACATGAGATCCGTTTCCAACCGCACCCGCATAGGGCTGCTCGCGGCATTCACCGCCTTCAGCGCCGTGCTCTCCACCGGCTCGGCCGCCGCGGCGACCGAACTGAACGGCGACTGGGCGCCGTTCGACCGCTGCCCGGTGGACGCGCCCGCCATGCTCGCGGCGGACGGCATCAACACCATCGCCACCTGCATCGCGTCGAGTTCGGTCACCGGCTCCATCACGCTCGGCAAGAGCAAGGTGCCGACCGGCAACAGCGATCTGCAACTCGGCGTCATCCAGCGCAGCGACGGCACGAGCAGCCTGGTGGCACCGCCCGAAGGAGCGCTCACCGCCGACGCGGCCCAGGTCCCCGGCGGACTGCTCGGGCTGATGTGTCCCAGCGCCATCCCGTTCGTCTCCGCCATCTGCCGCCAGTTGACGGACAACAACCTCAACCGGATCACGGCCACCATCGAACCGGCGGGCGCGCCACGTGACTTCAATATGGTGGCGGCCTTCTCCACCGGTGAACCCATTCTCACGATTCCGGTCCGCATCCACCTCAAGAACCCGTTCCTCGGCGACAAGTGCTACATCGGCACCACCGCCAATCCGGTGCTCCTGAAGCCGCAGAACCTGAACGTGCCGAGCCTCTCGCTCCAGCGGTTCGCGGCCGACGGAACCCGCGACGACGAGGGCGAGATGGGCCGCTACACCTTCGCCGGCGCGGACCAGGGCGACACCACGTTCGCCGTACCGGGCGCCAGCGGCTGCGGAGCCGGACTCCTGGACTGGGCGGTGAACCTCAAAACCGGTCTCCCGTCGGCCGCCGGCAAGAACGGCGTGAAGCTCAACAACACCTCGACCTACTTCGGCAGCCCCTACGACCCGGCCGGCCTGGCGCCGGACGAGGGCAAGAAGCTGTCGGAATTCTGGCACTCCGCCGTGCGGTAGTCGCCGATGCCCTCCATTCCTCCGAGGGCATGAAGGAACCCGAAGAAGGAGGTGGTACGAGAGCCATCTGACGCTCCTGACAGAAGCCGGCCCACAAAAGGATCCGCGCCTTCTCCAGTCCAGTTCGAAGCGTGCCGCCCGCATTTCCGTGCGCACGTCCACTCGTATCCCCAACGGGACAAGAAAAGGGAGTCATTCCATGATCAAGCGATCCGGTGTACTGACCGCGATCGGTGCCGCTGTGGCATCCGTCGCGCTGGCCGCTCCGTCGGCCATCGCCGCCCCGACCAGCTGGACCATCACGCCGACCGGTGCCTTCACCGGCAGCGCCGGCGTGACCGTCCTGACCGACAACAACGGCAACAAGATCCAGTGCGCGACCTCCGCCGCGTCCGGCTCCGCCCCCACGTCCCCGGTGGCCGGCTCTCCGGCGCAGCTCGCGTCCATCTCGGCGATCTCGTTCAACTCGCCCTGCACCGGCCCCTTCAGCTCCACGTGGACCGTGACCACCACGGTTCCGTGGCAGATCTGGGGTCTCGACTACGCGGCGGGCGCCGGCACCAACTCCACCGGCCAGGTGACCGGTGAGATCAGAGCGATCAAGGCGAAGGTGACCGGCAGCAGCCTGCTGGGCCCGTGCACCTTCAACGTCACCGGCAAGGTGGCGGCCAAGTACAACAACCCGAGCGCCGGCGGGAGCAACGGCACGCTGAACACGGCGGGCGGCGGTCTCACGCTGGCCATCGCCAACAAGGTCGGCGGCGGCTGCGGCATCGTCGGCACCACCGCCAGCTTCCAGGGCCTCTACACCATCAAGAACACGGCCTCCGGCAAGTCCCCGGTCATCAGCGGCTGATCCCGTCCGCCTCTGATGCTCAGCACATGAGCGCAGTGCCCGGCCGTGCGCCCTCGACGGCCGGGCACCGCGCGTCTCTCCACTCACTCGCCGATAACTCCGCGGGCCGGAATTGTCATCGCTTGCCAAAAACCGTGCTCCCGTGAAGCGGCGTCATTCCCGGCTCTTCCCAGGTGCCGACGGTGTGCGTAGCGTACCGGTCGGTAGGAGGATCATTCCCGGTCCGCCCGAAAGGCCGTGGCCGAGAAGTGGACCTCATTTCGCAGCCATCGGAACGATGGGCCCGCGCGCGCCGGAAGGACACCATCCGTATGACCCTCGATGCACGCGCCGCGGCGAGACGCCCGCTCCATCTCGCCTTGGGCGGGGCGCTCGTCGTCGCCACCGCGCTCATTCCGAGCGCCGAATCGGTGGCGGCCGATCAGACGTCCGAAGTCACGCTTCCTTATACGTGCTCCTTTCCGTCCGGCGCGGAGAAGGCGGACGTCACGGTCAAGGCGGTGCTGCCCGTCTCGGTCCGTACGGAGGAGGAGATCCGCCCCGGTGACGTCTCCGTGGACGTAAGCCTGGCACGGTCGGCGCTGGCGCAGTTCACCGCGCTGGAGGCGTCCACCCTGTCGGCCGTCGCCGAGCTGACCGTACGGAACACCATCGGCGAACACACCGCCGACGCCTCCTGGCAGCAGCTGGAAGCCCCCGCGGTCCCGCTGCCACCGGAAGGCGAGGACGAGGACGGTGTCGTGCTCGCCGCCACCGGAGACGTCCCCACCGTCGCGTTCGGCAGCCCCGGACGCGCGACCATCGTTCCGGCCGCGCTCAGCCTCACCCTCGCCTCCTTCACCGAGGACGGCGCACCGACCTCGCCTCCACAGCTCACCGTGGTCTGCGAGCCCGCCGACGACGAGGAGCGACCGCTCGCCGACATCACCGTCCGCGAAGCCGCAGGACCGACGGCACCGACGCCCGGCCCGGACGAGCCCGCGCCAGGGAAGGAGGAGCCGGCCGAACCGCCCGAGCAGCCGTCCCCGCCGGCCCCCGGCCTCGACCCGGACGCCCACCGCAAGATCGACGACCTCACCGAGGAGCGGCTCGAAGCCCTCGACGAGGCGGACCCCGGAAGCTGCCCGATCGAGATCCCGCCCGAGTGGGTCATGACCACCGCGGAGACGTACGCCGCCGGGTACGCCAACGCCGTGAAGCTGGACGGTGCGGCGGCGCTCGGGCCCGCGTTCATGAAGGTCGTCCTGAACAAGCGGTACATCAACGACTCCTGCGCCTCCACCGTCGACGTCACCTCCGAGGTCGATTTCGAGTACGAGGGCAAGCGGCAGCTCCCGCCGACGCAGGCCACCTTCCTCAGCTACGGGTTCATGCCGACGACCGCCACGATGGTGCTGGAGCAGGTGGGCCCGCCGGCCGTCGTCCAGACGCACACGGTCACCAACACCCCGACCTACCCCGAGGAATCCACGGTCACCGCTCAGCTCTCCATGCGCCTGTACGACGTGAAGGTGAACGGCGTCCCTCTGGACGTGGGCCCGGACTGCCGCACCGAGCGGCCCTTCGAGCAGGTCCTGAAGGGATACGGGCAGAGCTATCCGCCGGCCGGCTACCTCGTGGCGACCGGCGGCAATCTGACCGGTTACGCGCACATCCCGCCGTTCAAGGGATGCGGCGTCGGCGAGGACCTCGATCCGCTCTTCACCTCGGCCATCTCCAGCGTCGGCAAGAAGGCGGACAACTACACCAAGATGACCCAGGCACCGCTCTGTGTGGCGACGAACCCCGATGGCCCGGACTGCCCGCCGAAGGTGCCGAAGCCCGAGCGGTGACCGTACCGCCGGTGATCCTCCGGTGATCCGAACCAACTCCGCAGCCCTTCCGGCCGAGCGACGGCCGGAAGGGCTCTTCGGTAGGGAAAGACGTCCGCCACCGAGCGGAAAACTCATCATCGATTAACAGGTTTGGCGCGCCGATCACTCACTCGGAAACAAGTAATCCAGGCGCCGCGATCACGCCGCAGAAAGTTCCGTATCCAGTATTGCGAACTGAGGTTACCGAGCCGTAGCGTCCCGGATGAGCGGCCCGAAACCCCTCCGTACCTGCTTGTTTTCCGAGAGCCGGAGCGTTGACAGATGACCGAAGTCACCACCACGTCGAAGGAGGGTCGATGGGAATCGAAGTCGTCGTCGAAGGCCTGACGAAGTCCTTCGGCAAGCAGAACATCTGGCAGGACGTCAGCCTCACCCTGCCCGCCGGTGAGGTGAGTGTCATGCTCGGCCCTTCCGGCACCGGAAAGACCGTCTTCCTGAAATCCATCATCGGACTCCTGAAGCCGGAACAGGGACGCGTCCTCATCAACGGCGTCGACATGGTGAACAGCTCCGAGCGGGACATCATGGAGACGCGGAAGCTCTTCGGCCTCATGTTCCAGGACGGCGCGCTCTTCGGCTCGATGTCGCTCTTCGACAACATCGCCTTCCCGCTGCGCGAGCACACCCGCAAGAAGGAGTCCGAGATCCGCCGCATCGTCATGGAGCGGATCGACATCGTCGGCCTGCTCGGTGCCGAAGGCAAGCTCCCGGGCGAGATATCCGGCGGCATGCGCAAACGCGCCGGCCTGGCCCGCGCTCTCGTCCTGGACCCGCAGATCATCCTCTGCGACGAACCGGACTCCGGACTCGATCCCGTGCGCACCGCGTACCTCTCGCAGCTCCTCATCGACCTCAACGCGCAGATCGACGCGACGATGCTGATCGTCACCCACAACCTCGACATCGCGGCGACCGTCCCGGACAACATGGGGATGCTGTTCTGCCGCAACCTCGTCACCTTCGGCCCACGCGAGGTGCTGCTCACCAGCGACATGCCGGTCGTCTCGCAGTTCCTCGCCGGACGCCGCGAAGGGCCCATCGGGATGTCCGAGGAGAAGGACGCCGCCACGCTCGCCGCCGAGCAGCAACGTAACGACTCGCTCGGCCATGCCGACACGATCGCCGTGCCGAGAACCGTCGTCCCGCAGCTGGAGCCCTCGCCGGGCATGCCCGTACGCCAAGGAGCGCTGCGCCGGCGTGAGCGGGTCATGGCGATGATGGGCCAGCTGCCGGAGGCCGCCCGTACGGCCATCCTCAACAGCTACGCCCCGGCCGCGGGAGGTGCGAGAGCGTGACCGCCCCGATGCCGGTGCGGCCGCCCGAGCCGCCGGAGAAGGCCCCGCCCATCCTCTCCAAGAGCCCCGAGCAGCGCCGCCCGAGCCGGCTGCTCGCACCGTTGCGGGAGACCGGGAAACTGTTCGCGCTCGGTATCGCCGTCGGCCGCGCCATCTTCCGCAGGCCCTTCCAATTACGCGAGTTCATCGAGCAGTTCTGGTTCGTCGCCAGCGTCACGATCCTGCCCGCAGCCCTCGTCTCCATCCCGTTCGGCGCGGTCATCGCCCTCCAGGTCGGCTCGCTCACCCAGCAGCTCGGCGCCCAGTCCTTCACCGGCGGCGCCAGCGTCCTCGCCGTGATCCAGCAGGCCAGCCCGATCATCGTGGCGCTCCTCATCTCCGGCGCCGCCGGCTCCGCGATCTGCGCCGACCTCGGCTCCCGCAAGATCCGCGAGGAGCTGGACGCGATGGAGGTCATGGGCGTCTCGCCCATCCAGCGCCTCGTCGTCCCGCGCGTCCTCGCCACCATGCTCGTCGCCGTCCTGCTCAACGGCCTGATCTCGGTGGTCGGCACGCTCGGAGGCTACTTCTTCAACGTGATCATGCAGGACGGCACACCGGGCGCCTACCTCGCGAGCTTTTCCGCCCTCGCCCAGCTGCCCGACCTGTACGTCAGCGAGCTCAAGGCCCTCATCTTCGGCTTCATCGCGGGCATCGTCGCCGCCCACCGCGGCCTGAACCCGCGCGGCGGTCCCAAAGGCGTCGGTGACGCGGTCAACCAGTCCGTCGTCATCACCTTCATGCTGCTGTTCTTCGTGAACATGGTCCTCACGGCGATCTACCTCCAGATCGTCCCCGCGAAGGGCGGCTGAGACGGATGGCGATGCTCAGCTGGCTCGACCGTTCCGGCGACCAACTCACCTTCTACGTGAAGGCCCTGGTCTGGATCCCGCGCACCCTGCGCCGCTACCTCAAGGAGGTGCAGCGGCTGCTGGCCGAGGTCGCCTTCGGCAGCGGCGGTCTCGGCGTCATCGGCGGCACCATCGGCGTGATGGTCGCGATGACCCTCTTCACCGGCACGGTCGTCGGCCTCCAGGGATACGCGGCGCTCGACCAGATCGGCACCTCGGCCTTCACCGGCTTCATCTCCGCCTACTTCAACACCCGCGAGATCGCGCCTCTGGTCGCCGGTCTCGCTCTCTCCGCCACCGTCGGCGCCGGCTTCACCGCGCAGCTCGGCGCGATGCGGATCAACGAGGAGGTCGACGCGCTGGAGGCGATGGGCGTGCGGTCGATGCCGTACCTCGTCACCACGCGGATCATCGCCGGCGTCGTCGCGATCATCCCGCTGTACGCGATCGGCCTGCTCTCCTCGTACCTCGCCTCCCGCTACATCACCATCCTCTTCAACGGCCAGTCGGCAGGAACCTACGACCACTACTTCAACCTCTTCCTCTCGCCGGACGACGTGCTGCTGTCGGTGCTCAAGGTGCTGATCTTCAGCGTGCTGGTGATCCTCGCCCACTGCTACTACGGCTTCCACGCCACCGGCGGCCCCGCCGGAGTGGGCGTGGCCGTGGGCCGGTCGGTGCGGAACGCGATCGTGCTCATCAGCGTCACCGACTTCTTCCTCTCGCTCGCCATCTGGGGCGCCACGACGACGGTGAAGGTGGCCGGCTGATGAGTCCACGTGCCACGCGAACCGTCCGCCGCAGAGTCGCCGGAGTCGCCTTCCTCCTGGTCCCCGCCGTCCTGGTGTGGGTCTCGGTCGCGGTGTACGACAAGGAGTTCACCGACGACGCCACGGTCACCGTACGGACCGGTCCGGTCGGCAACGAGATGCACGAGAACGCCGACGTGAAGCTGCGCGGAGTCGTCATCGGCCAGGTCAGGTCCATCGCCACCGACGCCGGCGGCGCCCGCCTCACCCTCGCCATCGACCCGGACCAGCTGGACCGGATCCCCGCCGACGTCACCGCGCAGATGCTGCCCACCACCCTCTTCGGCCAGCGTTTCGTCGCCCTGGTCCCGCCGCGCGTTTCTTCCGCGCGCACGCTGAGCGCCGGCGCGGTGATCCCGCAGGACCGCTCCAGCAACGCCATCGAGCTGGAGGAGGTGCTGAACAACGTGCTGCCGCTGCTGACGGCCGTGAAGCCCGAGAAGCTCTCCGCCACGCTCAGCGCCGTCTCGCAGGCGCTCGAAGGCCGCGGCGACCAGCTCGGCGAGACGCTGACCACGCTGGACGCCCACCTGAAGAAGTTCAACCCGCAACTCCCCACGCTCAACGAGGACATCAAGCAGCTCGTCAAGGTCAGCACGCTCTACGCGGACGCCTCACCGGACATCCTCGACGCCCTCACCGACGCCACCACCACGAGCGGCACCATCGCCGAACAGGAGGCGCGGCTCGCCGCGTTGTACGGCACCACCACCGCCTCCGCGCGGGACGTCACCTCCTTCCTCCGGGAGAACAAGGAGAACCTCATCCGGCTCTCCTCCTCCGGCCGTCCCACGCTCGAACTCCTCGCCGAGTACGCCGACGCGTTCCCGTGCACGCTCCGCACGGTCGCCGGCTTCGTGCCCGCCATGGACAAGGCGCTCGGCAAAGGAACGAACGAGCCCGGCCTGCATGTGACGGTGAAGTCCGTTCCGTCGCAAGGCAAGTACGTCCCCGGCAAGGACTCTCCGGTCTACAACTCCACCGGCGGCCCGCGCTGTTACTCGGTGCCGTACGTCGGCAAGGGCGGCGCCCCGACCGCCGACAACCGCCGGGCCACCGACGTCACCGCTCCGCCACCGGCCGCCCAGGACACCGCGCTCGGCCTGCCCAACTCGCCCCAGGAGTCCCAGCTCGTCAACGAGTTGGTCGCCCCGTCACTGAAAGTCCAGCCGCAGACCCTGCCCGACTGGAGCAGCGTGCTCATCGGTCCGGCCTTCCGCGGTGCGGAGGTGAAGCTCAAGTGAAACGCCGCTCCCTCGCGGGACCGCTCGCCAAGTCCCTCGTCTTCGTCCTGGTGACCGTCCTCGCCACCACCGTCCTCGGGCTCTCCATCGCCAACACGGGCGTCGGCGACACCATCACGTACAAGGCGCGGTTCACGGACGCCACCGGTCTCATACCCGGCGACAGCGTCCGCATCGCCGGCGTGAAGGTCGGCCAGGTCGAGTCCGTGCGCGTCGCCGACCGCAGGGTCGCCGAGGTCACCTTCGGCGTACGGAAAGGGCGTACGCTGCCCGCCTCTGTGACGGCCTCCATCAAGTACCTGAACATGGTCGGCCAGCGCTATGTCGACCTGGACCGTGGTGCCGGGCCGGTCGGCCGGACCTTCGCGGCCGGGGCCACCATCCCGCTCGACCGCACCACCCCGGCTCTCGACCTCACCCAGCTCTTCAACGGCTTCCAGCCCCTCTTCGAAGGCCTCTCACCGCCTGACGTCAACCAGCTCGCCGGCTCCATCGTCCAGGTCCTCCAAGGCGAAGGCGGCACCGTCGACTCCATCCTGCGCCACGTCGGCTCGCTCACCAGCACCGTCGCCGCCAAGGACAAGGTGATCGGCGAGGTGATCAAGAACCTCAACACGGTCCTGAAGACGGTCAACGACCGGGAGGCCGGATTCGACGACCTCGTCGTCACGCTGGAGAAGCTCGTCTCCGGCTTCTCCGGCGACCGCAAACCACTCGGTGAGGCGGTCACCGCCATGGGCGCTCTGACCACCGTCACCGCGGACCTCTTCCAGGACGGCCGCACGCCGCTCAAGGAGAACATCCGCCAACTCGGGCGCCTCAGCGGCCAGTTGGACAAGGGTAGGCCGCAGATCGAGAACTTCCTCGACAAGACCCCGGCCAAGATGGAGGCGATCAGCCGCCTCACCTCCTACGGCTCCTGGCTCAACCTCTACCTCTGCGAGGCCAAGGTCGGCGGGGTGGCCACCGACGACGGCTCCGCGCCGCCCACCGGCATCGCCATCACCCAGCCGAGGTGCCTGGCATGACCCTCACCCCGATCCGGGAACGCAACCCGGTCGCCGTCGCCACCGTCGGACTCCTCGTCCTCACGCTCCTGGCCCTCGCCGCCTGGCGCGCCGACTCCCTGCCCTTCATCGGCGGCGGAACCTCGTACAGCGCCGACTTCAGCGAATCCGCCGGTCTCTCCGACGGCGACGAGGTGCGGATCGCCGGAGTCAAGGTCGGCGAGGTCACCGGCGTCTCGCTCGACGGGCCCCGCGTGAAGGTCGACTTCACCGTCGAGGACGCCTGGATCGGCAACGCCTCCACCGTGGGCATCGCCGTCAAGACCCTGCTCGGCGAGAAGTACCTCGCCGTCGACCCGCTCGGCAACGCCCCGCAGGACCCCGGCTCCCGCATCACCGCGAGCCGCACGACCTCTCCGTACGACGTCACGCAGGCGTTCAACGGGCTCGGCGAGACCATCGAGGAGATCGACACCGAGCAGCTGGCCAAGAGCTTCGAGACGATCTCCGCCACGTTCAAGGACTCCCCGCCGCACGTCCGCAGCGCGGCGGAAGGGCTCTCCGCCCTCTCCCGTACGGTCTCCCAGCGCGACGCGCAGCTCGCCACGCTGCTCCAAGGCAGCAAGCGCCTCACGAAGACCCTCGCCGGCAAGAAGAGCAGCTTCGAGACCCTCCTGGAGGACGGCAATCTGCTGCTCGGCGAGCTCCAGGCCCGCCGCGACGCCATCCACCTGCTGCTCACCGGCACCCGCAGCCTCGGCGTCCAGCTCACCGGGCTCGTCGAGGAGAACGACCAGCAGCTCGGGCCGACGCTGGCCTCGCTCGGCCGGGTCACCGCCGTCCTCGCGAAGAACCGCAAGAGCCTGGACAAGGTGCTGGCCATGACCGGCTCGTACAGCCGGCTCGTCGGCAACACGCTCGGCAACGGCCGCTGGTTCGACACGTACGCCTGCGGGGTCGTGCCTCAGAACTACCTGCCCGCCGGTACGCCACCGACGACCGGGTGCATGCCACCGAAGCAAGGCGGCCGCTGACATGAGACGTACACGCATCATCGGCATCGGCGCCGGACTAGCGGTCGTCGCCGTGGCCGCCACCACCGGCGTCAGCGCTCTGGAACAGGACCGCCGGACCACCGTCACCGCCTACTTCGAGCAGGCGACAGGCGTCTACGCCGGGTCCGACCTGCGCATCCTCGGCGTCCGGGTCGGCACGGTCGAGTCCGTCACGCCCGAAGGCCGGCAGGTGAAGGTCGTCCTCCGGCTGGACCAGGACGTCAAGGTGCCGAAGGACGCCCACGCGGTCGTCGTCGCTCCGAGCCTCGTCGCCGACCGGTACGTCCAGCTCGCTCCGGCCTACGACGGCGGACCGCTCCTCTCGGACGGCGCCAGCCTGCCCGCCGCCCGCAACGCCACGCCGGTCGAGGTCGACCAGCTGTACGCCTCCATCACCGAGATCACCACGGCGCTCGGCCCGAACGGCGCCAACGCCGACGGTGCGCTGGCCCGGCTGTTGGAGACCGGCGCGAAGAACCTGGACGGCAACGGCAAGGCCATCGGAGACTCCGTCGAGCAGTTCGGCAAGGCCGCCAAGACCCTGGACAGGAGCAGCGGCGACCTCTTCGACACGCTCGCCTACCTCCAGTCCTTCACCACCATGCTCAAGGAGAACGACAGCGAGGTCCGCACCGCCGAGCAGCAGCTGAACTCGGTCACCTCGTTCCTCGCGGACGACAAGAAGAACCTCAGCGCGGCGCTCAGGGAGCTGGGCGCGGCGCTCGGCCAGGTGAAGACGTTCATCGCCGAGAACCGGGGCGCGCTGAAGAAGAACGTCGACGCGCTGGTGCCGATCACCCAGGCGCTGGTCGACCAACGTGCCTCGCTGGCCGAGGCGATGGACACACTGCCGCTGGCGGCGGGCAACGTCCTGGGCGCGTACGACCCGGCCAACCGGACCCTGAACGGCCGGGCCAACCTCAACGAGCTCTCCATGGGCGGCCCGCTCGTCGGTCCGGACGCGGCCTCCGGTCCGCCGCCAGGGCTCGCACCCGTCGACGCGAACCGCCGGAAGGCGCTGCCGGTGCTGCCGCTGCCGGAGGTCGGGACGGTCTTCGGGACGCCGGAGAAGCGGAAGCCGGACGACAAGAAGGGAGCGGAACGATGAGCGGCTCTCCGCGCACCACCGGCGCGCGCACGGCAGTCCGGGCGGCGACCGGTGCCGTGGCCCTGCTGGCCACCGGCGCGCTGATCGCCCTGGTCGTGGTCCGTACCGAAGGCCCGGTCTTCACCGGCATCGAGCAGATCCCGCTGCCCGGCGGCGCCGACCTCGGTGAGCGCCCGTACGAGATCACCGCCGAGTTCGGCGACGTCCTCAGCCTGGCACCGCAGTCCTCGGTCAAGGTCAACGACGTGTCCGTCGGACGCGTCACCAGGATCGACCTCGCCGCCGACGGCTGGAGCGCCAAGGTCACCATGCGGCTCAACGGAGACATCGAGCTTCCGGCCAACGCCTACGCGCGCCTCGAACAGTCCAGCCTCCTCGGCGAGAAGTTCATCCAGCTCACGCCGCCCGCCGAAGGCACCGCACGCGGCTCGCTGGCGGAGACCGGCCGCATCCCGCTCACGCGCACCAACCGCAACCCGGAGGTCGAGGAGGTCTTCGGCGCCCTCTCGCTGCTCCTCAACGGCGGCGGGATCAACCAGCTCAAGACCATCACCACCGAGCTGAACAAAGCGCTCACCGGCCAGGAGCCGCAGATCCGCTCGATGCTGAACCGGGTCGACACCCTCGTCACCAACCTGGACAGCAACAAGGCCGACATCACGCGGGCCCTGGACGGCGTCAACCGGCTCGCCGCCACGCTCGCCACCCGTGAACAGGACGTCGGAACGGTCCTCACCGGCCTCAGTCCCGGACTGAAGGTCCTGGAGAAACAGCGCGGCTCGCTGCTGACCATGCTGCGGTCGCTCGACACGCTCTCCACGGTGGCCGTCGACACGGTCAACCGGAGCAAGGCAGACATGATCGCCGACCTGAAGGCACTGGCCCCGACCCTGAAGGCGCTCGCCGACTCCGGCCAGGACCTGCCCGACGCGCTCCAGGCCTCGCTGACCTACCCGTTCACGGACGAGGTGTTGCGCGGCGTGAAGGGCGACTATCTGAACGTCTACCTGGACGTCACGGCCGCACCCGGTACGCGGATCATCCCGGCCCTCACGCCGGACGACCCGACGCTGCCTCCGCCGCCGCACGAGCCGCCTGGCGGAGACGGCGGAGACGGCGGAGACGGTACGGAGGATGCGGCGGCGGCCCGCAGTGCGCTGCCGCTCCCGCTGCCGGCCGTGTCAGGGACCTCGCAGCCCGAGCAAGGGAGCACCCGGTGATCACTCCCGCCATCCGGCTCAAGAACATCGCCTTCCTTCTCATCGCCGTGCTCGTCCTGGGCTACCTCGGCGTCCGGTACGCCGGTCTCGGCCACTACGTCGGACTGCGCAGCTACTACACCGTCACGGTCCAACTCCCGCAGACCGGCGGCCTCTACACCCACTCCAACGTCACCTACCGAGGCGTCTCGGTGGGCCGGGTCGGTCCCATCGAGCTGACCGAGGACGGTGTGGAGGCCGAGCTGCGGATCGAGAAGGACGCTCCGCCCATCCCGGACGGTCTGAAGGCCGTCGTCGCCAACCTCTCAGCGGTCGGCGAGCAGTACGTCGACCTGCGCCCGACCCGCTCCGTCGGCCCGTACCTGGGCAACGGCTCGGTGATCGAGGCGGCCGACACCACGCTCCCGGCACCGCCCACCGAGGTCCTCACCAGCGTCAACGACTTCGCGAGCTCGGTCGACCTGGAGCATCTGCGTACGGTCGTCGAGGAGTTCGGCACCGCCTTCGAAGGGCGCGGCGACGACCTCCAGGTGCTGCTGGACAGCGGAAGCGAGTTCATCACCGCGGCCGACCGGGCGCTGCCGACGACCACCCGGCTGATGGCCGACGGCGAGACCGTGCTGCGCACGCAGGCCGAACAGGGCGCGGCGCTCAAGGGGTTCGCCTCCGGAGCCCAAGAGCTGGCGGCGGAACTCAAAAGCTCCGACGGCGACTTGCGGCGGCTGATCGCGACCACGCCGGACGCCGCCGTACAGATCAGTGGCCTGCTGCGCGACCTCGACCCGGCCTTCGGTGTCGTCGTCGCCAACCTGCTCACCACGTCGGAGGTCGCCGTGACCCGTCAACGAGGCCTGGAGGAACTGCTGGTGAAACTTCCGGCGGTGGTGGCGGCCGGATCGAGCGCGGTCGACGAGGACGGGGCCCGGTTCGGTATGTCGGTCACCTTCTTCGAGCCGCTGCCCTGCACCGCCGGCTACGGCGGGACGACCTACCGCAACGGCCTCGACACCTCACCCGCGCCCGCCCTCAACTCCAGTGCCCGGTGCGCCTCTTCACCCGGCACCGGCATCAACGTCCGAGGCAGCGCCAACGCCCCGAAGGGCGGCCCGGTCCCGGAGCCCGCCCAGCCCGGCTCGATGCTGCTGCGCAGCGGCGACAACGCGGCGGCCGCGAAGGACCGGCTGCCCGGAGCGCTCGGCACCGAGCCCGGCACCGCACCGCCCGCCACCGGCATGGCCGGACTGCTCGGTCTGGGAGGCGGCTCATGAGGCTCCGTACCCGGCACCTCGGCGGCTGGGCCGTCCTGCTGGCCGCCGCGCTCGTCTGCGGACTCGGCACCTGGTCGTACGCCCAGGCGCGCGGCGACCGCACCCTCGCCCATGCCAAGGCCCGCGATACGGCACTGGCCCAGGGCAAGCGGCATCTCGCCACGCTGAACAGCCTGGACGGCAAGGACGCCACCAGTGTCTCCACCGGCCTGCGGGCCTGGCGCCAGGCCTCCACGGGACCGCTCCACGACCAGCTGAAGCGGACCTCGGCCGCCGACGCGAGGACGCTCACGACAGCGGGCGACACCGCCGACTCCAAGGTGACCTCGGCGGCGCTCACCGCCTTGGACGACCGCACCGGCACGGCGGAGCTGATCGCCACCGTGGACGTCGCGGTCACTCCGCGCACCGGCGCTCCAGGTACCCAGCGCAAGCGCTTCACCGCCACGCTCGCCCGGACCGGTGACGGCTGGAAAGTGAAGGCGCTCACGGCGATGGCGGCGGGAGACGGCGGATGAGCCAACGAACAGTGGTGCTGAGCAAGGCCGTTGAGGACGAGGAACACCTCGGCGCCGTCGAACCGGACACCACCGCTGAGCCCGGTCGCCGCTCCCGGTGGCCTCGCGTCCTCGGCGCCATCCTGACGCTCGCCCTGCTCGTGACCGGCGGGCTCCTGTTCGCCGAAGGGCGCGAGCTGCGCGACACTCCGGCCACCACCAACCTCGCCCTCACCGACGCCGAGGCCACCACCCGGGTCACCGGCGACGTCAGCAACGCGCTCGCCAGGATCTTCTCGTACGGCCCCGACGCCACCGGCCTCACCAAGGAAGCGGCGCAGGAGGTCCTGGCAGGCAAGGCGCTCCAGCAGTACGCGGCCCTGTTCGGCCAGGTCGAGAAGCAGGCCGCCGACCAGCAGCTGACGCTCACCACCCACGTCGTACGGGCCGGAGTGACCCGGCTGACCGGCACCGGCGCCCACCTCCTGGTCTTCCTCGACCAGGTCTACGAACGCCGGGGCCGGCCCGCCACCACCGCCTCCGCCCAGCTCTCCGTCACCGCCGAACTGCGGGACGAGCGCTGGCGGATCGTCGAGATCAGCTCCATATGACGGCAGGGGAGAGGCACCACATGGCACGGGCAGGGACGACGAGAAACCCTCTGGTCATCGCGGCGACGGCGCTCGCGGTCGTGGCGGTTGGCGCGGCGGGCTTCGGCGGCTGGCAGCGCTACGACGCCGCCCACGACGACGCGGCCTCCTACGCGCAGGCACGCGACGCGGCGCTGGCGGCCGGTGAGCAGGCGGTGCAGAACATGAACACCCTGGACCACCGCACGCTGGAGAAGGGGCTGGACAGCTGGGAGGAGTCGACCACCGGCGATCTGCACCGCCAACTCGTGGACGGACGCGACGCGTTCGCGAAGCAGATCGTGGCGGCGAAGACGGTCAGTACGGCGAAGGTCCTCTCCGGAGCAGTGACCGAACTCGACGAACGGGCGGGCCGGGCCGGGGTCATGGTGGCGCTCCGCGTCACCGTCACCGCGCCCAAGGGCGACCCGGCGGTGAAGGAGAGCCGGATGCTCGGCACCCTCACCCGGACCTCCGTGGGCTGGAAGCTCAGCGCGCTCGGCCAGGCACCCGTCGGCTCCACGGCGGGCTGAACCCCGCCCGTACCCGCGCCGGCCCCGCCGCCCCGCATCCGAGAGGAACCTCCGACATGTCGACGACCCGCCACCTGGTCAACCGCCGCCGCAGACTGGCCACTTCGCCATCCCGCCCGAGCCCGTCGACCGAGCTTCTCTCCAAGCCCGTCACGGACGTGGAGACGGAGGCCGCAGCGGAGGCGGAGCGCGAGCCGCAGGCCGTGACCAAAGCCGAGCGCGAGCCGAAGGAGGCCATCGAGTCCGAGCCGGAGCCCAAGGCGGCAACCACCTCCCGGCGACGGTTCCGTCACCGCCCGCAGCTCCCCGCGCTCCTCTGCGCCCTCACCGTCCTCCTCGGAGCCTTCGCCGCCTGGGCGTTCGTCTCGGCCGCGAGTCTGCGTGACGAGCCCGCCCGGCAGAACACCGCGCTCACCGACATCGCCCGCACCAGCGAGGTGAAGGGCCGGATCGGCGAGGCGGTCGGTGCCGTGTTCTCGTACGACTACGCCTCGCCCGCCCGCTCGGACCGCGCGGCGAGGACGTACCTGACCGGCAGGGCCGTGCAGCAGCACCAGGACATGCTCGCGGAGGTACGGGAGCAGGCGCCGCGGCAGAAGCTCGTCCTCACCACGACCGTCACCGCGAGCGGGGTCGAGTATCTGGACGGCGACCGCGCCCGGCTGCTGATCTTCGCCGACCAGAGCAACACCCGTACCGGCGAGGACGAGGAGACCACCTACGCGGCCGCCATGTTCGCCGTGGACGCCGTCCGGCGCGGGGACACTTGGCGGATCGCCGCCATCGACACGTTCACCCGCTGAACCGCCAGGCCCGGGCAGCCGGGAGAAGGGACCAGCTATGAGGTTCAACGGTACGGTGCGCCGCCAGCTCACCGGTACGGTCACGGCGGTCGCCGCGATGGCCGCGCTCACCGCGTCCCAGGCGCCCGGTTTCGGCGACGCGGACACGGTAGCGGCGACCCGCGACGGGCGGACCGCGTCCGGCACGGACGACGTGGTGTGGAGCGAGGTGGAGGGCGACGACGCGTACCACACCGAGCTGCCACCGCTGGAGAGCCCGCGGCCGCCCGCACCGCTGAAGCCACCACGGGCCGGGACGGAACCATCGCTTCCGCTGGTCGCCAGGCCCCGGTCGCAGGCAGGTATCCCGGCGACCGTGCTCACCGCGTACCGGAACGCCGAGCGGTCCTTACGCCGCGGCGACCCCGGCTGTCGGCTTCCCTGGCAACTGCTGGCGGCGATCGGCAAGGTGGAGTCCGGACAGGCGGCGGGCGGCCGGGTCGACGCGCGCGGGACGACCTTCACGCCGATCCTGGGACCCGCGCTCGACGGCGTGGGGTTCGCGCTGATCCGGGACACGGACAACGGGGTGTACGACGGCGACCTGACGTACGACCGGGCCGTCGGGCCGATGCAGTTCATCCCGTCCACCTGGGTCAACTGGGCCAAGGACGGCAACGGTGACGGCCGCAAGGACCCGAACAACATCTACGACGCCGCTCTCGCCGCCGGGCACTACCTCTGTGCCGGCGGCCGCGAGCTGACCGTCCGGGCCGACCTGGACCGGGCGATCCTCAGCTACAACCGCTCCGGCGCCTATCTCCGTACGGTGCTGTCCTGGCTGGAGTTCTACCGCCAGGGCACCCATCCGGTCGCCGACGGGCAAGGCGTTCTTCCTATCGGTCCCGGGCCGGGTGGCGTGAACCGTCCCACGGCGCCGGTCGGCTCCGGCACGTCCGAGGAGCCCGGCAAGGGAGGCGGCGGCATCGTCATCGGCCCGCAGCCCACGCGCCCGCCGAGCCCCAAGCCCACACCCGGCCCCACACAACCCGGTACCCCTGCCCCGACCCCCTCCGACCCCGGCACCCCGACCCCGACGGACCCGGCCCCGACACCGAGCCCCACGGATCCCACCCCCGGCCCCACGGACCCCGGCCCGACCCCCACCGATCCCGGCCCCAGCCCCGACCCCACCGACCCAGACCCGACCGATCCCACCCCCACCCCCACCGACGCAGTCCCCACCGCCACCACCGACCCCGCCACCCCCGACCCGGAAATCCCCGACCCCAGAACCCCCGATCCCTCCGCCACCTGAGCCGAAAATGTGTGAAGACCTCGAAAGAGTGACGTGATCATCCTGTGCCACAGGTGACCCGCATGGTGGACGCCCGCGGGATCGGGTTGATATTTCGGCCGCCCTCCGAGATGTTTGCCCGAAGGAAACAGTTCGTTCCGACCGGAAGGTGGTGCGACTCGCCGCAGGCGGGTCCCCGCTCATGGCTTCACCCAAGGTAGAGACCGCCACGCCCACGAAGGAGCGATTCACTCCGGCCGACTGGGGCCGGCCGCCGCACGCCGTGATCGTCGTCGTCGGCCGCGCCGGAACGGCCCTACGGATCGAAGGCGACACGGGCCTGCTCCCGGGTGTCGGGCAGGACGCTCCGCTGCCGGACGGCCTCTCGTGGCTGGCCCGGGCCTCCGCCTCGGTGGCCGAGGACGCCGTGCACCAAGGCGGTTCGCGGCGATCCGCCGTCGAGGGCGAGTTCGCGGGCCGGCGCTTCGAGGCCCATCCGACCCGGCGCGGCGACGGCGAGGTGGTGTGGTGGCTGGTCGACCAGACGGCCCGGTACGCCGCCGAGGAGGCGCTGACCGCCGAACGCGAACGCACCAGGTTCCTCGCCGAGGCGTCCAACGTGCTGCTGTCCTCGCTCAACTCCGAGCGGTGCATGGCCGCCACCGCCCGGCTGGCCGCCGGCTTTCTGGCCGACGCGGCCGTCGTGGTGGCGCCGGCGGCGGGCCGCCGACTGCCGGTGACCCGCGCCGTGCAGGGCCAGGACGCCAAGCAGGACTTGATCGCGGCCGATCCCTCCGACGTACCGGGTCTCGCCGAGGCGCTGAGGGGCTTCCCGCCCGTCCCGTCGCGGTGGATCGACCCGACGTCACTGCCCGACTGGCTCATGCCCGAGGGCTTCGGTACGACGGTCGGTTCGGTCGTCGTGACCCCGCTGCCCGGCCACGGCGTGCCTGCCGGTGCGCTGATCCTGCTCCGCGCGGACACCCGCAGCGGGTTCAGCGAGACCGAGGAGACGTTCGCCCGGCTGTTCGCGGCCCGTGCCGGAGCCGCTCTGTCCGCGGCCCGCCTCTACGCCGAACAGCACAGCATCACCCGGACGCTGATGCGCGATCTGCTGCCACCGCGTCTCCACCGGGTGCACGGCGTCGAGTTCGCCGGCGGCTACCGTCCGTCCAGCTCGCACGAGCGGGTCGGCGGCGACTTCTACGACGTCCACCCCGGCCCCACGCCCTCCGACCCGTCCCTGGTGGTGCTCGGCGACGTCTGCGGCAAGGGTCTGGAGGCCGCGGTCCTCACCGGCAAGATCCGCAACACGCTCCAGGCCCTGATGCCGATGGCCGATGACCACGAGCGGGTGCTGCAACTCCTCAACGGAGCACTGCTGAACGCCGACAACACCCGGTTCGCCACGCTGGTCCTGGCATCCGTCCAGCGCGCGGAGAACCAGGTGCGCCTGCGCCTCACCTCGGCCGGCCACCCGGCGCCCCTGGTCGTGCGCGACGACGGCCGCGTCGAGGAGGTCCCCACCCACGGCAGCCTGGTCGGAGCCCTGGACCACGTGACGGCCCGGACCGTCGAGACCGCTCTGCTCCCCGGCGACACGTGCCTGCTCTACACCGACGGCGTCACCGAGGCGCGCGGCGGCCCGTTCGGCGATGAGCTCTTCGGCGAGCAACGGCTGAAGCGGGCGCTGGCCGAGTGCGGTGGCATGCCCGGCGAGGCGATGGTGGAGCACATCCGGATGCTCACCTCGCAGTGGCTGGGCGACGGCGGCCACGACGATCAGGCGGTGGTCGCCGTCACCGCACCGCGGACCACCCATCTCAGTGCGGTGGACGGCCACACACGGGGCAGGTACACCTCATGACCACCACCGTCGACGCCCCCGGTCTCGACACGCTGCGCGCCGACCTGTGGACCGCGGTGACCGGCCGGGACGAGTACCGGGCCGCGGACATCGTGCTGCGGGCCCTGGACGCCGGGACATCCGCCGAGTCCGTCCTGCTCGACGTGATCGCCCCGGTCCAGGCCCGGGTCGGCAACGCCTGGCAGGCCGACCGGCTGACCGTCGCCCAGGAGCACGCGGCCACCGCGATCGCCGAGCGCGTGATCGCCGCGCTCGCGCACCACCCAGCTCACCGGCCCGCCCCTTACGGCGGCCGCATCACCGTCGCCTGCGTGGACCGGGAGTGGCACAGCCTGCCCGCCCGGCTGCTCGCCGAGGTTCTCACCCTGCGCGGCTGGCGGGTCGACTTCCTCGGCGCGCAGGTGCCCACCCCGCACCTCGTGACCCATCTGCACAACACCGGCGCGGACGCGGTGGCCCTCTCCTCGTCCCTCGCCACCCGGCTGCCCACCGCACACACCGCGATCACCGCGTGCCAGGCGGTCGGCGTGCCGGTGCTGGCGGGCGGCGCGGCGTTCGGCCCGGACGGCCGCTACGCCCGGCTGCTCGGCGCCGACGCCTGGGCGCCCGACGCGCGCGCCGCGGCCCGGCGGCTGGCCGACGGCATCCCGGCCCCCGACCCGGCGGTGGGCCGGCGTGAGACCGACGATCTGGCGCACCTCACCGACCAGGAGTACACCCTGGTCGTACGGGCCAGAGCCCGGCTCGTCCGGGTGGTGCTGGCGTACCTGGAGAAGAACGTTCCGGCGATGGCGGAGTACTCCGGCCCGCAGCGCGAGCGCACCGCCGAGGACATCGCCCACATCGTGGAGTTCCTCGGCGTCGCCCTTTACACCGACAGCGACGACCTCTTCACCGACTTCATCCGGTGGACCGCCACCGTCCTGACGGCCCGCAACGTGCCCGCCCGGTCCCTGCGCCCCGCGCTGGACGCCCTGGGCACCGAGCTCAAGGACTTCCCGCGTGCCACCCGCATGCTCGCCCGCGCGTGCTTCCACCTGGACGAGGCCGTGCCCACCACCGACCAGCCACCCGGAGCCTCCGCATGACCGCCCTGCCCACGCCGTACTTCACCGTCACCGCCGAGGAGGGCAGGGGCTGGGTCCGGCTGCGCCTCACCGGGGACCTGGACTACGACACGAGCCATGAGCTGGTGGTGCGTGCGGGGGACTGGCTGGCCGTCCGGCCGGAGTTGAGCGACCTGTACCTGAGCTGCGCGGAGCTGAGGCTGTGCGACTCCATGGGCGTCTCCGCGCTGCTCCAGGTCCACCGGGACGCGGCGGCCCAAGGCGTGTACCTGCATGTGCAGGACGCGCCGCCGTTCCTGGACCGGATCATGCGGATCACCGGAATCCAGCACCTCTTCGCCTCGCAGGAGGACCGGCGGAACGTCGGCGAGGCGACGCCGTCCACCGAGCAGCGCCCGTCACCCTTGTCCTGAGCCGCAGCCGCCAGGCACCGAGCCGGGCGGCTGCGGCGGCTCAGAACAGCGACACCACGGCGACGATGCGCTTGCCGCCCTCGTGCGAGATGACGGACAGCTGCCGGGTGAGCCGGTGGACCAGCGACCAGCCGTAACCGCCCTTGCCGACCGACCCGGGCGGCGGGTCCTGGAGCACGGGATGCCGGGGGTCCGCGTCGTCGACGACGAGGTGGAGCCCGCTGTCGGTGATCCGGGCCGAGAAGCCGGTGAGGCCACCGCCGTGCCGCAGAGCGTTGGTCACGATCTCCGAGGTCACCAGCAGGGCGTCCGCGACGACCACGTTCGAGAGGATCTCGTCCGACAACTCGTCGAACTCCGCCGCCAGCAGCCGGGTCACGACATCGCGCGCCTCGCCCGCGGTCCGGGGCATTTCCGCAGGGGTGCCGTCCGTGTGACGTACGGGAGGGGTGCTGTACACGCCCGTACCTCCTTCCGTGCCGTCGATCTCTTTCCACTCCGGTAGAAACCACCGCATTCCCTCAGGCGCCACCTCCATACCTGGCTCCCCCCTACGGCTCACCTGCCCGCCACGCCGTCAGGCCTGCTCCGGATGGTCGCCCGGCCCGTGGGTCCGGCTGGCCAGCGGGGTCGGGGAGAGGTCCGAGCGCTCCTCGCCCGGTTCCAGCAGCGTGTCGGCGGCGCCGATGATCAGCGGGTCCGGGGTGCCGACGGCCTTGTCGTCCTTGCTGTCGTAGTCGAACCGCCACAGCAGGCTGCGCATCGCCTCCACCCGGCCGCGCTTCTTGTCGTTGCTCTTCACCACCGTCCACGGCGCGTGTTCGGTGTCCGTGGCCCGGAACATGTCGACCTTCGCCGCGGTGTAGTCGTCCCAGAGGTCGAGCGAAGCCAGGTCGGTGGGCGACAGCTTCCACTGGCGCACCGGGTCGACCTGCCGGATCGCGAAGCGGGTGCGCTGTTCGTTGCGCGAGACCGAGAACCAGAACTTCACCAGCAGGACGCCGTCGTCGACGAGCATCCGTTCGAACAGTGGCGCCTGCTCCAGGAAATGTTCGTGCTGCTCCGGCGTACAGAACTCCATCACCCGCTCCACACCGGCCCGGTTGTACCAGGAGCGGTCGAAGAAGACGATCTCACCGGCGGTCGGCAGATGGGACACGTACCGCTGGAAGTACCACTGACCGCTCTCGCGCTCGGTCGGCTTGTCCAGCGCGACCACACGCGCGCCACGCGGGTTGAGGCGCTCGGTGAACCGCTGGATCGTCCCGCCCTTGCCCGCAGCGTCGCGGCCCTCGCACAGGACCACCATCCGCTGCCCGCTCTCCCGCACCCAGCGCTGGAGCTTCAGCAGCTCGATCTGGAGGATGCGCTTCTCCTTCTCGTACTCCCTGCGCCGCATCCGCTGTTCGTACGGATAGTTCTCCCGCCAGGTCTCCAGCGGGCGGCCCCGCTCGTCGAGCAGCACCGGCTGCTCGGGCCGCCGTCCGTCGACGGTCAGCCCCTTCAGCAGCTCCGCCGGGTCGGTCGTAGGACCATCGGTCATCGCTTCGTTCCCCGTTCTCCTCGATACACCCCGCCGCAGCCTGGTGCCCCCGTCACCGCCGCTCATGTACGCGGAGGCGGTCCCACCGGATCAGCCGCCCGCGAACACCCGCGCCAGGTCGTAGGAGACGACCTCCTCCAGCTGCCCGTACGTGCAGCCGGCCGGGTCCCGGTCCGGGCGCCACCGCCGGAACTGCGTCGTATGGCGGAACCTGTCCCCTTCCATGTGGTCGTACGCCACCTCGCAGACCCGTTCCGGCCGCAGCGGCACCCACGACTGGTCCTTCTTGCCCGACCAGCGGTTCTGCGTCCCCGGCAGCCGCGAGGCCTCGTGCGCCGCCGCATCCGCCCACGCACCCCACGGATGGTCGGCGAACGCACACCGCAGCGGAGCCAGCTCCTCCGCCAGTTCGGCGCGCCGCTTCATGGAAAAGGCCGCGCAGACCCCGACGTGCTGGAGGACGCCCTCGGTGTCGTACAGGCCGAGCAGGAGCGAGCCGACGATCGGGCCGCTCTTGTGCGCGCGGTAGCCGGCCACCACGACATCGGCGGTCCGCTCGTGCTTGATCTTGTACATCACGCGGGTGTCGGGCCGGTACGGCAGGTCCAGCGGCTTGGCCACGATCCCGTCCAGCCCCGCTCCCTCGTACCGGTCGAACCACTCGCGGGCCAGCTCGATGTCCGTGGTGGACGGAGCGAGGAGTACGGGCGCGGAGGCGCCGGAGAGCGCGGCCGTCAGGACGGCCCGGCGGTCCACCTGCGGAGTGCTCAGAAGCGCGGTGTCGTCGGCCGCCAGGATGTCGAAGGCGATGAAGCTCGCCGGAGTCCGCTCGGCCAGCATCCGCACCCGGGAGTCGGCCGGATGGATGCGCTCGCTGAGCCGCTCGAAGTCGAGCCGCCCCCCGTACGCGATGACGATCTCGCCGTCGATCACACAGCGCGGCGGCAGATTCTCCCGTACGGCGTGGACCAGGTCCGGGAAGTAGCGGGTCAGCGACTTGCCCGTACGGCTGCCGATCTCGACCTCGTCGCCGTCGCGGTACACGATGGCCCGGAAGCCGTCCCACTTCGCCTCGTAACCCATGCCCGGCGGGATCTTGGCCACCGACTTGGCGAGCATCGGCTTCACAGGCGGCATCACCGGCAGGTCCATGGCCCGATTCTGACGCCCGGGCACGCTCATGTCTCCCGATGTGCGGCATATGTGCGACCGGCCTACGGTGGCCGTCATGGGAGCTGCGGTGGAGCTGGACGCGGGCGGACGAGCGGTGAGGCTCTCCAACCCGGACAAGGTGTACTTCCCGGAGAAGGGCTACACGAAGAGGGACGTGGCCGAGTACTTCCTGGCCGTGGGCCCCGGGATCACCCGTGCGCTCAACCACCGGCCGACCACGCTCCAGCGGTTCGTGGACGGCGTGGAGGGTGATTTCTTCTACCAGAAGCGCGCGCCGAAGAACCTTCCCGACTGGATCCCCACCGCCCGCATCGCCTTCCCGAGCGGCCGACCGGCCGACGAGCTCTGCCCCACCGAACTCGCCGCCGTGATCTGGGCCGCCAACCTCGGCACCCTCACCTTCCACCCCTGGCCGGTCCGGGTCGGCGACACCGACCACCCGGACGAGCTCCGCATCGACCTCGACCCGCAGCCCGGCACCGACTACGCCGACGCGGTCACCGCCGCCCACGAGCTGCGCTCCGTCCTGGAGGACCACGGCGTACGCGGCTGGCCCAAGACCTCCGGCGGGCGCGGGATGCACGTCTTCGTCCCCATCGAGCCCGCCTGGACCTTCACCGAGGTCCGGCGCGCCGCCATCGCCGCCGGGCGCGAGCTGGAGCGGCGGATGCCGGAGCGGGTGACGACGGCCTGGTGGAAGGAGGAGCGCGGCGAGCGGATCTTCGTCGACTTCAACCAGACCGCCCGCGACCGCACGATCGCCTCCGCCTACTCCGTACGCCCCTTCCCGCACGCGCCGGTCTCGGCGCCGCTGCGCTGGGAGGAGATCGACGACGCCGAACCGCGCGACTTCGACATCCGCACGCTGCCGGTCCGCTACGCCGAACTCGGTGACGTCCACGCGGACATGGACCAGGAGGCGTTCCGGCTGGACGGGCTGCTGGAGCTGGCGGACCGGGACGAGAAGGAGCGCGGGCTCGGCGACATGCCGTACCCGCCGGAGTATCCGAAGATGCCCGGCGAACCGAAGCGGGTCCAGCCCAGCCGCGCCCGGCACGACGACGAGGGCGAGATGGCGTGAGCGGGAGCGGGAGCAGTGAGAGGCACGGCGCCCACGGCCGCCCGCTGACGGTGCGCGAGCGCTGGGAGGCGTACAAGAACAGCCCGTTCCTCCCGGCCACCGTCCTGGTTCTCATCGTGGCGGCCGCGGCCGGACTCTTCGCCGGCTCCTACACGTACGCGATGGCCAAACCGACTCCGCACCGCATTCCGGCGGCCCTGGTCACGCAGCCCGCAGTGCAGCGCGGCGAGGCGTTCGTCACCGGGATGGAGAAGGCGCTCGACGCCTCGCTCGAACTGCGCGACTATCCGGACGTCGCCGACGCCCGCCGCGCCCTGGACGAACAGAAGGTCTTCGCGATCGTCCGCGCCTCCGACGACGGCGTGGCGCTCGACGTGGCCGGAGCGTCCGGCGCCTCCGTGGCCGAACTACTCGGCAAGGCGGGGCTCGAGGTCGGCGATGCCACCGGGGTCGAGGTCACCGTCCGGGACGTCAAGCCGCTCCAGCGAGGCGACCCGCGCGGACTCGCGCTCTTCTACATCTCGCTGGCCGCCGTCATCATGGGCTTCCTCGGCGCGATCCAGCTCAGCGTCCACGCGCACGGCCTCAATCCGGCGGAGCGCATCGCGTTCACCGCCGCGTACGCGCTGCTCGGCGGGTTCGCCATCGCGGCGGCGGTGGACTGGTGGCTCGGCGCGGTGAACCTGCCGTTCGTCCAGTCCTGGCTGATCCTGGCGTTCACGATGTTCACCTCGGGCATGGTCTTCACCATGTTCAACACCTTGATGGGCCGCTGGGCGATGATCCCGACCTGGGGCGTCATGGTGCTGCTCGGCAACCCGTCCTCCGGCGGCGCGGTCTCCTGGCCGCTGCTGCCGTCCGCGCTCGGCCACATCGGCCGCTGGCTGCCGCCGGGCGCCTCCGTCAACGCGCAGCACACCGCCGTCTACTACCAGGGCCACCAGTTCCTCTTCCCGTACCTGGTCCTGGCCGCCTGGGCGCTGGTCTCCTGCACGGTGTTCTGGGTGTGGCGCCACCGACATCCAGGAGGCCGCGCCCGCACGCCTGAGCATGCGGCCACGGCCTCCTGAGACCTGTTCCCGCGGGTTACAGCTCCTTGATCCGGATGTCGCGGTACGAGATGACGTCCGTGACCCCGTGGACCTGGAGCCCGATGTAACCGGAGGCGAACCGCCGGCCGTCGGTGCCCGGGTCGTCACCGCGCGGCGGCTCGAAGAGCTGGCCGCCGGTGTTGTCGAACTCGTTGATCAGGACACCGTTGCGGTAGATCTCGTAGTGCTGGTCGACCACCTTGATCTCGTAGTCGTTCCAGGTGCCCTTGGGCGTGACCCCGGCGCCGCCGAGGCCCACCCGGTCGAAGCCGTAGACCGAACCGGTCTTGTACATGTCGCCGTCCGGCCGGTCGTTGACCTGGATCTCATGGCCGTACTTGATGGCGACCCACTCCGGACGCGACTCCTCCGGATGGTCGTGGACCTTCGGGAAGCGGACGAAGACCCCGCCGTTGGCGTTGCCGGAGCCCGGGGCGTCGTCGCGCCACTGGAGCTTCAGCGAGAAGTCACCGTACGCACGGGTCGGGAACCAGAGCATGCCCATGCCGCCCACGGTGGTGGAGCTGGTGATGGACTCCTCCTCCTCGTTCAGCCCGAACTGTCCGCCGCCGACGTGGCTCCACTTGGCGAGCGAGGCCGCCGTGCCGTCGAAGAGCTTGGTGTATCCCTCGGACTGTCCCGGCTTGCCGATGCCCGACTGCTTGGCGGCCTGGTTGATCGCCTTGCGCTCGCGCTGGTCGATGACGCCGTCGGCCTTCAGCTTCTCCAGGACCGCCGTCACGTGCTTGAGGAACAGCGCGTGCGAGGACCAGTCCTTCTCGTCCTCGATCAGCTCGTTGATCGTGCAGCGGTTACGGGTGATCCGGTTCGGGACGCCCGTGTCGACCGTGCCGACGAAGACGGTGTGCCGCTCGTCGAACTCCGCGCAGTTCGGCGCCGGAACTCCGCCGCCCTGAGCGATGGTGAACGACACCTTCTCCGCCTCGGAGGTGTTGCCCGCCTTGTCCGTCGCCCGGTGCGCCACCGTGTGGTGGCCGACCCGGTCGACGATCACAGGCGTGGTGTACGCGAGGTAGGGGCCGCCGTCGAGCGAGTACTCCACCTTGTCCACGCCCGAGTCGTCGTCGGTCGCGGTGATCGTGGCCTTGGCGCTGGTGATGAACGCGCCGTCGGAGTTCTTGTTCCCCTCCACCTTCACCGAGGTCTCCGGTGCCGTCTTGTCCTGCGACGGCGGCTCGACGACGGTGAACGCGACGGTCTTCTCCGCCGCCACATTGCCCGACCGGTCGGTGGCCCGGTAGCGGACGGTGTGCTCGCCCACCTCGTGGACCATCACCGGTGCGGTGTACGGCTTCCACTCGCCGTCCGCGCCGAGCGCGTACTCGATGGTGTTGACGCCGGACCCGGTGTCGGACGCGGTCACGGTGACCGTGGCCATGCTCAAGTAGGCGCCGTCACCGTCCTGTTCACCCGAGACGGTCGCCGAGGTCTCCGGCGGTGTCTCGTCGTCGGTCGGCGGCGCGGCGACCGCGAAGTCGACGGATTTCTCCGCCGCCACGTTGCCCGCCTTGTCGGTGGCCCGGTAGCGGACCGTATGGTCGCCGACCTCGTTCACCACGACGGGCGCGGTGTACGGCTGCCACGCGCCGTCGGCTCCGAGCGCGTACTCGACGGTGTCGACGCCGGAGCCCGCGTCGGTGGCCTCGACGGTGACCGTGGCCTGGCCGATGTACGCGCCGTCGCCGTTCTGGTCGCCGTCGACCTTGGCCGAGGTCGCGGGAGCCTCGGTGTCCTCCTCGCCACCGCCCTCGGTGACGGTGAGGACGCCCTTCATCTCGCCGTGGCCCGGGATCGTGCAGTAGTAGAGGTACGTGCCCGGTGTCAGCGTGACCTCCACGCTGTGCTTGCCGCCCTCGGAGTCACCGGGGTTGGCCAGGATGTTCACCTGGACGTCGTTGTTGTGCTCCGGGTCCGAGACGCTGAACGTCAGCGTGTGCGGCATGCTCGTGGTGTTGCCGGTGGCCGTGCTGTTCTCGAAGACGATGGTCGCCTTGCCGGCCACCGCCGTCTCCGGCGCGGTCAGATAGTGGTCGATCGGGTCGCCGGCCGTCCAGGTCAGCACCTGGTCGGCGGCCTCGGCGGCAGGAGCGTCATCACCCTTGCCGTACGCGGCCGTCGAGGTCAGCCCGAGGACCATGAGCAGGGAGGCCAGCATGGCCACCCAGAAGCTGGACGGCCGATGCCGCCGCCGGGCGGGGTACGTGGGGTGTCTCACTGCGCTGCCGCCTTTCCAACCAGTTCCGTGACGGCCGGAGTTGCCGCGCCGCCCTTATAGGTCACGCGCCAGAGCGCGGACTTGGAGTCGGAGGTGAAGAAGCCGCGCCCGTAGTCCAGGACGTACAGCGAGCCGTCCGGTGCGAACCTCCAGTCCATGAGGTTGCGGATGCCGTCCGCGCCGACCGGGATGATCTTCTTCAACGACTCGGCGTGCACCGGCAGTCCGCCCATTCCGACCGTCTTCGGGTCGGTGATCACCGCGTGGCGCGGCTGCGTGTCGTCGTAGAAGTCACCGACGAACCACTTGCCGTCCCAGTACGCGGGCCACTTGGCGGTCGAGTCGCTCTGCGCGTCGAACCGGTAGACCGGGCCGTTCATGGTCGCCTGGCCGCCGCCCTTCAGCCAGGGCAGCAACTCCTTCTGCTCCTCGGCCTTGTAGCTCGGCACGCCGTTGGCGTCGCGCGGGTAGTCGACCCCGCCGCCCTGCGGTGAGTACCAGATGGTGTTCGGCGTCACCGGCGGCAGCTTGACCAGGCCGTCGTTGTTCGGCGACTCGTTCTTCGGCGTCTTGCAGTCGTACCAGCCCAGCGGCTTGGACGGGTCCGGCAGATTACGGTCCCGATAGGGCTGGTTGTTGCCCATGCAGTACGGCCAGCCGTGGTTGCCCGCCTTGGTGATCGCGGCGAACGTGTCGTACTTCGCCGGACCCCAGGTGGTGGAGGCCGAACCCGCGTCGGGGCCGACCCAGCCGGCGTACAGCGTGTCGGTCGAGGTGTCGATGGAGATCCGGGCCGGGTTGCGTACGCCCATCACATAGATCTCACCGCGCGTCTTACCGCCGCCCTCGTCCGGCTCCTTGCCGGTGAAGAGGTTGCCGGACGGGAGAGTGTAGGTGCCGTCGTCCTCGGGGTGGATCCGCAGGATCTTGCCGTTGAGGTTGTTGGTGTTGCCGGAGGTGCGGCGGGCGTCGGCGAAGGAGACACCCTTGTAGTTCGGCTCCGGGTTGTTGCCGGAGTAACCGCTGCTGAAACCGGAGGAGTTGTTGTCACCGGTAGCGATGTACAGGTTGTCCTTCGAGTCCCACGCCATGCCGCCGCCCGCGTGGCAGCAGCTGTGGATCTGCACCGGCCAGCCGAGCAGCACCTTCTCCGAGGCGAGGTCCAGCTTCCCGGACGACGGGTCGAAGGTGAAGCGCGAGACCTGACGGGTCGCCATGCGCTTGTCCCGGTCGATCTTCGCGTGCGGGGTGTAGTGCAGATAGACCCAGCCGTTGGAGGCGAAGTCCGGGTCCAGCTCGATGCCGAGCAACCCCTCCTCGTTCTTGGTGAGTTCGTCGCCGCCGCCCTTGTTGCCGAAGACGTCCAGCGCACCGGCGAGGGTGACCTTCCTGGTCGTCGGGTCGTAGACGTGGATCTCGCCCTTGCCCTTGCCGACGTTCGGGTTGCTCCAGTCCGTGACGACCGGCTTGGAGCTGTCGGCGCCGCCGCGCCCGATGTAGAAGACCTTGCCGTCCGGCGCGGTCACCAGGCCGTGCGGCTCACCGATCTGGTCGTTCTGGCCCGGCTGGTTGGGCTGAGTCAGGCGTTCGGCCGTGTAGTTGGAGGTGATGGTCGCCTTGCAGTCGGCCTGCGAGGTCCGGTTGGTCCAGGCGAGCGCGCCGCGCAGATGGTCGCGGAGGTCGGTCTCGGCGAAGCTGTCCGCCGTACCGCCCATCGCCGTGTAGAAGGAGCGCCCGCCGTCGTAGTCGCGGCACCAGGAGACCGGATGGTCCCAGCCGTTGGCGCTCGCACCCGGCTTGTACGTCAACTCCCTTACGCGCGCCACGGTGTGGACCTCACCGGACGGGTTCTTCGTCCAGTTCAGCCACTTGTCGGGACGCTTCCACTCCAGCGGCAGGCTCTTGGTCGCCGGGTGGACCCGGTCGCCGATCTCGACGGTGGCCCGCTGCACGGCGGTCGGGCTGTTCGCCGCCGGGCGGGCGCCTACCAGGCCGGTGAACCAGTCCGAGTACGGCTCGGTGCGCGCCGCGTCATGGATGCCGAGGAAGCCGCCGCCCGCTTCCATGTACGCCTCCAGGCCCGCCTCCTGCTCCGGGTCCAGGACATCGCCGCCGCCGGTCAGGAAGACGACCGCGTGGAAGGAGCCGAGCCGCTTGCCGTTGGTGAAGACGTTCGGGTCGGCGGTGGCCACGGTGGTGAACCGGCCGGCCTCCGGACCGGTCTGCCCGATCTTCTCGATCGCCGCGATCCCGGCGTCCGTGTACGGTGCCTCGTCGGCCGCCGGGGCGTGGAAGACCAGCACCTTCACCAGGTTCTTCGCGCCCGGCGGAGACGGCAGGGACAACGTTGTCGCCATCTTCTCGACCAAGTCCCGGTCCGGCGACGTGCCCGCGTTGGCCGGACCGCCCGCGCTCAGCAAGGACACGGTCAGTGCGCCGGCCGCCACGGCCGCCGCGAGGCCGCGTCGGTGTCGTGATCTGGACCGGTGATGCGATGCGCCTTGCATGTGGGTCACCCAACCCTTCTGTGGTCACTGGAGCGTTGACTACGACAGCGCACGAAGCTAGACCTCTTTTCGTGACCCGCCAATAGCTATGGCAGCAATCGCACAAACTTTGTCCTGAGTGTGGATAAACGCTCGGCCCCCGGCTACGGTGTGGCCCGTTCCGGGTAGCCCCGGGGCCTCCGTCTCCGCCAGTTTCCTTATCCCAGTGGGGAGTTCGACATGGACCGAAGGACCTTCAGCCGGCGGATGCTGATCGGCGGCGCGGCCGCGGCGGCCACCGGTGTGACATCGTTGTCGCTCGGCGCGGTGGAGGCAAGCTCCGCCGAGAACCCGCCGCGCACGGCCCCGGACGGCGGAGCGGTGCGCCGGATCAAGATGTACGCCGAGAAGCTGCCGAACGGCGAGCTCGGCTACGGCTTCGAGAAGGGCAAGGCGTCGATCCCCGGCCCGCTCATCGAGCTGAACGAGGGCGACACGCTGCACATCGACTTCGAGAACCTCACCGACGTGGACGCCAGCCTCCATGTCCACGGCGTCGACTACGACATCGCCAACGACGGCACCCGGATGAACAAGAGCCACGTCGAGCCCGGCGGCAGCCGTACGTACACCTGGCGCACGCACAAGCCGGGCCGCCGGAAGGACGGAACGTACGAGCCGGGCAGTGCGGGCTACTGGCACTACCACGACCACGTCGTCGGTACCGACCACGGCACCGGCGGCATCCGCAAGGGGCTGTACGGGCCGCTCGTGGTGCGCAGGAAGGGCGACCTGCTGCCCGATCAGACGTGCACGGTCGTCTTCAACGACATGATGATCAACAACAAGACGGCTCACAACAGCGTCAACTTCGAGGCCACGGTGGGTGACCGGCTCGAATTCGTGATGATCACGCACGGCGAGTACTACCACACCTTCCACATCCACGGTCACCGCTGGGCGGACAACCGGACCGGCATCCTCACCGGCCCCGAGGACCCGAGCCGGGTCATCGACAACAAGATCTGCGGGCCCGCCGACTCCTTCGGCCTCCAGATCATCGCGGGTGAACGCGTGGGCGCGGGCGCCTGGATGTACCACTGCCATGTGCAGAGCCACTCGGACATGGGGATGGCCGGACTGCTGCTGATCAAGAAGCCGGACGGCACGATTCCGGGGTACGAGCCGCATCATGTGGCGGGCGGAGCGGAGAAGAAGGCCGCCGAGGAGGAGGGCGCGGCGGAGCACCAGCACTGACCGGAGCGTTCGGGCGCGCCTCTCACTCCGGGCGGGCCAGTCGCTGCTGCTCCTCCTCCACGATCCGCCGGGCCAGCTCACCGTCGGACACGTCGACGGCGTCCGGTGCGGCCTCCGCGAGGTCGCTGCGCCGGGCGTACGCGTCGAAGAGCCGGTCCTTGCGGGCCAGCAGCTCCACCATCCGCTGGTCGACGCTGTCCGCCGCCAGCAGCCGGTGCACCTGGACCGTGCGCACCTGGCCCATCCGGTGGGCGCGCGCGACGGCCTGGTGCTCCAGCGTCGGCTTGATCTGCGGCTCGCAGAGGATGACCACCGACGCGGCCTGCATGTTGAGCCCGGTGCCTCCGGCCTGGATCTGGCTCAGCAGCACCGCGTGTCCGTCGGCGGCGGAGAAGGCGTCCACCAACTCCTGCCGCCGCGCGGCCGGGACGCTCCCGGAGACCGGTCCGAACGCGTTCGGGCCCAACGCCTCGCCGACCGTGGCCAGCACCTCGCGGAAGTAGGAGAACACCACCACCTTCAGCCCGTTGTCCCGTGCCTCGTCGACCAGTTCGCGCAGTCGCTCCAGCTTGGCGGAGGTGGCGGGCGCGGCGTACGCGGCCCGGCGCATCCGCATGAACTGCCCCGACGCCACCGCCTCCTTGTACGCCACCAAGTCCTCGGCGCTGAACTCCTCCCACTCGTCCACGTGCACCAGCGCCGGGAGTTCGGCGAGGACGTCCACCTGGTTGCGGCGCAGATAGGCCGGAGCGACGGCCCGCCGGAAGGCCTGTGAACCGGCGGCGCCGTGCGTGGACGACACCACATCGGCCAGATCCGGGCGGAGTTGACGGACAAGGCTCCGGAACTCCTCCACCCGGTTCTCCATCGGCGTTCCGGTGAGGAACAGCACGTGGTCGGCGCGCTCCGCCCACGCGGCGACCGCCTGCGCCCGCAGGGTCGCGGGGTTCTTCACGAAGTGGGCTTCGTCCACGACGAGCATCGGCAGGTCGATTGCGGCCTCGGGAAGGGTCCGCAACGCGTCGAACGTGGTGAGCGCGACTCCGCCACTCGCCCGCCACTCCGCGTACGCCTCCAGCCGCTCCGCCCCGTGCACCGGCAGTGCGCGCAAGGTGGAGCGGGCCCGGATCTCCCGGCTCCAGTTGATCAGCACGCTCGCCGGGCACACCACCAGGAAGTGGCTCTCGCCGCGCGCCGCGAGATGGGCGAGGGCCGCGATGGCCTGCACGGTCTTGCCGAGCCCCATCTCGTCCCCGACGATGACCCGCTTCTGCGCCAGCGCGAACCGCGCCCCGAACGACTGGTAGCCGCGCAGCGAGACCCGTAGCCGGGAGTCGTCCAGCCGGAGCGCCCGCACCCGGTCCGCGATCCCGGCCGGCAGGAACCCCTCGGCGGCGTCCCGGTCCGGGCCGCTGCCGGACAGCTCGGCCAGCAGGCTGTAGTACTCGGCGGACCGCAGCTCGAAGTCCACCCAGGCGCCGGGCGCAGACTCCGGCGCCCGCAGCAGATCCACCGAGACCTGGCCGAAGAGCATCGCCAGCTCCTGCTCAGCGGCCTCCGCGAGTGCCGTGAGCAGCCCGGCCACGCCGCCGGCCGCCCGTCCCCTTACCTCCTTGCCGCTGAACAGCATCCGCAGCCGGCTCCCGGCCGGTGCGGCGGCGGCCACCAGCGGCTCGACCTGCTCGGCCAGCCGCTGCGCCGCCTCCACCGCACGCCGCGCGTCCGGACCGGCCTCGACCAGCCGGTGCAGGGCGACGACCAGCGCGGTCGTGGTGTCGTCCGGGGCGTCCATGTCGATCCGTACGGAGACGGTGTCGCGCACCGCGTCGGCGATCTGCCCGGCCGCCGCCAGCGCCTGGTCGGCGGTGTGCGCGCCGACGCCGGGAATCAGCCGGAGCTCGTAGCGGGCCGTGCCGTAGACCTGCCCGACGGTCGTGAACCCGGCCTGTTCGAGCGCGCCGAGGCGCAGCCGGCCCTCCGTGACGTCCTTCAGCCGGGCGACCGGGATGGCGGCCAGCTCCCCGTCGACCAGAGAGGCCAGGAGTGGGCCGAGCACATCGCGTACGGCATCGACGGCGCGGGCATGGTCCTGCCGTACGGCCCGGGCCCGGCCGAGCAGCGCCTCCGTCTCGGCCAGCAGCTCCCGGGCGGCCCGGCCGGTGGCCGCCGGGCGGGCGGACCTGGCCGCCGTCTCGCTCTTCATCGCTCTCGCCGCCGTCGGAAGTGGTCGTCTCGTCGTGGCCCGCCATCGTCCCACGCCCCACTGACAAGTCCCCGGCCCCCGAAGGCCGTGCACACCCCGGTCGGCCGCGCGCGGCCTGCGGTTGTCAGTGGCCGGTGCGAGACTCGGCGGGACAGGGAAAACAGCCCTCGCGCCACCGCGCGCGGGCCGAGGGATCCGCCGAAGGAGCACGCCATGCTCAACCCCACCTTCCCCGACGGAGCACCCAACTGGGTCGACCTCGGCACGCCCGACGTCGACGGGGCCGCCGCCTTCTACGGAGGCCTCCTCGGCTGGGAGCTCGCTCCGGGCGGCCCCGAGGTCGGCGGATACGGGATGTTCACGCTGGGCGGCCACAGCGTCGGCGGGGTCATGGCGGTTCCCGAGGAGCAGTCCTCCAGCGCCTGGTCCGTCTACTTCCAGTCGCCCGACGCCCATGCCACCGCCCAGCTGGTGAACCAGGCCGGCGGCCGCTCCGCCTTCGAGCCGATGGACGTCCTCGACTACGGTCGGATGGGCGGCTTCACCGACCCGGCCGGAGCCTATTTCGGTGTTTGGCAGCCGCGGCAGAACCCGGGCCTCGGCGTCATCCAGCAGCCGGGCTCGCTCCTGTGGGCCGAGCTGTACACCCCGGACGTCCCGGCGGCGGCCGCCTTCTTCGGCGAGGTCTTCGGCTGGAAGACCGACGCGATGAAGGTGGAGGGCACCGAGTACGTCTACACGACGGTCCATCCCGCCGGCACCGGCCCCGAGCTGTCGTTCGGCGGCCTGGTCACGATGAGCGACGTCCCGGCCGAGGCGCCGCGCGGGCCGCACTGGATGCCGTACTTCGCGGTCGAGGACGTGGAGGCCGTGGTGGACGCCGCCAAGCGGCTCGGCGGCGCGGAGGCGCTGCCCGCGATGGAGGTGCCGGGCGTCGGCACCATGGCCAACGTCACCGATCCGTTCGGAGCGGTCTTCGCGCTGATGAAGCCCCAGCCGCGGCAGGGATAGAAGCACGCCCTCGGCGCGCCGGTTGATTGATGGATCGTTGATCAGTCGTTTATCGAGCCCGGGCACCGTGTGACCCATGCTGATCAATACGGTGACCGAGGACGCGCTCGACTGGCAGGAGACCGCGTTGTGCGCGCAGGCCGGACCCGAGTTCTTCTTCCCGGCCCCAGGCAGTTCGACGCGCGAGGCCAAGCAGCTCTGCGGAGCGTGCGAGGGACGCGTGGCCTGCCTGGAGTACGCACTCGCCAACGACGAGCGGTTCGGCGTCTGGGGCGGGCTCTCCGAGAAGGAGCGCGAGCGGCTGCGCAGGCAGGACCGGGAACAGGGCTGAACCAGCCCTGACCGCACCAGCGCTCACCGCGTCGGCCCTCGCCGGGTCGCGCCGCCGGACCCGTCCGCGCGGAGGTACCGAGACTCCGCCATGGGGCCGCTTCCTCACCGCCGGCACGATGTGGACCATCGCCACAGACTCCGCCGGGACCCACTGGGTGCCGCGCCAGCAGCGGTCCGTACAGAGGGAGTTGGAGCGTACGGTCGCGGACGGGAAGCTCCCGCTGTACGTGCGCGCGGCGGCGCTCGGCCGGCTCGCCGCGCTTCCCGGAACAGGCGCCGACGCCGTACGGGCCTGGGCCGACGCTCCGGACGTGGTGCTCGCGGAAGCGTCGCTGGCCGCCCTCGCGCACACCGACCGGCCTGCCGAGACGCTGCCCGACCTGCTGGCCCACGCCGGTGACGACCGGGCCCGCGTCGCGCTGTACGCGGCCGGCCGCGCCGCCGCGCATACCCGCCCCTTTCGGCTCCGCGCCCTGCTCGCCGCCCGCACCGCACCCGGCACCGGCAAGGTGACCAGCCGCAAGGAGACGGTCCGGCTGGCCGCGGTCCTGCTGCCGCCGTCCGACGCGGCGGCCCTCCTCGCCGACGCGTACGCGCAGCCGGACCAGCACTCCGATGTGCGGGCCGCCTGCGTGGCCTCCGGTACGGCGCTGCTCGGCGACGAGCGGATGTGGGAGGTGCTGGCGGACGCGGCGACGGGCGGACGCGCGCTGCGTACCGCCGTACTGCGCACGCAGCCGGCCGAGCTGGCGCCCGGCCACCGTCCGCGCTACGCCGAGCTCGTCCGGACGGTGTGCGGGTCGGACGACGACGAGCTCCTCGCTCTCGGGTACAACGCGCTGGTCCGGTGGCTGCCCTGGGCGCCCGGAGCGGCGACGGTCCTGGTCGAGGCGCTCACCGACCCGGACCGGCGCGGAGCATGGCGGTCCGCCGCCTACGCCCTCGCCGGGGCGGCTCCGGCCACCGAACGGACGCCGACGCGCTGCACGCGGCCTTGGTGGAGCTGGCCGCTCTGCACACCGGCCGACCCGCTCTGGCGGCCCGGACCGCGGAGACCGTCGGTGAGCGCGCCGGTTCGGCTCGTGGCGCGGACGCCGGTGATCCGGAGACCCTGCTGGTCGTCGTGGCACGGCTGGCCGGGACCGGCGACCCGGCCGAGGGGCTGTTCGCCGCCGAACTGACCGTGGCCTGCGGCCGGCGCACCGCGTGGGCCGGACCGTGGCGCACGCAGCTGCGGATGCTCCGCCAGCATCCCTGCGGCGATGTGCGCGATGTGGCGTACGCGCAGGTCACCGCGGTGGAGTGAGGGAATCGGCGCCGTCAGGCGCGGCCGCGGGCCACCATTCGCGCCTTGCGGGCGGCGAGCTTCTCGTCGAACTTCGACGCCTCGCTGTCCAGCCCGCCCATGTACAGGCCGAGCTCCTCCTGCGCCTTCGCGCCCTCAGGGCCGAGTCCGTCGATGTCCATGACCTTCAGGAAGCGCAGCACCGGCTGGATCACGTCGTCGTGGTGGATGCGCATGTTGTAGATCTCGCCGATCGCCATCTGCGCGGCGGCCCGCTCGAAGCCGGGCATGCCGTGGCCGGGCATCCGGAAGTTGACGACGACGTCGCGCACGGCCTGCATGGTCAGGTCCGGGGCCAGCTCGAAGGCGGCGCCCAGGAGGTTGCGGTAGAAGACCATGTGCAGGTTCTCGTCGGTCGCGATCCGGGCCAGCATCCGGTCGCATACCGGGTCACCGGACTGGTGGCCGGTGTTGCGGTGCGAGACGCGGGTGGCCAGCTCCTGGAAGGCGACGTACGCCACCGAGTGCAGCATCGAGTGCCGGTTGTCCGACTCGAAGCCCTCCGCCATGTGCGCCATGCGGAACTGCTCCAGCTTGTCAGGGTCCACGGCGCGCGAGGTGAGCAGGTAGTCGCGCATCACGATGCCGTGGCGGCCCTCCTCCGCCGTCCAGCGGTGCACCCAGGTACCCCAGGCGCCGTCGCGGCCGAAGAGAGAGGCGATCTCGTGGTGGTAGCTGGGGAGGTTGTCCTCGGTGAGGAGGTTCACCACGAGCGCGATCTTGCCGATGTCGGTGACCTTGGACTGGTCGGCCGCCCACGCTTCGCCGTCCTCGAAGATGCCGGGGAAGTTCCGGCCGTCGGAGAAGGGGACGTACTCGTGGGGCATCCAGTCCTTGGCGACCTTGAGATGGCGGTTGAGTTCCTTCTCCACCACCTCTTCCAGCGCGTACAGCAGCTGGGCGTCGGTCCACGCCTTCGAACTGCCGAGGTGGGGAGAGGTGATCGTCACGGGGAGCTCCTGGGGACGGGAGTGGGGACGGAGATTACTTACGCCTTCGTAGGTTACGTGACCGTAGGTTAAGGCGACCGTAAGGGCAAAGCCAAGCCCGTCCCCGCCGACGCCCGATCACGTACCGTCATGCGCGCAGCTCATAGTGGCTCTGGGAGGGTCTTCGCAGGTCAGTGACGCTCCTCGGGCAGGCCTTCGAGCAGGCCCAGGTCTCGGCGCAGATACCGGGCGGTAACTGAGGTGCGGTCCGCCAGCAGCTCTTCCGGTGTGCCTTCGAAGACCAGCTCGCCGCCCTTCTTCCCGCCGTCCGGCCCGAGGTCGATCACCCAGTCCGCCCGCTTGAGCACCTCCAAATTGTGTTCGACGCAGATCACCGTGTTGCCCGCGTCGACCAGCCGGTCCAGCAGATCCACCAGCGCGCCCGTGTCCGCCAGGTGCAGCCCGGTCGTCGGCTCGTCCAGGACGTACACGCTGGAGGTGCGGTGCAGCTGCGTGGCGAGCTTGATGCGCTGGCGTTCGCCGCCCGAGAGCGTGCTGAGCGGCTGCCCGAGGGTGAGGTAGGTGAGGCCGACCTCGTCCAGCGTGCGCAGCTTCCGCAGCAGTGCGCGGTCCTCGAACAGGTCGACCGCCTGCGCCGCCGTCATCTCCAGCACGTCCACGATGGACCGGCCGCCGACCCGGTGTTTCAGTACGTCGTCGTGGAAGCGGCGGCCCTCGCACTCCTGGCAGGTCGTGGTGACCGGATCCATGAACGCCAGGTCGGTGGAGATCTCCCCGCGCCCCGAGCAACCCGGGCACGCACCGGCGGAGTTGAAGCTGAACAGCCCGGCGTCCACGCCGTTCTCCCGGGCGAAGATCTTGCGGATGGTGTCGAGTGCGCCGATGTACGAGACCGGGGTCGAGCGGGACGAGGCGGTGATCGCGCTCTGGTCGATGACCACCGCCTGCGGGTGGGCCGCCGTGAACACCGACACCAGCGTCGACTTGCCCGAACCCGCGACGCCTGTCACGACCGTCAGCACTCCGGCCGGGAACGACACATCGAGCTCTTTCAGGTTGTGCAGATCGGCATTCCGGACCGGGAGTTGACCGGCGGGGGAGCGGAACTCGCTTTTGATGCTGGTGCGTTGACGCAGGCACCGGCCGGTGAGCGTGTCCGCCTCACGCAGCCGGTCGAACGGACCCTCGAAGACCACATGCCCGCCCTCCGCCCCGGCGCGCGGGCCCATGTCGACGATGTGGTCCGCGATGGCCATCACATCCGGGTCGTGCTCGACGACCAGCACCGTGTTGCCCTTGTCGCGCAGCCGCACCAGCAGATCGCCGAGCCGCCCGACGTCCCGTGGATGCAGCCCGACGCTCGGCTCGTCGAAGACGAAGGTCAGCCCGGTCAGCGAACTCCCCAGGTGCCGCACCATCTTGAGCCGCTGGCCCTCACCGCCGGAGAGCGTGGTCGTCTCCCGGTCCAGGCTGAGATAGCCGAGCCCGATCCCCACGAGCCGCTCCAGCCGCTCACGCGCCGCCGCCGCGATCGGACCGCCCACCGGATCGTCGATGCCGGCCAGTACGGAGACGAGATCGGCCACCTCCATCCGCCCGTAGTCGGCCGGTGAGAGCCCGCCGATGCGGGTGGCGAGCGCCGCCGCGCTCAGCCGCGCACCGCCGCAGGAGGCGCAGACCCGCTCGACGGTGAACCGGTCGGCCGCCGCGCGCCGCTTGTCCGACAGCGACGCCGTGTCCCGCTTGAGGTAGAGCCGCTCGAACCGCGTCACCACCCCCTCGAACCGCATGTCCGCCGAGGCCGTCCGCATGTCGACCCGGACGGTGAACCCGGAGCCGTACAGCAGGAGTTCGCGCTCCTCATCGCCGTACTCGGAGAGCGGCAGGTCGTTGTCGAACCGTCCCGACCCGCCGTACAGGTTCCACTCCCAGCTGCCGACCCCGAGCCCCGGCAGCAGCAGCGCGCCCTCGTTCAGCGACTTCGACCAGTCCACCGCGCGGTCCAGGTCGAGCCGGACCGTGCGTCCCACTCCGTCGCACTCCGGGCACATCCCCGTCGGGTCGTTGAAGGAGTACGCGGTGGCTCCGCCGGCGCTCGGCGTGCCGTACCGGGAGAACAGGACCCGGATCACCGACCAGATGTCCGTCGCCGTGCCCACGGTCGAGCGGATGTTGCCGCCCAGCGGCTTCTGGTCGATGACCACGGCCACGGACAGGTCCTCCATGGACTCCGCCCGTGGCCGCTCGTACTTCGGCAGCCGGTTGCGCAGGAACGAGGTGAAGGTCTCGTTCAGCTGCCGCTGGGACTCCACGGCGATCGTGTCGAAGACGACCGACGACTTCCCCGAGCCGGAGACCCCGGTGAAGACGGTGATCCGGTCCTTGGGCAGGGCCAGTGAGACGTCGCGCAGATTGTTCTCGTGCGCTCCGGTGATGACGATGGCGCGCTCGGTGAGGTGGTGGCCGTTCGTGGCGGTGCTGTGATCCATACCGGCGACGCTAGGCGGGATACCCGACAGCTTCTGTCGCCTTTTCCCCGGATCTCCCGCCGTTCACCTCCCGGCCCGCACCTCCTGCGGAGTCGTGTCCCGCAGCTCTCCGTCCAGCCGCAGCCACCGGGTGATCCCGATCGCCTCCAGGAACGGCACGTCGTGGCTCGCCACGATCAGCGCCCCCTCGTACGCCTCCAAGGCCTCGGTCAGCCGCCGTACGCTAGCCAGGTCGAGGCTGTTCGTCGGCTCGTCCAGCAACAGCAGCCGGGGCGCCGGATCCGCCAGCAGCAGCATCGCCAGCGTCGCCCGGAACCGCTCTCCGCCCGACAGCGTCCCGGCCGCGTGATCGGCGGCGCCTCCCTTGAACAGGAAGCGCGCGAGCCGGGCCCGGACGCGGTTGTCGCTCAGGCCCGGGGCCGACCGCTTCACGTTGTCCGCCACCGACAGCGCGTCGTCCAGCGTGTCCAGCCGCTGCGGAAGGAAACCCAGCGGCAGCGGCGTCACCGCCTCACCGGAGAGCGGGGCCAGCTCGCCCGCGATCGTCCGCAGCAACGCGGTCTTGCCGGCCCCGTTGCGCCCGGTCAGCGCGATCCGCTCGGGCCCGCGCACCGTCAACTCACCGCGCAGCGGCGGCCCGTAAGGCGGCACCGGATCGCGCAGGAGCAGCACCTCGCTGCCCGGATGTACGCGCGTCGTCGGCAACTCGATACGGATCTCCTCGTCCTCGCGCACCGCCGACTCCGCCTCGCCGAGCCGCTCCTGGGCCTTTGCCAGCCGCTCGGTGTGCAGGATGCGGTGCTTGCCGGCCGACTCCTGGGCGGACCGCTTGCGCTGGCCCATCACCACCTTGGGCTCGCGCTTGGTGTCCCACATCTTCTGCCCGTACCGCCTGCGCCGGGCCAACTTCCCATGAGCATCGGCCAGTTCGCGCTTCTGCCGCTGCACGTCGGACTCCGCGGCCCGCACCATGCGCTGCGCCGCCTCCTGCTCGACGGCGAGCGCCTCCTCGTACGCGGAGAGGTTTCCGCCGTACCAGGTGACCGAGCCCTCGCGCAGATCCGCGATCCGGTCGACCCGCTCCAGCAGCTCCCGGTCGTGGCTCACCACGAGCAGCGCACCGGTCCAGGCGTCGACCGCGTCGTACAGCCGCCTGCGGGCCACCGCGTCCAGGTTGTTCGTCGGCTCGTCCAGCAGCAGTACCCCAGGGCGGGCCAGCAGGAGGGCCGCCAGCCGCAGGAGCACGCACTCGCCGCCGGACATCTCGCCGACGGTGCGGTCCAGCCCGATGGAGCCGAGGCCGAGGCCGTCCAGCGTGGCGCGGGCGCGCTGCTCCACGTCCCAGTCGTCGCCGATCACGGTGAAGAGCGCCTCGCGTACGTCACCCGCCGCGACGGCGTCGATCGCCGCGCGCCGCTCCGCGATGCCGAGCACCTGATCGACCGGCAGTGCGGTGGCCGGCGTCACGGTCTGCGGCAGGTGGCCGAGGCCGCCACGGACTCTGATATCGCCTTCCGACGGGGCGAGTTCACCGGCGATCAGCCGCAACAGAGTCGATTTGCCGCACCCGTTGAGCCCGATGAGTCCGGTACGGCCGGGGCCCACGGCGAGGTCGAAGCCGGAGAAGACCTCGGAGCCGTCGGGCCAGGAGAAGGAGAGCGAGGCACAGCTGATGTGGGTATCAAAAGCAGACATACGGATCTCCCGTGTACGTCGAAGGAGGGCGACAGGACGGCCGACGAGCTGAGATCGCACACGGGCGCCTGTGGCCACGACCAGGCGTGGCGGGCGCTGCGCGGTGCGAGGAACTCAGATCAGCAACGTCCCTCTCCGATCCGACGACAACAGGAACATCACGAAGGTAGAACCGGGGCGCACGCCCCGGCAAACGGTTATTTCCGCTCTTCGGCTACGACACCGGCGGTCCGCCGGTCAGCAGGTGCCGCCGAGCAGATCGGTCAGGCTCCGGTCCAGATCCAGATGGCGGTACTCGTCGCCGACCGGCACCAGCTCCTGCGCCCGCTCCAGGAAGCGGCGCAGCTCCGCCGTGCGTACGTGGACCATGGCGATGCCCTCGGTCGCGTGGAACTCCAGCACCGTCCGCTCGTACCCGAACGGCCTGACCCGGACGTCGCCTTCTCCGGCAGGTGTGTCGACGCCTGTCGTCAGCAGCTCACGCGAGAACTCCCAGGACACCTCGGTGCCCTCCAGGGTCGCCGGGGCCGGGAACGCCATGCGCACGGCGAAAGGGTCCTTGCGGTCGTAACTCAGCGTGGCCGGCAGGGTTTCCATCCGCGGGGCGGACGCGACCATGCGGGCCTGCACGGACTGCTCGATAAGGCTGGACAAGACCTGCTCCCTCTCGCGGCTGGGTGAACGGTTCCCGGCATTGGAGTAGACGACGGAACGCATCGATCCGTGCACCGGCGGGTGGCGTGAGCTGCGTCACCGCCCACGCCCCGCTACTCCTCCGCGCTCTCCTGCACCCTCGCCCTCCTGCCCGCTTCTGGGCCGCGCACCCTGACCGGCAGACGTTCCGGCCTGCGGAAAACCGGAGAAGGGGCGGCACGTACGGTCTACTGGGCGGGCAACTCCTGCTTGAAGGGGGCCAGTTCGGGTGCGGTCCTGGTCGCGACGAATTCGGTGATCCGGTAGGCGCAGACCCCGTGCGCGGCGAAGGGATCGGCCGCGGCGATCTCCTCGATCCGTTCCCGGTCCTCCCCGACGGCGAGGATCACCCCGCCGTCCCGCGGGTTCTTGCGGCCCGAGGCGATGAAGACGCCGGCCGCGTACTGCTCGTCCAGCCAGGCGATGTGCTCCCGCATCAGCGCGTCCGCGCGCTCGACAGGGGCCGTGTAGGTCAACTCGAGTACGAACATGATCGCCAGGCTACGGGACGGAGGCAGCCCGGAAACCGCCTAAGCTGCAGGTCATGACGAATCAGCCGCCTCCCGCCCACGAGACCCCCGCAGACGAAGCCGAGGGCCGGGCGATCCAGGACCGCCTGCGCGGCCTGGTGGTGCTGGACGAGCCGGGCCCGGCGCCCGGGAGCGGCCTGGTGACCGGCGTCGACGTGGCGTACGACGACGAGAAGGACGTCGTCGTCGCGGCCGCCGTGGTGCTGGACGCCGAGACGCTGGAGACCGTGGACGAGGCCACCGCCGTCGGCAAGGTCGCCTTCCCCTACGTCCCTGGTCTGCTGGCCTTCCGCGAGCTCCCGACCGTGCTGGAGGCCCTGGAGTCGCTCACCGTCGACCCCGGCCTCGTCATCTGCGACGGGTACGGCCTCGCCCACCCGCGCCGCTTCGGCCTCGCCAGCCACCTCGGCGTGCTCACCGGGCTGCCCGTGATCGGCGTCGGCAAGAACCCCTTCACCTTTTCGTACGAAGCTCCCGGCCCGCGGCGCGGCGACTTCTCGCCGCTGGTGGACGGCGACGAGGTGGTGGGCCGGGCGCTGCGCACCCAGGAGAACACCAACCCCATCTTCGTCTCCGTCGGCCACCGGATCAGCCTCGACAACGCCTGCGCCCACACCCTCCGCCTGGCCCGCCGCTTCCGCCAGCCGGAGAGCACCCGCCGGGCGGACGCCCTGTCCCGGCAGACCCTGCGGGAAGCGACCGCCTGAGGACCACCGCTTGCCACCGGATTCGATTGAGTATCTGTACGGATGGCATAAATCGATCTTGCTGGGCAGGCTGAACGCATGAACGCCTCTCGCACAGCCATCCGCCCCGCGCCCCTCGACCCCGCCCAGCGCCGCATCGCGCTCGGTATGGCCCTCGGCGGGGTGGTCGGTCTCGTCTGGCTGGGCGCGATGCTCTACACGCTGGCCGGCTGGATCTTCTAGACCTCCGTCCGGCGCCTCATCGCACCGCCGCCACCCGGAAGCGCAGCCCCGCCGCCGTCAGCCGTTCCAGCAGCGCATCGCCCATCGCCGTCGCCGTGGTGACCTGGCCCGAGGTCTCCGGGAGCTCGTCCAGCGCGAGGCAGAGCGCCGACTCGGCGAGCATCTTGGCCGTCTCGTCGTAACCCGGGTCGCCGCCGGACACCTCGGTGAAGACCCGCCGGCCCCCGCCCTCCCCGACGAAGCGGACGGTGAACCAGCTCCGCCCGCGGCGCTCCGCGTCCGGCCCCTGTCCCGCCTCGTACCGCCCCATCAGCCACTCCCGTACGCCTTCGATCTGCGCGGCGGCGACCAGCGCACCCATGGCCACCGGGCCACCGAGGGCCATCGGCAAGGTCTTGACCGAGGCGAAGTGGCGGTAGCGGAAGTCCGGGCCGTACCGCTCCAGCGCCCGCGCGGAGCGGCCCACGATCGCCGGATCCACGGTCGGCAGCGGCAGCGCCCAGGTGCCCGTGGACCCGTTGAAGTGCGGTGCGCCGGCAGGTGTGCGGACGCGGCGGCCCACTTGGCGCGGCTCGTGCAGGCGCCGCTCCCGGGCCGCGAGCACCGTCTGCGGGCCGCGGCCCATCGCGGTAAGCGCCGAGGCGAACGTACCGCCGGAGAAGACGGCGTTGCTGCGGACGAACCCGTCGACGGTCAGCGGCACACCTTCCGGCAGCTGCTTCACCGTGAAGTACGCGCCGAGGTCATGCGGTACGGAGTCGAATCCGCAGGCGTGCACGATCCGGGCGCCCGTCTCCCGGGCCCGTGCGTCGTGGCGCACATACGTCTGGTCGATGAACTCCGCCTCGCCGGTGAGGTCCAGGTAGTCCGTCCCGGCCTCGGCGCAGGCGGCGACGAGCTTCTCGCCGTACAGGATGTACGGGCCCACGGTCGTGGCCACCACCCGCGCGGATGCGGCGAGTTCACGCAGCGCGTCCTCGTCGTCGGCGTCGCTCTCCATCAACGGCAGCTCGGCGCAGGCGGGTTCGATCGCGGTGAGCCGTTCGCGCAGCCGCTCCAGCTTGGCGCGGCTGCGGCCGGCCAGCCCCCAGCGCAGCCCTTCGGGTGCGTGCGCCGCCAGATACTCGGCCGTGAGCACGCCCACGAAGCCGGTGGCGCCGAAAAGGACGACGTCCAAGGGGCGTGCCGCCCCGTTCTGCCTGTTCACGAGTACCTCCGGGAGGGCGGTGACGGGTGGAGACGTGGCAGGCAGGCTAGCGGAGGAGAGCGGCGTGCGGCCGGGCGGGGCGTGGGCGTGGCCGCGTGGAAGGTCCGGCGGTGATGAGAGAGGATCGCCGGAGAGAACTAAGCGCTTGCTCGGCTCAGGGGGTTGTGCCGGGCGGGGCGCGTTCTTAGCATCATTGATGTTACATCGGTTGTGTCACATCCCTGGGGGCTCAAGGATGACTAGGACCGGGCACGGCCCGCTGACAGGAGTCCGCGTCGTCGAGCTGGCGGGAATCGGCCCGGGACCGTTCGCGGCGATGCTGCTGGCGGACCTCGGCGCCGATGTCGTACGCGTCGACCGGCCCGGCGGAGCGGGTCTCGGCATCGATCCGGCGTACGACATCACCAACCGCAACAAGCGCTCCGTCCTGGTCGACCTCAAGGGCCCAGGCGGCGCCGGCCGCGTCCTCGACCTGGCCGAACGCGCCGACATCCTGATCGAGGGATACCGTCCCGGCGTGGCCGAACGGCTCGGCGTCGGACCCGACGCCTGCCTCGCGCGCAACCCGCAGCTGGTCTACGGGCGGATGACCGGCTGGGGCCAGGACGGGCCGCTGGCGCAGCGGGCCGGGCACGACGTCGCCTACCTCGCGCTCACCGGCACGCTCTCCATGATCGGCAGCCCGGACGGGCCGCCCGTGGTCCCGGCCAACCTGGTCGGCGACTACGCGGGCGGCTCGCTCTACCTCGTCGTCGGCGTCCTCGCCGCGCTCCAGCACGCCCGTACGCCGGGCGGTACGGGCCAGGTGGTGGACGCGGCGATCGTCGACGGCGCCGCCCACCTCGCCTCGATGATCCACGGCATGCTGGCCGCCGGAAGCTGGCAGGACCGGCGCGGCGCCAACCTGCTGGACGGCGGCTGCCCGTTCTACGGCACCTACACCACCTCCGACGGCGGCCATATGGCGGTCGGCCCGCTGGAGGGCCAGTTCTACGACGAGTTCATCGGCCTCCTCGGCCTGGCCGACGCCTTCCCCGACCGGTGGGAGCTGGCGCGCTGGGACGAGCTGCGCGCCGCCGTCACCGAGCGCTTCCTGTCCCGTACGCGTGCGGAGTGGACCGAGGTCTTCGAAGGCACCGACGCCTGCGTGGCTCCCGTCCTCTCGCTCCGCGAGGCACCGCACCACCCGCACCTCGCAGCCCGCTCCACCTACGTCGAGCACAGCGGCATCACCCAGCCCGCCCCCGCTCCACGCTTCTCCGCCACCACCGTCTCCGTCCGCAGCGGCCCCGCACAACCGGGCGCCGACACGGACGCGGTCGCCGCCGACTGGGACGTACCGAGGCTCCGGCCCACCTCACACGACTAGGAGACCCCGTGCAACGCCAGATCTTCACCGAGGAGCACGACGCGTTCCGCGAGACCGTCCGGGCCTTCCTGGCCAAGGAGGTGCTCCCGTACTACGAGCAGTGGGAACAGGACGGCATCGTCTCCCGTGACGCCTGGCTCGCCGCCGGACGCGCCGGGCTGCTCGGCCTCGCCGTCCCGGAGGAGTACGGAGGCGGCGGCTCCACCGACTTCCGCTACAGCGCAGTCCTGGCCGAGGAGTTCACCAGGGCCGGTGCGCCGGGTCTCGCGGTCGGCCTGCACAACGACATCGTCGGCCCGTACCTCACCGGCCTCGCCACCGACGAGCAGAAGCGGCGGTGGCTGCCCGGCTTCTGCTCCGGCGAGACCATCACCGCCATCGCCATGACCGAACCGGGCGCCGGATCCGACCTCCAGGCCATCCGCACCACCGCCGAGGACAAGGGCGACCACTGGCTGCTCAACGGCTCGAAGACCTTCATCTCCAACGGCATCCTCGCCGACCTGGTCATCGTCGTCGCCAAGACCACGCCGGACGGCGGTGCCAAGGGGCTCTCGCTGATCGTCGTGGAGCGCGGTGCGGAGGGCTTCGAGCGCGGCCGCAACCTCGACAAGATCGGCCAGAAGTCGCAGGACACCGCCGAGTTGTTCTTCAACGACGTGCGTGTGCCGAAGGAGAACCTCCTCGGTGAGCTGGACGGCGCGTTCATCCACCTGATGACCAACCTGGCCCAGGAGCGCATGGGCATAGCGGTCGCCGGGATCGCCGCCGCCGAACACCTGCTGGAGATCACCACGCAGTACGTCAAGGAGCGCGAGGCGTTCGGACGGCCGCTGGCCAAGCTCCAGCACATCCGCTTCGAGATCGCGGAGATGGCCACCGAGTGCGCCGTCACCCGCACCTTCCTGGACCGGTGCATCGTCGACCACTCCGACGGGACGCTGGACGCCGTCCACGCCTCGATGGCCAAGTGGTGGGCCACCGAACTGCAGAAGCGCGTCGCCGACCGCTGCCTCCAACTCCACGGCGGCTACGGCTACATGAGTGAGTACAAGGTCGCCAAGGCGTTCACCGACGGCCGTATCCAGACCATCTACGGCGGCACGACCGAGATCATGAAGGAGATCATCGGCCGCTCGCTGCTCGCCTGACGACCTCCTCGATCTCTCCTCAACCACCCTCGAAAGGCAGCTGTCTTGAGTACCGAAGCATTCGTCTACGACGCGATCCGCACCCCGCGCGGCCGCGGCAAGGCCAACGGCGCCCTGCACGGCACCAAGCCGATCGACCTGGTCGTCGGCCTCATCCACGAGATCCAGGGCCGCTTCCCGGACCTGGACCCGGCCGCCATCGACGACATCGTCCTCGGCGTGGTCAGCCCGCTCGGCGACCAGGGCTCCGACATCGCCCGGATCGCCGCCATCGCGGCCGGCCTGCCCGACTCCGTCGCCGGCGTCCAGGAGAACCGCTTCTGTGCCTCGGGCCTGGAAGCGGTCAACCTGGCGGCCGCCAAGGTCCGTTCGGGCTGGGAGGACCTGGTGCTCGCCGGTGGCGTCGAGTCGATGTCCCGGGTGCCGATGGGCTCCGACGGCGGGGCCTGGGCCATGGACCCGATGACCAGCTTCGAGACCGGCTTCGCTCCGCAGGGCATCGGCGCCGACCTCATCGCCACCATCGAGGGCTTCAGCCGCCGCGATGTCGACGAGTACGCGGCCCTCTCCCAGGAGCGCGCGGCGGCGGCCTGGAAGGACGGCCGCTTCGCGCGGTCCGTCGTCCCGGTCAAGGACCGCAACGGCCTGCTCGTCCTGGACCACGACGAGCACATGCGGCCCGGCACCACCGCCGACTCGCTCGCCGGCCTCAAGCCGTCCTTCGCCGCCATCGGTGACATGGGTGGCTTCGACGCGGTGGCGCTCCAGAAGTACCACTGGATCGAGAAGATCGACCACGTCCACCACGCGGGCAACTCCTCCGGCATCGTCGACGGCGCCGCCCTCGTCGCCATCGGTTCGAAGGAGGTCGGCGAGCGCTACGGCCTCACGCCGCGCGCCCGCATCGTCTCCGCCGCCGTCTCCGGCTCCGAGCCCACCATCATGCTCACCGGCCCGGCGCCCGCCACCCGCAAGGCGCTCGCCAAGGCCGGGCTCACCATCGACGACATCGACCTCGTCGAGATCAACGAGGCCTTCGCCGGGGTCGTCCTGCGCTTCGTCAGGGACATGGGCCTGAGCCTGGACAAGGTCAACGTCAACGGCGGCGCCATCGCGCTCGGTCATCCGCTCGGCGCGACCGGCGCGATGATCCTCGGCACCGTCATCGACGAACTGGAGCGCCGCGACCAGCGGTTCGGCCTGGTCACGCTCTGCGTCGGCGGCGGCATGGGCGTCGCGACCGTCGTCGAACGCATCTGACCTGTTCCCGGCCACACCTGCTTACGGAGAAGACACCGACATGACCGAGAGCACCACCATCCGCTGGGAACAGGACGAGACCGGCGTCGTCACCCTCGTCCTCGACGATCCCGACCAGTCGGCCAACACGATGAACCAGGCCTTCAAGGACTCCATCGCGGCCATCGCGGACCGCGCCGAGGCCGAGAAGGACTCCATCCGCGGCATCATCTACACCTCCGCCAAGAAGACCTTCTTCGCCGGCGGCGACCTCAAGGACATGATCAAGGTCGGCCCGGAGAACGCCCAGGCCGCCTTCGACACCGGCACCGCCATCAAGCGCTCGCTCCGCCGCATCGAGACCCTCGGCAAGCCCGTCGTCGCCGCCATCAACGGCGCGGCCCTCGGCGGCGGTTACGAGATCGCGCTCGCCTCCCACCACCGCGTCGCGCTCGATGCCCCCGGCTCCCGCATCGGCCTCCCCGAGGTCACCCTCGGCCTGCTCCCGGCAGGCGGCGGCGTCACCCGTACCGTACGCCTCATGGGCATCACCGACGCACTGCTCAAGGTGCTCCTCCAGGGCACCCAGTACACGCCGCAGCGCGCCCTGGAGAACGGCCTCGTCCACGAAGTCGTCGCCACCCGTGAGGAGATGCTGGAGAAGGCCCGCGCCTTCATCGACGCCAACCCCGAGTCCCAGCAGCCCTGGGACGTCAAGGGCTACCGCATCCCCGGCGGCACCCCGTCCAACCCCAAGTTCGCCGCCAACCTCCCTGCCTTCCCGGCCAACTTGAAGAAGCAGATCGCGGGCGCGCCCATGCCCGCGCCGCGCAACATCCTCGCGGCGGCCGTCGAAGGCTCGCAGGTCGACTTCGAGACGGCCCTGACCATCGAGGCCCGGTACTTTACCGAGCTGGTCACCGGCCAGGTCTCCAAGAACATGATCCAGGCGTTCTTCTTCGACCTCCAGTCCGTCAACTCCGGTGCCAACCGCCCGAAGGACATCCCCGAGCGGCCGGTCCGCAAGGTCGCCGTGCTCGGTGCCGGGATGATGGGCGCGGGCATCGCCTACTCCTGCGCCAAGGCCGGGATCGACGTCGTCCTCAAGGACGTCTCCGCCGAGGCGGCCGCCAAGGGCAAGGCGTACAGCGAGAAGCTGCTCGCCAAGGCGCTCTCCCGGGGCCGTACGACGGAGGCGAAGCGCGACGAGCTGCTGGCCCGGATCACGCCGACCGGCGACGCGGCCGACCTCGCGGGCTGCGACGCGGTGATCGAGGCCGTCTTCGAGGACACCGCGCTCAAGCACAAGGTGTTCCAGGAGATCCAGGACGTCATCGAGCCCGACGCGCTGCTCTGCTCCAACACCTCGACTCTGCCCATCACGGATCTGGCCGAGGGAGTGTCCCGCCCGGCCGACTTCATCGGCCTGCACTTCTTCTCACCGGTCGACAAGATGCCGCTGGTCGAGATCATCAAGGGTGAGCGGACCGGCGACGAGGCGCTGGCCCGCGCCTTCGACCTCGTACGGCGCATCAAGAAGACGCCGATCGTCGTCAACGACTCGCGCGGCTTCTTCACCTCGCGCGTCATCGGCCAGTTCATCAACGAGGGCGTGGCGATGGTCGGCGAGGGCGTCGAGCCCGCCTCGATCGAGCAGGCCGCCGCCCAGTCCGGCTACCCGGCCAAGGTGCTCTCCCTCATGGACGAGCTGACCCTGACCCTGCCGCGCAAGATCCGCAACGAGACCAAGCGCGCGGTGGAGGAGGCCGGCGGCACCTGGCCCGGCCACCCGTCGGACGAGGTCATCGACCGCATGGTCGACGAGTTCGGCCGACCGGGCCGCAGCGGCGGTGCGGGCTTCTACGACTACGACGAGGACGGCAAGCGCACCGGTCTCTGGCCGGGCCTGCGCGAGCACTTCACCACCAAGTCCGAGGCGGACGTGCCCTTCGAGGACATGAAGGAGCGGATGCTCTTCTCCGAGGCGCTGGACAGCGTCCGCTGCCTGGAGGAGAACGTCCTCATCTCCGTCGCCGACGCCAACATCGGCTCCATCATGGGCATCGGCTTCCCGCCGTGGACCGGCGGCGTGCTCCAGTACATCAACGGCTACGAAGGCGGCCTGCCCGGATTCGTGGCCCGCGCCCGGGAGTTGGCCGACCGCTACGGCGACCGGTTCCTGCCGCCCGCGCTGCTCGTGGAGAAGGCGGAGAAGGGCGAGACCTTCCACGACTGAGTCGTCAACGGGCTGCTGCTTGGGCCGCGTTCACCGTCACTCGGTGGTGAACGCGGCCCGCAGCTCCTCCTTCAGCGACCGCTGAAAAGCCGTCACCAAGGCTTGTACGACGATCGGTTGCATGTGCGCGGAGAGCGACTTCATCGCCGCCACATGCTCCGGATCGCCCTCACGCTCCCGGTAGGGATTCCACACCTCGTCCCGGAAGAGCCGGGCCATCTCCTGAGCGGCCGACCGCGTGTGCTCCAGCAGGACGGTCCGGGCCGCGAGGATCGTCTCGTGCGCGATCGGCACGTCCAGCAGCTCGACGCCGAGCCGCAGCAGCCCGAGATCCACCCGGTACGCCCCGCCGCCTTCCTCCGGCCGCACCAGAACGCCCATCGCCGCCAGCCGCTCCACATCCGGCTCACCGAGCACCCGCCCAGCCCGCTTCTCCAGCTCCGCCCGCGTCAGGTCCTCCGCCGTGTCCGGCGCCCAGGACGCCACCAGGGCCCGGTGGATCGCCAGATCGTGGGCGCTCAGGTCGGGCGGCAGCTGCTCCAGATAGCGCTCGATGGCGGCGAGCGTCATGCCCTGGTGCTGGAGCTCCTCGATCAGCGCGAGCCGCGAGAGGTGATCGGCCCCGTAGCGCCCGACCCGGCGCGGCCCGATGACCGGTGGCGGCAGCAGACCCCGGGTGCTGTAGAACCGCACGGTACGCACGGTGACCCCGGCACGCGCCGCCAGCTCGTCCACCGTGAGCGTGGGCTCGTCGGTCCCGGTCCCCGTCGCCATCTCTGCTCCCCGCCGTCGACCTCGTATCGGACAGTGCCGCTGTCTCACCAGTACTGTGAAAGTCTCCGGCACGAGGGCGGCGCCGTCCACCCCGGCCCGGTTCCGTACCCGGTCCGCTCCCCAAGCCCCGCCCACACGCTCCTCCCGCCCGCGAGGGATCATGGAGGGAAGGGACGGGCAGCACACCGCAGGCCCGCCGGGAGCGCGGGAGCAGCGGATGAGCAGTGCGAAGGACGTCGAGGAGCCACCGCCGCCACCGCCCGGCGGCGTCCTCTGGAGCCTCTCCGGCGATATCCGGGCCCTGCTGATGCTGCCTGCCGCCCTCACGCTCCAGGTCGCCCATCCGGCCGTCGGCGCGGGCGTCGACGAGCACTCCGTCTTCCGCACCGATCCTTGGGGACGTGGCGAACGCTCTCTGCGTTCGCTCCAGCTCTGGGTGTACGGCGGTGCGGAGGCCGCCGAGGAGGGCCGCCGGCTGCGGCGGCTCCACCGCACCATCCAGGGCACCGACACCCGGGGCCGCGCCTACCACGCGCTGACGCCCGCCAACTACGCCTGGGTGCACGCCACCGGCTTCCCCGTCTACCGGCACGCCGCGCGCTATCTGATCCGGCCCATGACCCTCGCGCAGGAACGCGCGTTGTACGCGGAGTGGCTCCAGGTCGGCCGCATCCTCGGCATCCGCGACCGGGACATGCCGCAGACGATCGAGGAGTTCTGGCCGTACTGGGAGAAGATGCTCGCCGACGAGATCGAGGCGACGACCGTGGTGCGCGAACTGGTCGACGTCGACCAGCCCGTGCCGCCGCCGGACCGCGGCCCGTGGGCGGTGCGGATGCTGCTGCGGGCCCTGTGGCCGGTGCTGCTGCCGCCGCTGGCTCGCGGTCGGCGGTTCGTCACCATGGGGCTCATGCCGCCGGACGCGCGTACGGCGATCGGTCTGCCGTGGACGGCGGCGGAGGAGAAGCGGCTGCGGCGGCTCTGCGCGGTGCTGCGGGTCGTTGTCCCCGTACTCCCGGAGCGGCTGCGGTATCTGCCGATGGCACGCGCGGCCCGGGCCGCGCACCGTCGGAACGGCTGAACTTCGCCGTTCCGACGGCCCCTGATTCAGCGCGTGCGGCGCGCATCAGCGGTGGTCGTGACCCCCGTGTCCCCGGTCCCCGTGGTCATGGACCCTGTTCGTCGCCGCGATCTTCTTCCAGGACGCCGGCCGCTCCGGCTTGACCGCCGCCCGGGACGACAGCGCGTTCTTCGCGATCCCCGCCGAGGCCGCCGCCGGGAGCGCCGGCCGCTTCGGCTGGTACAGCCAGGTGTCGAACAGCGTCGCCAGCGGCTTGCCCGAGACCCGCTCCGCGTACCGCAGAAAGTCACCCACCGTCGCGTTGGAGTGCGCCTTCTCCGTCGGCCACCCCTTCAGCAGCGCGAAGAACGTCTCGTCGCCCACCTCGTTGCGCAGCGCCTGGAGCGCCAGCGCGCCCCGGTCGTAGACGGCGATGTCGAACTGCTTGTCCGGACCCGGGTCGCCCGGCCTCACCTTCCAGAACGGGTCGTCCGCCGGGCGCTGGGCGTAGACGTACTCCGCCAGCTCCTGCGCGGTGCCCTCGCCCTCCTTCTCCGACCAGAGCCACTGGCTGTAGCGGGCGAAGCCCTCGTTGATCCAGATGTCCTTCCAGCCGCCGACCGAGACGCTGTTGCCGTACCACTGGTGCGCGATCTCGTGGACGACGACCGAGACGTTGGCACCGTTCGCGAACTGCCGCGGGCTGTAGAACGGCCGCGTCTGGGTCTCCAGGGCGAAGCCGCTCGTCACATTGGGCACATAGCCGCCGAGCGCGTTGAACGGATACGGGCCGAAGACCTCGGTCAGCCACTCGGCGACCTCGGTCGTCCGCTCGATGCTGGCGCGCGCGGCACCCGCGTTGGCACCGAGGTCCCTGCTGTACGCGTTGAGCACCGGCAGTCCGTCGGCCGTCTTGTCCGTCGTGATGTCGAACTTCCCGACCGCGAGCGTCGAGAGGTACGTGGCCTGCGGCTTGTCCGAGCGCCAGTTGAAGCGCGTCCAGCCGAGCCTGGAGCTCTGCGAGACGAGCACTCCGTTGCTGATCGCCTGCGTGCCGTCCGGTACGGAGACCGAGATGTCGTACGTGGCCTTGTCGAGCGGATGGTCGTTGCTCGGGTACCACCAGACCGCCGAATCCGGCTCCTGCGCGGCGACGCCGCCGTCCGGCGTCCGGGCCCAGGCGGTCCAGCCGCCGATCTTCAGTTCGGAGGGCTTCCCGGCGTACCGGACGACCACGGAGACGTTCTTGTCCTTGGCCAGGCGGTCGGCCGGAGTGACCTCCAGCTCGTGGTCGCCGCTCCTGGTGAACGCGGCCTTCTCGCCGTTGACCCGCACCTCGGAGACGGCGAGTCCGAAGTCGAGGTTGAAGCGGCTCAGCTCCTGCGTGGTGGTGGCGAGGATCGTCGCCGTGCCCTCCAGCAGGTCGGTCGCCGGCTGGTACTTCAGCCGGAGGTCGTAGTGCGAGACGTCGTAGCCACCGTTTCCGCCGGCCGGGTAGTAGGGGTCGCCGATACCCGGGGCGCCCACGGTGCCGGTGGAGGCCGATGCCGGGATCGCCAGCAGAAGGGTGGCCGCCAGAGCGCTGGGGACGATGAATCTGCGGTGCACGCATACTCCAAGTCGTCGGGACGGTCGACCGGGCGGAGGTCGCCGCCGAACGGTCGTGGAACCGGTCGGGCGATGGTGCCGACCGGTCAGGAACGAGGCTATGCAGGCCACCGGGGAGGACGGTCGAATCCGGGCATCCCTGTCACACGATCGCCATGCCCTCGTCACGGCCGACAGTGATCGCCCCCTGTTGCACGGGAGTTGACCGAGGTAACGTCCGCAACGCCGACTGACCGGGGCTAATCCCGCGGTGGCCGCCGCGCGCACCGGCCTGCACGGACCTCGGCCCCGGCACCCCCGACCCGGCACCCATTCCGCCCGCACCACGCTCGTACTCCGGGAGGCAGCCGCTGATGACCCCTCGCATCACCCGCGCACTCCACATGCTCAGCCCGCACCCGTGGCTCGGCCCCGTCGCAGGGCCCGGACGCCCGCCGTCCGGAGCGCGGCGCCGTGGCCCGGCGGCACGGCGGCGGAGTGCGGTGGTGGCCGGGGTGCTGGCCGCGCTGGCCGTTCCGTTCGCCATCGCACCGGCCGAGGCGGCTCCGCGTCCGCCGCGCACCGGGTTCGAGACGAGCGACGGGGCCCGCTGGACCGGGCTCGGCGAGGAGCAGGCGTTCCTCGGAGCGGTGGACCGGGGGAGCGACCGGGTCGCCGTCGACCGGATCGGGACCACCGAGGAGGGCCGTCCTCTCCAACTCGTCCGTATCGGGAAGCAGCGCCCGGCCGCCACCACGGTCCTGCTGATCTGCAGTCAGCACGGTGACGAGCCCGCCGGCCGCGAGGCCTGTCTGACCACCTTGCGCGACCTCGCCTACGCCGAGGACCGCGCCACCCGCGCCTTCCTCTCCCGTACGACGGTCCTGGTCCTGCCCACCGCCAACCCGGACGGGCGCGCCGCCGACACCCGGGGCAACGCCGACGGCGTCGACATCAACCGGGACCACATCGCCTTGGCCACCGGGGAGGGCCGGGCGATCGCGGCCGTCGTGCGCGACGAACGGCCGGATGTGATCTACGACTTGCACGAGTACGGCGCCACACCGCCGTACTACGACAAGGACCTCTTCGTCCTCTGGCCCCGCAACCTGAATGTCACCGGCCGGGTCCACGACGCCTCGCGGACGCTCTCCGAGCAGTACGTGCGGCCCGCCGCGACCGGCGCCGGCTACAGCAGCGGCCACTACGGCATCTGGACCGACCCGGTCACCGGCGACCCCGTCAAGCAGACCGCCGGTGACGGCCAGGAACGCATCCTGCGCAACACCTCCGGCCTCAAGCACGCGGTCGGCCTCCTCATCGAGTCACGCATCGACGCGCTCAGCGAGGAGGAGAGGAACGACCAGGCCCTCAACCAGCGGCGCAGGGTCCACTCCCAGCGGACCGCGCTCGGCGGTCTCTTCGACTTCACCGAGGAGCAGCGCCTCCGCATCCGCGCGGCCACCGGGCCCTCGCGCGTGGCCGGCTTCGCCGACCTTGGCCCCGTATACCTCGGCGGCGCCGACAACGACCCGGCCGAGCCCGCCGAGATCCTCACCGACCCGCCGTGCGGCTACCGGCTGACGGCGGCCCAGTACGCCGGGGTGAAGGACGAACTGGCCCTGCACGGCGTCCGCTCCCACCACGACGGAGATGGCGCGTTTGTGTCGCTGCGTCAGTCGGTCAGGAACCTGATTCCGCTGCTTCTCGACCAGCGGGCGACATATTCGATCACACATGGTCAAGCCAACACCACTTGTTGATCCTTCGAGATCGTAGGCAGGTGTGGTACTGCCTACGAAGAGTGTTTTTCGGACTCGGTGAAAGGTGCCATCAGTGTCCCAGGACGACCAGTCAGCGGAGGGCCGGGAGGAACTGTCGGTCACGGCGGACCTTCCACCCGAACCGGTCAGCACCCGGGCCCCGACCACCGACCGGGTGGTGTTCGGCGTCACGGCGGTCCTCACGCTCGCCTTCGTCATCTGGGGCGCGACCGCCACCTCCTCGCTGGAGACCGCGTCCGGCACGCTGCTCGAAGGGCTCATCCACAACGGCGGCTGGGCCTTCATGCTCGCCGCGTCGGGCTTCGTGATCTTCGCGCTCTGGCTGGCGATCAGCCGGTACGGCAAGATCTGCCTGGGCCAGGAGGGCGAGGAGCCGGAGTTCCGGACCATCTCCTGGATCGCGATGATGTTCAGCGCCGGTATGGGCATCGGGCTGATGTTCTGGGGTGTGAGCGAGCCCCTGGCCCACTACCGCACGCCGCCGCCCGGCACCGACCCCGCCGACTCGGCCGACGCCATGCAGACGGCGATGGCCACCACCCTCTTCCACTGGACGCTGCACCCGTGGGCGATCTACGCGGTGGTCGGCCTCGCCATCGCCTACAGCGCGTACCGGATGCGCAGGCGGCAGACGATCAGCGCGGTCTTCGAGCCGTTGATCGGCAAGCGCCACGCGTACGGAGGCTTCGGTCGCTTCATCGACATCCTGGCCATCTTCGCGACGCTCTTCGGCTCTGCGGCCTCGCTCGGCCTCGGCGCGCTCCAGATCGGCAGCGGCATCCAGGAGCTGGACTGGCTGCAGAAGGCCGGCACCGGTCTCCTCGTCGCCATCATCGCCGTGCTGACGGTCGGCTTCGTCGCCTCCGCCGTCTCCGGTGTGGAGAAGGGCATCCAGTGGCTCTCCAACATCAACATGGTGCTGGCCCTGCTCCTGGTCGTGTTCGTCTTCATCGCGGGTCCCACGATCTTCATCCTCGACCTGGTGCCGACCTCGCTGGGCGCCTACCTCAGCGACCTCGGCCAGCTCGTCGGCCGCACCGAGGCGACCGGCGGCGGTGAGGTGGCCGAATGGCTCGGCGGCTGGACCGTCTTCTACTGGGCCTGGTGGATCTCCTGGACGCCCTTCGTCGGCATGTTCATCGCCCGGATCAGCCGCGGCCGCACGATCCGCCAGTTCGTCGGCGGCGTCATCCTGGTGCCCAGCACGGTCAGCCTGATCTGGTTCGCCGTCTTCGGCGGCACGGCGATGAAGCTGGACGAGGCGAAGAAGCTCACCGGCGCCGAGACCCCCGAGGCGCAGCTCTTCGGCGTCCTCCAGGAGTTCCCGATCGCCACCGTGACCAGCATCCTGGTGATGATCCTCGTCGGTATCTTCTTCGTCTCCGGCGCCGACGCCGCCTCGATCGTCATGGGCACGCTCTCGCAGAAGGGCGTCCTGGAGCCCAGCAAGTGGGTCGTCATCTTCTGGGGTGTCGTGACCGGGGCTGTGGCCGCGGTCATGCTGCTCATCGGCGACGGCAAGGAGAACGCGCTGGAAGGACTTCAGAACCTCACGATCCTGGTGGCCGCTCCCTTCGTCGTCGTGATGATCGGCATGTGTGTGGCCCTCATGCGCGACCTGCGCCGGGACCCGCAGATCGTCCGCCAGGAGTTCGGTGTGGAGGCGGTCGAGTCCGCGGTGATCGAGGGCCACGCCAAGTACGACGGCGACTTCGAGATCCGGATCGGCCCCGGCACCACGGTCACCACGGACGAACGCCACAAGGAGACGCCGATCGAGAAGCGTCCCCAGGACTGATCCCCGGGACCACCTCGCGCGTACGGCGGCGGCTCAGCCCACCAGGGCGGCCGCCGCCCGTGCGCAACCCCAGGCCACGGTCACGCCCGCACCACCGTGACCGTAGTTGTGCACCAGCCGTCCGCCGCCCGGCAGGGGCTCCGCCGCGATCCGCACTCCGCCCTCCCGCACCGGCCGCAGCCCCACCCGGTGTCCCAGCACCCGGGCGCCCGCGATCTCCGGCCGGACGCGCGCACACCGCGCCACGATCTCCCGCGCCACCGCCGCGTCCGGCTCCCGGCGCTCGTCGTCCGCCTCCGCCGTGCCGCCCAGCACCAGACCGGCCGGCTGCGGGAAGAAGTACGTCGTCGCGGCGGACGCCGGATCCGCCTCGGCGAACCACTCGGCGACCCCCGGGTTCTCCACCACGACCAGCTGCCCCCGCACCGCCCGCACCCCCGCGTCCGGCACCAGCTCCCGCGCCCCGAGCCCGGTGCAGTTCACCACCACCGGGGCCCACGCCGCCGCCTCCGCGAACCCCGTCACCGCACGCCGCTCCACCGCACCGCCCGCCGCCTCCAGCCGCCGCTCCAGCCAGGCCAGGTGGACCGGCATGTCCAGCAGCGGCAGCACCACCCGCAGCCCCTCCGCCACCTCCACCGCACCCTTGAGCTCCGCCGCCCACGGCCCCAGCGCCGCGAACCGCTCACCACCGTGCACCCCGGCCACCAGCCGTACGCCGGTGCCACCGGGCCCGGCCGCCAGCTCCTCGTACACGGCCAGCGTCTCCAGCGACCAGGCGCCGACCCGCTCGGCCGGCTCGATCCGGTACGGCCACCACAGCGCGCCGGCCACCGCCGAGGTCGTCGATCCGGCCGGATCGCGCGACCAGACCCGCACCCGCAGCCCGCGCTCGGCCAGCGTCACGGCGGTGGTGAGGCCGATGACCCCACCGCCCACCACGATCACGTCCGCCGTATCCGCCACATCCACGTCATCCGTCGTCATGGTCGCTCCTGTCCCATCCGTACGCTCTGTCGCTGCCCGGACGCTAACGGAGGACAGCACGTCAAGGGCAGAGGGCAGCGGAGGCATCGGGCACCGGCGGCTAGGATCGGCTTTCTGATGACTGCCACCCTCGTCGCCAAGGACCTCGCCGCCGGACACGGCGACCGCACACTCTTCGCCGGACTCGACCTCGTCGTCGCGCCCGGAGACGTGATCGGTCTCGTCGGAGTCAACGGCGCCGGAAAATCGTCCCTGCTCCGTCTGCTCGCCGGACTCGACCGCCCGGAGGAGGGCGAGCTGCGCCTCTCCCCGCCCACCGCCACCGTCGGCCACCTCCCGCAGGAGCCCGAGCGGCGCGACGGCGAGACCGTGGCCGAGTTCCTGGCCCGCCGCACCGGCGTCGCCGACGCCCAGTGCGCCATGGACGAGGCGACGGAGGGCCTGGTCTCCGGCGCTCCGGGTGCGGACGACGCGTACTCCGAGACCCTGGAGCGCTGGCTGGCCCTCGGCGGCGCGGACCTGGAGGAACGGGCCGCGCAGGTCGCCGCCGAGCTGGGTCTGAGTGTGAGCCTGGAGCTGCCGATGACCGCGCTCTCCGGCGGCCAGGCCGCCCGTGCCGGACTCGCCTCGCTCCTCCTCTCCCGCTACGACATCTTCCTGCTGGACGAGCCCACCAACGACCTGGACCTCGACGGCCTGGAGCGGCTGGAGCGCTTCGTCTCGGGGCTGCGGGCCGGGACCGTCGTCATCAGCCACGACCGCGAGTTCCTGATGCGCACGGTCACCAAGGTGCTGGAGCTCGACCTCGCGCAGCAGCAGATCAACCTGTACGGCGGTGGGTACGCCGCCTACCTGGAGGAGCGCGAGACCGCGCGCCGGCACGCCCGCGAGGGCTTCGAGGAGTACGCCGACAAGAAGGCGGCCCTCGAAGCGCGCGGCCATATGCAGCGCTCCTGGATGGACAAGGGTGTCAAGAACGCGCGCCGCAAGGCCACCGACGGCGACAAGCTCGGCCGCAACGCGCGCAGCGAGGCGAGCGAGAAGCAGGCGGCGAAGGCCCGGCAGACCCAGCGCATGATCGAGCGCCTCGATGTCGTCGATGAGCCGCGCAAGGAGTGGGAGCTGCGGATGGAGATCGCCACCGCTCCGCGCTCCGGATCGGTCGTCGCGACCCTGCGCGAAGCCCGAGTGGTACGCGGCGACTTCTCGTTCGGGCCCGCCTCGCTCCAGATCGACTGGGCCGACCGGGTCGCCATCACCGGCGCCAACGGCGCGGGCAAGTCCACGCTCCTCGCGGCCCTGTTGGAGCGGCTGCCGCTCGACTCCGGCCATGCCACGCTCGGTTCGGGCGTCGTGGTCGGCGAGGTGGACCAGGCCCGCAAGCTCTTCCTCGGCTCGCAGTCGCTGCTGGAGGCGTTCTGCGCGGCGGTGCCCGACACGGAACCGGCCGAAGTCCGCACGTTGCTGGCCAAGTTCGGCCTCCGCGCCGACCATGTGATGCGCCCGGCCACCAGCCTCTCCCCGGGCGAGCGCACCCGCGCCGCCCTCGCTCTGCTCCAGGGCCGAGGAGTCAACCTCCTGGTGCTCGACGAGCCGACGAACCATCTGGACCTGCCCGCCATCGAGCAGTTGGAGGCGGCCTTGGAGAGCTACACGGGCACGCTGCTGCTGGTCACCCACGACCGGCGGATGCTCGAAGCGGTCCGCACGACGCGCCGCATCGAAGTGGCGGACGGCCAGGTCAAGGAAGTCTGAGCGGCGTTACGAGAGGTGGGGACGGGCCACACGCGGCGGCCCGCCCCCATCCTCTTTCGGGTTTCAGCGCTTCCGGCCACCCTGCTTCGGGTCGGACGTCAGCCCGGCCCGCCGCAGCGCGTCCGCCATCGCGCTGTTCGCCGGAGCCGAAGCCGGAGCACTCTGGCCCTGCCGTGACCCACCGCCACCGGAGCCGCCGCGCCGGTCCCGGCCGCCGTTCTGACGGCCCTGGCCACCGCCCTGCCCGCCACCGGATCCCTGACCCTGGCCCTGCCGCTGCTTCGGCGGACGCGAGCCGCGCTCACCACGTCCCTGCCCGCCACCGGCGCCCGGCTCGTCGTCCAGCCGCAGCGTCAGCGAGATCCGCTTGCGCGGCACATCGACGTCCATGACCTTGACCTTCACGATGTCCCCGGGCTTCACGACCTCGCGCGGGTCCTTCACGAACGTCTTCGACAGCGCCGACACGTGCACCAGTCCGTCCTGGTGGACGCCGATGTCCACGAAGGCGCCGAACGCCGCGACGTTCGTCACGACGCCCTCCAGCACCATGCCGGGCTCCAGGTCGCCGAGCTTCTCGACGCCCTCCTTGAAGGTCGCCGTACGGAACGCGGGCCGCGGGTCGCGTCCCGGCTTCTCCAGCTCCTTCAGGATGTCCGTCACGGTCGGCAGACCGAACATGTCGTCCACGAAGTCCGCCGCGCGCAGCGACCGCAGCGCCTCCGCGTTGCCGATCAGCGAGGCGACCTCTCCGCCCGCCGTTCTGCTCATCCGCCGCACCACCGGGTAGGCCTCCGGGTGCACGCTGGAGCCGTCCAGCGGGTCGTCGCCGCCGCGGATCCGCAGGAAGCCCGCGCACTGCTCGTACGCCTTCGGGCCGAGCCGTGCCACATCCTTGAGCCCCTTGCGGGAGCGGAAGGGGCCGTTGGTGTCGCGGTGCGCCACGATGTTCTCGGCGAGGCCGGAGCTGATCCCGGAGACCCGTGAGAGCAGCGGTGCGGAGGCGGTGTTGACGTCCACACCGACACCGTTCACACAGTCCTCGACGACCGCGTCCAGCGAACGTGAGAGCTTCACCTCGGAGAGGTCGTGCTGGTACTGGCCGACGCCGATCGACTTCGGGTCGATCTTCACCAGCTCGGCCAGCGGGTCCTGCAGCCGCCGCGCGATCGAGACCGCGCCGCGCAACGACACGTCCATGTCCGGCAGTTCCTGCGAGGCGAAGGCGGAGGCGGAGTACACCGAGGCGCCCGCCTCCGAGACCATCACCTTGGTGAGCTTCAACTCCGGGTGCTTGTCGATCAGTTCACCGGCGAGCTTGTCCGTCTCGCGGGACGCCGTGCCGTTGCCGATCGCGACCAGGTCGACCGCGTGCTCCTTCGCGAGGTGCGCGAGCTTGGCCAGCGCCTGGTCCCACTTGTTGGCGGGCACGTGCGGGTGGATCACATCGGTGGCCACCACCTTGCCGGTCGCGTCGACGACCGCCACCTTCACGCCCGTACGGAATCCGGGGTCCAGGCCCAGCGTGGCGCGCGTCCCGGCCGGTGCCGCGAGCAGCAGATCGCGCAGGTTCGAGGCGAAGACCCGTACCGCCTCGTCCTCCGCCGCCGTGCGCAGCCGCAGTCGCAGGTCGATGCCGAGGTGCACCTGGATCCGCGTCCGCCACGCCCAACGCACCGTGTCCGCCAGCCACTTGTCTCCCGGCCGGCCCCGGTCGGCGATCTCGAAGCGGCGGGCGATCATGTTCTCGTACGTCGAGGGGCCCGGCCGCTCGGCGGCTTCCGGCTCCTCCGGCTCCAGGACCAGGTCGAGCACGTTCTCCTTCTCGCCGCGCAGCATCGCGAGCACCCGGTGCGAAGGCAGCGCGGTGAACGGCTCAGCGAAGTCGAAGTAGTCGGCGAACTTGGCGCCCGCCTCCTCCTGGCCCTCACGCACCTTCGCCGCCAGCCGGCCACGGCTCCACATGCGCTCGCGCACCTCACCGGTCAGGTCGGCGTCCTCGGAGAACCGCTCGGTGAGGATCGCCCGCGCGCCTTCCAGCGCCGCCGCCGCGTCCGCCACACCCTTCTCGCCGTCCACGAACGCGGCAGCGGCGGCGAGCGGATCGGCCGACGGATCGCCGAGCAGGCCGTCCGCCAGCGGTTCGAGCCCCGCCTCCCGGGCGATCTGCGCCTTCGTCCGCCGCTTCGGCTTGAACGGCAGGTAGATGTCCTCCAGGCGCGCCTTCGTCTCGGCGCCCCGGATCGCGGCCTCCAGCGCGGCGTCCAGCTTGCCCTGTTCGCGTACGGATTCGAGGATCGACGTACGCCGCTCCTCCAGCTCCCGCAGATAGCGCAGCCGCTCCTCCAGCGTGCGCAGCTGCGCGTCGTCGAGCGATTCGGTCGCCTCCTTGCGGTAGCGCGCGATGAACGGCACGGTGGAACCGCCGTCGAGCAGCTCGACGGCCGCCCTGACCTGTCGCTCACGTACGCCGAGCTCCTCGGCGATCCTGCCTTCGATGGACGTCGTCACGGTTTTCCCGACTCGCCTTCTCGTACTGGCTGTGCAGTGACAGGGCCCTCTCGTTCGGATCGGGCCCTCAGAGCTGCATTGTGCCGGGTGGCCGGGGGCCGTGTCGCATGACCTCGGGGAACACGCCCGGGAGCTCCCGTACCGCGCACGGGAGCTCCGGACCGGCCGCCCGGGTCAGCGCCCGGTCGCCTCGGCCGGGAACGCGCCGTTCGCGGCGGCCATGAACAGGAAGCCGCGCCCCAGCTCGGTGAGCCGCTCCACGCCTTCCGCGCCGAGGTGTTCGTACGGGGCCGTGTCCATCCGGTCCGTCGCCTCCTCCACCTCCGCGCGCAGCGCCGTACCCGCCTCGGTCAGCGCCAGCTCCTCGCCCGCGACGAGCAGCCCGCGCTCCCGCAGCCGCTCGGACGCCGCCTCCCAGTCGGTGCGGCGCCAGCCGCGCGAGGAGAGGATCCAGCGGATGGCCATGCCCTTGCCGGTAGCGGTGTGGCTGACGAGCGACTCCACCGGGTCCAGACCGGCGGCGAGCAGCGCGGCGAGGTGCGCGTCGCCGCGGTGCTCGCGCAGCAGGGTCGCGGCGTGCCAGAAGGCCAGGTGCGGCTCGTCGGGCACCGGCAGCTCCGCGTGGGCCGCGTAGAGCGGCCGGGCGTGCGGCGTGCACGCCTCGGTGGCGCGCAGCGCGAGCCGGGCCGCCTCCGCCATCTCGTCGGAGGCGATGATCTCCTCGCCGAGCAGCCGCCGCAGCGTCGCGTCCGCCGCGCGCAGCCGGGCCGCGAGCACCTGCTCGGGCGAGGCCACGGACCAGACGGCGGGCACGTGCGCGGCGACCAGGACGGGGTTGAAGTTGTAGAAGGTCGCGGTCACCGCGCCCGCGCCCACCGCGCCGAGCGCGGCGGCCCGGGTCGCGAAGTAGGCGGCGCTCGGGTCCTCGATGCCGAGCTTGCCCAGCTCGGCGCCGAGGTCGGGAGAGAAGAAGAGGCACGAGTGCAGCGGGTTGACGGCGTTGTGACAGCGGCGTTCCGCGCGGGCCGGAAGAGTACTCATACCTGCACGTTACCGACTGGTCGGTACGTCGTGAAGCCCGGGGCACCGTGGAACACGGCAGCCCGCGTCATGGCAGAAAAGGTGGGTTCTTCGTCATTGCGGCCATCGCCGCCTGCCGCCCAGGATGACAGGCGTGACCCAGCGAACCGTGCTCGCCGTCCTCTTCGACGGCGTCCAGAGCCTTGATGTGACCGGCCCGATGGAGGTCTTCGCCGGGGCCTCGCGGGCGCCGGGCGTCTCCTACGACCTGCGCACCGCCTCGCTCGACGGCGGCCCGGTCCGCACGAGCAGCGGACTGACCCTGGTCCCCGACAGCAGCCTCGCCGAGGCACCCGCACCGCACACCCTGCTGGTCCCCGGCGGACCCGGCACCCGCGACTCCCACCCGGAGCTGACCGCCTGGCTGCGGGCCCACGCCGGGCAGGCGGAGCGGCTGGTCTCCGTGTGCACCGGGGCCCTGCTGCTGGCCGAGGCGGGCCTCCTGGACGGCCACCGCGTGACGACCCACTGGAACTACTGCGCACAGCTGGCCCGCGACCATCCGGCCGTCCAGGTCGACCCCGACCCGATCTTCGTGCGGGACGGACACCTGGCCACCTCGGCGGGCGTCACCGCCGGCATCGACCTGGCGCTCGCGCTGGTCGAGGAGGACCACGGCCGGGACCTCGCGCTGACCATCGCCCGCCACCTCGTCGTCTTCCTCCGCCGTCCCGGAAATCAGGCCCAGTTCAGCGCCCAGCTCAGCGCGCAGACGGCACAGCGCGAACCACTGCGCGAGGTCCAGCACTGGATCACCCAGCACCCGGACGCGGATCTCGCCGTGGACGCCCTCGCGGCCCGCGCCCGGCTCTCGCCACGGCACTTCGCCCGCGCGTTCCGGGAGGAGACCGGGACGACACCGGGACGGTACGTGGACCGCGTACGCCTGGAGCACGCCCGCAGGCTCCTGGAGGACACCTCCGACCCCGTCGAACGGATCGCCCGCGCCAGCGGCTACGGGACGCCGGAAGCCATGCGCCGCGCCTTCGTGAAGGCCCTCGCCACGGCGCCGGCGGAGTACCGTCGCCGCTTCCGTACACCGATGTCCACCACCTGACCCGACCTGACCCGTCCACCGAAAGGCAGCACCGTGCAGATCGCCATCGCACTCTTCGACCGCTTCACCGCCCTGGACGCGGTCGGACCGTACGAGATCCTCAGCCGCGCTCCGGGCGCCGAGGTCGTCTTCGTCGCCGAACGGACCGGTCCCGTCGCCAACGACACCGGCAGCCTCCACCTCGTCGCCCACCAGACCTTTGCCGAGGTCCCGTCACCCGATCTGGTGATCGTGCCGGGCGGTCCCGGACAGAGCGGCCAGATGGAGAACGAGGCACTGCTCGGCTGGCTGCGCGCGGTGGACGCCACCACCACCTGGACGACCTCCGTCTGCACCGGCTCGCTGCTCCTGGCGGCGGCCGGGCTGCTGCGGGGCCGGCGGGCCACCTCGCACTGGCTGGCGCTGGAGGCGCTGAAGGAGTTCGGCGCCGAGCCGACGGGGGAGCGGGTGGTGTTCGACGGGAAGTACGTCACCGCCGCCGGGGTCTCCTCCGGCATCGACATGGGCCTCACCCTGCTCGGCCGGATCGCCGGCGACGACACGGCGCGCTCGGTGCAGCTGCTCACCGAGTACGACCCGCAGCCGCCGTACGACTGCGGGTCGCCGGAGAAGGCCCCGGCGGCGCTGGTGGAGGAGTGGCGGGCCAAGAGCCGACACGTCAGTCGGTAGGACCCGATCGACCGCGTGATCCCTTGTGGCCGACGCGTCACCCCATAAGCCGACGCACCACTCCCCAGGTCGCCGCCTGACCTCACAGGCTTACGCGTGACCGCAGGGGTTGCCGCCTGACCTCATAGGCTTACGTGTGACCCCAGAGGCCGCCGCGTGACCCCAGAGGACGCGCGTCACCCCATGGAGCCCGTCGTGTACGTGAACTTCGGCTCCCGCCGCTCCAGGAAGGCGGCGACCCCCTCCGCGGTGTCGCCGCTGCCCTGCGCCTGGCCGGTCCAGTACGCGTCCCGGTCCTGCCGTCCCGCCGCGAACTCCTTCGCCGCCGCTTGCGTCAGCTGGGAGCGGGAGGCCAGCACCTCCGCGTACGCCGCCACCCGCTCGTCCAGTCCGCCGGCCGGCAGCACCTCGTCCACCAGGCCGGTGCGCAGGGCCCTGGCCGTGCCGATCAGCTCGCCGGAGAAGAGCAGGTGCTTCGCCGTCGCCGGGCCGACCAGGCCGACCAGCCGCCGGGTGGAGGAGGACGGATAGACGATGCCGAGCTTGGCGGGCGTGACGCCGAACAGCGCGCCCTCCTGCGCGAACCGCAGGTCGCAGGCGGCCGCGAGCTGACTGCCGCCGCCCACGCAGTAGCCGCGCACCGCGGCGAGCGTCGGCCGCGGAAAGGCGGCGAGCGCCTCCTCGGCCGCCACCGCCAGCGCCTGCGCGTCCCCGGCGCTCTCCCGCAGCGTCGAGATGTCGGCCCCGGCGCAGAAGGTGTCCCCGGCGCCCGTCAGCACCAGCACCCGGACCGCCGGGTCGGCGGCGAGCCGCTCCAGCAGCTCCGGCAGGCCGCGCCACATCGCGGCGGTCATGGCGTTGCGCTTGGCGGGATGGCTGATCACGACGGTGGCGATCCCGCCGTCGACGGAGCAGAGGAGCTGGGGTTCCGTACGGTCCATGCGCCGGATGCTATCCGCAGGGTTCGAACCTATGATCAAGAAGGGGTCGCGAAGCGGACACGCACCGTAAGGAGCTGTCGATGAACGGACCCACCGCCGAAGGCAGGAAGCACAGAACCGGCACCAAGGGCGGAAAGCACGGACCCACCGCCGAGGGCCGCAAGCTCACCCGCGGTTTCAGCTGGCTCGCCCTGCTCGGCACGCTGCTGGTGATCGCCGGGATCATCGGCCTGATCTACACCGGCCTCGCCACCCTCACCTCGATGCTGCTCTTCGGCTGGCTGCTGCTGATCGGCGGTCTCGTCGGCCTGGCGCACGCCATCGAGTCGCGCGGCACCAACTACTTCTGGCTCGGTGTCGTGGTCGCCGCGCTGAACCTCGCCGCCGGTGTCGTGGTCATCCGCCACCCGGAAGGCACCGCCGAGGCGCTGACCATGTTCGCCGCGCTGCTCTTCCTGACCGGCGGAGTGTTCCGGCTGGTCGGCAGTGTCGTCGTCCGTGGTCCGCAGATGGGGTGGACGCTGCTGCAAGGCGCCTTCGGGCTGCTGCTGGGCCTGCTGGTGCTGTTCGACTGGCCGCACAGCAGCCTGTACGTTCTCGGCGTCTTCTTCTCGCTGGCCCTGCTCTTCGACGGCCTCGGTCTCATCGCCGTCGGGGTCGGCGGCCGACGCATCGTCAGCATGGTCTCGGAGCAACTGGAAGATCGGCTCGATGCACCCGGCCCGGCTACGGACAGTACGCCCAAGGCCCCGGGAGACGGGCAGAAGTAGGCTGCGGCCTGGCTCCATCGCGCACCTTCGGTCAAATAGCGCCGATACACAGCTATTTCCGATCAGTGGCACGGTACGGACCAAGCCATTCCCAACACTCTTTACTCGACGGTCAGTGCAGTGCGAGTGAGAGCTGGTGCCGGACGATGGAGAGCCTCGGGAGTGCCCCTGCCGATCCCGTGTCGTACGAGGGGGTGTGGCGTTTCACCGCCCCGGCCGTCGATGTGTCCGTGCCGCAGTCCCGGCACGCCGTGCGCGACCTTCTCGACCGCCAGGGCGTGCCGATCGAGGAGGACATCCTCCAGGGTCTGCTGCTGATCGTCTCGGAACTGGTCACCAACGCCGTCAAGCACGCGGCGCTGCTCTCGCCCGAGCTGGCGGTCGAGGTGGCCATCGGAGCCGACTGGGTCAGAGTCTCGGTAGAGGACAGCCACCCCTACCGGCCCACCGCGCTGGAGACGGACTACGCGCAGACCGGCGGCCGAGGGCTGCTGCTGGTCAAGGAGGTCACCGCGGAGGCGGGCGGGACCTGCGACGTGGAGCACACCGCCGGCGGCGGCAAGATCATCTGGGCGGCGCTGCCGTTGAAGACGCAGCTCTGACCGCCCCGTACGCGAACCGCGCGAGGCTCACCAGCCCGCGGACGGACCCGTCAGCTCACGGATCGCCGGACGCGCAGCGTCCAGCACCGTCATGAACCACGCCGAGAACGGCGCCTCGGCATGCCGTTCCGCCAGCTCCGCCGCCGTCACGAACGCCGTCTCGCCGACCTCCTCCGGGTCCGGCTTCAGCTGCTCCTGAGCCATCCCGACGAAGAGGTGGTTGAACTCCTGCTCCACCAGGCCCGAGGCCGGGTCCGGATGGTTGTAGCGGACCGTGCCCGCCTCCGCGAGCAGCGAGGGCGCGATGCCCAGCTCCTCGTACGTACGCCGCGCGGCCGCCGCGAAGGGCGCCTCGCCCGGGTAGGGGTGGCCGCAGCAGGTGTTCGACCAGACGCCGGGGGAGTGGTACTTGCCGAGCGCCCTGCGCTGGAGCAGCAGCCGGCCCTGCTCGTCGAAGAGGAAGACGGAGAACGCGCGGTGCAGCTGTCCCGGCGCCTGGTGGGCCGCCAGCTTCTCCGCGGTGCCGATGGTGGTGCCGTTCTCGTCGACCAGTTCGAGCATGATCGCTTCTGCGGTGCCGTTCGACGAGCTGTGCGTCGCGGTGGCTGGTGTGGTCGGCATACCCATCCTTGTCTGTGGTCCCGGCCTCGTGCGCCGGGCCCCTCGCGTCCGGTCAAGTCTGCCGTACAAAAGCCGCTTGTCCGTACTTCGGGTCCGGGCATGTCCGGCCCGCCGTGCCCGGTGAGCGCGGCGGGCCGGACGGGCCGTCAGACCCCGAAGGCCGCCGGATAGCGGATCATGCCCAGCGGAACCGGAACGGAATCATCCAGGACCAGCGCCATCATCGCCTCGTCCGGCACCTCGAACCCGGGCCGGATCCCGTACCGGGAAGCGGGTACGCAACCGAAGCGCGCGTAGTACTCGGGATCACCGAGCACCACCACCAGCACCTCTCCGCGCACCCGCGCCGCATCGAGCGCCGCCCGCACCACAGCCTGCCCGGCACCCTGCCGCTGGTGGGCGGGCGAGGTGGCGACCGGGGCCAGCGCGAGCGCCGGAGCGTCCCCGACCCGGCACCGGGTCAGCAACGCGTACGACGCCACGGACCCGTCCGGCGCCTCGGCGACGTACGACAGCTCCGGCAGCCAGGCCTCGGCGTCGGCGCGCAGCGCGTCCACGAGGTCGGCCTCGTCCCGGGTCGGGAAGGCGGCCGAGTTGACCGCGTGCACGGCCTCCCGGTCCGCCGCCGTCTCCGGCCGGGTGGTCCAGCGCGGGTCCGCCGGGCGCAGCACGTACGCGGCGTAGCCGTACTCCGCGCCGTACGCACGCCGCACCGCCAGCTCCTCACGGGTGGCCGCGAGCGCCCACTCCATACCGGGAACCGTCGGATCGGCGCGCTCCACCCGCTCGGCGAGCGGGACGTAGTACGTGTCCCAGTCGCTGTCGGGGTGGAGCAGGAGAGCCGAGACCGTGCAGCCCGCGGCGACGGCCGCCGCGGTGGTCTCGGGCCGGGTGCGCAGGGAGCCGTTGCGGTCCCAGAAGTCGCGCGCTCCGGCCGAGGGCGCGTCGGTGGTCCAGACGCACTCGGAGATCATCAGCGCGCCGCCCGGGGCGAGCAGCCGCTGCCAGTCGCGTACGGCGGTGGCGAAGCCGATGCAGTACACCGGCCCCTGGGGGGTGTCTTGCCGATCATTCCGGGCTCGCGGGGTCCGGCCTGATCGGCAAGACACCCCCTCCGCCCAGATCAGGTCGAAGGAGCCGGCCGGGAAGTCGGGGCCGGTGAGGTCACCCATGTCGGCCCGGACCGTACGGATACGGCCGGCCAGACCATGAGCTTCGGCCGCCTCGCGCAGCTCGTCCAGGAACGGCTGGTGCAGGTCGACCGCGGTCACCTCGGCGCCCGCCTCGGCGGCGAGCAGCAGCGAGGCGCGGCCCGGACCGCAGCCCAGGTCGAGGACGCGCGGACGGTCGGGAAGCGGACCGGCCAGAGCGAGCAGCCGGCGCGTGGTGGCGTCGGAGCCGGGGCTCTGGCGGGGGAGACGGTGGTGCAGGGTGAAGAACGCCTCGGTGCGCGAGGCGTCGTCGGTGTGGTCGGTCATCGTGGGAACCCTTGCGTGCGAGGGCTCCGACCGATCCGAGAGAAGTGGATCTAGCCGGAAACCCGGGAGATGAGGGAAGAGCGATTGCCGCGCCGGGAAGGCGTCGTCGCGACGGTCATCAACCTCAGCTCCTCTCGCAAGGTCCCGGTGTGTCCGGGAGTCGTCCACGGTGAGACTCGAACGTCTCAGCGAGCCAGCGTAGCACCGCCGCCGCGACCGGCTCAGTGGCACAGATGCGCCTCGTGCTCCGCGTGACCGCTCGGCTCCAGCTGGAAGGTGCAGTGCTCCACGTCGAAGTGGTCGCCGAGGCAGCCCTGCAGCTCGTGCAGCACCTTCTCGTGCCCTATCGAGTCCAGCATCTCCTGGCGCACCACCACATGCGCGGAGAGCACCGGCATCCCGGAGGTGATCGTCCAGGCGTGCAGATCATGGACGTCCAGGACACCGGGCAGCGCCGTGATGTGGGCCCGTACCTCCGCCATGTCCACGCCCTTGGGCGCCGCCTCCAGCAGCACGTTCAGCGTCTCCCGGAGCAGCTTCACCGTACGGGGGACGATCATCAGGCCGATCACCAGCGAGGCGATCGGGTCGGCGGCCTGCCAGCCGGTCGCCATGATGACGGCCGCCGAGACGATCACGGCGACAGAGCCCAGCGTGTCCGCCAGCACCTCCAGATAGGCGCCGCGCACATTGAGGCTCTCCTTCTGTCCGCGCATCAGCAGAGAGAGGGAGACGATGTTGGCGACCAGGCCGACGGCGGCGAACGCGATGGCGAGGCCGCCCTTGGTCTCGGCCGGAGTGATGAACCGGTCGACGGCCTCGAAGATCAGGAAGCCGCCGACGCCCAGCAGCAGCAGACAGTTGGCGAGCGCCGCGAGGATCTCGGCGCGGGCGAAGCCGAAGGTGCGGTTCGGGCCGGCCGGACGGTTGGCGAAGTGGATGGCGAGCAGCGCCATCCCGAGCCCCAGCGCGTCGGTGGCCATGTGGGCGGCGTCCGCGATCAGGGCCAGCGAGTCGGAGAGCACCCCGCCGACGATCTCCATGACCATCACGCTCAGCGTGATCCCGAGGGCGACGCGGAGCCTGCCCCGGTACGCGGCGGCCGCCGTGCCGGTCGGAGGCGGCCCGCCGTGCGTGTGCCCGTGATCGTGGCCAGCCCCCATGCGAAACGCCTCCAGCTCGGTGCGACAGCGCCCGGCGAAACCGCCCGACGAGGCCAGTGAACTACGGGTGGGGGGTATCGGGCAACACGGTACTGAACACCGTTGTCATATGCTCTGACCTGCGAAAACGTTCCGCAGGTCAGAGCGGTGACGTGATCATTTACGGGCGTCCGCCATGGGTGTCGATACGTGCCTGCGGATGGTGCAGGCACCACCCTTCCCAGGCCGACTCGACCATCGAGCGGGCATCCCGGCGGGCCGTCCAGCCCAGCTCCCGGACCATCCGCGCATCCGAGGCCACCGCCTTCGCCGCGTCACCGGGACGGCGCGGCTCCACCACCGGCTGCACCGCGTATCCGGTCACCTCGGTGATCACGTCGATCAGCTCCCGTACCGACACGCCCTCGCCCCGGCCCACGTTCAGCGTCAGATCGCCGCCCTCGCGCACGCCGAGCTTCCGCGCCACGGCGAGGTGGGCGTCAGCCAGGTCGGCGACGTGGATGTAGTCACGGACACACGTGCCGTCGGGCGTGGGGTAGTCGTCGCCGAAGATCCGTGGCGCCTCGCCCCTGGTCAGCCGGTCGAAGACCATCGGGACGATGTTGAAGACCCCGGTGTCCGCCAGCTCGGGCCCGGCCGCGCCCGCCACGTTGAAGTACCGCAGACAGGCGGTCGAGATCCCGTGCGCCTTGCCCGTCGCCCGCACCAGCCACTCGCCGGCGAGCTTGGTCTCGCCGTACGGGTTGATCGGCAGGCACGGCGTCTCCTCCGTGACGAGATCCACGTCCGGTACGCCGTAGACGGCCGCCGACGACGAGAAGAGGAAGCGCCGCACGCCGGCCGCGACCACGGCCTCCAGCAGCACCGTCAGCCCGGCGATGTTCTCCCGGTAGTACAGCAGCGGCTTCTCCACGGACTCGCCGACCTGCTTCTTCGCCGCGAGATGCACCACACCGCTCACCGCGTGCTCGGCCAGCACCCGGTCCAGCAGCGCCCGGTCCGAAGCGGAGCCCTCCACCAGCGTGACGGCCTCCGGCAGCCGGTCCACGACGCCCGTCGAGCGGTCGTCGACCACCACGACCCGCTCGCCCGCCGCGACCATGGCCCGCGCCACGTGTGCCCCGATGTAACCCGCTCCACCTGTGATCAGCCATGTCATGACCGTCAGCCTAAGCGTCAGAGCCATCCGGTCCGACCGGCGGTTTGTGGGCCGGGGCACCGATCAAGGATGATGATCGCCGATGGAACCGGCCCGGTGGGAGGCCACCCGAACAGCGCGGAAACGGGTGGTGAACTCGGCCTTCCGTTCATCCGATAGCCTCAGCCGACATGCCGCCCGGCCCGCCTCGTGGCCGTGCTGCCGAGTGTCGTCCACCGTCAGTGCCAAGGAGTGAGTTCGTCTGTCGACCGCCATCCTCACCGGTACGCCGGTACCCGGGTCGTCGCTCGCGGACGATCTGAGGTCCCTGGGCTTCGACGTGCTCAGCGCCGCCGACGCCGGTGACGCCGCAGCACTCCTCGCCGCCGTCCCGGCCGACCGCCGGGTCGCCCTCGTCGACCCGCGTTTCGTGGGCCACCTCCACGCGCTACGGCTCGGCCTGACCGACCCGCGCTTCCCCGCCGCCACCGTCCCCGGTGCGCTCACCGCCCAGCCCCAGGCCCGGCGGGCCCTGCTGCGCGCGCTGGACCGCACCACGGCCGCGGTCGGCGCCGGCGCGCCTGTCGTCGACCCGGACACCGACCCGGCACCCGAGGACCGCACCGTCGCCGGCCGCATCGCCGTCGCGCTGGAGTCCGAAGGCGTCGCCGTACAGCGCCCCGCCCTCGGCTCGCTGGTCGCCGCCGTCCCCACCGACCCCGAACAGCAGGCCGCGGCCGAGACCGCACGTGCCTCGGTCGACGACGAAGCCGTACGGCTGCGCAGCGCGGTCAAGGCCCACGACGGCTTCTTCACCACCTTCTGCATCAGCCCCTACTCCCGCTACATCGCCCGCTGGTGCGCCCGCCGGGGCTTCACCCCGAACCAGGTCACCACCGCCTCCCTGATCACCGCGCTCATCGCGGCGGGCAGCGCGGCGACCGGCACCCGGGGCGGCTACATCGCCGCGGGCATCCTGCTCCTGGTCTCCTTCGTCCTGGACTGCACCGACGGGCAGCTCGCCCGCTACTCGCTGCAGTACTCCACGATGGGTGCCTGGCTGGACGCCACGTTCGACCGGGCCAAGGAGTACGCGTACTACGCCGGCCTGGCCATCGGCGCCGCCCGCGGCGGTGGCAGTGACGATGTATGGGCCCTCGCGCTCGGTGCGATGGTCCTCCAGGCCTGCCGCCATGTCGTGGACTTCTCCTTCAACGAGGCCAACCACGACGCGGTCGCCAACACCAGCCCCACCGCCGCCCTCTCCGACAAGCTCGACAGCGTCGGCTGGACGGTCTGGGCGCGCCGGATGATCGTGCTGCCGATCGGCGAGCGCTGGGCCATGATCGCGGTGCTCACCGCGTTCACCACCCCGCGCATCGTCTTCTACGCCCTGCTCGTCGGCTGCGCCCTCGCCGCCTGCTACACCACCGCCGGCCGCCTCCTGCGCTCGCTGACCCGCAAGGCCGGCCGCACCGACCGCGCTGCCCAGGCCCTGGCGGACCTCGCCGACTCCGGCCCGCTGGCCCAGGCAGTCGCCGCGGTCGCTCCCGGCCTGCGGGGCGCGTTCACGGCCCCCGCCCTCGCCCTCCTCGGCACCCTCGTGATGGTCGGCGCCGCGCTCTTCCTCCCGTACGGCAGCCCACTCACCATCGCCGCCGCGGCCGTGTACGTCCTGCTCTCCGGCCTCGCCGTCGCCCGCCCCCTCAAGGGCGCGCTCGACTGGCTGGCACCGCCGTTCTTCCGGGCGGCGGAGTACGTCACGATCCTCGTGCTGGCCGCACGCAGCGACGTCCCGCACGCCGTTCCGGCGGCCTTCGGGCTCGTCTCGGCCGTCGCCTACCATCACTACGACACGGTCTACCGCATTCGCGGAGGCACCGGCGCACCGCCTCAGTGGCTGGTGCGGACGATCGGTGGCCACGAGGGCCGTACCGCGCTGGTGGCCGTTCTCGCCGCCGTACTCACCCAAGGCTCAGGTTTCACCACGGCTCTCACCGTTCTCGCGGTGGTCGTGGCTCTGGTGGTGCTCGTGGAGTCCATCCGCTTCTGGGTGTCCTCCTCGGCGCCCGCCGTACACGACGAAGGAGAACTCGCATGATCGGCCTCGTACTGGCAGCCGGTGCAGGACGACGTCTGCGTCCCTACACGGACACGCTCCCCAAGGCGCTCGTCCCTGTCGACGGTGACAAGACGGTCCTCGACCTCACGCTCGCCAACTTCGCGGAGGTCGGACTCACCGAGGTCGCGATCGTCGTCGGCTACCGCAAGGAGGCCGTCTACGCGCGCAAGGCCGAGCTGGAGGCGACGTACGGTCTCACCCTCACCCTCATCGACAACGACAAGGCCGAGGAGTGGAACAACGCCTACTCCCTGTGGTGCGCCCGTGACGTCATCAAGCGCGGCGTGATCCTCGCCAACGGCGACACCGTGCACCCGGTCTCCGTCGAGAGGACCCTCCTGGACACCCGTGGCGAGGGCCGGAGGATCATCCTCGCGCTGGACACCGAGAAGAGCCTCGCCGACGAGGAGATGAAGGTCATCACCGAGGAGGCCAGGGGCGTCCGGCGCATCACGAAGCTGATGGACCCGGCCACCGCGACCGGTGAGTACATCGGCGTCACCCTCATCGAGGCCGAGGCCGCCGAGGAGCTCGCCGACGCGCTGAAGGCCACCTTCGAGCGCGACCCCGACCTCTACTACGAGGACGGCTACCAGGAGCTCGTCAACCGCGGCTTCACCGTCGACGTGGCTCCGATCGGCACCGTGACCTGGGTCGAGATCGACAACCACGACGACCTCGAGAAGGGCCGGGAGATCGCGTGCCAGTACTGACCCGGCTCATTCCGTCCCCGGTCGTCGTCGACATCCGGCGCGGCGCCATGGACGATCTGGCGGGTCTCCTGGCCGATCAGCGGATCTCCTCCTCGGGCAAGCTCGCCATCGCGATCAGCGACGGCTCCGGGCGCGCGCTCAAGGAGCGGCTCGCCCCGGTCCTGCCGGGTGCCGACTGGTACGCCGTCTCCGACGGCACGATCGACTCCGCGGTGAAGCTCGCCGACGACATCAAGGGCACCCGGTACGACGCGGTGGTCGGCCTCGGCGGCGGCAAGATCATCGACGTGGCGAAGTACGCCGCGGCGCGGGTCGGCCTGCCGCTGGTCGCCGTCGCGACGAACCTCTCGCACGACGGCCTCTGCTCGCCGGTCGCCACGCTCGACAACGACAACGGGCGCGGCTCCTACGGCGTGCCCACGCCGATCGCCGTGGTCATCGACCTCGACGTGATCCGTGAGGCGCCCGCCCGGTACGTCCGCTCCGGCATCGGTGACGCGGTCTCGAACATCTCCTGCGTCGCCGACTGGGAGCTGGCCCACGAGGTCAACGGCGAGGAGATCGACGGACTCGCGGCCGCCATGGCCCGCCAGGCAGGCGAGGCCGTGCTGCGCCATCCCGGCGGTGTCGGCGACGACGCCTTCCTCAAGGTGCTGGCCGAGGGACTCGTGCTGACCGGCATCTCGATGTCGGTCGCGGGCGACTCGCGTCCGGCCTCCGGCGCCTGCCACGAGATCAACCACGCCTTCGACCTGCTGTATCCGCAGCGGGCGGCCAGCCACGGCGAGCAGGTCGGCATCGGCGCCTGCTTCGCCATGCATCTGCGCGGTGCCCGTCAGGAGTCCCTCCAGATGGCATCGACCCTGCGCCGCCACGGTCTGCCGGTGCTGCCCGAGGAGATCGGGTTCACCGTCGACGAGTTCGTCCGGGCCGTCGACTACGCGCCGCAGACCCGACCGGGACGCTTCACCATCCTGGAGCACCTCAACCTGTCCACCGACCAGATCAGGGACGCGTACGCCGACTATGTCTCGACCATCAGTAGCTGAACTCCGTCCGGTCGTGCACCCTCCGGGGGTGAAGGACCGGCGCAGTGGCGAGCACTGGGCCGGCCGCCTGTACATGCGTGAGGTCTCCCTGCGCGTGGACCGCTACCTGGTGAACACCAGGGTCACGCCGAACCAGGTCACGTACGTGATGACGCTGGCCGGAGTCCTGGCCGCGCCGGCCGTGCTGGTGCCCGGCATACCGGGCGCCCTGCTCGGTGTGCTCATGGTCCAGCTCTACCTGCTCTTCGACTGCGTGGACGGCGAGCTGGCCCGCTGGAAGAAGCAGTACTCGCTGAGCGGGGTCTACCTGGACCGGGTCGCCGCCTACCTGTGCGACGCGGCCGTCCTCGTCGGCCTCGGCCTGCGCGCCGCCGACATCTGGGGCGAGGGCCGGATCGACTGGCTCTGGGCGTTCCTCGGGACGTTCGCCGCGCTCGGCGCGATCATGATCAAGGCCGAGACGGACCTGGTCGGCGTCGCGCGCCACCAGGGCGGGCTGCCGCCGGTCAAGGAGGCGGCCTCCGAGCCGCGCTCCTCCGGCATGGCGCTGGCCCGCCGGGCCGCCGGAGCGCTCAAGTTCCACCGGCTGATCCTCGGGATCGAGGCCTCGCTGCTCATCCTGCTCGTCGCGATCCTGGACACCATCGGCGGCGACCTCTTCTACACCCGCCTCGCCACCGCCGTACTGGCCGGCATCGCACTCCTGCAGACCCTGCTCCACCTCGTCTCCGTCCTGGCGTCCAGCAGGCTGAAGTGACCTCTGCCATGAGACTGGGCGCGGTGATCATCACCATGGGCGACCGGCCCGACGACCTCCGCGCCCTCCTCGATTCGGTCCTCGCGCAGGACGGCGAACCGATCGAGGTCGTGGTGGTCGGCAACGGCGCACCGGTCGGGCCCGTGCCGGCCGGCGTACGGACGGTGGAGCTGCCGGAGAACCTCGGCATCCCCGGTGGCCGCAACGTCGGCATCGAGGCGTTCGGCCCGTCCGGCGCGGACGTGGACGCCCTGCTCTTCCTCGACGACGACGGGCTGCTCCCGAACCGGGACACCGCCGAGCTCTGCCGTCAGGCATTCGTGGCGGACCCGAGGCTCGGCATCATCACCTTCCGGATCACCGACCCGGACACCGGCGCCACCCAGCGCCGCCATGTGCCCCGGCTCCGGGCGGCCGACCCGATGCGCTCCTCGCGCGTGACGACCTTCCTCGGCGGCGCCAACGCCGTACGCACCAGGGTCCTCGCCGAGGCGGGACCGCTGCCGGAGCAGTTCTTCTACGCCCACGAGGAGACCGACCTCGCCTGGCGGGCGCTGGACGCGGGCTGGATGATCGACTACCGCGCGGACCTGGTCCTCAACCACCCCACCACGGCCCCCTCCCGGCACGCCGTCCACCACCGCATGGTGGCCCGCAACCGGGTCTGGCTGGCCCGCCGGAACCTTCCCGCCCCGCTGATCCCTCTCTACCTCGGGGTCTGGCTGCTGCTGACGCTGGTCAGGCGCCCGTCGCCGCCCGCGCTGAAGGCGTGGTTCGGCGGTTTCCGCGAGGGCTGGACGACGTCCTGCGGGCCGCGCCGCCCGATGAAGTGGCGTACGGTGTGGCGGCTGACGCGGCTGGGGCGACCTCCGGTCATCTGAGAAGCTTTCCTCTGAGAGCATGAGGCGTATTTTCTTTCCGGGACCTGTCCGCCTGAGCCGCGCCCGCGACTGGCTGCGCGTGAAGACGAGAGTTTCAACTTGTGAGTGACACGACCCACGACGCCGGGGTGGCCCTCGGGGCCCCGCCGTCCGCCGACGAGGGCCTCGGCGCGGCCCAGCTGGCTGCCAAGTACGGCCTGACCGTGAGCGGCGCCCGGCCTGGACTGCTCGCCTATCTGCGACAGCTCTGGGGCCGGCGCCACTTCATCCTGGCCTTCTCCCGGGCGAAGCTGACCGCGCAGTACAGCCAGGCCAAACTGGGCCAGCTGTGGCAGGTGGTCACCCCTCTCCTGAACGCCGCTGTCTATTACCTGATCTTCGGACTCATCCTGGGGACCAGGGAGGGAATTCCCCACGACGTCTTCGTGCCGTTCCTGGTCACCGGCGTCTTCGTCTTCACCTTCACGCAGAGCTCCGTGATGGCGGGCGTCCGGTCGATCTCCGGCAACCTCGGACTGGTCCGGGCCCTGCACTTCCCGCGGGCCTCGCTGCCGATCTCGTTCTCGCTCCAGCAGCTCCAGCAGCTGCTGTTCTCGATGATCGTGCTGGTCGCGGTCGCCGTCATCTTCGGCAGCTATCCCTCGCCGTCCTGGCTCCTGGTGATCCCCGCCCTGATTCTCCAGTTCTTCTTCAACACCGGACTCGCGCTCGTCATGGCGCGGCTCGGCTCCAAGACGCCCGACCTCGCGCAGCTGATGCCGTTCGTCACCCGGACCTGGATGTACGCCTCGGGCGTCATGTTCTCCATCCCGGTGATGCTCAAGGACAAGCCGGCGTGGATCGCCGACGTGCTCCAGTACAACCCGGCGGCGATCTACATGGACCTGGTCCGCTTCGCGCTGATCGACGGTTACGGCTCCGAGAACCTGCCGGACCACGTCTGGGCCGCCGGCCTGGCCTGGGCCGTGCTGCTGGCCGTCGTGGGATTCGTGTATTTCTGGAAGGCAGAGGAACGGTACGGCCGTGGCTGAGGACAACAAGCAGGGCCGGATTCCCACGGTCATCGCCGACGATGTCCACATCGTCTACCGGGTCAACGGCACCGGCGGCGGCCGGGGCAGCGCCACCGCGGCGCTGAGCCGGATGATGCGCCGCGGCAAGGGCGAGCCGCGCGGGGTCAGGAAGGTGCACGCCGTACGCGGCGTCTCCTTCACCGCCTACCGCGGCGAGGCCATCGGCCTCATCGGCACCAACGGCTCCGGGAAGTCGACGCTGCTGCGGGCCATCGCCGGCCTGCTGCCGACCGAGTCCGGCCGGGTCTACACCGACGGCCAGCCCTCGCTGCTCGGTGTGAACGCGGCGCTGATGAGCGACCTCACCGGCGAGCGGAACGTGGTGCTGGGCGGCCTGGCCATGGGCATGACCCAGGCCGAGATCCGCTCCCGCTACCAGGAGATCGTGGACTTCTCCGGCATCAACGACAAGGGTGACTTCATCACCCTGCCGATGCGGACGTACTCCTCCGGCATGTCGGCGCGTCTGCGCTTCTCCATCGCCGCCGCCAAGAACCACGACGTCCTCATGATCGACGAGGCGCTGGCCACCGGTGACCAGAAGTTCCGCCGCCGTTCCGAGGAGCGGATCCGCGAGCTCCGCAAGGAGGCGGGCACCGTCTTCCTGGTCAGCCACAACAACAAGTCGATCCGGGACACCTGCGACCGGGCGCTCTGGCTGGAGAAGGGCGAACTCCTGATGGACGGCCCCACCGAGGAAGTCCTCAAGGCGTACGAACGCGAGACGGGCAAGTAGTTTCCCAGCCATCTGTGGCCTCCACCGGACCGCTTCCGGTGGAGGCCACAGCGGTGTACGGGGTCGGCGGAGGTCAACCGCAGTACGCCTTGAGGGGTGATCTCCTCCCGGCGGATGACGTCAATCCACCGGCACGCGAGCAAGGTTGACGAGTAGTGCGGTGTCCGCGCCCCGGGCGCTCCACCCCCGCGCACCCCTGTGAGCTGTACAACGTAAGCTGTAGCGGTGCTGATTCATGGCAAGTGGGGCGATCCGCCCCCGGCGCTCCGCCCGCTGTGCCGCAGTGCACTCGGAAGAACGAGCGGCGTGTCCGAAAAGGGATGTTTTGGGTCAGCAGTGTAGAACGGGAGATGTGACGGCAATGACGGAAAATCTCCAGCTCCGACGTGGTTCCGCCGTCCCCGCGCCGGGTGGTCCGCAGTGACCTCCACGCCCGAGGCGCGCACCGGCGACGCCACGCTCGGCAAGGCCGCGGACGAGAACTTCCCCGTGGCCCCCTTCTTCCTGCCCCGCGCCTGGCGCGACGACCTGATGGCGGTCTACGGCTACGCCCGGCTCGTCGACGACATCGGCGACGGCGACCTCGCCCCCGGCGGCGCCGACGCCCGCCACCTGGGCCTGGAGCCCGAGCAGAGCGACGACCGGCTCGCCATGCTCGACGCGCTGGAGACCGACCTGCACCGGGTCTTCGCCACCACCGGCCAGGAGCCGCACCACCCGCTGCTGCGCGCGCTGCGTCCCACCGTGCGGCGCCGCGCGCTCACCCCCGAGCCCTTCCTCGGCCTGATCGAGGCCAACCGGCAGGACCAGAAGGTCCGCCGCTACGCCACCTACGCGGAGCTCGCCGCCTACTGCGAGCTCTCAGCCAACCCGGTCGGCCGCCTGGTCCTCGCCCTCACCGGCACCACCAGCCCGGAGCGCGTACGCCGCTCCGACGCGGTCTGCACCGCACTCCAGATCGTCGAGCACCTCCAGGACGTCGCCGAGGACCTCGCGCGCGACCGGATCTATCTGCCCGCCGAGTCCATGGACCGCTTCCGGGTCAGCGAGGCCGACCTGGCCGTACCGTCCGCCGGAGCCTCGGTCCGCGCGCTGATCGCGTACGAAGCACAGTGCGCGAGCGAGCTGCTGGAGGAAGGCATTCCGCTGGTGGCGAGCGTCGACGGCAGACTGAAGCTCCTGCTCGCCGGATTCGTCGGCGGCGGCCGCGCCGCCCTCACGGCGGTCTCGGCCGCCGGTTTCGACGTCCTGCCCGGACCACCCAAGCCCACCAAGCCCAGCATGCTGCGCGAAGTCGCAGTCGTCCTGCGAAGAGCGCGTAGAGAGGGGTGAGCTTGACCGTGGAGGGACAGACGACGGACATGCCGCCACCGGTACAGGCCGCATACAGCTACTGCGAGGCCGTCACCGGACAGCAGGCCCGGAACTTCGCCTACGGCATCAGGCTGCTGCCGTACGAGAAGCGGCAGGCCATGTCGGCGCTGTACGCCTTCTCCCGCCGCGTCGACGACATCGGCGACGGCGAGCTCGACCCGGCGACCAAGCGGACCCGGCTGGAGAGCACCCGTGAGCTGCTCGACCGGATCCGGCACGGCAAGGTCGAGGAGGACGACACCGACCCGGTGGCCGTCGCCCTCTCCGACGCCACCCGCCGCTTCCCGCTCCCGCTGGAAGGGCTCGACGAGCTGATCGACGGCGTCCTGATGGACGTCCGCGGCGCCACGTACGAGACCTGGGACGACCTGAAGACCTACTGCCGCTGCGTCGCCGGTGCCATCGGCCGCCTCAGCCTCGGCGTCTTCGGTACGGAACCGGGCGCACCCGGCGCCGAGCGGGCCTCCGAGTACGCCGACACGCTCGGCCTCGCGCTCCAGCTCACCAACATCCTGCGCGATGTCCGCGAGGACGCCGGCAACGGGCGCACCTACCTCCCCGCCGACGACCTGGCCAAGTTCGGCTGCTCCGCCGGCTTCCACCGCTCCACCCCGCCGCCCGGCTCCGACTTCGCGGGCCTCATCCACTTCGAGGTGCGCCGGGCGCGAGCCCTGTTCGCCGAGGGATACCGCCTGCTGCCGATGCTGGACCGCCGCAGCGGCGCCTGCGTCGCCGCCATGGCCGGGATCTACCGCCGCCTCCTGGACCGGATCGAGCGCGACCCCGAGGCCGTGCTGCGCGGCCGCGTCTCGCTGCCCGGCCATGAGAAGGCGTACGTCGCGGTGCGCGGCCTCTCCGGTCTCGACGCCCGCCATGTCTCGCGGCTGACCTCCAGGGGGCGGGCCTGATGCACTCCGGCACGCCTGGCGCCCGGTCAACCCTCCGGTGGCCGCACGCGTCCACGACTGCGACGATTCCTTCCGGGACGACCCGGGGATCGGCGACGGTCCGGCGATCGAAGACAGCCCGGCGAGAGGGGCAGGCATGAGCGACGAGACCCCACGCCCCGTCGCGGTCGTCGTCGGCGGCGGCCTCGCCGGCATCACCGCGGCCATGCGCCTCGCGGATGCCGGGCTCGACGTCACGCTGCTCGAAGGGCGGCCCCGCCTCGGCGGCCTCGCCTTCTCCTTCCAGCGCGGCGACCTCACCGTCGACAACGGCCAGCACGTCTACCTGCGCTGCTGCACCGGCTACCGCTGGTTCCTCGACCGCGTCGACGCCGCCCACCTCGCTCCGCTCCAGGACCGCCTGGACGTCCCCGTCCTGGACGTCGGCCGCGCCGCCGGACCGCGCCTCGGCCGGATCCGCCGCACCGGCCTGCCCGTACCGCTGCACCTCGCCGGCGGCCTCGCGGCCTATCCGCACCTCTCCCTCGCCGAGAAGGCGAACGTGGGCCGCGCCGCCCTCGCGCTCGGCCGCCTCGACCCCGCCGACCCGGAACTCGACCGCATCGACTTCGCCACCTGGCTCAAGCGGCACGGCCAGTCCGAGCGCGCCATCGAGGCCCTCTGGGACCTCGTCGGCGTCGCCACCCTCAACGCCACCGCGCCGCACGCCTCCATGGCGCTCGCCGCCAAGGTCTTCAGGACCGGCCTCCTCTCCGAGCCCGGCGCCGCCGACATCGGCTGGGCCACCGTGCCGCTCGGCGAGCTGCACGACACCCTGGCCCGCAAGGCCCTGGACACCGCGGGCGTCCGCACCGAGCTGCGCGCCAAGGTGGGCTCCCTGACCCGCGGCGAGGACGGCCGCTGGAACGTCGAGACCGCCGGCGAGCGGATCACCGCCGACACCGTCGTCCTCGCCGTACCGCAGCACGAGACGCACGACCTGCTGCCCGCCGGCGCACTGGACGAGCCGGACCTGCTGCTCGACATCGACAACGCGCCCATCCTCAACGTGCACGTGATCTACGACCGGGCGGTGCTGCGCCGCCCGTTCTTCGCCGCGATCGGCTCGCCGGTCCAGTGGGTCTTCGACCGTACGCACTCCTCCGGGCTCAAGGGCCCCGGCCAGTACCTGGCGGTCTCCCAGTCCGCCGCCCAGGACGAGATCGACCTCCCCGTCGCCGAGCTGCGCGAGCGCTACCTGCCCGAGCTGGAGCGGCTCCTGCCCGCCGCACGCGGCGCCGGCATCCGGGACTTCTTCGTCACCCGCGAGCGCACCGCCACCTTCGCGCCCGCCCCGGGCGTCGGCGCGCTGCGCCCCGGCCCCCGTACGCGAGCGCCCGGACTGCACCTGTCGGGCGCCTGGACCGCCACCGGCTGGCCCGCGACGATGGAGGGTGCCGTGCGCAGCGGCTTCCAGGCCGCCGACGCGGCCCTTCACGACCTCGGCCGCCCCCATGGACATCCGCTGCAGGAGGCGGCATGAGCAGTACCACCGGAACAAGAGGAGAGTCAGTGACCCCGGCGAATCCGGCTTCCGACACCGTGGACCAGACCACGGACGTCACCGCGCTTCTGGAGCGCGGACGAGCCCTGTCAGCGCCGGTGCTGCGGGCCGCCGTGGACCGGCTGGCGCCGCCCATGGACACCGTCGCGGCCTACCACTTCGGCTGGATCGACGCCGAGGGACGGCCCTCGGACGGCGACGGCGGCAAGGCCGTGCGCCCCGCGCTCGCCCTGCTCTCGGCCGAAGCGGCGGGCGCTCCCGCCGAGGCGGGCGTCCCCGGCGCCGTGGCTGTCGAGCTCGTGCACAACTTCTCGCTGCTGCACGACGACCTGATGGACGGCGACGAGCAGCGCCGCCACCGCGACACCGTGTGGAAGGTGCACGGCCCCGCGCAGGCGATCCTGGTCGGCGACGCGCTCTTCGCGCTGGCCTACGACGTCCTGCTGGAGCTCGGCACGGTCGAGGCGGGCCGCGCGGCCCGCCGGCTGACCTCGGCCACCCGCAAGCTCATCGACGGCCAGGCCCAGGACATCTCCTACGAGCACCGCGAGCGGGTCACCGTCGAGGAGTGCCTGGAGATGGAGGGCAACAAGACCGGCGCCCTGCTGGCCTGCGCGGTCTCCATCGGCGCGGTGCTCGGCGGCGCGGACGACCGCACCGCCGACACCTTGGAGGCGTACGGCTACCACCTCGGCCTCGCCTTCCAGGCCGTCGACGACCTGCTCGGCATCTGGGGCGACCCGGAGGCCACCGGCAAGCAGACCTGGAGCGACCTGCGCCAGCGCAAGAAGTCCCTCCCGGTCGTCGCCGCGCTCGCCGCCGGCGGACCGGCCTCCGAGCGGCTCGGCGAGCTGCTCGCCGCCGACGCCAAGAGCAGTGACTTCGACAGCTTCTCCGAAGAGGAGTTCGCCGCCCGCGCGGCGCTCATCGAGGAGGCGGGCGGCCGCGAGTGGACCGCGCAGGAAGCCCGCCGGCAGCACGCGGTCGCCATCGAGGCGCTGCACGGTGTCGACATGCCGCACCAGGTACGGGCGCAGCTCACCGCGCTCGCCGACTTCGTGGTGGTGCGGAAACGGTGATCAGCACCCGTATATGACTCGCAGTCGCCGGCCGGCGCCCTGACCCGGGCGCCGGCCGACGGAGACCCCAGCACAGCAGAGAAACCACTGCACGTAAGGGGAAGCTCATGACAGCGACGACCGACGGATCGACCGGGGCCGCGAAGCTCTCCGCGCCCCCGGCAGCACATCCGGCCGACACGATCACCGCCGCGGACGACATGCTCGCCGCCGCTCGACAGGCCGCGGAACGCTCCGTGGCCCACCTCCTCGGCCGACAGGACGAACAGGGCTGGTGGAAGGGCGACCTGGCCACCAACGTCACCATGGACGCCGAGGACCTGCTCCTGCGCCAGTTCCTCGGGATCCAGGACCCGGAGACCACCCGGGCCGCCGCCCTCTTCATCCGCGGCGAACAGCTCGGCGACGGCACCTGGAACACCTTCTACGAGGGGCCGAGCGACCTCTCCGCCACCATCGAGGCCTACGTGGCCCTGCGACTGGCCGGTGACCGCCCCGAAGAGCCGCACATGGCGCGCGCCGCCGCCTGGATCAGGGAGCAGGGCGGCATCGCGGCCGCCCGCGTCTTCACCCGGATCTGGCTGGCCCTGTTCGGCTGGTGGAAGTGGGACGACCTCCCCGAACTCCCGCCCGAGCTGATGTTCTTCCCCAAGTGGGTCCCGCTCAACATCTACGACTTCGGCTGCTGGGCCCGCCAGACCATCGTCCCTCTGACCATCGTCTCCGCCAAGCGCCCGGTGCGGCCCGCGCCCTTCACCCTGGACGAGCTGCACACCGATCCCGCCGAGCCCAATCCGCCCAGGAAGCTTGCTCCGGCGGCCAGTTGGGACGGCCTCTTCCAGCGGTTGGACAAGGGCCTGCACCTCTACCACAAGGTCGCGCCGCGCCCGCTGCGCCGGATCGCGATGAACGTGGCGGCCCGGTGGATCGTCGAGCGCCAGGAGAACGACGGTTGCTGGGGCGGTATCCAGCCGCCGGCCGTCTACTCGATCATCGCGCTGCACCTGCTCGGCTACGACCTGGACCACCCGGTGATGAAGGCCGGACTGGCCTCGCTGGACCGGTTCGCCGTCCACCGCGAGGACGGCGCCCGGATGGTCGAGGCCTGCCAGTCGCCTGTCTGGGACACCTGCCTGGCGACCATCGCGCTGGTCGACGGCGGCCTCAGACCCGACCACCCGGCGCTGGTGAAAGCCGCCGACTGGATGCTCGCCGAGGAGATCACCCGGCCCGGTGACTGGTCCGTACGCAAACCCGAACTGGCGCCCGGAGGCTGGGCGTTCGAGTTCCACAACGACAACTACCCGGACATCGACGACACCGCCGAAGTCGTCCTGGCCCTGCGCCGGGTGCGCCATCCCGACCCGGCCCGGCTGGAAGCCGCCATCGAGCGCGGAGTGCGCTGGAACCTCGGGATGCAGTCCCGCAACGGCGCCTGGGGCGCGTTCGACGCCGACAACACCAGCCCGTTCCCCAACCGCCTGCCGTTCTGCGACTTCGGCGAGGTCATCGACCCGCCATCGGCCGATGTCACCGGCCATGTGGTGGAGATGCTCGCCGTCGAAGGGCTCGGCAGCCATCCTCGTACGCGACGCGGTATCGAGTGGCTGCTCGCCGAACAGGAGGCGTGCGGCGCCTGGTTCGGGCGCTGGGGCGTCAACTACGTGTACGGGACCGGGTCGGTGGTGCCCGCGCTGGTCGCCGCCGGACTGCCCGCCGCGCACCCTTCGATCCGCCGGGCGGTGACCTGGCTGGAGTCCGTGCAGAACGACGACGGCGGCTGGGGCGAGGATCTGCGCTCGTACCAGGAGGAGAAGTGGATCGGCCACGGTGAGTCCACCGCCTCGCAGACCGCCTGGGCACTCCTGGCCCTGCTCGCCGCGGGCCGCCGCGACAGCCTGGCCGTGGCGCGCGGGGTCACCTGGCTGACCGGGGCGCAGCAGGCGGACGGCTCCTGGGACGAGCCGTATTTCACCGGCACCGGCTTCCCGTGGGACTTCTCGATCAACTATCACCTCTACCGCCAGGTCTTTCCTCTGACGGCCCTCGGGCGGTACGTGTACGGCGACCCGTTCGCCGACCGTACGGGCGTGGCCAAGGGCGCCTGATGGCCGGCGCACCGGGGCCCACGGCCTCCCAGGCGCCGCTGCTGGTCGCCTGTGCGCTGGGCATCGAGCAGCTGGCGCTGCACAGCGGCAAGCGGCCCGGCGGCCCGGTAAGGGTCCTGCGGACCGGCATGGGCCCCCGGGCGGCGGAGGCGGCCGTCGCGGCGGCCCTCGCCCCGGGTGGCGTACCGGACGCCGCCGTCATCGCCTCCGGCTTCTGCGCCGGCCTCGCGCCCGGCATGCACCCCGGCGACCTGGTCGTCGCCGAGGAGACCCGTGACCCGGACGGCGCCACGCCCTGCACCGGCACCGGCCTGCTGGTCGCAGCCCTGGCCCGCGCCGCCCCCGGCTCGGCCGTCCACACCGGCCCGCTCACCGGCTCCGACCACGTCGTACGCGGCCCCGAGCGGGTTGCACTGCGGGCCACCGGGGCCATCGCGGTGGACATGGAGTCCGCCGCGACACTGCGTACCGCCCTGTGCCACGGGCCGCGTCCGGTTGCGGCCGTCCGGGTGGTCGTGGACGCTCCAGAGCATGAGCTCGTCCGTATCGGCACGGTTCGCGGTGGAATATCGGCCTTCCGTGTTCTCCGTGCCGTCCTTCCGGCTTTCTACGAATGGCACCGATCCTCAACGCTCCCCAGGAGGTGAGCCAGATGGCCATGCCGCTCCGTCAGTCCATCAAGGTCGCGACGTATCTCTTCGAACAGAAGCTCCGCAAGCGTGAGAAGTTCCCGCTGATCGTCGAGCTGGAGCCGTTGTTCGCCTGCAACCTCGCCTGCGAGGGGTGCGGGAAGATCCAGCACCCGGCCGGTGTCCTGAAGCAGCGCATGCCGGTCGCCCAGGCGGTGGGCGCGGTGCTCGAATCCGGTGCTCCGATGGTCTCGATCGCCGGTGGCGAGCCGCTGATGCATCCGCAGATCGACGAGATCGTGCGCCAGCTCGTCGCGAAGAAGAAGTACGTCTTTCTCTGCACCAACGCGATGCTCATGCGCAAGAAGCTCGACAAGTTCACGCCCTCGCCCTACTTCGCCTTCGCCGTGCACGTCGACGGACTGCGGGAGCGGCACGACGAGTCGGTCGCCAAGGAAGGCGTCTTCGACGAGGCCGTCGCCGCGATGAAGGAGGCCAAGGCGCGCGGCTTCCGCGTCACCACCAACTCCACCTTCTTCAACACCGACACCCCGCAGACCATCATCGAGGTCCTCAACTACCTCAACGACGACCTGAAGGTCGACGAGATGATGATCTCGCCCGCCTACGCGTACGAGAAGGCGCCCGACCAGGAGCACTTCCTCGGCGTCGAGCAGACCCGCGAACTCTTCAAGAAGGCCTTCGCCGGCGGCAACCGGGCCCGCTGGCGGCTCAACCACTCGCCGCTCTTCCTGGACTTCCTGGAAGGCAAAGCCGACTTCCCGTGCACCGCGTGGGCGATCCCCAACTACTCGCTCTTCGGCTGGCAGCGCCCGTGCTACCTGATGAGCGACGGCTACGTACCGACATACCGTCAGCTCATCGAGGAGACCGACTGGGAGAAGTACGGCCGGGGCAAGGACCCGCGCTGCGCCAACTGCATGGCGCACTGCGGCTACGAACCCACCGCCGTCCTCGCGACGATGGGATCGCTCAAGGAGTCGCTGCGCGCGGCACGGGAGAGCGTCGGCGGGAACCGGTGACGTCGTGACAGCGAGGGGGCCGGTGACGCCGGCCCCCTCGGGAAACGCAGCGAAGGAGACGAACGGGCGATGACGGACGGCGGGCCACAGGGCTTCGACCTGAAACGGCTCCTCGCGGAGCGCGGGCACGAGCGGTACGAGCTGCACGCGCGCCACCTCAACCACCAGCTGCCGCGCATGCTGCACACCATCGGCTTCGACAAGGTCTACGAGCGGGCCGAAGGCGCGTACTTCTGGGACGCGGACGGCGACGACTACCTGGACATGCTCGCCGGGTTCGGCGTGATGGGCATCGGCCGGCACCACCCGGTCGTCCGCCAGGCCCTGCACGACGTGCTCGACGCCCAGCTCGCCGACCTCACGCGCTTCGACTGCCAGCCGCTGCCCGGACTCCTCGCCGAGAAGCTGCTCGGCCACAGCCCGCACCTGGACCGGGTCTTCTTCGGCAACAGCGGTACGGAAGCGGTCGAGACGGCCCTGAAGTTCGCCCGGTACGCCACCGGCAAACCGCGCGTCCTCTACTGCACCCACGCCTTCCACGGGTTGACCACCGGCTCCCTCTCGGTCAACGGCGAGAGCGGCTTCAAGGACGGCTTCGCCCCGCTGCTGCCCGACACGCCGATCGCGCTCGGAGACCTGGACGCGCTGCGCCGGGAGCTGAAGCGCGGCGATGTCGCGGCCCTGGTCGTCGAGCCGATCCAGGGCAAGGGTGTGCACGCCGCGCCGCACGGCTTCCTCCGCGAGGCGCAGGAGCTGCTGCACCGGCACAAGGCGCTCCTGATCGCCGACGAGGTGCAGACCGGCCTCGGCAGGACCGGCGACTTCTACGCGTACCAGCACGAGGACGGTGTCGAGCCCGACCTCGTCTGCGTGGCCAAGGCGCTCTCCGGCGGCTACGTGCCGGTCGGCGCGACGCTCGGCAAGGAGTGGATCTTCCGCAAGGTCTACTCCTCGATGGACCGGGTCCTGGTCCACTCCGCCAGCTTCGGCTCCAACGCCCAGGCGATGGCGGCCGGGCTCGCGGTGCTCACGGTGATGGAGGACGAGGAGATCGTCGCCAACGCCCGGCGCACCGGCGACTCTCTGCGCGAGCGGCTTGCGGCGCTGGTGGACCGCTACGAGCTGCTGCACGAGGTGCGCGGACGCGGGTTGATGATCGGCATCGAGTTCGGCCGTCCGTCCTCGCTGAAGCTCCGCAGCCGCTGGGCCATGCTCCAGGCGGCCCGCAAGGGACTCTTCGCCCAGATGGTCGTGGTGCCGCTGCTCCAGAAGCACCGCATCCTCACCCAGGTCTCCGGCGACCACCTGGAGGTGATCAAGCTGATCCCGCCGCTGATCATCGGCGAGGCGGAGGTGGACCGCTTCGTGGCGGCGTTCACCGAGGTCATGGACGATGCGCACAGCGGCGGCGGCCTGATGTGGGACTTCGGCCGGACGCTGGTCAAGCAGGCGGTGGCCAACCGCTGAGCTTTTGCCTCCGAGGCAAGATATTTGCCCCGGAGGAAAGTTCCTGGCCCAATGGATCCATGAACCCTCCGGACGAAGGCGCGGCCGACGAGCTCCCCGGCGTCGCTCCCCGCCTGCGCGACCTGCGCCGAGGCCGCGGCCTCACCCTGGAGACCGCCGCCCAGCGGGCCGGACTCTCACCGGCCCACCTCTCCCGGCTGGAGACCGGCCGCCGGCAGCCCTCGCTGCCCATGCTGCTCGGCCTCGCCCGCATCTACGGTACGACGGTCTCCGAGCTGCTCGGCGAGAAGCCGCCCGAACGTGAGGCGGTCATCCGTGGCGGCGCCTTCGAGGGTGCCGAGGCCGACGGCTGGATGTACCGCCGGGCCGGCGGCTCCGGCCGCGCCATGCAGGCGTTGCGGGTCCGTGTCCCGTACGGCGCCCAAGGCGATCTGGTGCGGGTGCATCCCGGTGAGGAGTGGCTGTACGTCCTCGGCGGGCGGATGCGGGTCGCGCTGGGGGAGACCGTGCACGATCTGGACCCGGGCGACAGTGCCCACTTCGACTCGCTCACTCCGCACCGGATCGCGGCCCTGGACCGGGGCGGGGCGGAGCTGCTCTTCGTCCACTCGCTGCTGCAGAGCCCCGCGGCCGAGCTCTGCCTCGGCAACGCGCTCCACGCGCGCTGACTCCGGCGCCCTGCTCACCGCCGCGACTCTCCGTACCACCGGAGCCTTCGTACCCACCGGCCACGAGGCCGGCAGAGAGGACCGTCATGTCCGATTCCGAGCACTACGACCCGCTGACCCCGAGGCGCCCGAAGGCCACGACGGACTCACAGGAGCGCCGGATGCCGCGCGGCCTGGTGATCCGGCTCTTCGCCTACCTGGTGGTCGGCCACGTGATCGCGGCCTTCCTCTACCTGCTTTTCGTGGTGGCGGGCGCCGAGTAGCCGCTCAGTCCTGGTCGAGCAGGCGCTCGCGGAGTCGCTGCCGGGTCTCGGAGGAGACCTTCAGGCCCTCCGTCAGATAGCGGTCCGTCGAGCCCCACGTCTCGTCGATCGCCGCGAACGCCGCTTCGAGGTAGGAGGCCTGCGCACCGAAGAGCGGATTCAGCAGCTCCATCACCTCGGGGGACATGCCGGTCTCGGACATGTCCGTGCGCTTCACCTTGTACCGGCGGTGCGGATCGTTGGACTTGAGGTAGTCCGCCTCGATCGCCTCGCGCTCCACGCCCACCGCGAGCAGCGAGACCGCGATCGACAGGCCGGCGCGGTCCTTGCCCGCCGCACAGTGCATCAGAGCCGGCACGCTGTCCTCCGCCAGCGCGTGCAGGACACGGCTGTGCTCGGCGGTGCGGTCGACGATGGTCGAGCGGTACATGGTGATCATGCGCTCGGTGCCCTTGCCGTTGGCCAGGATCGAGCGCAGCTGCTCGATGTTCCCGTCGCGCACCAGCCGCCAGAACTCGGCGCCGTCGGCCGGGTCGGAGAGCGGAATGCTGACATTGCGGACACCGGTCAGCTCGATGTCGTACCCGTCGAGCTGGTGGTCGGCGGAGTTGCGGAAGTCGAAGACGGTGTGCAGTCCGAGCCCGCCGAGGAAGAGCGCGTCCTCGGCGGTGGCGTGCGCCAGGTGGCCGCTGCGGTAGAGCCGGCCGAAGGCGGTGCGCCGCCCGTCCGTGGTGGGAAGCCCACCCACATCGCGGAAGTTGCGGACTCCGGTCAGTGCGGTCTCGGTCGGCGGGACCTGCGGCACCTGCTGCGTCACGGTGGCTCCTGGAATCTCTGGCGTCGGCGCGGCTCTCCGGCGAGGGCGCTCCTGTGACGATACGACATCGGTTCACGGGGCAACCATCGGCAGGCTGACGGGGTGTCAGGAGCCGCGTGGACGGCATGTCCGTATTGGTGCATTTCGCAGAACATGCCCCGCTAATGGGGGAGATGGGAATCGGTAGGTGAGCGGGATCATATCCGTGACGGACGGTGGCGGCGGCGCCGAGGTGTTTTCCCGGGATCCGTAAGGAAAGCCAAGATCCGTAATCCACGGAGTGTGACGGGAAATCCGGAGCGAAATTGAATCGATGATTCCGGGGCGGAACCGACGGCTTGTTCCTGCCGTCCCGACTCGTTTACGGTCACCGTCAATCCGGACGGACCGCCTAATCCTGCCGCCGCCCGGAATTCGCACCCACCCACTCACGTGTGGCAGGAGCGGGGGAACCAGGTAAGCCGCCGGCCCGGAGCGATCCGGACCGGCTCGGGGTGAAGTCGCCAGCCGGCGACCGGGCATCTCCAGCCCGAACCCGACAGCTCACCTCGCAGGCGCCGGAGAGGAACTTCCCCATGCCCGCAAAGGGTAAGCACCGCCGTCCCAAGTCCGGTCCGATCCACCGCGGCGTCCTCGCCGCGGGCACCGGTGGCGCCGTACTCGCGCTCCCGCTGTTCGGCGCCACCGGCGCCCACGCCGCGGAGAAGGCGGCCCCCGCCGTCAAGCCCGCAGCCGCCTCGGCCGCCGCCGCCCAGTCCGCGAAGCAGGCCGCGCCCGCCACGGCGAAGGCCACCTCGAAGACGTACGCCGTAGTCTCCGGCGACCACCTCGCCAAGATCGCGGCCGAGCACCAGGTCAAGGGCGGCTGGCAGAAGCTGTACCAGGACAACCGCTCCACCGTCGGTGAGAACCCGAGCCTGATCTTCCCGGGCATGAAGCTGACCCTCGGCGCCAAGGCCTCCGGCACCGCCGCGCCTTCGGAGGCGAAGAAGTCCGCTCCGGCGCCCAAGGCCGCCGCGCCGAAGAAGGCCGAGCCGAAGAAGGCCGAGCCGGCCCCGAAGGCCGACACCGTCTCGGCCGACGAGTCCGACGCCGCCGCCGAGTCCGGCGCCTCCACGCAGAGCGGCTCCTCGCAGTCCACCGGCTCCGGCTGGACCGCGCCGCTCGACAACGCCAACGTCACCACCCAGTACCGCGCTTCCGGCTCCAGCTGGTCCAGCGGCTACCACACCGGCTCGGACTTCCAGGCCGCCTCCGGCACCCCCGTCAAGGCCATCGGCCCGGGCACCGTGGTCTCGGCCGGCTGGAGCGGTTCGTACGGCAACGAGGTCGTCATCCAGCACGAGGACGGCATGTACTCCCAGTACGCCCACCAGTCCTCGCTGAGCGTCTCCGCCGGCCAGACCGTCACCGGCGGCCAGCAGATCGGCCTCTCCGGCTCCACCGGAAACTCCACCGGCCCGCACCTCCACTTCGAGGTCCGCACCGGCCCGAGCTACGGATCCGACGTCGACCCGGTCGCCTACCTGCGGCAGCACGGCGTCTCCCTCTGATCCGAGGGCGAGAAGAAGTGAACGAGGGGCGGTGCGCGGCGGCGCACCGCCCCTCCACTTATTCCGGCTTTACCCAAATCTGACCGGGTGGTCTATGTCACCACCCGTCAACCCCGTATTACGGTCGCGTAGGTCACATTGAACGGTGCAGGATATGGGCTTGTGGCAGACGATTCGAGAACCCAGCAGCAGAACATCATCGGGTCGTACGCGGCGATCGGGGACAGTTTCACCGAGGGCGTCGGCGACCCAGGCCCCGACGGCACCTTCGTCGGCTGGGCGGACCGGTTCGCGGTTCTCCTCGCCGACCGGCTCCCGGCCCCCGGCGCGGCGACGAACCCGGGTGACCGGACCCGGCACGGCAATTTCCGTTACGCCAATCTCGCCGTACGCGGACGCCTCCTCGACCAGATCGTCGCGGAGCAGATCCCCCGGGCCAAGCAACTGGCCCCCGACCTGGTCAGCTTCTGTGCCGGCGGCAACGACATCATCCGGCCCGGCGCCGACCCCGACGATCTGGCCGAGCGCTTCGAGCGGGCCGTCGCCGACCTGACCGAGGCCGTCGGCACCGTCATGGTCACCACCGGTTTCGACACCCGGGGCGTTCCGGTGCTGCGCCACATGCGCGGCAAGATCGCCACGTACAACGTCCACCTGAGGGCCATCGCCGACCGCTACCAGTGCCCGGTGCTCGACCTGTGGTCGCTCCGCTCGGTCCAGGACCGGCGCGCCTGGGACGCCGACCGGCTCCACCTCTCGCCCGAGGGCCACACCCGCGTCGCGCTCCGCGCCGCCCAGGTCCTCGGCCACGAGGTGCCCGCCGACCCGGACCAGCCGTGGCCGCCGCAGGCCCAGCGCACGCCCTTCGACGCGCGGCGCGACAACGTTCAGTGGGCGCGGGAGTACCTGGTGCCGTGGATCGGCCGACGGCTGCGCGGCGAGTCGTCCGGCGATCACGTCGCGGCGAAGCGGCCGGACCTGCTGCCGCTGTAGCCGTCAGGGGCTGAGCAGCGGGAGCGTACGCCGGGACGGGCCCGGGACCACGGGTCCGTCCGGCGCCGGGCCCGCGCCGAGCCCCGCCGGTATCCGCTCCAGCACGCCGCCGGCGAACACGTCGTACAGCGGCAGCGTCTCCAGGTGCACGTAACCGATGTGGCAGTCGCACACGGCGAGCGGACAGGCCCGCGGACCGAGCGCCCGGCGGTAGCCGCCGTCGTAGAGGTTGCCCAGCTCCGCCTCGACGAAGTGGCAGCGCCGCACCGTCCCCTCGCCGTCCACCGAGATCACCGACTCGCCCGTCCGGCACGGCAGCCCGGCCGAGCGGTGCGGATGGCGGCTGTACGGAAAGAGCGGGTCCAGCTCCGTCCACCGCTCCGCCTCCTCATCGGTGTACGTCCGCCCCTCGGCCGCGTTCACCCAGAGGTACACCTCCGCCGGCAGCGCCGCCCGCAGCCGCCGCGCCTCGTCGAGGTGCTCGTCGAACCCGACCACGCCGACGCTGAAGCGGATGCCGCGCGCGGACAGCTCACGGCACTTCCCGAGGAACCGCTCGTACGGTGTCTGTCCCGGGTGGTACGTGCACCAGAGCGCGATCCGCTCCGGATCGGCGTCCGCCAGCCAGGTGGTGCGGCCGCTGAGGTTCGTCTGGATGGCGACCCGGCCGATGTGCGGAAGGTGCGACAGCTCGGTCAGCGCACGCCGGTACCAGGAGCGCACCAGACCCTCGCCCCACGGCGTGAACAGCACGGAGAGCCGGTCGCCGGTCTGCGCGGAGGCCCACGCCGTGAACCGCTCCAGCGCCTCCCGGTCGGACGTCAACTGGGCCTTGCTGTCACGCCGCTTGGCGAACGGGCAGTACGGGCAGTCGTAGTCGCACGAGGCCAGCGGGCCCCGGTAGAGGATCGTCAGGTCCACGGCCCGCTCACTTCCGCTCGTACGCGGCCATCGCCGCCCGCACCCAGGGCGAGAACAGCGCCGGACCCAGCGCGTCCGAGTGCGCCAGGCCCAGCGGCGAGAGCCGCAGCAGACCCTCCGGCGCGTGCGGGTCCAGCCAGCCCCGGGCCGCGAACCGCTCCAGCTCGGCGCGGAAATCTTCGCGGGGGTCGGTGCCGAAGCGGGCTTGGTAGTCGGCCACCGGCAGGCCCGCCGCCTGGAGCAGCGACTGGAGGAGGTGGCGCCTGCGGGCTTCGGCCACGTCGACGTATCTGCCGACCTCGGCCCGGGAGAAGTCCTCGGTGGCGGTGAAGGAGTCGATGATGGACCGGATCTCGCGCATGTCGACCGCGTAGTCGAAGGAGTAGTGCAGGGCCGCCGTGTAGGAACGCGCCCCGCAGCCGAGTCCGATCATGCCGTCGGTCTGGCACGCGTAGTCCTCGGGACCTTCCTGGGGCGCGTCGGCGCGGCGGAACATCCGCATCGACACCTGCTCGTAGCCGTGCGCCAGCAGATGGTCCCGGCCCACCGCGTACAGCCGCAGCCGCTGCTCGTCCCAGGCGGCCTGCTCCAAGGCCTCCGCCTCCGGTCCGGCGGCGGCACCGAGCCGGTGCAGGCCGGTCAGCGGGCGGACGTACAGCGGGTAGAGGTACAGCTCCTCCGGCCGCCAGGCCAGCGCGGCGTCCAGCGAGGTGAGCCAGGTGCGCTCCGTCTGGCCGTCGATGCCGTAGATCAGGTCGATGTTGAGCACCGGTATCCGGGTGTCCCTTATGCGGCCGAGCGCCGCCTCCACCTCGGACCGGCGCTGCGGCCGGACGGCGGCCCGCGCCTCCTCGTCCACGAAGCTCTGGACGCCGATGCTGACCCGGGTCGTACCTCGGTCGGCCAGCACCGCGAGCCGGTCGGCTGTCGCGGTGGAAGGAGACGTCTCCACCGACAGCGGCACCGCGCGCAGGTCGGCTCCCATCCGCTGCTCCGCGATGTCGCAGAGCCGCTCCAGCTCGCCGGCCGTCAGGAAGGTCGGTGTTCCGCCGCCGAAGGCCGCCGCCGCGAACCGCACCGGATCGTCACCGCCGAGCGCGTCCCGTACGGCCACGGCCTGCCGGTCCAGCGCGTCGAGATAGCGGGTGGTCAGCTCCTCGGGCGCGCCGATCCGGGTGAAGAGGTTGCAGAAGCCGCAGCGGACCTCGCAGAACGGTATGTGGAGGTAGAGCGAGAGAGCGTTCTTCGGCTCGGCGGCCCACAGCTCACGCAGCGCGGGCCGCTCCGGCAGCGGACGGTAGGCCGTCTTGTGCGGATAGGCGTAGACGTAACTCTCGTACGGCCTGACGGCGGGCATGCCGGTCGCTGTGACGGTGCTGGTGGTCATCAGGAGGCCCCCGGTTCGAGGAAGAAGTGTGCGTACGGCACGGTCCAGACGGCCTCGTGGCCGAGCCGGTGGCCGGTGTAGCCGTCGTCGCCGTACGTCGTGCCGTGGTCGGAGCAGACGATGGCGAAGCACCGGCGGCGGCTGCTCGCGGCGGTGAAGAGCCGGCCGATGTGCCGGTCGACGTACTCCAGCGCGGCCGCGTGCGTGGCCCGGGAGTCGCCCGCCTCACGGGTCGCGCCCGGTGTGTGGAACCAGTTCGGCTGGTGCAATGCGGACACGTTGACGAAGAGGAAGAGCCGCTGGTCGTGCGGGAGCTCGGCCACGACCTTCTCGGCCCGTGTCACCTGCGCCTCGAACGAGGTCGGTGAGGCGACGCCGAACTCCGGCTCCCAGTGGCTCTCCTGGAACATGCCGGGCAGCACCGATCCCAGCGGCTCCTGCCGGTTGAAGAAGCCGACGCCGCCGACGCACACCGTGCGGTAGCCCTCGGCGGCCAGGCCCGTCACCAGGTCCGGCGTGTCGAAGACGAAGGTGCCGTCCGCCGTCGTCTCACTGCCCGCGAACCGCGCCGCGAACAGCCGTGGATGCGGGCCGGGCGTGGCGGGTGTCGGCAGGAAGCCGGCGAACATCGCCTGGTGCGAGGCGTAGGTGAAGCTGCCCGGCGCGTGCCGCTTCTCCCATACGCCGCCGGGCAGCTGCGCGGCCAGGTTCGGGATGCGCCCTGCGGCGGCCAGCTCGACGGCGACATCGTGGCGCAGCGTGTCCAGAGTGACCAGGAGGAGGTCATGGTTGCCCACGACCTCGGCCATGTCGGGTCGCTGAGCGTCAGAGAGCGGTGGCGGCACGGTGGTTCCTCGTTCGGTCCAGTACGGCGGCGACCTGCGCCGCATAGGTGTCCAGTCCTTCGGCACCGCTGCCCGGCAGACCGGTCAGCCCGGGCAGCAGATCACCGAAGGCGTTGACCTCACCGACGGCGAAGCGCCGCCAGCCGGCCGCGGGCAGCAGGTCGACGCCCACGCACAGCGTCTCCGGGAAGCAGGCGGCGGCCCGCTCACACATGGCCAGCGCCTCGCGCCAGCAGCCGCCGACCGCCGACACGGCGGTCCGGACCTCGTCGAGATCGCCGCGTGCGCCGCCGAGGTGGAGGTTGGTCATGGGGGAGAGGCTGGTGCGGACGACGGCGTGGGTCGCCCGGCCGCCGACCACCACGATCCGCAGATCCGCGACCCGGCCGCGCTGGGACGCCTTCGGCAGCCAGCGCTCGATGTGCAGCCCGTCCGGAGCGAGCGCGTCCACGAGCGCGCCGACCTCCTGCTCCGTGGTGTACCGGCGGACGCGCAGCGAGTTGAACAGCCGCCCCTCACCGTCCCGTTCCACCGAGGTGCTGGCCCGGACCCGGCCCGGACCGGCGGTCTCCACCGCCAGCACTCCGGAAGCGGAGGAGCCGTGCGCGAGCTTCACGAAGGCCCGGGGCATCCGGTGCTCGCGCATGAGCGCCCGTACGTCGGACCAGCCGCGCACCTCCGCCGCGCGCGGGCCCGACGTGGGCGAGGCCGGCACGAGGACGCCCGCCGCCTCCAGGCGGGCGTGGCAGAGCCGCTTGTCGAAGAGCGCGGCGAGGTCACCGGGCGAGGCGAGGGTCTCCACACCGGCCACCGAGGCGGTCCGCGCCACCTCGTCCACCGCCGTCAGGAACGCGGCGTACCACCGGGCGGAGCCTTCCACCCGGGTCGGATCGTCGACCCCGCGCAGCAGCCGCTCCACCTCCGCGTCCTCGCCCGGCGAGTCGATCCGTACGGTCTCACCCGGCTCGAACTCCGCCCGGCCGCCCAGCACCTGGAGCCACGGCACCACCCGGGCCGGAGGCAGCCCGGCGGCGCGCACGGCCTCCTGGAAGAAGGCGACCCGGCGGTTCTCCGGATTGCCCACGACCGCGAAGCGCGGGACCGCCGCACCCTCTGCGCTACTCGCTGACGGCGACATAGCGCTCCGGATCCTCGTCCTCGTCCTCGTCCCAGTAGTCGTCCTCCGCCTCGTCGGCCTCGACCACGGCCGGCGCACACGCGATCCTGATCCGGTCGAGCACCGGGCCGGTGAGGAAGTGGTGGCGCAGGTCGAGCGTGGCGAGGTGGTTCAAGGGCTGCCCGTTCAGCAGCGCTTCGCCACCCGTGTCGCTGAGGGTGCCCATGGAGAGCGCGAGGGTCTCCAGCTGGGCGACGACGGGCGCGGAGGACACGGCCGCCGCGATCTCGTCCTGGAGTTCGCTGTTCTGGAGGCCCAGATGGCGCAGCCGCGGGAAGGTGCCGCCCGACAGGATCGGCCGGACGTCGTCGACCGTGGCGTCGGCTCCGTACCACGAGCTGCCGAACCAGAGGTCCAGCCGCTCCAGCGCGGGCAGTTCGCTCGCGGCGACCGCCCGCACCAGATCGCCGGGCAGCCCGCCGGACTCGAAGCGCAGCGACTTGAGCGCCGCGTGCCGGACCGGCCGCAGTCCCAGCCCCTGCTGGCCGCAGCCGCGTACGGTGAACTCCTCCAGCAGCGGCAGCGCTTCGAGCACCGGCGTGATGTCGCACATGCGCAGCCACGACACCTCGCACTCCTCGCCCACCACATCGGCGAGGAAGAGCCCGCGCAGAGCCGGGAAGCGGGCCGCGTCGGCGACTATGAGGTCCCGGACCGGCTCGAAGGGGCTGTACTCCTCACGCCACCACGGGCCGATGAGGAGCGCGCGGACCCGCGATGTGTCCACCGTGTCCAGGAACTGCTGCCACAGGTCGGCGAAGTCCGTCCGCTCGTCGTAGGCGCACTCCAGCCGCCAGGCCACCGTGTCGGCTGCGGGCAGAGGCACGTACACCGCCGCAGTGTGGACCGGCAGGCCGTGGAAGTGGTCAGGATGCTGGATACCGATGTACGTCATGGCGCCTCACTCCGACACGGCGGTGTAGCGGCCCTCGACGCCACGGCCGTCCCATGGCTCGTTCCGCTCGGACAGATCGACGCGCACCCCGTGCGGCTCCAGGGCCGAGCGGACCCGCTGCTCCATCGCCTCGGAGAGGAAGTGGTGGTGGAGGTCGAGCACATCGAGATGGGTCAGCGGCTGTCCCTCCAGGAGCGCGGCCGCGCCCTCGTCGCCCAGCGTCCCGTTCGACAGGTCGAGCGTCCGGAGCCGGGCGACGACCGGCGCCGACGCGAGGGCCGCCGCGATCTCGTTCTGCACCTCGCTGTTGCGCAGGCCCAGGTGGTGAAGGCGAGGGAACCGGGTGCCCGACAGCAGCGGCGCCAGGTCGGCCACCTCGGTGTCGCCTTCGTAGGCCGACACGCCGAGCCAGAGGTCCAGCCGCTCCAGCGCGGGCAGTTCGCTGTCCAGCACGCCGCGGACCACCTGGACGGGCAGGCCGCCCGCCTGGATCGTCAGCGACCGCAGCCGCTCGTGCTTCGTCGGCGGGAAGACCAGGCCGGTGCCACCGCGCACGCCGAGCTCGGTGAGTGCCGGGAAGGCGGCCGGGAGAGCCGTGACGTCCGACTGCTCGATCCAGGTGATCTCCGCCTGCTCGGCCTCCAGATCGCCGACGAACACCGCCTCCAGCGAGGTCAGCCGGTCGGCGGCGGCGATGATCAGATCGATCGGGACCGAGGAGTTCTCCTCGTACGCCTCGCCCCACTGACCGACGATCAGGCTCTTGACCCCGGCCGGGTCGACCGAGCCCAGGAAGTCGGCGAACTCCTCTTCCCAGCTCCGGTCATCGTCGTCGTACGGATCGACCGAGATGCGCCAGGCCACATCGTCGGCGGCGGGCCGGTCGGCAGGGTCGTCCTGGTGCTGGAAGTCGACGGCCGGAAGGCCGCCGAACGCTTGCAGATGCTGCGCACCGTACATCGCACTGAGCTCCTGGTCCTGGGGACTGCTGATGTCCGCAAGGTTTATCAAGCCGCACTGACAACGCCGCGACCGGGACCGCCCCGAAGCCGTGGCGGGCTCCGTCCGAACCTGCTGCGAGACCGCTCGGAGCCGTTCGCCGGACGTCTCCGAGGCCGCCGCGAGGGCCCGTTGTCAGACCCTGCCCGTAGCGTTTTTCCCATGGCCGGCACAGCGGGTGCCGCGACCGAGGGGAGACGTCTGTGTACCGGCAGGGCGATGTACTGATCGTGGCGCTGGAGGAGTCGGCGGTGCCCGCTCCCTTCCTGAAGGCTCGGGGCGAACTGCGCGACGGGCGGGGGCGGCTGGTGCTCGCGCTGGGAGAGGTGACCGGGCACGCGCACGCCGTGCAGGGGCCGGGCCGGCTGATCCGCGAGGCGGGGCCGTTCGGCCCGATGCTGCTCCATCTCCCGGAAGGCGGCCGGGTGGTGCATGAGGAGCACGCCACGATCGCGTTGCCGCAGGGCTGGTTCCGGGTGGTGCGCCAGCGGGAGTACGCGCCCGGCGCGATCCGCATCGTCGCCGACTGACCGTCCGTACGGAACGTACGGACACCGGCGCCACACCGAGCACGACAAGCAGACACGAAGCAGACATGAACTGGGGACGGGACAACCGATGCAGCACGTGAATTCCTGGCGGGACGTGGCGGCGGCGACCGGCGCGGCGGACCGGGCGGCCGCCGAGGAGGGCGTGCGGCGCGCCTACCGCACCGCCGGGCTCGCCGAGCCCGAGCGGATCGTCTGGGCCGAGTCGCCGCGGGCCGCCGTGGAGGTGGTCGAGAAGCTGACCGGCGCCGGACCCTCGGTGCGCGAAGAGGTCCGCACCCGGCCGTGGGCCGAGGAGCGCCGCCGGATGTACGACGAGCTGGGCCCGGCCGGCTGGTCCGCGCTCTGGTCCGCCACCGGGGCCCAGCTCTGGGAGACCACGGCCGCGCTCGCCGAGCGCATACGGTCCGGCGTCGTCGCCGATCTCGCGGCGCGGCCGCAGGACGAGGGAGCGGTGCGGCTGGTGCTGCTCGACGCGGTGCTCGGCCAGCACGACGCCGCCTGGCTCGCCGCTTTCGACGGCCGCGGCGACCGGCTCACCGGCCTCGCCGAGGTGGCCAGGAACGCCGGCTGGTGGTGGCCGTACGAGAGGGCCGTGGTGATCAGCGAGCGACCCGAGGTCCTGCACCGCGACGAGGCGGGCCGGCTCGACCACGGGGAGGGGCCGGCCCTCGCCTACCGGGACGGGTTCGCGCTCCACGCCTGGCGCGGTATGCCGGTGCCCGCCGCCTTCCTTGCGGAGCTGGCCTCGCTGAGCCCGCAGCGCATCCGGGAGGAGGAGAACGCGGAGCTGCGCCGCGTGATGCTGGAGTACTACGGCTACGACCGCTATCTCACGGAGTCGGGCGCCGAGCCCGTCCACCGCGACGAGACGGGCATCCTCTGGCGCATAGCCCTCGAAGGCGACGAGGACGTGGTGATGGTCGAGGTGGTCAACTCCACTCCGGAGCCGGACGGCACCCACCGCACGTACTGGCTCCGCGTACCGCCCGCGACGCGGACCGCCAAGGACGGGGTCGCCTGGACGTTCGGGCTGGACGGCGCCGCCTACGCCCCGGTGCGCCAGACCTGAGGCGTCGGCCGGTCAGCGCGGTGTGGCCGCCCCGACGCGTCAGCCGGCCGGCGCGGCTTGGTCGATGCCCAGCTCACGGGCGAGTGCCTCGTCGGTCCAGCGCAGCATCGTGGCCCGGGAGAGCGGACCCGCGTACGACGTCATCTGCACGGCCAGACCGTCCAGCAGGGCGGTCAGCCGCCAGGCCGCCGACTCCGGGTCCGCGCACCGGAACTCACCGGCGGCGGCGCCCTCCGCGATGACCTCGGCCAGCTCCGCCTTCCACCGCCGGTCGAGGTCGCCGGCCACCTCGCGCAGTGCGGGCTCGCGCAAGGAGGCCGCCCATCCCTCGATCCACAGCCGCCACCCCTTGGCCTGTCCGGTCGGCGCGTACCACCGCACGGCGGCCCGCAGCCGCCGGACGGCGGAGGTGCGCCGGGCGAGCAGCTTGCGCAGCTGGGCGAGGTCGGCCTCGGCCGCGTACGCGAAGGCGGCGGCGACCAGCTTCTCCTTGGAGGAGAAGTGGTAGAGCACCAGCGCGTTGCTCACACCGAGCGCCGACGCCACATCGCCGATCCGCACGGAGGAGGCCCCGCGGATCTCGATCTGCTCGACCGTCGCCCTCAACAGCTCCTCACGCCGTTCCGCCACGTTCAACCGGACTCTTGCCACCCGACCACCCTAGGGGGTGTCCGGCGGATCATGACCGGGGTCACGACGCCTGGCACTTCCCCGAGCTCTCGGCTGCGCTCGAGCACGGGAGGCCCCATCTCTCGCGGCGTTGCCGAAACGCCCGAATCGCTCCGCGATGAGGACGCCCCGGCGCCCTGCGATGCACCGCACCGGACGCCGCGCCCTGTCCGGCCCTGATCCGCCGGACACCGCCTGATCAATGCACCGGTCACCGAAGACCAGGCCGCCACCGGGCCGATGCGCCGGCAACTCCCGCAGGTGACACCGGCCCGGTGGGCCGCCGGGCCGGAATCCTCGGAAGGGGAAGCACGTTGGACCGTTCATGACGTCATTCGAACCGGCACAGGAAGCGCTGCTCCGCCTCATCGGCGAGCGCGACGGGGGAGTCCTTGTCACTCTCAAGCGGGACGGGCGGCCCCAGCTGTCGAACGTCAACCACGCGTACTACCCGGACGAGCAGGTGATCCGGGTATCGATCACCGAAGGCCGGGCGAAGACCCGCAACCTGCGACGCGACCCCCGGGCGAGCTACCACGTCACCAGCGACGACCGCTGGGCCTGGACCGTCGCGGACGGCACCGCCGAGCTGACCCCGCCCGCCGCCGAGCGGGACGACGCCACGGTGGAGGCCCTCATCACGCTGTACCGCGATGTGAGAGGCGAGCACCCCGACTGGGACGACTACCGGCGGGCCATGGTCGAGGACCGCCGCGTGGTGCTCACGCTGCACATCGAGCACGTCTACGGCCAGCCACGTGGCTGAACCGCCACCGACCGGACGCCGTGTGCCGGGTGCCGCCGGCCCGAGCGGCTGCCCCGTTCACCGTCCTCTTCTCGCCCTGTCGGACAGTCCGACGATAATGAGACGACACCGACTCCCCCAGGAGATGTTGTGACCGGCGCCGACTACTTTGTCCCCTTCCGTACGAAAATGCGTTCGATGCGCTCCGAGTCCTTCGGGGCCGATCCCGCGGGAGCGCGGATGCAGCGCATCCTCAGCTCGCCGAACTTCGCCGACGGCGTGTTCCAGAACCCGCTGGGTGCCCGGACCAGGCCGTCCGGATCGACGCTGGAATTCGCCAAGATCTACTTCCAGAAGGAGCAGCGGATCCGCAGGGCGCCGGCAGGGACCGTTCCGGTCCACGCCACCACCCTCGCCGATCTGGCCGCACCGCCCGTCACCGGGCTGCGGCTGACCTGGATGGGCCATTCCAGCGTGCTCGCCGAGATCGACGGCCGCCGGGTGCTGTTCGACCCGGTCTGGGGTGAGCGGTGTTCCCCGTTCCCCTTCGCCGGACCCAAGCGCCTGCACCCGGTTCCGGTGCCGCTGACCACGCTCGGATCCGTCGACGTGGTGGTGATCTCCCACGACCACTACGACCACCTCGACCTGCCGACGATCCGCGCGCTGGCGGGCACGGACACCGTCTTCGCCGTGCCGCTCGGCGTCGGCGCCCACCTGGAGCGCTGGGGCGTGGCCCCCGACCGGCTGCGCGAGCTCGACTGGAACGAGACCGCCGAGGTCAACGGGATCAGCCTCACCGCCACGCCCGCGCGCCACTTCTGCGGCCGCGGCCTGCGCAACAACCAGCACACCCTGTGGGCCTCCTGGGCCGTCTCCGGCCCCGAGCACCGGATCTACCACAGCGGCGACACCGGCTATTTCCCCGGCTTCCGGGACATCGGCGCCGAGCACGGACCCTTCGACGCCACGATGATCCAGATCGGCGCCTACTCGGAGTACTGGCCGGACATCCACATGACCCCCGCCGAGGGGATGCGCGCCCACCTGGACCTCCAGGGCGGCCGCCCGCACGGCGTGCTGCTGCCGATCCACTGGGGCACCTTCAACCTCGCCCCGCACGCCTGGGCCGAGCCCGCCGAGTGGACGCAGGACGCGGCCGAGGAGGCCGAACAGCCGGTGGCCTTCCCCCGGCCGGGCGAACCCTTCGAGCCTGCCGGAACGCTCCCGGTGGAGCCGTGGTGGCGAGCCGTCTCGGCACCGATGGCGGCCGCGCAGTGGCGTACGGCGACACCGGACACGGTCCCGGGCGGCGCGCCGGTCGTACGGCGGGACCTGGACGTGGCCGGAGAGCGGTGACCGCCGGGTGAGGGCCCGGGCGGCCGGGCCCTCACCCGGATCGGAGATCAGGCCGCCGGAGCCGGGTACGTCGGGTACTCCACGCCGGAGACGTGCTGGACGACCCGGATGACCTGGCACGAGTAGCCGAACTCGTTGTCGTACCAGAGGTAGAGGATCGCGTTGTCGCCGTCGACCTTGGTGGCGCCCGCGTCGACGATCGAGGCGTGGCGCGAGCCGATGAAGTCGCTGGAGACCGCGTCGGGGGCGCTGATGAAGTCGATCTGGCGCTTGAGCGGCGAGGCGAGCGACACGTTACGGAGGTAGTCGAGGACCTCTTCGCGGGTGGCCTCGCGGCCCAGCCGCAGGCTCAGGATCGCGATGGAGACGTCCGGCACCGGGACGCGGATGGAGCTGCCGGTGATCGGCGCGTCCAGGTCCGGCAGCGCCTTGGCCACGGCGGACGCGGCGCCGGTCTCGGTGATGACCATGTTGAGCGCCGCGGAACGGCCGCGCCGGTCGGAGCTGTGGTAGTTGTCCAGCAGGTTCTGGTCGTTGGTGTACGAGTGGACGGTCTCCACGTGGCCGCGCAGGACGCCGTACTCGTCCGCCATCGCCTTGAGCGGCGGGACGATCGCGTTGGTGGTGCAGGACGCGCAGGACAGGATCTGCTCGTCGTCCTTGATCGTGTCGTGGTTGACGCCGTGGACGATGTTGGGGACGTCGCCCTTGCCCGGCGCGGTGAGGACCACCTTGGCGATGCCGGGGCGCAGGTGCTTGGAGAGCCCCTCGCGGTCGCGCCACCTGCCGGTGTTGTCGATCAGGATGGCGTCCTTGATCCCGTACTCGGTGTAGACCACCGTCGTCGGGTCGTCCGAGTAGATCACCTTGATCTCGTTGCCGTTGGCGACGATCTTGCTGTTCGCCTCGTCGACGGTGATCGTGCCGGAGAACTGGCCGTGGATCGAGTCGCGCCGCAGCAGTGAGGCGCGCTTGACGATGTCCTGGCCGGAGCCCTTGCGTACGACGATGGCGCGCAGCCGCAGTCCGTTGCCGGAGCCGGCCTTCTCGATGAGGAGACGGGCGATGAGGCGGCCGATGCGGCCGAAGCCGTAGAGGACGACATCGCGCGACTCGCGGCGGTCGATCTTGTTGGCGCCGGTCGCCCCGGCGACCGCCTCGGCGGTGAACTCCTCGACCGACAGGCCGCGGTCGTCGGCGCGGAACGTCGCGGCCAGCATGCCTATGTCGATCTGGGACGGGCCGAGGTCGAGCGTCGTCAGAGCCTGGAGGAACGGCATCGTCTCGGTGACGGACAGCTCCTCGCCGGCGATCTGCCGGGCGAAGCGGTGGGTCTTGAGGATGCTGACCACCGACTTGTTCACCAGGGAGCGGCTGTGCAGCAGGACGTTCACGTCCTGCTCACGGTGCAGCTTCCCGATGATCGGGATCATCGACTCCGCGATCTCCTCGCGGTGCATCCAGTTGGTGAACGAGTCGTCATTGACAGTCACGTGTTTATCTTTCGAGCTAGGCGGCGCTCATATGGTAGCCGCCCCGGTGTGTTCATCCTCAAGGTGGTCCCGTCCGGAGATCCGGGGCGGGCCAGGCCGGTGTCAATGCGGCGTAATCGGGCGCCTGTGCGAGAGGTCATACCAGAGCGGGACGGATGGCGGGCAAGTTCCACAACTGCCCGTCGCGCACAGGTCGGTGGCGACTACCGTGTGTGCTCGGTGATCAACAGCGGGCTCCTGGACTCCGGTCCGGCCCGACCACTGACCCGAGCTGGACCGACCACCGCAGGTGCCACCGCAGGAACGCCGACAGGGGCGACAGGAACGCCGATTCCTGGTGCCCCCGTACCGAGGACGCTGATGTCTCAACTTCGCGCACCCGCCGCGCGACCGGACCGCCGCGAGGGCGGACGGCACGGCCGCCCCGGCGCACGCGCCCACTCGGCCACGAGCAGGCCGCGCGCCGCCCAGCCCACCCCCGAGGGCCGCATCCGGCCCCAGTTGCTGCGCACCGCGCTGCTCCCCACCATCGCCGCCCTGCTCAGCGGCGCGGCCGCCGTCATCTTCACCATCCGCGACGGCGCCGTCGACCCGTCCCCGAGCCTGTGGGCCGCGCTCGGCGGATCGGCCGCCCTGGCCGTCGCCGCCGTCGCGGCCGCCTACCTCGGCGCCCACCGCGTGGCGGGTGCCGTGCTCGACCGGGCGCTGACGCTCCGCCGCACCAGCGCCCAGGGCCAGGCCGAGCTTCAGCGGGTGGTGGAGCAGCTCCGCTCCGGAGAGCCCGTCGGTCCCCGGCGCCCACCGCAGCCTCCCGCTCCGGACGGCGACGCCTTCGACCTGCTCGCGCTGGAGATGGGACGGGCGCAGGAAGCCGCGGTCACCGCTGTCGTCCAGGCCTCGCAGCTCTTCAGCTCGACCGGCAACGAACAGAAGGTCGAGGTCTTCGTCAACCTCGCCCGGCGGCTGCAGTCCCTGGTCCACCGCGAGATCCAGATCCTCGACGAGCTGGAGCACGAGGTCGAGGACCCCGACCTGCTCAAGGGCCTCTTCCACGTCGACCACCTGGCCACCCGGATCCGCCGCCACGCGGAGAACCTCGCCGTCCTCGGCGGAGCCGTGTCCCGGCGCCAGTGGAGCAACCCGGTCACCATGACCGAGGTGCTGCGCTCGGCCATCGCGGAGGTCGAGCAGTACCCGCGGGTCAAGCTGGTCCCGCCGATGGACGGCACCCTGCGCGGCCACGCCGTCGCCGACGTGATCCACCTGCTGGCCGAACTCGTCGAGAACGCCACGGTGTTCTCCGCACCGCACACCCAGGTCCTGCTGCGCGTCCAGCGCGTCACCGCCGGACTCGCGCTGGAGGTGGAGGACCGCGGCCTCGGGATGCCGGACCACGAGCAGAAGCGCATGAACGCCCTGCTCTCCGACCCCGACCAGGTCAACGTCGCCCACCTCCTCCAGGACGGCCGGATCGGCCTGTTCGTCGTCTCCGCGCTGGCCCGCCGCCACGGCATCGCGGTCCGCCTGCAGAGCAACATCTACGGCGGCACGCAGGCGGTCCTCGTCCTGCCGCAGACCCTCCTAGGCACCGACCCGGACACCGCGGCCACGCCCGGCGCCGCCCCCGTACCGCCGCCCGGAGCCGTCCACCGCCCGCCCGCCGACGACGGACCGTCCGTCCCGTCCGCGCCGCCGCAGGTGCGGGCAGCCCCGCCGCAGGCCGTCCAGGCGCCCGCCGGCCACCCACGCGACGCCCAGGCGCCCGGTTCGCACGCCCACGCCGCACCGGAGAGCCGCCCGCCCGGCCACCGAGGCGAGGCCCCGCCCCTCCCACTGCGCGCCGAACGCATCGACCGCCCCGCACCCCCGGCAACGGCCGCCGCCGCCGACCGGCCCGTACCGCCCGCCGTCACACCGGAGCCCGCCGATCGCTCCGCACCGCCCGCACCCCTCCCGCCCACCGCCTTCACGCCCCAGCGCGTCGACCACCCCACCCAGCCCGTCGCCCGGCCCCAGCTCCCCAAGCGGGCCAACCAGGAGCACCTCGTCCCGCAACTGCGCGAAGCGCCCGCCCCGCGCGTCGAGGACGAGCACGCACTGCACGACCCGGGCCTCATGGCCGCCTTCCGGCGCGGCATCGACCTCGCCGAGGCCCAGACCGCCCAGGAGGAAGGGACCACCACCGGGTACGGCGGAGCCACCTCCGCGCTCGACGCCCCTCTGGAGACCCTCGCCCCCTTGCCCGTACGCGGAGCCGAACCCGTACGCGAAGGCGCCGAGCCGTCCGGAGCGCCCGCGCCGCTCGGCCGCGCGCAGACCGGGCACGACACCTTCCTGCCGGGCCACGCCGTGCCGGAACCCCGTAAAGACACGACTTTCAAGGAGTAGACACGATGCCGAGCGACATGCAGGCCGGTCAGGTCTCGGACCTGGACTGGCTGCTGAGCGGACTGGTCCAACGCGTGCCCTACACGCGCAGCGCGGTGCTGCTCTCGGCCGACGGACTGGTGAAATCCGTCCACGGCATGGACCCCGACAGCGCCGACCACATGGCCGCCCTGGCCGCCGGCCTGTACTCCCTGGGCCGCAGCGCCGGCGCCCGCTTCGGCGACAACGGCGACGTCCGGCAGGTGGTCGTCGAGCTCGACTCCACGCTCCTGTTCGTCTCCACCGCCGGATCCGGCACCTGTCTCGCCGTCCTCGCCGGGCGCGAGGCGGACGCCGCGGTGCTCGGCTACGAGATGGCGATGCTGGTCAAGAGCGTCCGTCCCTATCTGACGACCCCGCTGCGGCAGCCGGCCGGCGCCCCGTTCACTCCGGGGCTGTGAGGATGCCGGCCCCGCAGGACGGGCCCCTGCTCGACGACGCGGCCGGCCGGCTGATCCGCCCGTACACCGTCAGCAACGGCCGCACCCGGCCGTCCACCGGATTCGACCTGCTCTCCCTGGTCATGGCCACGGGCATCGAACCCGACATCCACCTCGGCCCCGAACACACCGTGGCCCTCGGACTCTGCGAGGGACCCATGTCCGTCGCCGAGATCGCCGCACACCTTCGGCTGCCCGCGGTCGTCACCAAGGTCCTCCTCTCCGACCTGGTCGACTGCGGAGCGGTCACCGCGCACGCTCCCGCTTTCCATGACACACCCACCGACCGATCCCTGCTGGAGGCAGTGCTCGATGGTTTACGACGACAGCTCTGACCGCACCGGAACCACCGAGTTCTTCCCCGTGGCCCTCAAGGTGCTGGTCGCGGGCGGATTCGGCGTCGGCAAGACGACCTTCGTCGGCGCGGTCAGCGAAATCGCCCCGCTGTCCACCGAGGAACTGCTGACCCAGTCCAGCGTGGGCACCGACAACCTGGACGGCGTCGAGTCCAAGACGGCCACCACCGTCGCCATGGACTTCGGCCGCATCACCCTCTCCGAACAGCATGTGCTGTACCTGTTCGGTACGCCGGGCCAGGAGCGGTTCTGGTTCATGTGGGACGAGCTCTCCCAAGGAGCGCTCGGCGCCGTGGTGCTCGCCGACACCCGGCGGCTGGCCGAGTGCTTCGCCGCCGTGGACTTCTTCGAGCGGCGCGGCATCGGCTTCATCGTCGCGGTCAACGAGTTCGACGGTGCCTACCGCTACGAACCCGACGAGATCCGGGCCGCGCTCGACCTCGGACCCGAAGTGCCGGTCGTCCTGTGCGACGCGCGGATCGCCAGCTCCGGTACGGGCGCGCTGGTCACCCTCGTACAACATCTGATCAACGCCACCTCCGCGCCCGCTCCGCTCCAGGCTTTCGGAGCCCACCAGTGACATCCTTCGCCACCGGCCGGATGCTGCTGACCCCCGCCGACCGGGACGGCCCGGCCCGCGCGGAGCGGCTGCGGAGGCTGGATCTCGGCGAGCGGCCCGACGCCTCGTTCGACGACTTCGACGCCTTCGCCGACAAGGTGGCCGAAGTCACCGCGTCGCCCTTCTCGATGGTCAACTTCATCGACGAGAACCGTCAGTTCTTCGCCGGACTGCACACTCCGGCGGGCAATCGCGGTGGCAAGGAGCTCGGTGCCGTCGCGGCCGGAGGCAACCGCGGCGCGCGCCACATGGCCCGCGACCACGGCTACTGCCCGCATGTGGTCGTACGGCGCAAGGCGCTGGTCCTGGACGACGTCTGCGACTATCCGCGGTTCGCCGGCAATCCGGTGGTGGACGACATAGGCGTCCGCTCCTACCTCGGCGCACCGCTCATCGACCGTACGGGCATCGCGCTCGGGACCGTCTGCGCCGTGGATACCGTGCCGCGCCCGTGGGGCCGGGCCGGGCTCGACACCATCAAGTCGCTCGCCCAGGAGCTGGTCCGGCAGATCGACCACCGGGAGGGCTACCGTCACCCGTGACGACTCCCGTGCGGCGGCGGACCCGTGCTGCCCCGCAGCACCACCTCCCCGTCGATCCGCACCACCCGCGACCGCCCCGCACCCGACGGCGTGCGCAGAGCCAGCGCGATCACCTGCTCGCCCATCGCGGTGAGCGGCAGCGCCACCGTGGTCAGCGGCGGCGACAACTCCCGTACGAGAGGGATGTCGTCGAACCCCGCCAGCGACATGTCCTCCGGCACCCGCACCCCCGCCTCGCGCAGCGCGGCCAGCGCGCCGACCGCCATCACGTCGGTCACCGCGAAGACACAGGTCGGCCGGGGACCGCCGGACGCCAGCAGTCGCCGTGCCGCAAGATGTCCGCCCTCCCGGGTGAACGCCTCCCGCACCACCCGCTCCAGCCGGATGCCCGCATCGGCGAGCCCCTCGCGGAACCCGGCCAACCGGTCGGCCACCGTGGTCAGTTCGGGCAGACCGGTCAGCACGGCGAACTCCCGGTGCCCGAGCGCCACCAGCGCCTTCGCGAGCCCCGCCGCCCCGGCCCGGTTCTCCGGCCGCACGGTGTCCACCCACAGCGACCGGTGCCGGCTGACCACCGCCACCCGGCCGCCGGCGCGCACGTACGGATCCAGCTCCGCGTCCATCGCCCGCTCCCAGGCCCGGTCCTGGAAGCCGGAGCCGATCAGCAGGATGGCCCGCGCCCGCTGGGCCCGCAGCATCGAGACGTACGCGATCTCCCGGGCCGGCTCGCGGAAGGTGGAGGCGAGCATCACCAGCAGGTCCTGCTGCGCCGCCGCCCGCATCACGCCGCCGGCGATGCCCGCGAAGTACGGATCGCCGACGTCGTGGCAGATCAGCCCGACCGTACGGCTGCCCTCGGTGCTGGCCAGGGCCTGGGCGTGGGCGTTGGGGATGTAGCCGAGGCGATCGGCGGCGGCACGGACGCGGGTGCGCAGATCGTCGCGGACCCGGGTGGTGCCGTTCAGTGCGCGGGAGGCGGTGGCCGGCGACACGCCGGCCTCGCGGGCCACGGCGTCGAGCGTGACGTGAGGAGCCGGGACGCGGCGGCGCGTATCGGGGTGGAGAGGTGTTTCCCGTTCACTCAACTCGACCCCCAGGGGTGCGGTGGTGGCTGGGCCCCGAAACTTCGGGACGACCTATTGACCGTGTGCGCGCACAGTCATTAGCGTGGCGGCACCTTATCAGAAAGCGCTTTCTGAAAGCGCCTTCAGTCCCTCACCACCAGCATCGCAGCAAGGCACAGCTCGTCACAACTGCCCCCGGCTTGCAGGGAGTTCACCGTGAGTGAGAGCGCGTTGGCCGAAAGGCCCGCCGAGGTGGCGGGAGTCGCCCACCGGGCCGGTCCCACGGCGGGGGAGCGGCTGGCCCGGGCGGCGGAGAGGAGCTGGCGGCCGGTCGCGCTGCTGCTCGTCTGCTTCGCGCTCTGGTGGGTGATCGCGGCGGCCGAACTGGTCGAGCCCTATCTCGTACCTTCGCCCGGCGCGACCCTCGACGTCCTTACGGGCAAGGCGGGTTACCTCTGGCAGCACAGCTGGGTGACGACGTACGAGACGCTCCTCGGCTTCGTCATCGCGGTCGCCGTCGGTGTGCTCGCGGCGGTGGTGATGGTGTACTCCTCCACCGTCGAGCGCACGCTCTACCCGATCCTCCTCTTCGCCCAGGTCGTGCCGAAGATCGCCATCGCGCCGCTCTTCGTGGTGTGGCTCGGTTTCGGCATCGCTCCCAAGATCCTCATCGCCGTGCTCATCGCCTTCTTCCCGGTGGTGATCTCGATGGTCACCGGCCTCAAGGCCGTCGACCCGGAGATGCTCCAACTCTCCGCCACGATGGGAGCGAAGCCGTGGCAGACCTTCCTGAAAATCCGCTTCCCGGCCTCGCTGCCGCACCTGTTCTCGGGCCTCAAGGTCGCCGTCACGCTCGCGGTGACCGGCGCTGTGGTCGGTGAGTTCGTCGGCGCCGACGAGGGCCTCGGCTATGTCATCCTCCAGGCCAACGGCAACCTCGACACTCCGATGCTCTTCGCGGGGCTGCTGGTGATGTCGCTGATCGGCGTCGTCCTCTTCGTCCTCGTGGAGATCGCCGAGAAGCTGCTGCTGCCGTGGCACGCGAGCCGCCGGGAGACCTCGGCCACCACCACGTACTGAAGTCCCGGAAGTCACCGTCCCGTTGCGAGAAGGGCCAGCCCATGCACGCGCGCAGACTCCTGATCGGTGCCGTACCCCTCGTCCTGGTGGCGACCGCCTGCGGCGGCAACGACGCGTCGACCACCACGAGCGACTCCGGCAAGAAGCTGGACCGGGTCACGCTGACGCTCAACTGGTATCCGTACGGCGAACACGCTCCGTTCTACTACGGAAAGCAGCAGAAGATCTTCGAGAAGCACGGCATCGACCTGGACGTCCGGGCGGGCCAGGGCTCGCAGAAGACCGTGCAGGCAACTGCCGCCGGACAGACGGACTTCGGCTGGGCGGACACGCCTGCGCTGCTCGCGGGAGTGGACCAGGGCGTCAAGGTCAAGAGCCTCGGTGTGTTCCTCCAGACCACGCCCGCCTCCGTGCAGTCCTTCGACGCGAAGGGCATCGCCGCGCCCGCCGATCTGAAGGGCCGCACGATCGCCGGCACGGCCGGGGACGCGCTCTCCAAGACCTTTCCGATCTTCCTGAAGAAGAACGGCATCGGCGCGTCGGACGTCAAGGTCCAGAACACCGACCCGGCGGGCAAGATCGCCGCCGTGATCTCGGGCAAGACCGACGGGCTGCTCGGTTACGCCAGTGACCAGGGCCCCACCATGCAGGACAAGGCGAAGAAGCCGGTCTCGTACCTCCGGTTCTCCGAGCACGGCCTGAACTTCTACTCCAACGGGCTCCTCGCCGGTCAGAAGATCCTCGCCGCGAAGCCGGAGTTGGCCCGGCGCATGGTGCGGGCGGTCAGCGAGGCGTGGGCGGAGGCGGCGAAGGAGCCGGGGCCGGCGGTGGCCGCTATGGAAGGCGCGTCCGAGCAACTGCCGCCAAAAGCCGTCCTGTCGGAGCAGTTCGCCACGACGCTCACCCTGCTGCACACGGAGGCGACCGAGGGCAAGGCGCCCGGCGTCAACACCGAGGCCGACTGGCAGCAGACCATCGACGTGTTCGCCGAGGCGGGGATGGTCGCCTCACCGAAGGCCGTCGGCGACTACTGGGACACGAAGACGGCGTTGAAGGGATGACGATGCCGAAGGAGCGAGCGACGGCGACAGCGCGTATGCCGGTCAAAGGGGTTGGTGCGGCTGCGGTCCAACTGGCGGATGTGGCTGTACGGTTCCGCAGCAAGAAGCGTGATGTCACAGCGTTGAACGAGGTCTCGCTGGACGTGGCGCCGGGTGAGTTCGTCGCCATCGTGGGCCCGTCCGGCTGCGGCAAGTCCACGCTCCTCAAGCTGGTCGCGGGACTGCTCAACGCCTCCTCGGGCGAGGTGCTGCTCGGCGGCGAACGGGTCGACGGACCACGCCACGACATCGGTTACGTCTTCCAGCGCGCGGCCCTGCTGGAGTGGCGCTCCGCGCTGCGCAACATCCTGCTCCAGGCCGAGATCCGCCGGATGCCGGCGGCCCAGGCGCGCGGACGGGCGGACGAGCTGATCCGGATGACCGGCCTGACCGGATTCGAGGACGCCTACCCGCACGAACTCTCCGGCGGAATGCAGCAACGGGTCGCGCTCTGCCGGGCGTTGCTCCACGAGCCGCCGGTCCTGCTGATGGACGAGCCGTTCGGCGCGCTCGACGCCTTGACCCGCGAGCAGATGAACACCGAGCTGAACCGGATCTGGCGGTCCACCGGCACCACGGTGCTCCTGGTCACGCACTCGATCTCGGAGGCCGTCTATCTGGCCGACCGTGTGGTGGTGATGAGCCCGCGGCCCGGCACCATCACGGAGATCATCGAGGTGGGGCTGCCGGCCGAGCGCGACTACAGCGAGACGCTGGGCCGCCCGGAGTTCCGCGCGGCCGCGGCCCACATCCGCGACCTGCTCGGTGCGGTGTCCGGGCAGGACTGAGGAGCCGCTGTCGTACGGGGGCGGGCTCGGCCTCCCGGCCCCACCCTCACTCCAGCCCGAACGCGTCTGCCAGCAGATCCATGTGGGCGCCCAGCAGCGTGCTGCCCCGGTGTGCCATCCCGGCGAACTGGCCGGCCAGCTCCAGGCTCACCGAGCCGTGCAACTGGGTCCAGGCCAGCACCGCACCCGCCAGCGCCGACGCGGCCCGGGCCTCTCCGGCCGCTGTGCCCGGGGCCTCTCCAGCTCCCGCGTCAGGAGCGGCGTCCACCTCCGGGGCGTACCGGCCCACCCACGCCCCGACCGTCGCGTCCGCCGCGAGCCAGGCGGTCATCTCCGCCACCGTGGCGGCCACCGCCGGGCCGGGGTTTCCGGTGGCGAAGTGCGGCAGGAAGGGCCCCAGCACCGCGCGGGCCCGTTCCAGCGTGTCGGCTGGGGCCACATAGCCGGGCACCGGGTCGCCCTGGATCAGCAGATACCGGTGAGGCTGGGCGACGGCCCAGGCGCGGTATGCCTCGGCCAGGTCGTGCAGCCGCGCGCGGACGCCCCGGGAACCCTTCGCCGAGCGGGCCGCCGCCCGAGCCATCGCGGCAGCGGCGTCGTCGTACGCGTCCCGGATCAGAGCGTTGAGCAGGTCGTCCCGGCCGGCGAAATAGCGGTAGAGGGCCGGTCCTGAGAGGCCCATCTCCTTGGCGATCCGGGTCAGAGCGAGGGAGGTGCCGCCGCCTTCCGCGAGCTGCCGCAGCGCCAGGTCCTTGATCTCCGCGCGGGTCTGCTCCCGGTACCGGGAGCGTGGTCCCTGTCGGGTCCGTTCCATCACGGTCCCCTCTCACCGGCCGAGCTCGCTCCTGTTACAGAGTCTAACAAGTGCTATTGATAAGAGCTGTCGCGAAAGTTATGGTCTCTAACAGAAGTGATGAGTCGTTCTGGCGGCGTGCCGGCAGTGCGGCCCGAACGGACACGGACCCATCTCGAAGGAGCACACCATGACCACCGCACTCGCTCTGCACACCGTCCTCGGCTCCGGACCCGCCGGCACGGCACTCGCCACGGAGCTGGTCCGCCGCGGCCATCCGGTCCGGCTCGTCGACCGGTCGGGCGGCGGCCCGGCGATCCAAGGGGTCGAGCGGTACGCCGCCGATGTCGCCACCACCGAAGGGGCCCGCGCGGCCGTGGCCGGAGCCGTCGTCGTGTACCACTGCGTCAACGTCGGCTACCACCTCCAGGTGGAGGTCATGCCGAAGATCCAGGAGGCGGTCCTCGACGCGGCCGAGCAGGAAGGCGCCCGGCTCGTCGTCCTGGACACGCTCTACCCGTACGGCGAAACGCGCGGCGCGGTCATGACCGAGGACTCCCCGTGGAACGCCACCACCCGCAAGGGCCGTATGCGCGCCGAGCTGGACGCCCGCTACCTCGCCGCCCACCGCGAAGGCCGACTGCCCGTCGTCCTCGGGCGCTCCGCCGACTTCGTGGGCCCCGGAGTCCTCAACTCCACGCTCGGCGGCGCCGTCTTTCCGGCCGCTCTCACCGGGCAGCCGGTGCCGGTCCTCGGCGACATCGACCTGCCGCACAGCTACACGTACATCGCGGATGTCGCCGCCGGACTCGCCACCCTCGGGGAGCGCTCGGAGGGTGGTGGTCGGGTCTGGCACCTGCCCACCGCTCCCGCGCGCACCACCCGCCAGATCCTCGCGCTCGTCGAGGAGCGCACCGGCCGCCCGCTGGAGCTGACCGTGATCCCCGAGCCCCGCCCCTTCGGGCCTTTCGACGAAACCTTCATGGCGGAGTACGCCGAGATGTTCTACCAGCACACCGAACCCCAGATAGTCGACTCCTCGGCCATCGAGAAGGCCTTCGGGCTCACTCCGACCCCGCTGGAGGCGTCCATCGACGCCACCCTCGCCTGGTACGGAGAGCTGCTCGCCGCCTCACAGCGCTGAACGCGCCCCGGCCCCGGGCGCGGAACCGCACACCCGGGACCGGACGACACGTACCGCCGGCTCGGCGGCCGGTCAAAGCGCAGACCCACCGCCGCTCGGCGGCCGTCAGTAGCGCAGCCCCGACAGATACCGGAAGCTGGCCCGTGCCGAGGCGAACGGGTCGGCCGGTGCGTCATGCTCCACCAACCACTGCCGCACCCCGCCCTGCCGCGCGGTGTCGAACATCTCCGGGAAGTCCAGCACGCCCGCCCCTACGTCCGCGAAGTCCCCGTTCGGCGCCATGTCCTTCACATGAAGCGCCGGGAACCGGCCGGGGTGTCGGACGAACAGCTCGCCGGGTGCGGAGGAGCCGCCCTTGGCCGCCCAGTACACATCCAGCTCGAACCCGACCAGCTCCGGATCGGTCTCGTCGAGCAGGATGTCGTACAGGCTGACTCCGTCCACCACCTCATGGTCGCCACCGTGGTTGTGGTAGAGCAGCTTCAGTCCGGACTCCCGGGCGGCGAGCCCCGCCCGGTTGAACTGCCTTGCCACCTCCCGGTATCCGGCCGGTGAGTGCAGCGAACCCGGCAGGCTCGGCACCACGATCCACCGGCCGCCGAGCGTATGGACGTCCTCCAGCGCCTGCGGCAGTCCGGTGCCGGTCACGATGTCGTAGCCGACGTGTTCCAGGACGGCCTTCAGTCGCACCCGGTCCAGCATCTGCCGTATCGCGGCCGGAGAGTTGCCGTGCCGTCCGCTGACCCCGACCGTCGCGTATCCGATCTCGGCGAGCTGCTCCAGCGTCCCCGCGAAGTCCGCCGCGAGCGGTGTACGCATCGTGTACAGGTGCATCCCGATCCCGGACGGCGGGATGCGCCGGCAGCCTCGCCGCCGTCCGGCCGCCGAGGCCGGTGCCGCGCCGATGCCGGTGCCGACGACGGCGGCCGTAGCGAGTGCCGTACCGATTCCCGTACGGAGAAAGGCTCTTCGTGTGCTGTTCACGCGCTCTCCGCTCCTCACTTCACGTCGATGCGCACGGCACCGGTGGTCGTGTCGCCCTTGTCGTCGGTGACCGTCAGATGCGCGGTGTAGGCGCCCTTGCGGTCGTAGCGGTGCGACGCCGTCGCGCCTTCGGGTCCGGTCGGCTTCACGCTGTCGCCGAAGTCCCAGTGGTACGAGGCGATCGTCCGGCCCCCCGCCGGCTCGACCGTGCTGCTCAGCGCGACGGTCAACGGTGCTGTGCCGGAAGCCGGTTCGGCCGTGACCGCCACCTCCGTGCCACCGGCCTTCTCCACGCCCGGCCCGTTGAAGTGCAGCCAGTCGAGAGAGAGGAGGTCGGCCTTGCCGCTGCTCCACTCCGGGTTGGTGAAGACGGCGTACAGCGTGGTCGTGGAGCCCGGGTCCTTGAGCTCCGTCGTCGGCGAGATCAGCTTCTCCCAGCCGCCGGTGCTCGGCACGGTCACCGAACCGAGCAACTCGCCTGTCGGCGAACCGGATCGGAACTCCACCGTGCCGCCGAGCCCACCCGACGACGCGCCGACCGTCACGGATTCGACACCCTTCAGATTCACCGGATCGAAGGTGACCCAGTCACCGTCCTCGATCTCGATGAGCCGCTTCCCGCCGGACGCGTCGGCCCGACTCCCCACTTCCGCACCGCCGTTGCGGCCGCCGGTCGCGATGAAGTGCTCGGCCTCGCGGTGAGAGGTGTGCAGGGTCAGCGAGGTGGAGCCGGTCAGCGCGGGAGCTTCCGGTGCGCCCTTGTCCTCGTACTGGGCGGTGATCCCGTAGTAGAGGTTCTGTCCCGGGCCGTGGCTGTCACCGGCGTCCGTGACGATCTCGCCCGTGCAGCCGGTGTAGTTGTCCAGCGGATGCAAATGGGTGTCATGGCCGAGCTGCGACTGCACCACGACCCGCGAGCAGTCGATCGGACCACTCTGTCCGTCCTCCTCGTCGGTCACCTCCACCGTGAAGGGGATGGTGTCACCGAAGCTGAACATCCCGCCGTCCGGCGGCTGTTGGATGGTGACCTCGGGCCGGGTGTTGCCGACGGTGATGTCCTGCACCGCCAGAGCCGTCAGCTCGTCGGGTCCGGTGACGGTGAGCTTGGCCGTGTGCAGTCCCTTGGTGGTGTAGGTGTGGGAGGGGTTGGCCTCGGTCGAGTCGGTGGTGCCGTCTCCGTCGAAGTCCCAGGCATAGGTGACCGGTTGGTCGCCCGGCAGCCCGGATCCCTCGCTGGAGAACTCCACCGTCAGCGGCGCCGGACCGCTGTCCCGGTCGACGGAGAGCTTGGCGTCGGGCAGCCGGCCGTCACCTACGTAATCGATCCGGTAGATGCCCGCACCTTCGTTGCTGCCGCCGCGTCCGGTGCCGCTGCCGAGTCCGAAGTCGATGACGTACAGCGCCCCGTCAGGACCGAAGTCCGCGTCGAAGGGCTGGTTCCACTCCATGTCCTCGAAGATGCCGTTGACGGAGTGGAGGTCACCCGCCTTCACCGGGTCGAAGCGCGGATCGGTGAAGGTCTGGTCCTCGCTTTGGAACGAGAACGTCTTGAACCACCGGCGGGTCAACTCGTAGTTGAACGCCTTGCCTTCGAAGTACGCGGGGAACTTCGTCCGGTAGGTGTTGTCCGGGTCGTAGTCGTAGACCGGACCGCCCATCGGACCGCCGCCTCCGGTGCCGACCTCCGGGAACTCCGCCGACGCGGAGTACGCGTACCAGACTGTCGCGGGCTGGGCGGACGGCAGTTCACGCAGGCCGGTGTTGTTCGGCGAGTCGTTGACCGGTGCCGCACAGTCGAACTTCGGTCCGGACTTCTTCGCCGCGAAGTCGTAGTCGTTGAAAGGGGTGTTGTTCCCGATGCAGTACGGCCATCCGAAGTTCCCCGCCCCGGTGATACGGGTGTACTCCACGGTCCCCTCGGGTCCTCGGTCCGCCACCGCCGCCCGTGCGTCGGGACCGTAGTCCGCGACCATCAGGGCGCCGCTGACGGGGTCGGTGGTGATGCGGAACGGGTTGCGCATGCCCATCGCGTAGATCTCGGGCAGGGTCTTCTCCGTACCCGGCGCGAAGAGGTTGCCCTCCGGAACGGTGTACGTCCCGTCGTCCTGCGGTGTGATCCGCAGGATCTTGCCGCGCAGGTCGTTCGTACTGCCCGCGGTCATCTGCGCGTCCCAGGCGCGCCGGCCCTCGCCCTCGTCGATCGGCGTGAAGCCGTCGGAGGCGAACGGGTCGGTGTTGTCGCCGGTCGCCGCGTACAGGTTGCCGTCCTTGTCGAAGGCGAGCGAACCGGCCATGTGCGAGTTGGCCCGGCCCTCGCCGCGCAGCGTCGGAACGGTCAACAGCCGCTTCTCGGAAGCCGGATCCACGATGTTGCCGTCCACGGTGAAACGCGACAGGTTCAGCCGCTTCTCGACCTTGTCGGAGTAGAGCAGATAGAGCCAGTTGTTCTCCGCGAACCCGGGATCAAGGGTCAGGCCGAGCAGTCCGTCGGACTGGCTGGTCATCTCCGGCGTGTACGCGAAGTCCAGCGCGGTCGACACCTTCATCGTCTCCTGGTCGATCACCTTCAGCTTCCCGGTCCGCTGGGCGAAGAACACCCGGCGGTCCGGAGCGATCGCCAGCTCGAACGGGTCGGCCAGGTCGCTCGTCGCGAGTGCCGTACGCTGGAACGAACCGGTGCGCGTCGCGGTGCAGTCGCCCTCCGCCGCGCCCGCCGCCCACTGGATGCCGCCTAGCAGATGCTGGACGAAGGCCTCCTCCTGGAAGGCCGCCTTGTCATGTCCGCCCGCGGTGAACCAGGAGCGCCCGCCGTCGTAGTTCTGGCACCAGGAGAACGGGTGGTCCACGCCCTCGTCGAGTCCGGTGACCCCGTCCCGCACCTTGATCTGCGCGAGCGTGTGCACCTTGGAGGTCGGATTGGTGCGCCAGTTGTACCACTCCTCCGTCCGCTCCCAGAGGTCCGGCAGATGCTCCGTGGACGGGTGGGTGCGGTCCAGCACCTTGACCCGGCCCGTCTGCACCTCCGGGTGCTGGTCGAAGATCGCGCCGACCAGACCCTCGTACCAGTCCCAGTCCCGTTCACTGGCGGACGCGGCGTGCACGCCCACCCAGCCGCCGCCCGCTCGGATGAACCGCTGGAGCGCGGTCCGTTCGCCGGCGGTCAGCAAGTCGCCTTTCTCCGGTGTGGAGTTGGTGTTGTTGAAGACGACGGCCTGGAAGCGGCCGAGATCGGCGTCGTTGAAGACGGCGGAGTCCTCGGTGGCCTCCACCTCGAAGCCGTGCTCGGCCCCGAGCTTCTTCACCGCCTCGATCCCGGCGGGAATGGAGTCATGGGTGAAGTTGGTGACCTCGGAGTAGACGAGCACCCGGTACGGAGCGGCCTGCGCTTGCGGTGGCACCGCCGCCAGCAGGGCGAGGACGAGGGCCAGGAGCGAGGTGAGGGCGATGAGGGGGGATGGGCCACCGGGTGAACGGCCGACGCGGCCGGCCCGGCGTGACGAACGGCGTCTCATGGGGCGCTCCCTGTGCGGTAGATGCCGACTGTGGGGTGTAGAAAGCGCTTTCTGAAGTACGCCGTTCAGGGTAGGTTCATGGCTTCGACGGGTCAATGGGTCTGCGGCGCCTGCCGGTTCGGGTGTGAAGCGGGATGGCCGGGGGTGGCCGGGCGACGGGTGCCGGTCGCGGGTGGGTGCCGGTGCGGGGGTGGATGTCAGTCCCGGGCGTTACGGTCGAATCCCGGCAACGGCCGCCGGGCTCATCCGATCGGAGATGCGGGATGACGGCCAGGAAACCCAGGAGCAACAGCGCCACCACTCCTCTCACCGCCGCCGATGTGCGCTCGGCCGCGCTCTCGCTGTATCACTACGCCTGGCTACGGGTCCGGCTGGCCGCGCTGGAGGACGCCGAGGAGCTCGCCGCCATCCTCGCCGACGCCTGGCGCCAGGTCGCTCCGCGCCGACTGCTGGCCGCGCATCCGGAGCTGGAGGAGCCGGGGGAGTCGGGGGAGGGGTGAGAGGTTGGTTCTGCCGTTCCTGCGGCTAACCGGTGGCCGCCTGCCTCAGGCCCGCAGAAACCCGGTGAGCCGCTCGCGCAGGCCGCGCGCGTCGAGCCCGTGTGCCGCCAGGTGCTCGTCCATCTGCCCGTACCGGCGCAGCTCGGCGCGGCCCACACCGAGGCCGAGGACGCGGTGGGGCAGCTCCATGAGCGCCTCGTTCGCCGCGGCCGTCGAGGTGCCGGCCAGGTAGGGCTCCACGATCACCACATCGGCGCCCGGGCTCGCACCCGCAACGGAGTCCAGGCCCGCCCCGACGGCACGACGCAGCCCCGCCGTGTCGAACGGCCGCACGGTCGTCGCGTACAGCACGCTCACGTCCAGCCGCTCGGTCGCCGCGAGGACGTTGTCGAGCATCGGGCCGACCGCCACGACGGTCCCGCGCCGCCCTTCGCGTACGACGGAGAACCCGGCGGAGCCGCCGACCGGCCGCGCTGTCCGGTTCGCCTGGAGGGAGAGGCGTACGTACACGCGGTCATCGCCGTCCACCGCCTCCCGCAGCAGCGCCTCGGCCTCGTCCGGGTGGCCCGGCACATGGACGGTCCAGCCCTCCAACGTGTCCAGCAGCGCCACGTCACCCGGCGCCATATGGGTGAAGCCGCCGGCGGGCCAGTCGTACGAGCCTCCGGCGCTGACCAGGATCCCGCCCACTCCCTGGTGGCCGAAGTCCAGCTTGACCTGCTCGAACGGCCGCTCCACCAGGAAGCTGGCGAAGGTGTGCACGATCGGCCGCATCCCGGTCAGCGCCATCCCCGCACCGGCTCCGATCAGCAGCTGCTCCCTGATCCCGACGTTGATCACCCGGTCCGGATGGGCCCGCCGGGCCGGGGCGAAGCCGTCGGCGCTGATGTCGGCGAGCACGACGGCCAGCCGCGCCTCCTCGTCCAGGAGCTGTGAGGTGGTGGCGATGAAGCGGTCACGCATGGTGTCCATGAAGGGGTCCTCCGGAGGATGCGCCGGTCACGGACCGGCCTGAGCAAGGTGTACGGGTGTGGGGTCAGCTCTTGGGCTCGACCCGGGCGACCACGGCCCGGGGCCGGCCGGGGTGGGGTGCGGTGAACGCCGCGTACAGGGCTTCGTGGTCGCGGCCGTCCACCGTCGCCGCCGACCATCCGGCGGCCTCGAACCGGGAGGCGATGCCACCGGGCCAGCCGTGGGTGGCGGAGGCGTTGTCGATCACCAGCGTGTGCAGCTGCTCCAGCCCGGCCGGACCGGCGTGGGCGATGGCCTCGTGGTTGCTGCCCTCGTCCAGCTCGGCATCGCCGACGAGCACCCAGACCCGCGGATCGGTGAGCCCCTGGGCCCGCAGCCCGAGGACGGTCCCGACGGCCAGCGGCAGGCCGTGCCCCAGCGAGCCGCTGCCGATCTCCGCGCCCGGGACGAGCAGCCGGTCCGGATGGTGGCCGAGCGGCGATGCGTACGTTCCGAAGCCGCGCAGCACCTCCTCGTCGAAGAAGCCGTGAGCCGCCAGAACGGCGTAGTACGCCATGGGCCCGTGCCCCTTGGAGAGGAGGAAGCGGTCCCGCCCTGGGTCGTCGACGGTGGTGGGCGTCACGCGCAGCACCCTGTTGTAGAGCACCCAGAGCGCGTCCGACGTTGAGTGCGCGGCGGGAGCGTGCTTCTCGGCGCCGGCCATCAGGGTGATCAGGCGGTTGAGGTCGGGGAAGTCGTGGAGGCCGCGGACAGGAGCGACGGTCGTGTTCGTCATGCCACCGAGCGTTCACCCTCAACCAAGGTTGAGGTCAAGTGGGAAACGGGTTCGTGACCACCTGGGCAAGTGCGGTATTGTTCTCATGCGCGTTCGGCCAGGGGAAACCCCAGGTCAGGCGGGCATCGGGACGTGGCGCAGCTTGGTAGCGCACTTGACTGGGGGTCAAGGGGTCGCAGGTTCAAATCCTGTCGTCCCGACTCGTGAGAGTCGTGGTTCAGGGCCGGTTTCGGAGTGATCCGAAAGCGGCCCTTGATCTTTTTCGCTGATCTGCGGGCCAGAAATGCCGGAACACAGCTCTTCAGGAGCCCGTCCACGACTCTGTGGGACACCACCTCGCCTGCTCCTCGGAGACGCCGACGCCAGAAACCTCGAAGCGCTCGTCGTTCCTGCCCTCCGGGGTCGCAGAAGCCAGGTGTACCGCGGCCAGTTCGGCTTCGAGCGGGTTCGGGCGACCGTGAGGACGGGGCAGGTCGCGTGGGTCGCGCAGTAGCGGGTCACTGACGGCCGTATCCGGGACAGCCATCCGCCTCGTGGGCCTGTACCCACCACCAGGAGATCGTCGCACGAGCGGGCGGCTTCGACCAGGACCGCTCCGGCGTGCATGGACGCCGCGTTGTCCAACTACTTCCGGCCGGGGAATCTGACCGCTCTGCGGGAGCTGGCGCTGTTGTGGACCGCGGACCGGGCCGACGAGTACCTCCAGCAGTAACTGGGGTGAGCACGGCATGCACCACCTGGCAGGCGCACGAACGCATCGTCGTCGGGCTGACCGGTGGTCCCGAGGGCCACACCCTCATCCGCCGCGCCGCACGCCTCGCGGAGAAGGGGGCGGGCGGCGAGGTCCCGCCGTCTACATCGCCGCCCGCGACGGGCTGACATCGGCCTCGTCCAAGGAACGGGGACCTGCACGGCGGCAGTCCGTGCCCGGCCCGTCGACCGTCCCGCGGACGCCGACGTCGACATACCCGTCGGGGAGAATCCGGCCCTGGTCCCGAGTGGCCGGACCCTGCCCGCCGAGAACCGGCGGGCCCTCAGGGCTTCGCCGCTCAGGCAGTCGTGGCCCTGGAGCGGCGGCTGGTCGACCAAGCCGAGGAGGCGCGCGAACCAGCCGAGAGCGACCGCCTCCGCACCGCCCTGCTCGCCGCCGTCAGCCACGACCTCCGCACGCTCTGGCCGGGATCAAGGCATCGGTCACCTCCCAGCGCTCGCACGACGTCGACTGGTCGGAGACCGACCGCGAGGCCCTGCTCGACGGAATCGAGGACGGGGCCGATCGCCTCTCCGCGCTGATCGGCAACCTCCTGGACATGTCCCGCCGCAACACGGGCACCGTCGTACCGCTGATCAGGGAGACGGACCTGGACGAAGTGGTCCCCATGGCTCTGGGCGGCATCCCCGAAAGCAGCGTGGAGCTGGACATCCCGGAAACCCTTCCGATGGTCGCCGTCGACCGCGGCCTGCTGGAACGCATCGAGGCCAACATCGTCGAGAACGCCGTCGAGTACAGCCCGGCGGACATCCCCGTCCTCGCCTCCGCCAGCAGCCTGCACGACCGGGTCGAACTCCGGGTCGTCGACTGCGGCCCCGGCGTACCCGACGCGGAGAAGGAACACATCTTCGAACCCTTCCAGCGCCTCCGCGGCGCCCCACGGGGTGCGGGAGTCGGATTCGGTCCGGCTGTCGCGCGCGGCTTCACCGAGGCGATCCGGGCCACCCTCACGGCTGAGGACACCCTTGGAGGCGGACTCGCCATGGTGCTGTCACTCCCCACCGGCCGGGGCGTGCCGCCGTTCCGCCCGAAGCACCTCCCGCACCCCTCGCCTGAAGGGCGTGGCAGAAGGCTCGGTTCCGGCAGGCAGGGGTGGTTGCCCCGGTTGTCCCCTGCGGGCATTCACGCTGCCCCTGGCAGTGGCCTTGTGTCTCTCCCGCGCCGACGGCCCTCTCGGTACCGTTCCGTAGGCAGATCGTCTACATGCGGGGAGCGTGCGCCGTGCCATTGCGCAAGGACCGGGAAGAGGCCGAGACCGCGGCGAAGGCAAACCCGCGCGCAACGGATCCGGACAGGGACCGGCGCGTCGCGCCGGAGTTCCGACCGGTCGGCCCGGGCATGGCCACGGCCATGCAGCGCTCGGTGGGCAACGCGGCGCTGGGGCGGATGATCACGCAGGGTGCAGCCGGGCCACGGGTGCCGCACGCCGCTCCCAGTACGCGCACCAAGCGCACCCAGGACGAGGTCGTCGAGCGGGGCGATAGCCCGCCGACCAACCTGCGCAAGACCGAGGAAGGGGCGGCCACCCGAACCACCCGCAGCGGCAAGGCCGGGGCGACGCCGTCGGTGAAGGGCAAGGAGAAGAAGGTCGAGGAAGAGATCGGCGATCCGACCCTGGTCTTCAACTCCCGGTACGAGGGCGACGACGAGCAGTCGCTGAACGGCGACAACAACATCGGATTCGCGCAGACGGCGACGCTGCGCCGAGCCGACGGGATGCAGACGCCCACGGCGGACGCGTACGACTTCTGGCAGGAGGTCTCCGACGAGAGCCGCCAGATCGTTCCCGCATCGGTGAACTACCGCCCCAAGAAGTCGAGCCGGGCCTGGGTCGTGGACGGCCCCTTCCGCCCCCCGTACAACGACGAGGACGGCAACGTCATCAACGAGGCCAACCGGATCACCTTCGTCGACAACCCCGGCTTCTCCACCAGCACACGCATGTCGGCCGGCTACTTCCTGGTCGACTACACCGTCCGGTTCCGCTGGAAGGTCCGCAAGAAGCTGGGCGGGCGCTTCACCAAGGCAGAGCCGTTCTGGGAGAGCGACGAGATGGAGCACCGCGTTACGGCCACCTTCGACGCGGACAACCCGGAGGAGGCTGTTCGCGTCAACCACCACGCCGCGGGCAACCGCACCTGGACTGTACGGCTGCCCAACTGACTCCGCTCCCGCCCGAGGCCGACGGAGGCGTCGAGCCCGGCTGAGATGCCGGGGGTGGCGGAGGTGCCGAGGACAGTCCGATGGTCGCGGCCCGGACATGCGGAGCGACGACGACGGCCGTGCCGGTCGGCCCGTCACGGCACCGAACGCAACACCGCGTTCCCGTCCATCGTGACGCCTCACGAAGTAGCCGGGCTGCGTTCTCGGCGGGACGCAGCCCCGGTCGCGCCGCTACCTCCTGCCGCGCTCGTCGAGTGATTCAGCACCGTGCCTCGCGCGGCGAGCAGCCGGGCACGAGCGCATCGCGTCAGTCTCCTGTCGTGCCTCGCGCGTACGCGCGGCGAGCAGAGGCCACCCGCGATCCCGCCCGCCTCGGCGAAGTCCACCGCGACGGCCCGGTCGACAGCGCGCGGCCACCACCGTCGCCAGCTGTCCGCTCGAACTCAAAAATTCCGCTACGCGAAAGGCGAGTTGAGCAGCTTCGGGCGGGCTGGGGCGGCCCACCGGCGCTCTTCCCGTACTCCTGTCGCACGGCAAAGAGGACAGGCCCGGGCCTCATTGTCAGTGGGGGCGCCTAGAGTCTCTTCCACTCGTCACGGTGCGTTGCCGTCGTCGGGTCTCATCAGCGTGCCGCCGCCCGGCGGCGTCGTACGGAACACGGGGAGAACAGCGCATGGGGTGGGTACCGGCGGGCGACTACGAAGTCGCCCTGGAGGCAGGCAAGGTGGTCTGCCGCAACGGGAAGGGCCGGCGGCTGAAGTCCGTACCGGCGAAACTGAAGGAAGACCCGGCGGTCGTCGGGCTGCGGCAGCTCACCGAGTGGCTGGAGCGGCACGAACTCCGGTGCCGGACCGACGTCGAGCAGTGGATGGTGCGCTCGCTGCCCGTCCCCACCGCCGTCCTCGCCCGGGTCTGGCCCGACCCGGCGTGGCAGGCGGCCCTGCGGGACGTGGTGGTCACCGGCGCGGACGGCGGGGTCGCCGGATTCCTGCGCGATGTCGATCCCGACCGCGGCCTCGGCCTCGTCGACCTGGACGGCGACACCGTCCGCATCACCCCGGACGTGGTGAGCGTCCCGCACCCGGTCCTCCTCGACGACCTGGACGACCTGCGGGAGTTCGCGGTCGAGCTGGAGGTGAACCAGCAGGTGGAGCAGCTGTTCCGCGAGGTGTGGCGCCGGCCGCCGGGCCTCGCCGCGGACACCGTCTCCGTGGACACCTACGCCGGCGGTGTCTTCAAGGAACTGCGGTTCCTGCACGGCCGCGTCACCCAGCTCGGCTACCGGTCGCGCGGCGGATACGCGGTCTGCCCGGCCGTCGAGGACGGCGTCACCGTCGAGGCCCGCATCTGGATCGGCGAACACGACGGATACGACGCGTACGACACCGAGACGGGCCCCTTGGGCTGGACCGATCCCTCGGGGCGCGCGCTGACGGCCGGTGAGGTCGGCCCCGTCGCGTGGTCCGAAGGCATGCGCATGGCGGCGGCGCTCTACGCCGGTCGCGACGTGGCGGACGAGGAGCGGGCGGCATGAGCACCACGACGACGAACACTGACGTGAACAGCAACGTGAACACCGACACCGATGCGGTGGTGGGCGCGCCGGCGCTGCCCGCCCAGGCCCGTGGCCGTGCCGCCGAAACCCCCGCCGCCGAGGCCCGCGCCGCGGCCCTGTTGGAAGCGGGAGCCATCCTCCCGGCCGGCACCACCGACCGGGACGACGCCGACGCGCTGACCGCCCGTACCTACACGCACACCGCCCTCGGCGACCGCCCCGTGGTCCGCCTCGTGCCCGGCACGCTCGGCGAAGCGGAGGACCTGGCGCTGGAGTTCCTCGGGCTGGCCCGGACCGCCGATGCGCCGGTCGTGGGCCAGGTCCGCCGTGAGACGCTCGGCTTCCCCGCCTGGGCACTGGTCAACGACCCGGCCAACGGGCACCACGCCTTGGCCCTGGTCAAGGACATCGAGCGGCTGGGCCGGCAGGCCAGGACCCGCGCCGGTGCCGCCAAGGAGGGATTCGACGCCCTCGGCACCCGGCTCGGCCGGGCCGTGCCCCACTTCCTTCCCACCTACTACGAGCAGGTCGCCCGCCTCTTCCTCCAGGCGGAGAACACCACCTACGCCGCCTCCTTCTTCGGCAAGGCCCGTGAGGCCGAGCGGGTCCACGGCCTCGTCGTGGACGAGGACCGGCAGCGGGCCGTCTTCCTGGAGTTCGCCTTCGCCGGCGCGCTGACCGTCAAGGCGCTGCGGCAGTATGTGCGGGACCTGGTCGCCCGGCTCGCCCCGGCGGACGCCTGGGCGCAGTTCCGTCGTCTGCTGGTCGAGCGCTGCGCCGCGGGCATGCCGCCTTACGCCGCGCTGCCTCAGGACGTACGAGCCCTGGTCAAGGCCGCCGGGCTGGACCGCGAGAGCGCCGAACGCGACCTGGTGGCCGACCTGATCGGCTCCCCGGGAGTCGTCCGCGCCCCCGCCTCGTTCTGGACGGCCTACCGCCCCGCCGTCGTCGCCCTCGCCCACCGCGACCCGGCCGTGCGCGCCCGGCTCCTCGGCTTCTTCCCGGAGACCTTCACCGAGAACGCCGGCCGGAACGCGGACGGCGAGCGCGGCTGGCTCGCGCTGCTGGCCGAATCCGGCGCGGAGGAGCTGCTCACCGCGCTTCCCGGCGCCTCCGATACCGCAGGCACTTCCAGGGCTCCCAGCGCTTCCGGCGCCTCCCGTGCACCCGGCGCCCCCGCCGCTTCCGGCACCCCCGGCGATGGCGTCCCGTCCGTCTCCCCGGCCGACTGGCTCGGCCGCTGGGAGGCACACCGGAGACGCGCCTCGGCCACGGCGGACCGCAGCCCGGAGACCCTCGCCCTGGTCGACCGCGCGGCGGACCGGCTGCGCGCCGACGGACGCCCGGTCGAGCTGTTCCAGGGCCGCTGGCAGCGCACCGCCGACCTGGACATCCTCGACCTCTGCCTGGCCTCCGGCATCCCCGTGGCCGAGCCGGACGACGAGGACCCGGGCGCCACACAGCCTCCGGGCTTCGCGCTCGGCCGCTGGCTGGCCGACACCGTGCCCGGCGCACGCGACCTCGCCGCTCTCGCCCAACGCCCCGTCTTCCGCGCCCTGTTGAGCCGTACCGTCGGCGAGCTCGGCGGCGGACGCGGCCAGCGGCTGAGCGACGCCGGCATGGCCAGGCTGGCCGCGCACCCGGTGCTCTCCGGCGTCCTGCGCGAGTGGCTGACCGCCCGCGCCGAGGAGTACACGGCGGCGCGGGGATTCCCCGCACTGCAGTCCACCCTGAACAAGCTCTCCGGATTCCGCCCGGTGGTCGCCGAGGCCGCGCCGGAGGCGGTGCGGCTCCTCAAGGCCCACGACGTGGTGCCTCTGCTCACCGCCACCCTGCGTACCGGCATCCTCGACGAGCTGGGCTGGCCCGCCCTGGACGAGACCTATGCCGAACTCGCCACGGAAGCGGCCGCGGCCTCCGCGGGCAACCGCCACTACCGCTCCGAGAGCGTCGGCGTCACCGGCGCCTGGCCCGCGCTGATCCTCAACACGCTCGAACGCGCCGTCGTCGTCGGCCCCGAAGGCGTCCTGCTGCGGCACACGCTGCGGCTGCCGGTCGCCGTCGACCGCTGGCGGACGCTCGCCTTCCGTTACGTCGACGGCGAGTTGCTGGTCATCTGGTGGGAGGACGGCAGGCAGCGCGGCTACTGGTCGCACCGCCCGGCCGAGGTGTTCACCGTCGGCGGCGAGCAGATCCCGCGCTGGGGCGGCTCCGGCGCCTTCGGCGAGGTCTGCCTGCCGCTGCCCGGCGGCGGCCGCGCCACCGGCGGCAAGGCCCTGCACGCCGGCGACACCTCCCTTCCGCCGCAGCGCGCCGTCATCGGCGACGGCACCGGTCACTGGCGCGACGGGCACCAGGGCCGGCAGCGCGTATGGCTGGAGTACGACCCCGCCACCGGCACCCACGGCCGCGCCTCCCTGCCCGCCTTCCTCCGCTCCGGCGTCCAGGACGGCACCCGGCTGCTCACCGAGCACTGCCAGGTGCTGCCCCTTCAGCCCGGCCTGGAGACCTCCCCGTTCGGCACGGACGGCACGGTCCTGGGCCGCTGGGTCCGCCGTACGGTCACCGAGCCCGGCACCGCCGCCCCGGCGGACGGCCACCGGATCGTCGCCGGCACGCCCGACGGCCGCACGGCGACCCTGCCGTACCCGCTGTGCGCCGACTGCGCCCCGGTCCCTCTCGGCGCCCTCGTCCTGCCCGGCGGCGCGCGGCCCGTCGTGGCCCTGCACCGCCGCTCCGTGGAAGCCCATCCGGCGGACACCGACGGCACCGGCGGCACCCTGTGGTCCGTCACTCCCGATTCCTCCGGCGGCAACGACGCGGCGGGCACCCCTTATGTGCCGCCCGTCGCCTACTGGCACGCCCTGCGCCCGAGGGACGAGCGCGGCTCCGCGGCCCTGCGGGCCATGACCGACTCCCGGGCGGAGGAGCTGATCAAGGAGGTCGCCGCCGCGGTCACCCGGCACCTGGAGGCGTTCCGGGCCGTCGAGGAGTACACCGGCCCCTCGTCGCGTGAGCTGAGCCAGGAGGCCGTCGCCCGGGTCCTGCCCGAGGTGTCCGACATACGGCTCCTCGCCGGCGTGACGGCCTTCGTCCGCAACGCGGTGGACCGGGCCGTCGCAGCCCTCGGGTACCTGGAACCGCCCGAGCCCGCCCAGCCGGCCTCCCCCAGGAACGCCGCGCGCACCCAGGGCATGTTCTTCGACCACGCGCCCGAGCACGCCGACGACACGACCCTGCGGGACGCCACCGCCTGGGGCTCCGAGCGCATCTACGGCGGCTGGTGGGGAGGCGGCAGCCGGTGGACCACCCTCCGGCAGATCCTCGCCGTCAACCACGTCCTCGGCGGTGAACCGGCGTTCGGCCCGCCCGTGCCGTCCAAGGTTCCCTTCCCGTCCGTCGACGGCTGGCAGCGCGACGAGTACACCGTGCCCGGCGGCTCGCTGTCATGGCCCTCCCTCCTCGACAAGCTGCCCGAACTCGCCTACCGGGCCGCCTCGCCGGCTACTTCTGCCGAGCACCGCGCCGGTCTCCTGGTGCTGCTCGACACCCTCGCCGCAGGCCCGCTGGCCGATCCGGCGGGCACCGTCCGGCAGGTGGAGCTCATCGAGCCGTACGGCGACACGCCCGGGCAGCGGGGACGCCACGAGGCCGTGCACCGCCTGGGCCAGGTGCTGCGCAAGGGCGCCCGTACGGTGGTGGTCATCGCCGAGCGCGGCCGGAACACCCGGAACGACGCGGCCCGCTGGCTGGCCGTGGACCACGACCCGACCGGCGCCTTCGGACCCGTACCCGGCTTCACCCTGGACCGCGAGCACGTCCACCGACAGGGCATCGTCCGCGACCGGCTGACCCGGCTCACCGCCTCGGTGCGGGAACAGGGCCCCGCGCCCTGGCGTCCGGAGGCCGCCGAGGCGTTCCACACGGCAACCGGGATCGGACCGCTCCAGGCCGTCGCCCTGCTGTCGGCCGTCGTCGCGGAGCCCGGAGCCGAGGCGCTCGCGCTGCTCGGCGCCAAGACCCGGGCCTTCGAAGCGGCCCAGGCCAGGCTGGACGCCCTGCCCGGCGACGACCGGCGCGCGCTGCTGCGGGCGCTGCTGCCTGTGGACCCGGCCGAACTCTGGACCACGGGCCCGGATGTTCCGGCCGCCGCCGAGGTCTGGCGGGAGCGCCTGGCCTCCCTGGTCCGCGTTCCCGAGGAGCTGGACCTCGACCTGTCGGGCACGACCTCCGGCGCTGTCGACCTGATCCTCAACGCGGGCTCCCGGAGCTGGCTCACCCACGGCGTCGACGTCCCGGACGGGACCGGCCGCCCGGGCCTGCGCCGGGTCGCCGCACGCGGTGCGGTCGCCTCCGCCGTGACCGCGCTGCGCACTCTCGCGTACACCCTGCCGTACGGCCATCCTCTGCGGGCGCACCTGCCCACCGGGCTCGCGGCGCTGCGCAGCCGCCTTGCCGACCCGGCCCTGGTACTGGACCTCAGCCTGGACTGGACGGAGGCTGGCCAGCCGATCGGCGTCCCGATCCGCGCAGCCCTCGGGCTCCCTGAATCCGGCGGGGCGGACGCCGACGGACTGGTCCGGGCCGGCACAGCCCTGCTCCTCGCGCCCGGCCACGGCAACAACGAGAAGCTGCTGCTCCGCCCGGCCGGCCTGACGGGCCCGGACGACCCGGCCCTCGGCCTCATCGAGGGCACGGTCGCCCCGCACGCCACCAACGACCTCCTCGCCCTGCGCGCTCTGCTCGGCGAGGAGACGGAGGCGCTGGTCTCGGCGGGGCTGCCGGAGGGGTTCACGGGCTCGGACGGCTTTCCGGGCTCCGAGGGATCTGCAGTCTCCGGCGGCTTTGCGGGCTCCGGGGGGTCTACGGATTCCGAGGGGTCCACGGGCTCCGACGGCCCCTCGCACTACCCACCGCAGGACCCGAACCGCGCGGTGCCGGAGCTGGTGGAGGAGGTCGCCGAGACGCTCGGCCTCAGCGCGGACGCCGCTGCGCTGTACCTGATGCTGCTGACCTTGCCCGACCCGACCGACCGCAACTGCGTCCGCTGGACTGAGTGGAAGCCGGCCCGCGTCAAGAAGGCCAGGGCGGAGCTCGCCGCCACCGACCTCGTCCTGGAGGCGAAGCGCTCCCGCGCCGGCCGCACCCTGTTCCTGCCCTGCGGCTGGCTGGAGCGGAACGCGCCGGCGCTGCCGGTGGAGGCCTGGAAGGAAGGCCTGTACCCGGTGGCCGGCGGCGTCCGCACCGTGCCCCACCTCCCTGTGCCCGCGCTGTTCGCAGCCGCCTGGGCACGGGTTCGCGGCGGCGACGCCCCCGCCTTCGAAGAACTGGACACCCGCGCACCCCGGAAGGGCCGCCGCCGATGACGAGCGACACCACCACGACCAGCAGCAGCGCCATGAACCGCACCACCGCGACCGGCGTCCCGGACCAGGCGGCGGCGCCCGGCCGGGAGCACCGCCAGGTCACCCCGCCCGAGGACCGCTACGCCACCGAGCTCGCCTTCCTCGCCGCCCACGACACCGGCCCCCGCCCACCCGGCTGGCGGCTCACGCCGCGTGCCGTCGTCACCTTCGTGACGGGCAGCGCGGGGGAGGCGCTGGGCCTGCCGAAGGGCGTCCGGCCAGACGAAGGAGTGCCGAGCCGCCTGGTGATCGAGCAGAAGTTCGTCGGCGAACGCGCCTTGGTCGAAAGGTGCGTGGTCACCCTCGCCGGCGAGCGCGGACTGCTCCTCGTGGGCGAACCCGGCACCGCCAAGTCGATGCTCTCCGAGCTGTTGTCGGCGGCCGTCTGCGGTACCAGCGCGCTCACCGTGCAGGGCACCGCCGGCACCACCGAGGACCAGCTCAAGTACGGCTGGAACTACGCGTTGCTGCTCGCCCAGGGCCCCACCGAGGAGGCGCTCGTGCCCTCGCCGGTGCTCACCGCCATGACCCGGGGCGCGGTCGCCCGCGTCGAGGAGGTCACCCGCTGTCTGCCGGAGGTGCAGGACGCCCTGGTGTCCCTGCTGTCCGAGCGGCGGATCGCGGTCCCCGAACTCGCGGGCAGCGAGAGCGCCCAGGTCCACGCGGCTCCCGGCTTCACCCTCATCGCCACCGCCAACCTGCGGGACAGAGGCGTTTCGGAGATGTCCGCCGCACTGAAGCGGCGCTTCAACTTCGAGACGGTCGGCCCGATCGGCGACGTGGACGCCGAGACCGCGCTCGTCCGCAGCCAGTCGCGCGCCGCGGTGGAACGCGCGGGCGCCGCCTACCAGGTGGACGACGCGGTCCTCGAGGCACTGGTCACCGCCTTTCGGGACCTGCGCGAGGGCCGCTCCACGGAGGGCTGGGAGGTGGAGCGGCCGTCCACGGTGATGAGTACGGCGGAGGCGGTCTCCGTAGCGGGCTCTCTCGGCCTGGCCGCCGCCTACTTCCCGGGCGACCGCGACGTGCTCTCCCTCCTGCCCGGCCATCTGCTCGGCGTCGTCCGCAAGGACGACCCGGCCGACGCGGCACGGCTGCTGGGGTACTGGGACGGCCCGGTGCGTCGGCGCGCCGAGCAGGGGTCGGCCACTTGGCGTGCCCTGTGGGACCTGCGCGCGGTGCTGGAGAACTGACGGATGAGCCAGTCGACCACTCCCGAGACGGGGGCCACCACCCCTGAGAAGCGGACGGCCACCGCGGAGAAGCGCGCGACCACCCCCAAGGGGCAGGCGCCCGCCGCTGAGAGGCAGGCGGTCGTCGGCGGGACTACGCGGCCGGTCGCCGAGGCGCCGACCGCTGTCCCGCCGCCTGTCCCCGCGGCCGGGCCCGCCACCCCGGAGGACGCGGTGGCGGCGCTCGCGGCGGCCGGGCCCGGGCTGCCGTTCCTGATCGGAGTACGCCACCACGCGCCCTCCCTCGCTGCCGCCGTACCGGCCCTGCTGGACGCGGCAGCACCCGACGTCCTGCTCGTCGAACTGCCCGCCGAGTTCCAGCCCTGGCTGGGCTGGCTCGCCCACGAGGAGACCCGCGCCCCGGTGGCACTGGCCGCCGTGCCTGCCGACGGTGCGGTCGGCGAACAGGGGCCCGCCTTCTACCCGTTCGCGGACTTCTCGCCCGAACTGGTCGCTCTGCGCTGGGCGGCCCGGAACGGGGTCCCGGCCGTGGCCTGCGATCTCCCGCTCGCCGACCGGGCCTGGGCACGGGGCGGCCCGGACGCACCCGCGCCCGTACCGGGAGAGGTCCACGAGGTCGGACAGGGGTTGTCCGCCGCACTCCGGTCCCGGCTCACCGGCCGCGACGGCGACGACCTGTGGGACCGCTTGGTGGAGGCCCCGGCGCCCGGCTCCCCACCGGAGGCGCTCCGCCGCGCGGCCCTGCTCACGGGCTGGGCGCTGCGGTACGAGGCCGAGGCGCGGCACGGCGTGGACGGTACGGACCTGGTGCGCGAGGCGTGCATGCGCGAGCACATCGCCAAGGCTCTGGCAAACGGACGGCGGCCCGCCGTGGTGGTGGGTGCCTTCCACACTCCGGCGCTGCTGACACCGACCGCCGGGACGGCGACGGCCCCGGACGTGCCTGGCGCCTCCGATGCTCCTGTGGGCGCAACGTACGCCGTTGCGGATGCGCCGAACGCCGCAGCGAACGTGCCGAACACTCCTGCGGAAGCACCCGATGCCGCCGCGAGCGCACCGGGCACCCGAGCGGACGCGCCCAACGCCGACGGCACTCCGTACGTCCCCGTGGACGTGCCCGACGCCCCCGCGCGTGAGCCCAGCGCGGCTGCGTCGGGTGCGGCAGCCTGCACCGTCTCTCTCATTCCGTACACCTACCCCCTGCTCGACTCCCGCTCCGGCTATCCGGCCGGTATCCGGGACCCGGAGTGGCAGCACACCGTGCTGGACGCCGCTGGAGACCCGGACGCCCTGTACGAGGCGCTGATCCGCACCGCGGTCCGCGTCTGCGTCGCCCTGCGCGAACAGGGCCACCCCTACGGCCCGGCGGACGGCCGGGAGGTCGTCCGGGTCGCCGGGGACCTGGCCCGGCTGCGCGAACTGCCCGCTCCCGGCCGCGGCGAATTCCTGGAGGCCGTGCAGACGGTGCTCGGCCGGGGCGAGACGTACGGCACGGGCCGCGCGGTCGCCCACGCGCTCGAACGCGTCCTCGTCGGCACCCGCACCGGACGCCCCGCGCCCGCCGCCCCGCGCAGCGGCCTCGGCCCCGCCGTGGAGGCCGAGACCGAGGCGCTGTCCCTGCCCGGCCCGGCGGACGCGCACGAGAAGAGCCCGCGTGACCTCCGGCTCGACCCGGCCCGCTCGGCTCTGGACGGGCGACGCGAGCTACTGCTGCGCCGGCTGACGGTGTGCGGCATTCCGTACGCGCAGGAGCAGGAGGTGACCGGCGCGGCGGGCTCGGAAGGGCTCACCACGCGCTGGCAGGTGAGGTGGACCCCGGCCACCGCCGCGATGCTCACCGCGGCCGGAGCCCGCGGCGTCACGCCCGCCCAGGCGGCCGAGGGTGTGCTGCGCGGACGGCACGCGACCGAACGTGCGGAGGGCGGCCCGACGGCCGCGCAGGTCGTACGCGGGCTCACGGAGGCCGTGGAGTGCGGGCTCCCCGGCCTGGCCGACGAGCGCCTGACGGAGCTGGCGGCCGTACTCCCCGCGAGCGGGACCCTCCCCGAACTCCTCGCCGGGCTCGACCTCCTGGACCGCGTAGCCGCAGGCCACCTGCCCGGCCTGGCGGCGCCCCGTGACCCGTCGCCACCCGAATCCCCGGACGCCCTGGCCCCCCTCTCCACCCGCATCGCGTACACGGTGGAGCTCCTGACCTCGGCGGCGGTCCGCCAGGTCGACGGCCTGACCGGTTCCGAGGAGCCCGAGGACGCCCGGGCGCTGCTCGAACTGGCGCAGCGCGCCGACCGGGTGGGCGGCATCCGGCTTGCCGACGCCCTCGCCCGGCTGGCCGCCGATGGCACCCCGTTGATCGCCGCGGCCGCCGGAGCGGTCCGGGTGCTCACGGGCCATGAGCAGGCCGAGACCTTCGGGGTACGCGTCGCCTCCTGGGTGGACGCGGCGGTGGACAGCCATGCGCGGGCCGCCCTCACCGCCCGCCTCACCGGGGTCCTGACGGCGGCGGGCCCGCTCCTGACCGTCGGCGTCGCCGCCCTGGACCCGTTGCTGCGCCGGGTCGTCGAGGTGGACGACGCCGCGTTCCTGTCCCGGCTGCCCGCCTTGCGCGGCGGCTTCGACACCCTGAGCCCGGCCGCCCGGGACCGGCTGCTGGACACCGTGGAGGAGCGCCTCGGCGAGCGGGTGGACCTCGCGGACACCGACGACCCGGCCGAGCTGGCCCGCCGGACGATCGCCGACCTGGCGGCCCGTGACCTCCTGACCGGCCTAGGCTTGCCCGTCCCACCGCCCGGCGACACAGCCCGGCCCACGCCCTCAGGCCCCGCCACTGCGCCCCATCTGAAGGCCTCTGCCACCACGGTCTCGGCTCATGCCACTGAGCCCCAGCCGACTGCCGCCGTCACCGCCCCTGCCACCACACCCGCGACCTCGACTCACTCCACCGCCGACGCCGCTGAGCCTCAGGCGACGGCCCCCACCGCGCCCCCGTCTGCGGCTCTCGCCTCCACCACCCCGCCTCCCGCCGATGCGGCGCACCCTCATCACCGTACGACCGAGGCTCTCACCGGCACCGTCCCGGCACCCAGCCCCGAGACCAGAGCCACCACTGGCATCGCCCCGACACCCACCTCCAAGACCACCCCCGCCCACGCCGCCGGACCCACACCCACCCCCGCGCGGACCCTCGCCGCCGCCGACCGGTGGCGGCTCGTCCTCGGCCGACGGCCTGACCAACTGCCCCCCAGCGCCGCCCGCTTGGCCACCGCCCTGGACGAGCTGTACGGCGCTGGGCGCGGCGAGGGCTCGCGTGGTGGGCTGCCCATGGGCGGCCGGGGCCGTGGCGGACGCGAGGCGTCGTTTCCCGGTGTGCGCGAGTGGTCCGAGGAACTCGCCGCGCTCTTCGGCCCCGGCGTCCGCGAGGAAGTCCTCGCCGCCGCTGCCGCGACCGGCCGGCAGGACGTCCTCACCGAACTCGATCCGGCCGCCGCCACCCCCTCCGTGGAGCTGCTCCGCACGGTCCTGCGCTACGCGGGCGGTCTCCCCGAGGCGCGCCTCGCGGCGCTCCGGCCGCTGGTCCGCCGCCTGGTCGACGAGCTGACCCGGCAGCTGGCCACCCGGCTGCGGCCGGCCCTCACCGGCTCCATGCTGGCCCGGCCCACCCGCCGCCCGGGCGGACGGCTCGACCTGCCGCGTACGCTGCGAGCCAATCTGGCCACCGCCCGCCGCACGGCGGACGGCACGGTCCGGATCGTCCCCGAGAAGCCGGTGTTCCGCAGCCGCGCCCGCCGGTCGGCCGACTGGCGTCTGATCCTGGTCACCGACGTCTCCGGGTCCATGGAAACGTCGACGATCTGGTCCGCGCTGACCGCCTCCGTACTGGCCGGGGTTCCGACCCTGAGCACCCACTTCCTGGCCTTCTCCACGGAGGTCGTCGACCTCACCGGCCATGTGCACGACCCTCTCTCCCTCCTGCTGGAGGTGAGCGTGGGCGGCGGCACGCACATCGCCGCCGGGCTACGGCACGCGCGCAGCCTGATCACCGTGCCCAGCCGCACCCTTGTCGTCGTCATCAGCGACTTCGAGGAGGGCGCTCCGCTCGGCGGACTGCTGTCCGAGGTGCGGGCGCTGGTCGCCATCGGCTGTCAGGTACTGGGGTGCGCCAGCCTCGACGACGCCGGCCGGCCCCGCTACTCGACGGGTGTCGCCGGGCAGCTCGTGGCCGCCGGCATGCCCGTGGCCGCTCTCAGCCCACTCGAACTCGCCCGCTGGATAGGGGAGAAGACCGCATGACCGCCGCCCAGTTGCCACCCGTCGCGCCGGAGGTCACGGCCACGCTGGTGGAGGATCTCTCGCCCCGGCTGCGCAAGCGGCTGGACGCGGCGGTCACCAAGCTCTCCGCCCGCCCGACGCGCCGCGACGGAGACACGGTGACGATCGCGGTCGACGACGACACCGAGCTGCGCCTCCACGCCCCGGGCGGCGTGGTGGCCACGGTGGACGCCATCACCTGCGGCTGCCTCCTCGCCCCGGCCTGCGTCCACCGCGCGGCCGCCGCCTGCGCAGCCCCGGCGGCGGACCCGCCCCCGGAACCGGCCTCCGATTCCGCCTCCGACGCCGCTCCCGACCCCGCTGAACAACCGGACCCGCCGGCTCCCGGCTCCACCCTGCCCTCCGACGCCGACCCACCTCCCGGCGACACCACCCCGACAACGACCGGTCCGGATCCCGCGCCGCCCCAGCCGAGCACCCCCGCCCCAACCCCCACCCTCGCACCCGACGAAGCAACCCCCGCCCAGCGCGAGGTGGCCACCGCTCTCTGGTCGGCGGGTGCCGCCGTGCTGGAGGCAGGTGTGGACGGGGCCGGCGCCGTCGCCCAGGCGGCACTGCTGCGCGCCGCGCACACCGCCCGGCTCCGGCACCTGCCGCGCGGCGCGTCCGCCGCACTGTCCGTCGTCACCCTGCTGCGCGCGGCCCGCTCCGGGAACCCCTCCTACCGCACCGCCGACCTCGTCACCGCCCTCGCCGAACTCCTGGGCACGGCGCACCGCGTGGGAACGGCCTCCGGTGCGGAGCTGGCAGCTGTACGGGGCCGTGCCCGCCGCCCGTACAGCCCGGACGGCTCCCTGCGCCTGTACGGCCTGTTCACCGAACCCGTGGTCGCCGACTCGGGCCACGGTGGCGCCCGCACCTGGGTCGCCACGCCAGACGGCCGACTCTGCACGGTCGGCGACGTGGCACCGGGCGGAGTCGGCCGCGCCCTGGGCGTGGCCGACCGCACCGTGCGCCTAGGGGACACCGCCCTCACCCACCGTGAGCTGGGCCGAGCGGGCCTCGCGGTCTCCGGAGCGACGGTCTCGCCGGACGGCCGGCTGGGCGCCGGGAAGGTCGTCAAGGCCGTCACCGCCCGGGGCGCGGCCTGGACGGAGCCGCCCCTCGCCGCCCTGTGGGAGCCACCGCCGGCCGAACAGGCCGCCCGTGCGCTGCGGTCCGTCTCCCGGTACGCGGAACCGGACGGCGGCGGCAGCGACCTCCTCTTCCTGGATGTCGAACTCCTGGGCGCGGTAAGGGAGTCGGTCGGCATCTGCCTGCTCGCGCGGCACGACGGCGGGATCCTCGTCCGCCTCACCGTCGCCGACGACGACCCCGCGCTGGCCCACCGTGACAACCTGATGCTGCTGGCCACGGCACCGGGAACGCGGCTGCGGATCATCGGCCGCCTGGTGCCCGCTCCGCACCCCCGACTCACCCTGCTCGCCTGCTCGCACCCCACCGGGGAGTCCACGGTCGACCTCGGCTTCGACCGCCTGAGCCGCGCCGACCTCCCCGACCCGGGCGCGCCCGTGCACGCCGCCCCGCATCGGCCCGGCGGCCACGGCATGGAGTCAGCCCTCCATCTCCTGGAGCGCCGCGTCGAACAGACCGTCCCGGCGGGCCGTGCCGCTCTCGGCATGCTCGGCGACGTCACCGGCGAGGCCGGTCGCCTGCGCCGCGCGGGCCTGCCCACGGCCGCCGGCCTGCTCACCGCCCTCCGCGCCTCGGCGGCCCAACGCGAACGCGACCTCTTCGGCCGCCTCCTGCCCGCCGACACCGACGGCTTCGCCGCCCACTGGCTCGCCGCCGCCCGCTACACGGCCGCCGTCGCCGAGTCCCTGTGCGCGGCGGCCTGGGAACCGGGACCTGGTGCCCGTACCGACACCTCATCGGAAGCCACCGCCTCCCGACTCGCCGGAAGTCGCCGATGAGCACACCGCGTACGAAGATCCTCGCCGGTACGGCGGCCGCCGCGCTCCTCGTGGGCGGCGGCGCGCTCGCCCTGTCCCTGCGCGGCGGCGAAGAGGCAGCTCCGCAGACCTCCTCTGCTGGAGCAGCCTCAACCGCGAGGACGTCTCCGCGCTCACCGTCGAACCGCGCGAGCGGTACACGTCCACGGAGACCGAAGCGGCGGACACCGCGCTCTCGTACTGTCATGGGGAGGACGAGTTCACGCTGACCCTCGACTCCCCGCACTCCGCCGAGAGCGTCTGGGGCACCGCCGACGAGGTCGCCGCCGAGTCCTCGGTCCGTGCCCCGATCCCCGGTGCTCCCGGCTGGGCCAACAGGACGTACGCAGGGATCCTGCTGCCCACCGACTGCGCCGACGCCCTGGCCAAGCCCGCGCCCTATCTCCAGATCCAGGCGACGAACGACCAGGAGGACACCTGGCGGGACGGCGCCCTGCAGAAGCGGATGGCCGCCGTCCTCACCACCGCCGCCGACCGGCTGACCGGGAGCCTGGGCTGCTCCGGACCCGCCCCCGCGACACCGCCGGGGACTGCCCCGCCCGTGCTCGAACGCCAGGCGCTGAACAACACCCAGGCGTGCGGGATCAAGGGGTTCGTCCCGCTGAGGGCATCGGCCACCGCCGGATTCACCCAGGCCGTGACCGGGGGCGACTTCCGTCTGTGGAGCTGCGTCCTCGGTGCCACGGACGAGGACCGCGACAGCCTCGTCCACCTCACCGTCACCCAGGAACCGGTGCTGGTCGAGCGGCACCGCGCCGACGACGAGGACCGGTCCGCCCTGCTGAACCGCGCGGACAGGCCGACCCTGGTCCAGCTCGGGCATTTCTTCGGACAGAGGGAGAGGCCCGGCCGCGCCGACCTCCGCCCGGACGCGGAACTGCTGGCCGCTCTGACCGATGCCGTCGCCGACCAGGCCGGATGCGAGAAGGAGTGACCGGCCCGGTGAGGCCCTACAGCCCGTCGGCGGGCGGTAGCCCCGCACCACCGACGCCGGGCACCCGGCGCCGAGACCTGGACCACATCCGTCCGCGGCCGGGATGCCCTCGGTGCATCTGGATGTTGGCGAGGTGGGGTGTCACTCCACACCTCGATGAAGCTGATAGAGCCGGCTCATCCAGCAGACCCGATGAAGCAGATGAACAGGACATGATGTGACCGACCTCGACACCGGCCGTGCGGCCGCGGCCCTGGCCCGCCCCTTCTCGGTCCGCGGACTCACCTCCCGTAACCGGATCGCCATGGCGCCCATGACCAGGCAGTTCTCGCCCGAGGGCGTACCCGGCCGGGACGTGGCCGACTACTACGCCCGCCGGGCCGCCGGGGACGTGGGGCTGATCATCACCGAGGGCACCTACGTCGACCACGACTCCGCCGGGACCAGCGACCGTGTCCCGCGCTTCCACGGCGAGGACGCGTTCGCGGGCTGGGCCGATGTCGTGGACTCCGTACACGGAGCGGGCGGCGTGATCATTCCGCAGCTGTGGCACGTGGGCGTCACCCGCACCGAGGGCGCGCCTCCGGTGGCGGACGCCGAACCGGTGGGCCCCTCGGGCGTCTCCCTCACCGGCGAGCCCAAGGGGCGCGCCATGACGCGGAAGGACCTCGACGACGTCATCGCCGCCTTCGCCGACGCGGCGGCCGCCGCCGAGCGCCTCGGCTTCGACGGCGTCGAACTCCACGGAGCCCACGGCTACTTGATCGACCAGTTCCTCTGGGCCGGCAGCAACCGCCGTACCGACGCCTACGGTGGCGACCTCGTCGCCCGTACGCGGTTCGCGGCCGAGATCGTCGCGGCCTGCCGGGCCGCGGTCTCCGACGCCTTCCCGCTCTTCTTCCGCATGTCGCAGTGGAAGATGAACGCCTACGAGGCCAAGCTGGCGCAGACCCCCGCCGAACTGGACGCCCTGCTCACGCCAATGGCCGAGGCAGGCGTCGACGTCTTCCACGCCTCCACCCGCCGCTACTGGCTCCCGGAGTTCGACGACTCCGACCTGAACCTGGCCGGCTGGGTGAAGAAGATCAGCGGCAGGCCGACGGTCACGGTCGGCTCGGTCGGCCTCGACGGTGACTTCTTCAACGCCTTCGCGGGCAACGACTCGGGCGTCACCGGCATCGACCAGCTGCTGGACCGGATGGAGCGCGACGAGTTCGACATGGTGGCGGTCGGCCGCGCACTGATCGCCGACCCGGAATGGGCGGCCAAGACCCTGCGCGGACGGACCGGGGACATCACGCCGTTCGGCGCCGAGATGCTGAAGACGCTGCGCTGAGCGGCGAGTTACGGGCCCGGAGGGCCGGATCAGGGAGAGTCGCCGCGCCGAGCCCTCCTGGATCCGGCCCTCGCGTCGTCCGCCCCGGCGGAGGCAGGTTCGGGTTCCGGCGAGTGTCGTCGCGTACGTGGCCGAATGCGATGTTCATCGGAGCGAGTTTCCAGAAGGATGATCCATCGGCCTTCTCGTCCGGTTCATACTCAAGCCTGCGGGCGCCCCGGGCTGATCAAGCCTGCTCATCGAGAAGGTGACCGGGCTGCCGGTGTACGGGGCGATCACGACCGGGGTCATCGGGCCCCTCGGCCTGACCCGGATCGTCTTCCCGGCGGCCGGCAACCGCGCCGTACCCGAACCCGCCGTGCACGGGTACCGAGGTGCCCGGATCGGCGGCTTCTTCTTCTGGCTGGACGGCACGGTCTACGAGCCCAGCAACTTCTACGCCTCCGGCGCCGTCATCTCCACCTTGAAAGACCTCACCGCCTTCTACCGGGTGCTGCTCGGCGGTGAGGTGCTCTCGCCCGCCTCCCTTGGCCGAGTTGGAGAGGACGGTCGAGCCCGGAGCGCCGGGCGTCGAGTACGGGCTCGGCATCACCGCGTACGCCCTGTCCTGCGGCGGCAAGGCCTGGGGTCACAACGGTGCCGTACCGGGCTACTTCACCCGGACACTGGTCACGAAGGACGGCCGGTAGGCATCCGTGGTGACCAACGCCCACCTGGTGACCAACGTTCCGTCCGCACAGATGATGAAGGTGCTGGACACGGCCCTGTGCGAGTCCCGCGCCTGACGCGCCGCCGTCCGATGCCGCCTCTCCGCCACCGCGCGCCGCCGCCGTACCGAGGTGCGCAGGACGCTGTCCGCCGCCCGAAGCGAGGCGCACGGCCGGTGCCGGACGCGGGCTCGCCTGTCCTCGGCGGGCCGAACTCCCGCTTGGCGGGCCGTACCTCCCGCATTTACCGGTCCGTCACGACCCCTTCCCTTCTGTTCGGTTCTCTTGGAGCATTCTGTTCGCTTCTGTTCCCCCACTCCAGGAGGCCCCCACGCATGACTGAGATGAATCGGCGCCGGTTTCTCCAGATAGCCGGTGCGACCGCGGGATTCGGTGCCCTGTCGGGCAGCATCGACCGGGCTGCCGCCATCCCCGCCCACCGGGCCAGCGGGACGATCCAGGATGTCGAGCACATCGTCGTCCTGATGCAGGAGAATCGTTCCTTCGATCACTACTTCGGAGCGATGAAAGGCGTCCGAGGCTTCGGTGACCCGCGGCCCGTGACCCTGCCGAGCGGAAAGTCCGTCTGGCACCAGGCGGACGCGGCGGGCAAGGTGACGCTGCCGTTCCACCCGACCGCCGACGACCTGGGCATGCAGTTCCTCCAAGGCCTCAACCATGACTGGCCCGGCGGCCAACGCGCCTACAACGGCGGACGTTACGACCGGTGGGTGCCGGCCAAGACCCCCACCACCATGGCCTACCTCACCCGCGAGGACATCCCCTTCCACTACGCGCTCGCCGACCGCTTCACCGTCTGCGACGCCTACCACTGCTCCTTCATCGGAGCCACCGACCCCAACCGCTACTACCTCTGGTCCGGTTACACCGGCAACGACGGCTCGGGCGGCGGTCCGGTGCTCGGCAACGAGGAGCGGGGATACGGCTGGACGACGTACCCCGAGCGGCTGGAGGAGGCCGGGGTCTCCTGGAAGATCTACCAGGACATCGGCGACGGCCTGGACGCGGCGGGCCACTGGGGCTGGATCAACGACGCCTACCGGGGCAACTACGGCGACAACTCGCTTCTGTATTTCGACAAGTACCGCAACGCCCAGCCCGGCGACCCGCTGTACGTCAAGGCCCGCACCGGCACCGACGTCTCGGCCGGCGGCGGCTACTTCGACGCGATCGCCGCCGACGTACAGTCCGGAAAGCTGCCGCAGATCTCCTGGGTCGCCGCCCCCGAGGCCTTCACCGAGCACTCCAACTTCCCGTCCAACTACGGCGCCTGGTACATCGCGGGCCTGCTCGACGCCCTCACCTCCGACCCCGAGGTGTGGAGCCGCACCGCCCTGTTCATCACGTACGACGAGAACGACGGCTTCTTCGACCACATCGTCCCGCCCTACCCGCCGGCCTCAGCGAACCAGGGCCTCTCCACAGCCGACACCACCACGGAGATCTACCCGGGCGGCCCCTCGTACGGCGCCGGTCCCTACGGGCTCGGCCCGCGCGTCCCGATGCTCGTCGTCTCGCCCTGGAGCACCGGCGGCTACGTCTGCTCCGAGGTCTTCGACCACACCTCCGTACTGCGGTTCATGGAGCAGCGCTTCGGCGTGCACGAGCCGAACATCTCGCCCTGGCGCCGGGCGATCTGCGGCGACCTCACCTCCGCGTTCGACTTCGGCCGCACCGAACCCGCCCCCGACGACCTGCCGGACACCTCCGCTTACGAGCCCCCGGACCGCCAACGCCACCCCGACTACCGGCCCACCCCGCCCGCCGTCGGCGCCATGCCCGCGCAGGAACCGGGCAGCCGGCCCACCCGGCCGCTCCCGTACGAGCCGTACGTCGACGCGGCCGTGGAACCGGACAGCGGAAAGATCGCGCTCACCTTCAGCCCGGGCACGGCGGCCGGGGCGCAGTTCTACGTCACCTCCGCCAACCGCACCGACGCTCCGTGGACGTACACCGCGGGCGCGGGCCGGACCCTGACCGACCGCTGGAACTCCGCCTACTCCGGCGGCAGCCACGACCTCACCGTGCACGGCCCGAACGGCTTTCTGCGTACGTTCCGGAGCCCGGGCGCCACCGCCGGGCCCGAGGCCACCGCCCGCCACAACGGCACCAGCGGCAACCTGGACCTCACGCTCACCAACTCCGGCGCCACCGACGCCGTACTGGCCATCGCCAACGCCTACGGAGGAGCGGAACAGACCGTCACCGTACGGCCCGGCGCCTCCGTCTCGCGCACGGTGGACCTGCGGGCGGGCAGGCGCTGGTACGACGTGTCCGTGACCCGCGACGGGCAACCGGGCTTCCTGCGGCGGTTCGCGGGCCACGTGGAGACGGGGGCCGCCGGAGTCAGCGACCCGGCGACCGTGACCGGCTGAGCCTTCTCGGAACCCGCTGAACGCGGTGGGAGCCGGGCCGGACCTATGCGGTCGGCCCGGCTCCCGTACGCGGCGGTGCTAGGCGGCTCCGCCGTTGCCCGCTCCCGCGCCCGACGCCGCCTTGATGCCCTTGACGATCTCGTCCAGGACGGACAGCTTCGGAGCGTCCTTGTTGATGTCGAAGCCCGACCGGACCACCACGAGCATGTCCTTGGAGGCGGGGGAGGGGAACACGAGCGATTCCACGTAACCGTCGTCGCCCTTCTCCGTCACCACCTTCCAGCGCACCGCGTACCCCTTCTGGCCCGCCACGGTGACCGCCGCGGACTTGATCTCCTCGTGCGAGGTGATCCTGCCGTAGGACTCACCGCCGTACGACTGCTCGGCGTTGACGGCGATGTCCTTCTTGGCCGCCTCCTCCGGCGACCCGGCCGTGAGCTCCAGGGCCACGGCGGGGGCTGAGGACACTCCTCCGCGCACACACGTCTCGGCGGCGCCGCCGGGGCAGGCGTGCTCACCCGTCGTCAGACCGGCGCCGACCGGAGCGGACCTGCCCTTCCATCCCTTGGGCACCGGCAGGCTGATCCCGGCCGCCAGGTCCGTGGCATAGCCCGGCTCCGTCGGCGGGAGCTGCTCGCCGGGATCCTGGGAGCCGCCGTCCTCGCCGTCCTTGTCACCTTCGTTCCCGCCGCCCTTGTTCCCGTCGTCCGGTGCCCCGGATCCCTCGGGCGCGGACGGCGTCTCGGACGGTGAGGCGACCGCGATGCCCGGCCGGCCGCCGCCGTCCTCGCGCAGCAGGTACATTCCGCCCCCGATCGCGGCGAGCACCACCGCGCCGACGGTCACACCGACGCCGATACGGATCCCTCGGCGACGGACCGCGGCCGGTGACGGGCGGACGTGGCCCGTCCACTGGGCTCCGTCCCACCAGCGTTCCTGGTCGGGGCCTTTACCTGAATGCCCGGGGTCTGGGTGCCAGCCGGGCGGCGTCATCTGGGTCACGGGAGCACCTTATGCGGGTCGAGTGAGAATCGTATGAACCGACCGGCGGGGTGACGGTGTGCGCGGATCCCGCCGTCACGGTTCGATCAGGCCCGCGCGGATCGCGTACCGGGTGAGCTCCAGGCGGTCGCGCAGCCCGAGCTTCTGGAGCAGGTTGGCGCGGTGCCGCTCCACGGTCTTGACGCTGATGACGAGCAGTTCGGCGATCTCCTTGGAGGAGTGTCCTTCGGCCACGAGCTTGAGGATCTCCTCCTCGCGCTCGGTGATCGCCCGCGCCGGCAGGTCCTCGCCGTCCTTGACCCGGTCGAGGAAATTCCGGATGAGCGCCGTGACCGCGCCCGGATAGAGGAACGGCTCGTCACGCATCGCCGCCCGACAGGCCTCCACCAGGTCCCGGTCGGCGACCGACTTGAGGACGTACCCGGCCGCCCCTGCCTTCAACGCCTCGAAGAAGTACTGCTCGTTGTCGTACATCGTCAGCATCAGGATGCGCAGGCCCGGCAGGACGCGGGAGAGCTCGCGCGCCGCCTGCAACCCCGTCAGCCGGGGCATCGCGATGTCCAGGATGGCCAGATCCGGCCGCTCGGCGCGGGCCATCTCGATGGCCTCGGCGCCGTCACCGGCCTCGGCCACGACCGTCAGGTCCGGCTCTCCGTCGAGGATCAGCCGGACCCCTCGGCGTACCAAGGCATGGTCGTCGGCCAGCAGGATCCGGGTCGGCGCGGCCGGTCCTCGGGAGGGCGGCGGAGTGGAGAGAGACATGGTCACCGGCTTCCGTTCCGGACGGGCACATCGAGACGTACTTCGGTACCGCCCTCCGGCCCCGGGCCGAGGAACAGTTCGGCGCCGATCAGCAGGGCACGCTCGCGCATCCCGCGCAGTCCCGCGCCCTCGGGCGTGTCCCCGAGGCCGCGGCCGTCGTCGCGGATGCGCAGCTCCACGCCGCAGGGACTGCGGAGCAGGGAGAGTTCGAGCCGGGACGCACCGGCGTGGCGGACCGTGTTGGTGAGCGCCTCCTGCGCGATCCGGTAGATGACCAGCTCGGCCTCGGTGTCCAGTTCCGGCAGGTCCTTGCCCGTCTGCCGGCGGATCGTCAGCTTGTCGGGCGTCGGTGTCTCGGTGATCAGAGCCGTCAGCGCGCTGACCAGACCCAGCTCCTCCAGCACTCCGGGACGCAGCCGGCGCGCGATCCGGCGGATCTCGTCCAGGGAGCCCCGGGTGATCTCCTGGACCTGCCGGAGCTCGCCGCGGAGCGGCTCGGGGGCGTGGTCGGCGACGCGCTTGAGTTCGAGGAGGACCGCGGTGAGCGTCTGCCCGACCTCGTCGTGGAGCTCCTGTGCCACCCGGCGGCGCTCGGCCTCCTGGGCGGAGAGCGCGCGGGCGCTGCTGGTCGCGCGTTCGGCCTCCAGCCGGTCGAGCATCGTGTTGAACGTCTCGATCAGAGCGGCGATCTCGCCGTGCCCGGCCACCTCGGGGCGCGGGCTCGGGCGCAGCAGGTCGGTCGTGGTCATCGCGCGGGTGACCCGCTGGAGCGGAAAGAGGCCGAGCCGGAGCAGAGCCGCGTTGGCGGCCAGCATGAAGGCGATCCCGCCGGTCAGGATCATCGCCTCGGTCAGCAGGACCGGCGTGGAGATGGTGATCGGGCCGAGCAGCAGCAGAGCGCCCGCGGCGACGAGCACAGCGGCGTTGAGCAGAAAGATCCGCCAGAACAGGGACAAGGGAGCACGGCCTCCATCGGACGTCGGAGCGATTACGGGCGGTGGCGAGCGTTGAGGGGCGTCGAGCTGTTGTCGAGCGGCGGTCGGCGTTGACGTGGGCGTCGACAGCCTCCACTATCGTCGCTGCGCGCGGGAAACACGCCGTCGCCCGGATGTCCCGCCTCTGCCGGCTGGAGAGGGGCGCACGGCTCAACGCGCATCTGCATGGTGCACACCCCTCGATATGGGTGCTGCCCCCGATGGTCCTCCCGGACGCTCCCGCCGATCATGAGATCAGGGCCGGGCGCCCTGCCTGTGCCGCGTCACGGGGCCGGCGCCGGAGGGACCGAGAGGTCTCCGTACCGGGAGGGAGAGACCATGCCCACGTACGACGAACGGCTGCGCGCCCTTGAGGAGCAGCTGCATCGCGACGACCCCGGTTTCGCGGCGGCGATGGCCGACGGCACCCCGCGCAGCCCCCGCGAGTACCGCCGCCGCAACGCCTGGCTGGCGATGGCCTTCGGGCTCACCGCCTTGGGCATGGGTATCGCCATCGGCCACGGCCTCCTGATCGCCACGGGACTGGTGGTGACGGGAGCGGCCGCCCACCTCTTCGACCCGCAGCGCGGCCGCAAGCACGGCAAGAACATCCCGGGCACCCCCGAAAACCCGCGAACCTCCTGACACGCGGCGCCCGCACCGCCGCATCCCGGCCCCGCCGCACGGGCCGACCGAGGCCCCGACCGCCGAACCGGTCGGGGCCTTCGTGTGCTGTCGGCGTGCACGGGTGTCGTGCACGGGTGTCGCGCGCTTGGTACGGGGCATGGCGACGCCGGGCATCGGGGTGAGCGCGTTCAACGACCTGGACGCCTGCTTCCACGTACTGCTCGCCCGCAGCTCCGGCAACGCGCTGACCTCAACCCTCACCTCCGCCGTACCGGAATCGGTGCGCCCGCTGATCCTGCGCGCCCTGGAAGATGCCAAGGACTGGCCCGCCACCGCCCGCGCTCTCAACGCGCCGCACCGTCTGCTTCTGACGCTGGTGAGCGAGGGGCGGGGTGCCGAGGCCGCTGATCTGGTGGAACAGCACATCCGGGGCCTGCACGGAACACTCGTGAACGAGCCGACCGGGCCGTAGAGCAGAGGCAGAGGGAGAGGCAGCGCCGAGGGCCGGGGCGGCGGTCGTCTGTCCGGTGCGGCCCGTTCCTTCGACGGACTGACCCCAGTATGGTCCGACCATAGAAACCTCATCGCGAACTGTCAGCAGTGCACCGAGAACCCCCGCCGACCGTGCGGCGCAGGTCGTCGCCGATGTACTGCGCGACCACGGCGCGCGCCGGATCGGAGTGCCGGCCGGACTGGATCCGCGTTGGCTCGACGCGTACGACGGTGAGGTGCGCCAGGACGCCTCGGACATCCCGCACCTCAACCGGACTCCCTGGACGCGGTGGTGACCGCGTCCGCCGCCGGCTGCGCCGAGACCGGCACGATCTTCCTGGACGGCTCACCCGGCCAGGGCCGCCGGGCGCTGTCCCTCGTCCCCGATCTGCACCTCTGCGTCGTCGGCCTCTCCTCCGTCGAGGCCGGAGTGCCCGAGGCGGTGGCCCGGCTGGTGCCCGAGCGGCCGACCACGCTGATCAGCGGCCCTTGGGCCACCTCGGACATCGAGCTGGAACGGGTGGAGGGCGTGCACGGCCCCCGCACCCTGGTGGTGGTGATCCGTACCGACAGGTGACCGAACTGCGTCACCACCTCGCTGTGGTCTCCAACATGAGCTTTTTGTGGTCCGACCTATGAATGGTCCACCGCGACCACGCCACGACCGAAAACGATCCGCGTCCGCGCGCCGTCCTCCGACCACCCGACCTCGACCACCGCCTCACCGCCAGGACCCGGCGGTTGTACGTCCACCACGTCCACGACCGGCTCCAGCGGCCCGGCCTCCGGCTCCGCCGTGAGCGAGGCGAGGGCCACCAGCACCGCGTTCCCCGTCACGTCGGCTGCGGCCAGCCGAGGCAGCACCGCCCAGCGCGTGAACGCCGTACCCTGCGGGGCTCGTACCGCTTCCGGAGCCTTCCAGCCGTGGAGGCCGTACAGCTGGGAGTGGACCGGGCCGCCGGGCTCCGTCGCCCAGCCGGTCAGTTCGGCCCGTGACCCGTCCGGCGCTCCCAGCACCCGGTGGACCCGCAGTTCGTAGCGGCCCCGCGCCACTGTCACGCTCTCCACCCTGAGCCCGGGGACGGTGGAAGGGCCCGACGGGAACACGGGTACGTGCCAGGACCCGGCCCAGCCCCAGTCCTCGCCGTGGCCGGCCCCGAGCGGATGGATGCGGCGCCGGGTGCTGCGTACGCCGTCGACCGTCACCGACAGGTGGTTGTCGGCAGGGTTCGCCGCCGAGGTCGGGCCGGTCACGGTGGAGTAGGCGAGCCGGGCGTAGTGCGGGTCCGTGTCGGCCGCCGATTCGCCTTCGTCCGGGCGGACATGGTCGCTGCCGTGGTTGTGCAGCCGCACCACGCCGTCCGCTCGTGTCGACTGCACCAGGAAACCGGGCGCCGGTACGGAGAGCACCCGGTCGGGGCCCTCGCTCGGGGCCCCCTCCTCCACCGACGTCCATAGAGGGTGTCCGGCGGGAGCCAGCAGCGCGACGAACGCCTTCGACGCCCAATAGGGCGACGCGGGACCGGAATAGGACTGCAGTGTCGCCGGGTGCGGGCCGTGCCAGCCGAGGCTCAGCAGTCCGTCACCGCCGCTCGCGCCCCGCTCCAGGAAGTACCGCAGCGATCCGCTGATCAGCCTGCGGGACACTCCAGGCGTGAGCGGAGTGTGCCCGGAGACCGAGCCCAGGCCCACGGCCGCGCTCGCCGCGAAGCGGTAGGTGAGCGAGCGCCCGAAGTGCAGCGGGGCCCCGTCGCCGCCGAACATCAGCGAGAAGCTCTCCAAGTGCTCGCGCAGCCGCGCCCCGTGGTGCGCCGAGGCCGACGCGCTGTCCTCGCCTGCCATATAGGCGTCGAGCAGGGGATACAGGTGCAGCGCCCAGCCGTTGTAGTGGTCGAAGGCGCGCCCGTCCCCGTCGGCGTACCAGCCGTCGCCGCGGTACCAGCCCTCCAGCAGCTCCAGCGCGCGCTCCCGCGCCCGGGCCGTCTCCGCGTCACCCCGGCCCACCGACTCCAGGAAGCCGGCGACCGTGTACGGGAAGAGGTACCAGTTGTTGCCCGCCGGAAGGTGGCGCAGCGCACCCCGCAGCCACAGCTCCACCCGGTCCCGCACCTCGGCCGACAGCCGGTCCCAGAGCCAGGGCCGGGCCAGCCGCAGCCCGAGCGCGACGGACGCGGACTCCACCATGGGCTGCCCCTGCACATGGTGGTCCAGGATGACCGGCCAGGACTCCGCGTCGTCCCGCCCCGGCGTACGCGTCCCGGACGCGAGCCCCCGCGCGTACCGGTCCAGCCAGCCGTGCGGATCCTTCCCTTCGGCCCCGGCGACCCGGAAGGCGGCCGCCAGGAAGGTCCGCGCGTACCCCTCGAGCCCGTCGGAGCGCACGCCGGAGTGCGACGGTGGCCCGGGCAGGTATAGCAGCGCTCCACCGGGGGTGGCCCACTGCCAGGCGGCGTGCAGCAGTCCGTCGGCGGCGGCCTCCCAGTGCGCTCGCGTGTACCCGGTGTACGGGCTCGACGCCCGGTCCTCCGGAGGCAGTTCGAAGGACGGGGAGCGGAAGGTCGTCATACGGAGAGGCCAGGCCCTTCGTGGTGGACACGGTCGGCATGGCAGATCCTGATCGAGTGATCGCAAGCGGTCAAGAGATCGACTGTGAGCCATCGAAAGCGATCAAACGATCAGTGTTCAACGATGTTGCCGGGACTGCCACATCCACGGACAGGGCCCTGCTGCTCAGGGCAGCAGCAGCCAGTCCGCACCGACAGCCGCCAGCAGACCGGCCCCGAGCAGCCAGCTGCCGAGCCGCGTCCGGCCGTTCCTGCTGAGCTCGATCACCAGGCCGCAGAGGATGAGCGCGAGCCCGTACACGCCGACGACCAGCACCGACGACCGGCTCGCGATGCGCAGGGCGAGGACCACGCCCATCGCCACCATGCCCACGGAGGAGAGGACGACCCGCAGCTGCCGCGCCTGCCGTGGCGTCAGCCTCTTCCCTGCCACGGGCTCGGCCCCGGACCCAACCTCGGACCCGGCCCCGTCCTCGACCCGGCGTTCGGTTTCGGCCGTGTTGTCGGCGTGCTCTGCGTTCCTGGCGTCCTTGCCGCCGTCCTCGTCGTCGTTCATGTCCTCGGCGGGCTCCGCCACCGCGGTCTCGGCTATCGGGGCGCCGGTGTCCCGGTTCCGGCCCTCGCGCTGGTCCCGGTCCTGGTCCTGGTCAGAAGTGCTCATGGAGCCGGATCGTAAGGGATGCGCGGCAGGCCCGTTCCCGGACCCGGTCGTTCCGCCACCGGCGCGGGGCGCGAAGCGTCTCGTCGGCTACCCGAGCAGCCGCGGCGCCTCGGCCGCCGCGTCCACCGAGCGCCCCGCCTCCACGCGGCCCGCCAACTTCCGGGCCCAGTCGACCAGTCCGCCGACCTCGATGCCGTACGGACGGACCTCGCCGTACGAGGTGAGTGCGCCGGCGCCCCGGCGCAGCAGCCGCGCGCCGCCCGCCGTGTTGCCGCGCGCCGCGTGCGTCAGCCCCACGGCCGTCTGCGCCAGCCCTCGCCACAGCTCACGCTCGCGCTCCGGCCCCGACTTCCAGGCGTCCTCGAACACCTCATGGGCGTGGAACGGCATCCCCGCGTCCAGCAGCCGCTGCGCCTCCCGGAGCGTCTCGTCCGGCGTGCGGACGACGCCCTCGGGCTGCCGCTCGACGCCGGATGTTCCGTACGGCAGTGGCCGCCCCAGTCCGTCCCGGGGGCGCGCGTTGCGCGCCCGGCCTTCGGTGTCACGGTCCCTGTGCGTCTCGTTCACTCCTCGATTGTGCCTCGTACCTGCGGGGAATCGGCCGAACCCTGTCGGTGAGCACCCGCGCACGACTAGGCTCGACCGTCGTCACTGCATGCCATTTGGGGAAGGGTGGGCATGAAGCCGTCCCGGCCGTTGTACGAGCGTGAACCGGAACTCGCCGCCGCCGCGAGGGCGGTGGACGATCTGTGCGGAGCCCAGGCCGTCGGCGGGCTCCTGGTCTTCAGCGGGGAGGCGGGGCTCGGGAAGACCGCCCTGCTCGCCGAGATCCGGGCGATGGCCGCCGACCGCTGCACGATCTGGTCCGCCCGGGGCGGCGAGACCGTCACCTCCGTGCCGTTCCACGTCGTACGGCAGTTGTTGCAGCCCGCGCTGGACCAGTTCCCGCCCGACGAGAAGCGGGCCCTGTTCGGCGACTGGTACGACACCACGGCGCCGGCGCTCGGACTGGCCGAGCCCAGCGGCCCGCAGCCCGATCCGCAAGGTGTCCGGGACGGCCTGGACTACGTCGTCGCCCGGCTCGCCTCCCGCCTCAGCCACCGGCCGTTACTGCTGCTGGTCGACGACGCCCACTGGGCGGACGGCGAATCCCTGTCCTGGCTCTCCTCGTTCACCGCCCGCCTCGGTGAACTGCCGCTGCTCGTCGTCCAGGCGTACCGGCCGCAGGAGATGGCCGAACGCAACGCGAGCTACGTCGCCGACCGCGAGGCGGAACGTGGTTCCGACGGCCCGAGCGCGGTCACCCGCGTCGCCCTGCGGGCACTGACCCCGGACGCCACCGCCGAGCTGGCCCGCGCGGCGCTCGGCGAACACGCGGACGATCCGTTCTGCCGCGAGGTCTGGGCCGTCACCGGCGGCAATCCGTACGAGGCGGTCGAGCTGGTCGCCAAGGTGCAGGACCAGGAGCTGGCGCCGGTCGAGGAGTCGGCCGGTCAGCTGCGGGAGCTGGGCGCTTCCGCCCGGGGCAGCGGGCTCGTCGCCCGGCTGGAGCGGCTCGGGACCAACGCCAACCGGTTCGCCTGGGCCGCCGCCGTGCTCGGCACCGACATCTCCCAGGAGCTGGCCGCCACGCTCGCCGGGATGAGTTCGGCGGAGGCCGCGGACTGCACGGCTCGGCTGCGTGACGCCCGTATCGTCAGCGGTTTCGACCCGCTGGAGTTCGTCCACCCGCTGATCGCGACCGCCGTGTACCGCTCGATCCCGCCGGCCACCCGCACCGCGATGCACGGCCGCGCCGCCTGGGCCATCACCCGGGCCGGCCTCGGTGCCGCGGCCGCCTCCCGGCACCTGCTGGAGGTCCACCCGGACGACGACCAGGAACTGGTCGCCCAGCTCCGCGAAGCCGCCGGCCAGCACCTCGCCGTCGGCGCCCCCGAAGCGGCCAGGCGCTGTCTGGAGCGCGCCCTGGAGGAGCCGCCGCGCCCGAAGGACCGCGCCGTCCTGCTGTACGAACTCGGCTGCGCGACCCTGCTCAGCTCCCCGCCCACCACCGTCCAGCACCTGCGGGCGGCCCTGGACATGCCCGGCCTCGACGACGGCCTGCGGGTCGACGCCACGTTCCGGCTCGCCGCCGCGCTCGCCCACAACAACCAGCTCAAGGACGCGGCGCTCTCGCTGGCCGCCGAGGCTGCCCGTACGGCACCGGGCCCCGGCCTGATGCGACTCCAGGCCGCGCACTTCATGTGGGAGGGCATGCAGGCCACCGAGGACGATGGCCCGGCCCGCTCCCGCCGCCTCACCCGCAACGCCGACCACCTCAAGGGCCGCGACAACGCGGAGCGGGCGCTGCTCACCCTGCGGGCCTTCGACGCCATGCTGCGTGGCGAGAACGCCCAGCTCATCGTCGACCTCTGCGAACGCGCCCTGATCGACGGCAGCCCCGCCCGGGGCCTGGGCTGGACCGACTCCGAGTGGGGCTTCGAACTGCCCACCATGGTCGGCATCACGTACACCTTCACCGACCAGCTCGACCGGGCCGAGAGCCTCTTCGGCGAAGCGGTGCGGGCCTTCGAGATCTCCGGCTGGAGCGGCGCCCACCTGGCGTTCGCGCACACTCTGCTCGGCATGGTCCACCGTCGGCGCGGCCGTCTCGCGGAGGCCGAGGGCTTCCTGCGCGAAGGGCTCCGCCTCGCCGACCGTGTCGGCTCCGGCCTGCCGGTCCACTGGGACGCGGCGTGCCTGCTCATCGACACCTTGCTGGCCCGTGGCCGTACGGCGGAAGCCCGCAAGATCGCCGACCGCTACCACTTCGGACCGCCCTATCCCAGCGCCATGGTGCTGCCGGACGGCCCGTGCATCCTCGGTCGCCTGCTGCTGGCCGAAGGCCGTAAGGAGGAAGCGATCGCCGAACTCGAGGCGGCGGGCGCGGCCCTGGAGCCGCGCGAACGCTTCAACGGCATCTGGGCACCGTGGGCCGGCGACCTCGCCCGCGCTCTGGCGGACGACGATCCGGCCCGTGCGGCCCACCTGGCGACCCGCGCCCGGGTGCACGCCGAGCGGTTCGGCACGGACACCGCCATCGGCGAAGCCCTGCGCTGCGTCTCGCTCTTCGCACCGCCTCACGAGGCGGAGCAGCTCCTCGCCGACGCCGTCCGCCACCTGGAGCGGTCCTCCTCCGCCTACGAGCACGCGCTCGCCCGCGTCGACTACGGCATCGCGATCGGCTCCCACCGCGAACTGGCCCGGGCCCAGAAGCAGGCCATGGCCTGCGGAGCCGAAGGCCTGGCGGCCCGCGCCCAGCGGGCACGGACGTCGATCCGGTCCACGGAGTGAGGTAATGTTTGTCCTGCGCGACCGCCCCGGGAAACCGGGCGGAGACGCATCGGGACGTGGCGCAGCTTGGTAGCGCACTTGACTGGGGGTCAAGGGGTCGCAGGTTCAAATCCTGTCGTCCCGACTGGAGACAGTCGCAGATCAGGGCCGGTTTCGGAGAAATCCGAGACCGGCCCTTGATCATTTTTGGGGACCAGTTGGGGACCAGCTGGAGGTCCGGCGTCCCTGACCGGGTCAGCGGGTCATGACGACGGGGCCCGGCAGTGAGCGTGGTGCGCGCAGCGCGCTGAAGTGGGCCGAGAGCGCCGCCCCGGCTGCCGTGATCTTCGGACGTCCGGGTGCAGGTAGCGCTGGGTGGTGGTCAGTGAACCGTGGCCGGCGATCCTGCGGAGCACGTGTACCGGGACCCCGGCGTCGGCGAACCAGGTCAGCGCAGTGTGCCGGAGGTCGTGGCGGCGCAGATGTTCGTAGCCGAGCTTGGTGACCACGTCGTCCCAGTAGGTGGCGTCGCGCAGGACGGCGGTGGAGATGCGCCCGCCTCGCGGGCCTGTGAACAGGCGGGCGTCCGGATTGGGGCTGGCGGACAGGATGCGTTGCGCGACGAGGGGGCGGATCTCCTCGACGATGGGAACTTTGCGGGCTCGCTTGCCCTTGGTGCCCTTGTCGGTCAGCCCGCCGGGGGCGGGTGTGGTCTGACGCCGCACGGTCCAGATCCACTGGGTGGTGTCGATGTCTCCGACGCGGCAGCCGGAGATCTCGCCGATCCGTGCGGCGGTGCACGCGGCGAAGATGACCACGTCTCCCCAGCCGCGGTACTCGTCGTGGGAGGCGGCCACGAGTGCGTCGGCCAGTGTGACGAGTGTTTCCCAGTCGGGCAGGGCGAGCGCGCGCGGGTCGAGGAGTTCGTCCTCGGCCTGCTTGTAGAGCTTCTGCCAGCCGGTCACCCGGGCGGGGTTCACCTTGATGATGCCGTCGCGGACTGCCTGCTCCATGACGCGGACCAGGACGGCGATGGTGTGGGGCGGCGAGGTGTGGCTGAATCCTGAAACGCGGATGTCGAGTCACTGGTGCTCGGCCGATGCCATGCGGGACCGTGGGGAACTGATGATCGACGACGACTCCTTGGCTGCCGTCGGCAGCGAGCCGGCGGTGCCGACCAACCTCCGGACGCCCTATGGCGAGTGGTCTGTCGCCCGTGTGTCAGACCACTTGGCGCGCGCTCTGCCGGGAACGCGACCACCCTCCGTGAAGAGACAAGTTCGGCGAGCAGCGTGGCGTGGGGGAGGGCTGGGCGGGGCAGAGACCCGGCCGCAATCTCGGTTGGTCGGGTCGCGGTAGTGCGCGAGATATATCCGTTGCGTAAGCCTCAGGGACTGGTGTCCGGGCTCGCCGTTCGACGAAGGTTCGTGCGGGGGCGTCGATGACGGGTGCGGCCTGCTGCTTGGTACCAGGAGGCGGCGAGTACAACAGCGAGTGCGGCTTCCACCACGTCGCCGCCGTAGTACATGACCTGTGCGCCGGTCTGCACGTCTGCGGGGGCAAAAGCGGTACCGGGCGGCGGAGTGGCGTAGAGAGCCTTGGCGAGTACGGCGTGCGCGGCGCCGGCGGCGAGCAGCGTCGCCCCGCGTAGGGGAAGGTTGCGCCGGTGGCGTACCGGGTCCAGTTGGCAGATGGAGAAGGTGAAGAGCAGCCCGACGGCCAGGACGTGCGCGTGCATGAGGGCGTGCCCCAGGGGATGGTGCTGTACGGCCGCGAAGAGTTCCGTGCGGTAGAGCAGCCAAAGCCCTCCGAGATCCAGCAGAGCTGCCACCGGAGGAAAGACCAACCAGGCGGCGGGGCGCGAGTGCATCAGTGTCAGGAGGCTGCGGCGTGCTGTGCCGGGAGGCAGTACGCGTAGGGCCAGCGTGAAGGGTCGGGCCAGGACGAGCAACAGCGGAGCCACCATGCCCAGGATCAGGTGCTCCGTCATGTGGGCGGTGAACGGTTCTCCCGGCAGTGGGCTCACCGCGATCCATGCCACACCGGCGCTTCCGGCGATGAAGGAAATCGTGCGCCATCGGGGCCAGGCGTCCCCGCGCCGCAGCAGCCGGCTTGCGGCCCAGTAATAGGCGATGGCTGCCGCCATCCCGGCCAGCGCCAGTCCGTGGGCGAACAGGCCAAGGTCGGCGGAGACCGGATGGGCATGCACGGCCATCAATCCGCTGATCCTGTTAGACCTGACCGCCTGGCGCGAAGACCCAGCAGCAGACCGGTCACGACCAGGGCCAGACCGCCGATGTTCCACGCCCAGTCATAAGGGGTGATGTCCACGCCGTAACGGATCTGATGCAGCCGAAGGAGTTTGTGATCGACGATCCCGTCGAAAACCTGGAAGATCCCGAGACCGAGGAAGAAGCCGGCCCAAGCGTAGGCAGGAGCGAGGGTGCCGGAGCGCCGGAGATCTGCGTAGAGGAAGAACCCGGCGATCAGTGCCAGGAGCTCGGCGGTGTGCAGCAACCCGTCGGACATGAGCCCCACACCGCTGGTGGAACGGTCGTAGAAGTGATGCCACCCCAGAATCTGATGGAAGACGATCTCGTCGACAGCCGCCATCACCGCCACCCCGATGACCCCGCACACCACCATCGACCGTCGAGGTTCAGGGTTCCCTTGCTGTCCGAGGTGCCGATTTTCCGATGCATCCATGAAGGCCGCCTCCCGATAGAAACGGCGTGCGCCGCCCGGTACGCCTACCCGATCGCGTGGCCATGAGCCGCTGGACCCGGCATTCGGGTGAACCACCGGAGACCGTTTCCCGTGAGGCGATCCTTCCAGGTCAGCGGCGATGCTCCGCAAGCCCGTCCCCGGAGCCTTGAGGTGGCTCCGGTAGGGCTGCGGAGTCGTCGGCGCATCGGCGAAGTTCGCCGCCGAGGACCTACTCGGCGTTCTTCTGCGTCAGGCTGTCGTAGCCGAGCTGCATGGTGTCAGCCAGAGCCAGGGCGGTCAGTCCCCCTGTCACGACGCGTGTGGCCTTGGGCCACAGCAGGTGAGCGCCGGTGAAGGTGGTCGTCAGCCAGACGCTGAGGCAGAACGGGCAGGTGAGCAGCTCGCCCACGGTCGACCTGATGGGGCCTCCGCGTGGGCCTTCTTGCACTTCGGCTGGGCCAGTCGCTTCCTCGTATCGGGTGAACGGCGCCCGCAGCGGGCTCGTGACGGACCCCTTGCTGAGCAACCGACCAAGGCGGAACACGGCCGCCGCGGTGACTACGACATCGGTCGGCCGGTGATGTCCGGGGAGTTCAGCCTTCCGCATGCTGATCGCCGTGCCCCAGGCAGCGGTGTACGCGCCGAACGCGACAAGGGCCCCGAGATGACCGGCGAGCCGGCGCTCCTCCTCCGGCGAGTAATTCCTGCCCACCCGTCGGAACGCTTTGCCCATTCTGTTCAGGCGCGTGTCGTGCTTGTGCGTGTCATGCTCCACGGCAAGGACCTCCATTGGGCGCAAGTGGGCGGCGGCCTGAAGCCGCTGGAGAATGCGGGATGCTGGCGGCCTGGTGCTTGTCAGTCACGCGACAGTATTCTCGGAGGTGCGGAGCTCGAAGGCGGTGAGGTACGGCGGAGTCAGGAGCTGAGGCCGTTCGAGCGGAAATGGCACCGGTCTCCAGGGCAGCGCACGCAGCCGTCTGCAAGCGGCTCGCGGGACGGGGAAGAGGGCCCGCCTCCCGTAGAACCCACGTTGCGATCCCGATGTGCGGACGGACGATCTCCGCGAAAGAGCACCCGGGCATCAGCCGGCGAGCGCGAAGGCACTGGCAACGTCGGCACGCCCCAGCTGGCGGCGGGCGGTGGCCAGAGCGGCGTCGATGTCCCGGGTACCGGTGGACACGCACAGAGTGTACGTGACGTCTTCCAACCGCTGGCGTGCTTCGGGCGAGCCGTTCTCAGCGTGCAAGATGTGCAACGTCTCGTACTGCTCGATGAGATTCTTCAGCACCAGGGGGTGGGCCATCAGCATCGGCTTTCTCCTTACTCTGACCAGGGGATATGCATCCCGTGCCGTGCATCTGCCCCGGCACGCGCGAAGATAACCGCACGGTCCGGGGCATCGGCGAGGGGACTGCTGGATCAGTCGGTGGACAGGGCCTGGATCAGGTCGCCGACCTTCGGGTCGGGCAGCGCGCGGGCCACGTCGGCCTGGGCGACCACACCCACCAGGTCGTGACCGTCGATCACCGGCAGCCGTCGGACCTTGTGCTGGGTCATCGTGCGCAGGATCTCCTCCGCGTCGTCGTCCGCGCCGATCGTGACCGCTTCGCCCTGCGCCAGGTTACCGGCCGGACAGGTGGCCGGGTCCTTGCCCTCGCCCAGGACCTTCACCACGATGTCGCGGTCGGTGAGCATGCCCTTGAGCTTGTTGTCCTCACCGCAGATCGGCAACGCTCCGACCCCGAGGTCTTTCATCTTGCGCGCCGCGTCCAGCACCGTCTCCCGGGCCTGGACGCACTCCGCGCCGCCAGTCATGATGTCGCGTGCCTTCGTCATCACACACTCCTTCCACTCGTGAGGTGCCGGTACTTCGGCATACCAGGATCGGCACCACACGTGTTCCCGACAGCCGCCAGCAGTAACAAGAATATGGGCAGGACAACTCTCTTCCGGAGCTGACGAGAGCCCATACAGACCGCGGCCCCCGATGAGGGCGCGTCGACGGAAAGCAGCTGAAGAGAGCGACCCGGGGAATGAGAGGGCCTGACGCTTTCCGGGTTATGACACGTACATACAGGTGTGTTGCAAGTGTGCGTGCCATAATCCGGGGCACAAACGCAGTCGGAGGAAAACACTCGTGCGGGGTTGCTGTGTGTCGACCCGCGGCCCAACGTCGCGCCCAGTACTTCTCAGCGATGGTGACCGCCGGTCGCCCAGTTGCTGCGCGACGCGGTGCTGTGGGCGCACCGGACGCAGTTGCAGCGACGGGCCACGGTCGGAACGGGCGGCCGAGCGAGCTCGGATCGCCGCCGCCCACCTGGCCGACCTGTACCGCAAACATATCGGGCGAGCATTCCATTTCGGATCGCCAAGATCCCTTCCGCCCGCAGTACCCGTCAGCGAGCCGTTCGCCAGCAGACTGGAAGCACACACCTGGACGCTCGCGGAGACGCTGCCGGGCCGGGGCACCACGTGGAGCTGTTCACGGCTCCCGGCTCTCGAGCCTTCGGAGTACGGAACTCTCCGCGCATCGGCCGGTGCTGAGCGGCGCCGCCCGCGCGGACCTCGGCATGCCCGACACCCTGTGGACGGCCGAGCACCACGCCGACAAACGGCTCATGCTGGATCTAACCGAGACGGCCGAGAGCGGCCCCCTTCTCCGGGACCGGTCGGCCCGACCAGACGACGTAAAGCCCGCCCGGGCCGGAGGCCCATAGGTAGGTGTCGACGCTGTTGCGGACACCATGACCGGCCGGTACACCCAATTGCACGAGGAGCTCATCGCGTGATCGGCATCTACGTCCGCCAGCAGGCGAGTATGCAATTCAATGCTTGTGAGGACGATTCCGCCCTGGTGGAGCGTCGACGATGTGAAAGGTGACTCCCGTGGCTCGAACGGCGCTCATCGTGATCGACATGCTGAACACCTACGAACACGAGGACGCCGACGCCCTCGTGTCCTCAGTCCGCAAGGCACTGCCCGGTATGGAGGAGCTCCTCCGGCGCGCCCGGGCGTCCGGCGCCCCGGTCATCTATGTCAACGACAACTTCGGCCGGTGGCGCTCCCACCACGGCGAGATCCTCCAGGCCGCGCTCACCGGACGCCATCCCGACCTGGTCAAGCCCATCGCCCCCGACGACGAGTCCCTCTTCGTCGTCAAGGCCCGCCACTCCGCGTTCTACGAAACTCCCCTGGCCTATCTTCTCGGGCAACTGGAGGCTCGGCGGGTGGTCCTGTGCGGGCAGGTCACCGAGCAGTGCGTCCTCTACTCTGCCCTGGACGCCCACATCCGCCATATCGAGGTCAGCATCATCCCCGAAGCTGTCGCTCACATCGACGCCGACCTCGCCGACGCGGCCCTGCGCATGATGGAGCGCAACATGTCCGCGCACGTCTGCTCCCTGGACGCCCTCACCTTCAACGACCCCGACGAGTGAATCGACCCGCACCTCGGACGTGGTGGGCCAGTCATCCAAGGCTGCCTCATCGAGGATTTCTGGGTCACCTCGGGACCGGGTGATCACGGTGAAAGCTCGATTTGGCGAGAGTAGAGCTGTGCATCATCGAGGGACGGCACGGTGGATCTTTCCTGCCGGCGGAGACGCCGATGCCGCAGGTGATCGGGCAGGTGAGCCAAGAGTGACGCTCCCTCACTTCGCCCGGTCAGGATCCTTCCGTCCCGTCAGACTTCTGGGAAGAAACGCTCCCCATGGGTGCGAGTACGGAGGATAACGGGATGGGCGTGACCGAGCGCGGCAGGGCCGACCGTGCTGCTCCGGACGAGATGGGGCTGAGTGGGACAGACCACGGCGGCCAGCGCGCACGCGCGGTGGCGGGGGCCGGCCGGGCGGGCGGCGGACCGATGACGAGCAGCGGTGAGACGAGGGGACGACACGCGCGGTGCCGCGGCACGTAGCCTGGGTGATGGACGGTAACGGCCGCTGGCGCAGCTTCGTTCGCTTCCCCGCATAGCGGGTCATCGGGCTTCGGAGAGCACGGTCATCGACATCATCGAGACCGCCTGGGCTTCCGGCGTGGAATGGCTCAGCCTGTATGCCTCCTCTACCGAGAACTGCAACCGCCCTGGTTCCGAGGTCGACTAGCTGATGCGCCTCGTGCGTCGGGTTGCGCGCAAACACGCGCCGCTGTTGCTCGCCCGATGTATCCGCTGCCGCTTCCTCGGAGCTGCGGACCCTCGCATTCCCCGGGAACTGGCGCGGGACTTCGACGATCTGGCGACGCTGACCGCCGGGCCCGACTTCCGGGCCCCCGACTTCCTCGCCTGCCTGCATACCTACCAGCGCCGCGATCGCCGCTTCGGCGGTGTGCCATCCCAGACGAACGGAAGCCTGTCATGACGACTGGAACCACAGGAACGGCCGAGAAGGCATCTCTGTTCGGGCCGGAATCACAGTTTCGTGCCTTCTTCGATGACCCGCGTTGGGCGCTGGCCATGAGCCGTGCCACCATGCTGGAGGCCGCCCATCCGCAGGTCGGCGTCGCCCTCGCCGACAACTCCGCCTTCGTCACCCATCCCTGGCGACGGTCACCTCGACTGGCCTGACCTCGCCGCCATGGCACGCGAACTGGCCACCCGCCTCGACCTGGACGAACCCGAGGAAACGCGACTGTACGACGCCTTCGCCGCCTGGTGGCGCGAGCTCCAGGCAGCCCTCGACACCGACGGCGACGGCCGCGTCAGCGCCGACGAGTACGCGGCAGCCGTCCCCTCCCTCGCCGGGCCCGCGCTCATCCGCGTTGCCGAGGTCCTTCTCGACGCCACCGACAAGGCCGGCACGGCACCATCGACGCGGACGAGCACCGATCACCCTTCCGCACCGCCTTCCACCGCGACCTCACCGTCCCCGACGCCACCTATGGCCGCAGCACCTTCGTGGGCGACTTCACCGCCTTCATATCAGGCCGACGCGCGAACACTCCGTATGACTCCCTGCTCGCCAACGCTTGACGAACCCGTGGAACGCGCCGCCACCAGGCCCCTCTACTCCGCCCGGAAACGTTGCAGAACATCAAGCCGAGCTGGCCACTGGTGCAGGCCCAAGGGATCCGTGCCCTCCCTGGACAAGACGAACGACTGCGGGGCGCGAAGTGGTACGTGCGGCGTCTGTTCCTGCTGGCCCGGCGGTGTGTCCAGTTCGGCAGCTTTCTCCGACGAGCGCGGGCGGGGGGGGGGGCCCGGACGGGGGGGGGGCCCCCCCCCGGCCCCCCGGGGGGGGGTGGTGGGGGGGGGTTTTTGGGGGACCCCCCCCCCGGGGCGCCGGGGTGGGTTTTGGT
>NZ_JBEXTJ010000014.1:0-202236 GCF_040614075.1 Streptomyces sp. NPDC006174 | reverse complement strand
GTCCTGATCATCGCCTGCCCCTGCGCGCTCGGCCTCGCCACTCCGACCGCACTCATGGTCGGCACCGGCCGAGGCGCACAACTCGGCATCCTCATTAAGGGCCCCGAAGTCCTCGAAACCACCCGCCGCGTCGACACCATCGTCCTCGACAAGACCGGCACGGTGACGACCGGCAAGATGACCCTGCTCGCCGTCCACACCGCCGACGGCACCGACGAGAACGACGTGCTGCGGCTGGCCGGTGCGGTGGAGCACTCCTCCGAGCACCCGATCGCGCAGGCGGTGGCGGCAGGCGCCGTCGAGCGTCTCGGCGGAGCCGCCCTTCCCGCTCCCGAGGACTTCGCCAACGTCCCCGGGCTCGGCGTGCAAGGCGTGGTGGACGGACACGCCGTGCTCGTGGGCCGGGAGCAGCTGCTGGCCGACTGGGAGATCCGGCTGCCGGAGGCGCTGGCTGGTGCCAAGGCCGGGGCCGAGCGGGCCGGGCGGACGGCGATCACGGTGGCGTGGGACGGCGAGGCGCGGGCGGTCCTGGAGGTCGCGGACGCGGTGAAGGACACCAGCGCCGAGGCCATCGAGCGGCTGCGCGCGCTCGGCCTCACGCCGATCCTCCTCACCGGCGACAACCGGGCCGTCGCGGAGGCGGTGGCGGCCGAGGTCGGCATCGGTGCCGGTGACGTGTACGCGGAGGTCATGCCGGAGGACAAGGTCGACGTCGTCAAGCGCCTCCAGGCGGAGGGCCGGAGCGTGGCCATGGTCGGCGACGGGGTCAACGACGCCGCCGCGCTGGCCCAGGCCGACCTGGGTCTGGCCATGGGTACGGGCACGGATGCCGCGATCGAGGCCGGTGACCTCACCCTCGTACGCGGAGACCTGCGGGCCGCCGCCGACGCCATCCGGCTCGCGCGCCGCACGCTCTCCACGATCCGGACGAACCTGTTCTGGGCCTTCGCCTACAACGTCGGCGCACTGCCGCTCGCGGCGGCCGGACTGCTCAACCCGATGATCGCCGGGGCCGCGATGGCGTTCTCCTCGGTGTTCGTGGTCGGCAACTCGCTGCGGCTGCGCGGGTTCAAGGGAGCGTGAGAGCTCACGCTCGTACGAACCGCACCGGAGTCCCCGGAACCGCCTGCGCCGCCTTGGCGAGGGCGGTTTCCGGTACGACGCCGACGACCGGATAGCCGCCGGTCGTCGGGTGGTCGTTGAGGAAGACGACGGGAAGGCCGTCCGGCGGCACCTGGATCGCGCCCAGCACCATGCCTTCGCTGGGCAGTTCGCCGTCACGGGCCCGCTCCAGCGCCGGGCCTTCGGTGCGGAGGCCGATGCGGTTGCTGTGCGGCGAGACGCGGTAGGTGGCGGTGGTGAGCGTGACCAGCGCGGCGTCCGTGAACCAGGTGTGGCGCGGGCCGAGGTGGAGCGGCAGGACCAGCTCGGTGGGAGCGCCGGGCCAGGGCGTGGTGCCGCCGTACGCCGGTGGCGGCCCGGAGGGTTCGCCCAGGGGCAGCGTGTCGCCTTCGCTCAGCGGGGCCGGGCCGAGGCCGGAGAGGAGATCGGCGGAGCGGCTGCCCAGCACCGGTTCCGGCTCCAGGCCGCCGGCGAACGCCAGATAGCCGCGTACACCGGTGAGCGCGGGCCCCACGTCCAGCACCGCGCCCGCCGGAACCCGCACGGCCGCGCCCCACGCCACCGGCCGCCCGTCGACGCGCACCCGGCACCCGGCACCGCCGACGACGGCCACCACGGGCCGGTCCGGGCGGACGGCGCACCCGGTGACCGTGGTCTCCAGGAGCGCGGCGCCCGGCGCGTTGCCCACGAGCCGGTTGGCCAGCCGGGCGGCGGTCGCGTCCAGGGCCCCGGACCGACCGACGCCGAGGTGCGCCCAGCCGGGCCGGCCCGCGTCCTGGACGGTGGTGAGAGCGCCGGGCCGGACGATATGGAGGAGCCCGTTCCGTACGGAGGTCATGAACGGGGCTCCGTACGAGGTACGGGTACGGGTACAGCGGCACCGGACACCACGAACCGCACCCGGGTCCCCGGACCCAGCAGCGCCGCCGGCTCCCTGGCCGGGTCCCACAGCGCGGCCACCGGGTCCGCCATGCGCCCGATGAGCTGCCAGCCGCCGGGCGACGGGCGCGGGTAGACGCCGGTGTACGGGCCGGCGAGGGCCACCGCACCGGCCGGAACCCTCGTACGCGGGGTCGCACGGCGGGGCACATGCAGGCGCTCGGGCAGCCCGGTCAGGTACCCGAACCCCGGCGCGAACCCGCAGAAGGCCACCCGGAACGCGGTACGGGAGTGCAGCGCCGGCACCTCGTCGACGCCGACGCCCCAGAGCGCGGCGACCTCGTCCAGATCGGGCCCGTCGTACACGACCGGGATCTCGACCGCGTTCCGCACCTCACGGCGCGGAGGCGGAACGGACCAGGAGAGGAGGTCACGGGCGAGCCGGTCACGAGCGAGCCGGTCACGAGCCGTGGGAAGGCGGCCGTTGCGGTCCTCGATGCCGTCGAGCAGCACGGTCCGCGCGCCCGGCACGATCTCGCGTACGCCGGGAAGTGCGCCCCGCGCGCGGCGGCGGAGCAGCTCGGCGTGGAAGGCCTCGGCGCGCTCGCCGTCGGCCAGTTCGACGAGGAGGGCGTGCGGCCCGGCGGGCAGTACACGTATTTCCGTACCGTCGCTCTCCGGCCTCACGTGAACGCCTCCACCCGCACGCCGGCCCCCTCCAGCGCCGCCCGCACCCGGCGCGCGAGGGCCGCCGCGCCCGGGGTGTCGCCGTGGACGCAGAGCGAGCGCGCCTCGACGGCTATCCGGCCGCCGTCCGCACCGGTGACCGTCCGGTCGAGCGCCAGGCCGACGCTCCGGCGTACGACCTCGTCACCGTCGTGCACCACCGCACCCGCCTCGCCGCGCGGCACCAGCGTGCCCTGCGCGGTGTACGCCCGGTCCGCGAAGGCCTCCTCCACGGCGGGCAGTCCGGCGGCCGTGGCGTGGGCGAGCAGGTGCGAGCCGGGCAGTCCGAGGACGGTGAGGCCGCCGCCCGCGAGCCGGACGCCCGCGACGACGGCGGCGGCCTGCCGCTCGTCGTGGACGGTCCGGTTGTAGAGGGCGCCGTGCGGTTTGACGTACGAGACGGCCGAGCCGGCCGCCTCCGCGAACACCCGCAAGGCGCCGATCTGGTACGCGACCTCGGCGGCCAGCTCATCGGCCGGCACGTCCATCGACCGCCGCCCGAACCCGGCCAGATCCCGGTAGGAGACCTGCGCCCCGATCCGTACGCCGTTGGCCGCCGCCGCCTCACAGACCCGCCGCATGACGGAGGCGTCGCCCGCATGGAATCCGCACGCCACATTGGCGCTGGTGACACAGGCGAGCAGCGCTTCGTCGTCGGTCAGGGTCCAGCGGCCGAAGCCCTCACCCAGGTCCGCGTTCAGGTCCATCTTCACCAGGCGCACGCTATTGACCGCGCCCGTGGTCGACAAGAGCCGGTCCGAGGAACGGAAGGCCCACCACCGCTTTCGGTCATCGGCCGTCCGGCTTCGGCGGCCGGTCGAAGAGGTGCAGGTCTCCTTCCCGTACGCCGTGCAGCTCGTACCGCGTGCCGGCCAGCGGACGGTTCGCGTACAGGCGGATCAGCGTGGGCCCGTCGCCTCGGTACCGGCCCGCCGGTCGGCCTCCGGGTGACGGGACACCGATCTGCCGTGGCGCTCGCCCGCCTTCCACCTCGGCGACGACCTGCGGCATCTCCTTCCGGTACGCCGAGCCTTCCAGCAGGTCCAAGGCGTACGGCAGGCCGCGCCCGGCGTACGCCCCGTCGAGCCGCCACGCCTCGCGCACATCACCGGCGTGCACCCACTCGCCGAACGCGACCCCGTCCAGCTTCCCGCCCGAGGCGGCGATCACCGGACCGGCCTCGGTCATCCCGCGCTCCAGCTCGTCGAGGAGCGCGGCCGGCGGCAGGCCGGCCCGCTCCGCGATGTCCCGCTCGTTGGACTCGGGCGAGAACACGCCGTCCTCCAGCCGGTCCTCCACCACCCGGGTCAGCGCGGCGGCGCAGTGCGCGAGGACATGGCGGACGGTCCAGCCGGGACACGCGGTGCGGAGGCCGTACGCGGACTCCGGAGCGGCGCGCAGGAGCGGGAGGAGGTCGTCGCGCTCGGTGCGCAGGAGCAGACCGGGAAGTTCGGGATCGCGTACGGGAGCGGCGGAGGCCATGGTCGTCATGGCTCTCAGCCAACCGCAGAGAGGTCGCCGGCCGGGACGGGATGCCGGAATCCGTACCGGACTCAGCCTCTAAGGTCGTCCCATGACGGACAGCCCGCGCCCTCACGACCCCCGTACCGCTCTGGTCGAGCGCTGGCGGGACACGCTTCTCGCCGCCCGTTCCGGAGCGCCGGGACCTGATCCGCTGCCGTACGCCGAGAACCTCCTGGACCGCTGGGACGAGCCGCAGCGGCGGTACCACACCACCGCCCATCTGACGGCGGTCCTGGACCGGATCGACACGCTCGCCGGGCACGCCGCCGATGTGCACGCGGTGCGGCTGGCCGCCTGGTTCCACGACGCGGTGTACCGGCCCGACCGCACGGAGAACGAGGAGCGCAGCGCCGCACTCGCCGAGCGCGCACTGCCCGAGGCGGGCGTCGCGGAGGCGGTGACGGCGGAGGTCGCGCGGCTGGTCCGGCTCACCGTGACGCACGACCCGGCCGACGGCGACCGGAACGGCGAGGTGCTGTGCGACGCGGACCTGGCGGTGCTGGCGGGCGGGCCGCAGGAGTACGCGGCGTACGCGGCGCAGGTACGGGAGGAGTACGGGTTCGTGCCGGACGAGGCGTTCCGGGCCGGGCGGGCGGACGTGCTGCGGCAACTCCTGGCGCTGCCGCGCCTGTTCCGTACGCCGCACGGAGCGGCCGCGTGGGAGGCGCGGGCCCGGCACAACCTGGCGACGGAGCTGGAGCTGCTGGAGCCGTAGTCCGGACAGGCCCTAGGTGGCCGGAGGCCGGTCCGGTCCGCAGTGATCGGCAAATGTTCCGGTTCCTTCACGGAGTTGTTCCGGTCACGCCCTGTCCCGGCCTGGAGCACCTGACGGCCGCTAACGTCTGGCATCGCAGTTGCACACACTCTGATAACTCCATGAGGGGCGGCAGGATGTCCAAGGGATCCGCAGGATACGACACGACGGTCGGCAGGACTTCACGGCGGCGAATACTGCGACTGGCCGGCGGCGAACTCACGATGGCGGTGCTCGGCGCCGGACTGACCGGCTGCGAGGACCCGTCCGAGACCGGTGGCGAAGGCAGCATCCCGCCGCCGCGCACCGCCTCTCCGCAAGACGGCAAGGCTCCCGAGGACGGCCAGGCTCCCGCGCCGCTGTGGACGAGGACGACCTCGGCGCAGACGTACGGGGACAACGACGAGCTGGTGGCCGTGGACGGTGTGGTGATCGCGAGCGGTGACCCGCTGGCCGCGCTGGACGGCGCGAGCGGCGAGGAGCGGTGGTCGCTGCCGGCCGGCGCGATCCCCGGCGCGCCGCTGCTGCTCGGCGCCGGCACGCTGTACCTGGCCGGCGGCACGTACGACGGCGCCGTCATCGGCTATGACCCGGCCGCCGGCAAGGAGACCTGGCGCAGCCACCTGGGCAAGGAGTACCGGCAGCCGAGGCCGGTCGCGGTGGACGAGACGCAGGTGTACGTCATCGCCGAGATCCTGGAGGCCGACAACTCCTCCCGTACGAACGTGATCGCCGCGCTCGACAGCCGTACCGGCAAGCTCGTCTGGAAGGAACAGCGCGACCTCGGCACCCAGCAGAACGGCGTCCACGCCGCCGTCCAGGGCCGCCACCTCGTCTACACCGACTTCAAGAAGAACCTCACCGTGCGCGACACCGCCACCGGCAAGCAGGTGTGGACGCAGAAGACGACGAAGACGAGTTACGGCCCCTTCGCGATCCACGAGGACCTGGTGATCGTCCCGCAGGGCCAGAGGCTCCAGGCCTTCGCGCTGGCGGGCGGGTCCGAGAAGTGGTCCGTAGAGGCGGAGCAGTTCACCACCTTCCGGGAGCCGGCCGTCCTGGACGGCGTACTCCACATCGCGGACAGTGGCCGGACGCTGTGGGCCCTCGACCCGCGGACCGGAAAGAAGGTGTGGCAGTCCACGGCCCTCAAGGACGCCGGTGCGCAGGTGCCTCGGCAGTTCGTCAGGGTCGACGGCGTGCTTTACGGGGCGACCGACCTGGACGAGAAGGGCGGGGTCCACGCGATCGACGCGAGGACGGGCGCGCTGCGCTGGACGTTCAACGACGGGTCCGGCGACCACCACGCCTGGCTGGTGGCCACCGACGGCAAGCGCGTCTTCGCTCTGCACGGCACGAAGCTGCACGCGCTGTCCGTCTGATCACTGTCCACCCGTCGAGAGCCGGGAATGCGCCGGTGTTCTGCGGCGTTGGGACGAGTCATGCCCGACTCCACCTCCCGCCGCCGCACCCCCATGCCGCTGGCCGTATACATCCTCGGCCTCTCGGTCTTCGCTCTCGGCACCAGCGAGTTCATGCTGTCGGGCCTGTTGCCGCCGATCGCCGACGACATGAACGTCTCGATCCCGCAGGCCGGACTCCTCATATCCGCCTTCGCGATCGGCATGGTGGTCGGCGCCCCGCTGCTCGCCGTGGCCACGCTGCGGCTGCCGCGCCGCACGACCCTGATCGCGCTGATCTCGGTCTTCGGCCTCGGGCAGGTGGCGGGCGCGCTGGCGCCGACGTACGAGGTGCTCTTCGCCTCCCGGGTGGTGAGCGCGCTCGCCTGCGCGGGTTTCTGGGCGGTCGGAGCGGCGGTGGCCATCGCGATGGTCCCGGTGAACCAGCGGGCTCGGGCGATGGCCGTGATGATCGGCGGGCTGTCGATCGCCAACGTGCTGGGCGTGCCGATGGGCGCCTTCCTCGGCGAGCACCTCGGCTGGCGGTCGGCGTTCTGGGCGGTGGGCGTGGCGTCGGCGGTGGCGCTGGTCGGCGTCGTGACCCGGATCCCGCACATCCCGGTGCCGGAGCGGAAGCCGCAGCTGCGGCAGGAGCTGGCGATCTACCGGGACCGGCAGGTCTGGCTGGCGATCGTGATCACCGCGCTGGCGGCGGGCGGAGTCTTCTGCGCGTTCAGCTATCTGGCGCCGCTGCTGACCGATGTGGCGGGCCTGGACTCGGCGTGGGTGCCGTGGATCCTCGGGCTGTTCGGGGTCGGTGCGCTGATCGGTACGACGATCGGCGGCCGGGTCGCGGACGCGCACCTCTTCGGCGTGCTGCTGAGCGGGATCACGGCGTCCACGGTGTTCCTGGCGGCGCTGGCGCTGTTCGCCTCCAGCCAGGTCGCGGTGGTCGCGCTGGCGTTCCTGCTGGGCCTGTCGGCGTTCTTCACGGCGCCGGCGCTGAACGCCCGGATGTTCAACGTGGCCGGCGCGGCGCCGACGCTGGCCGGTGCCACGACGACGGCCGCGTTCAACCTCGGCAACACGACCGGCCCGTGGCTCGGCGGCACGGTGATCGACGCGGACTTCGGCTTCGCCTCCACGGCGTGGGCGGGCGCGGCGATGACGGTCCTGGCCCTGGCGGCGGTGGTGGTGTCGCTGCGGCTGCAGCGCGGCGGTGGCGGCCAGGTTCGCTCGCGACTGATCGCGAAGGGCGGGACGGCGCGTGAGGAACGTACGGCACCGGTTGCCGGGCCGGCCGAGTGCGCGGCCGGCTCTCCCAACCAGCCCTGAGCGCCCGGGCGGCCCTTCAAGCCGTCGCCCGGCCCCTTCGCGGCCCTTCAAGCCGTCGCCCGGCCCTTAGGACGCCGGAGCCCGGCGGCGGTGAGGCGGCGGACCAGTTCCTTCGAGCCGATCTCCCGCGCTCCGGCCCGTACCGCGTCCGCGTAATACGCCTCCGGTACGTCGTAGTGGTCGCGCTCGAAGGCGCGTGGCGGGCAGCCGATCGCGGCGGCGAAGGTGTGCAGCTCCTCGAACGACACGTCGCTGACCAGGTGCGACCAGAGGCGGCCGTGTCCGGGCCAGGTGGGCGGGTCGATGTAGAGGGTCACCGCCGCAGCACCTCGCCCAGTGACCCGACCGGCGCCACGGCCACCGCCGCCTTGACGCACACCCAGTGCGGATCGGGCCCGAGCTCCGGTTCGACGTCCAGCGCGTGCGGCTCGTTCTCGGCGCACGCCGGACAGAGCGGCCACCGCCCGTACTTCTCCAGCAGCGCGTCCTGCACGTCCTGGGCGACCAGCCCGGCGACGAACTCCGCACCGTCCGGCCACTGCTCGACCCACCACCGGCGGTGCGTCACCGCGTCCTCGACGAGCGAGACGACGTCCGCCTCGGCGACATCGCCCGCGACGAGATCGGCCATGACCAGCGCGCGGGCGGTGTGCAGCGCCTGCTCCAGGGGGTTCAGCTCCATGCTCCCCATTGTGCGCCCGCGCGTGTGCCGGGCGGCGCCAGAGGTAGGGACCACAGGGGGTTGACGGGGTCACGGGTTGAAAATATCTTTCAGGTGTGACCCAAGACGTGAAGGAAATTTTCAGCGGCGACTCCCCGCCCGCTCCCGCGGCCCTCGCCGCGAAGGTGCGGACGCTCGCGCCCTCCATGACCCGCTCCATGCAGCTGGTCGCCGAAGCCGTCGCGGGCGACCCGGCCGGATGTGCCGCCCTCACCGTCACCGGTCTCGCCGAGCTCACCGGCACCAGTGAGGCGACCGTCGTCCGCACCGCGCGTCTCCTCGGCTACCCGGGCTACCGGGACCTGCGCCTCGCGCTGGCCGGACTCGCCGCGCACCAGGAGTCCGGCCGCTCGCCCGCCGTCACGGCGGACATCGCGGTGGACGACCCGATCGCCGAGGTGGTCGCCAAGCTCGCCTTCGACGAGCAGCAGACGCTCGCGGACACCGCCGCCGGACTGGACACCGTCCAGCTGGGCGCCGCCGTGGCCGCCGCGTCGACCGCCCGCCGCATCGACATCTACGGCGTCGGCGCCTCCTCCCTCGTCGGCCAGGACCTGGCGCAGAAGCTGCTCCGGATCGGCCTGATAGCCCACGCCCACACCGACCCGCACCTGGCGGTGACCAACGCCGTGCAGCTGCGCGCCGGTGACGTGGCCATAGCGATCACGCACTCCGGCTCGACCGGTGACGTCATCGAGCCGCTGCGGGTCGCGTTCGACCGCGGAGCGACGACGGTGGCGATCACCGGACGGCCCGACGGGCCCGTATCGCAGTACGCGGACCATGTGCTGACCACGTCCACGGCCCGCGAGAGCGAGCTGCGGCCCGCCGCCATGTCGAGCCGAACGAGCCAGCTCCTGGTCGTGGACTGCCTGTTCATAGGCGTGGCGCAGCGGACGTACGAGACGGCCGCGCCCGCCCTCGCCGCCTCCTACGAGGCGCTGGCCCACCGCCACAGCCCGCGCTCCACCCGCTGACACCGCACGACCCGTACGCGTACGAGAACGAGCACGAGAAAGCAGAGCCGCCCTCCATGACCTCCACCACCGACGCCACCGACGCCTCCGGCACCGACAGCTACGGCGAGCTCCGCGCGCAGCTGGCCACACTCACCACCGAGGCGTTCCGTCCCGAGCTCGCCGAGATCGACCGGCTGGCCACGCCGGAGATCGCGCGGATCATGAACGGCGAGGACACCACCGTCCCCGCCGCCGTCGCCGAGCGGCTGCCGCAGATCGCCGCCGCCATCGACGCCGCCGCCGAGCGGATGGCCCGCGGCGGCCGGCTGATCTACGCGGGCGCGGGCACGGCCGGCCGCCTCGGCGTGCTGGACGCCAGCGAGTGCCCGCCCACCTTCAACACCGACCCGTCCGAGGTCGTCGGCCTGATCGCGGGCGGCCCGTCCGCGATGGTGCAGGCGGTGGAAGGTGCCGAGGACAGCAAAGAGCTGGCCGCCGCCGACCTGGACGCGCTGAAGCTGACCGCCGACGACACGGTGGTCGGCATCTCCGCCTCCGGCCGTACGCCGTACGCGATCGGCGCGGTCGAGCACGCGCGGGACCAGGGCGCGCTCACCATCGGCCTCTCCTGCAACGCGGGCTCGGCGCTCGCCGCCGCCGCCGAGCACGGCCTGGAGATCGTCACCGGCCCCGAGCTGCTCACCGGATCGACCCGGCTGAAGGCGGGCACGGCGCAGAAGCTCGTGCTCAACATGATCTCGACCATCACGATGATCCGGCTCGGCAAGACGTACGGGAATCTCATGGTCGACGTCCGCGCTTCCAACGAGAAGCTGCGGGCCCGCTCCCGGCACATCGTCTCCCTCGCCACCGGCGCGTCCGACGCCGAGATCGAGGCCGCGCTCGCCGCCACCGACGGCGAGGTCAAGAACGCGATCCTCACCATCCTCGGCGGCGTCGACGGCCCCACCGCCGCCCGGCTCCTGACCGAGTCGGACGGCCACCTGCGCGCCGCGCTCGCGGCCGTACGCACCACCTGACCCACCCCTGGGCCCCCCACGCCCCGCACAGCAAGGCACCTCGCACCATGGCCACTGAAGACAAGAACCGCGCAACAGCCGCCGCGATCCTCCCGCTCGTCGGCGGAGCCGCGAACGTCAGCTCCATCGCCCACTGCATGACCCGGCTCCGCCTCGGTCTGCACGACCGGTCCCTCGTCGACGACGAGGCGCTGAAGGCCCTGCCCGCCGTGATGGGCGTGGTCGAGGACGACACGTACCAGATCGTGCTCGGTCCGGGCACGGTCGCGCGGGTCACGCCGGAGTTCGAGCAGCTGGTGGAGGAGGGCCGCGAGGCGGCGCCCGCGCAGGCCACCGTCTCCGCCGAGGAACTGGCGGCGCAGGGCGCGGCGATCAAGGCGCAGCAGAAGGCGAAGAACGCGACTCCGTTCAAGCTGTTCCTGCGCAGAATCGCCAACATCTTCGTACCGCTGATCCCGGCGCTCATCGGCTGCGGCATCATCGCGGGCCTCAACGGGCTGCTGGTGAACCTGGGCTGGCTGGCTGGCGTGACGCCCGCGCTGGCGGCGATGGCGTCCGGTTTCATGGCGCTGATCGCGGTGTTCGTGGGCTACAACACGGCGAAGGAGTTCGGTGGTACGCCGATCCTCGGCGGTGCGGTGGCGGCGATCATCGTGTTCCCGGGCGTGGCGAACATCGACGCCTTCGGCCAGACCCTCTCGCCGGGCCAGGGCGGTGTGCTCGGCGCGCTGGGCGCCGCGGTCCTCGCCGTGTACGTGGAGAAGTGGTGCCGCCGGTGGGTGCCGGAGGCGCTGGACGTCCTGGTCACACCGACGCTGACGGTGCTGGTCTCGGGCCTGGTGACGATCTTCGGCCTGATGTACGTGGCGGGCGAGGTGTCCTCGGCGATCGGCACGTTCGCGGACTGGCTGCTCTCCACCGGCGGCGCGGGTGCGGGCTTCGTCCTCGGCGGCCTGTTCCTGCCGCTGGTGATGCTGGGCCTGCACCAGGCGCTGATCCCGATCCACACGACGCTCATCGAGCAGCAGGGCTTCACGGTCCTCCTCCCGATCCTCGCGATGGCGGGCGCCGGCCAGGTCGGCGCGGCGGTGGCCGTCTACTTCCGCCTCCCGCGCAACGAGTCGATCCGCCGCACCATCAAGTCCGCGCTCCCGGCCGGCCTGCTCGGCGTCGGTGAACCGCTGATCTACGGCGTCTCGCTGCCGCTCGGCCGCCCGTTCATCACGGCGTGCGTGGGCGGCGCGTTCGGCGGCGGCTTCGTGGGCCTGTTCAACCAGCTCGGCGACACGGTCGGCTCGACGGCCATCGGCCCGTCCGGCTGGGCCCTGTTCCCGCTCCTGGACGGCAACCACGGCCTGGGCTCGACGATCACGATCTACGCGGGCGGCCTGCTGGTCGGCTACGTGGCGGGCTTCGTCGCGACGTACTTCTTCGGCTTCAGCAAGGACCTGCTGACGGAGTTCAACGTCTCGCAGGAGCCGGCCGTGTCGACGGTCGCGGCGACGGGCGGCCCGCATCCCACGACGACGAAGCCGAACGCGGGCGGTCCGGGCGAAGATCCTTCGGACCCGGGCTCACCGGAGAAGGCTTCGGCCCGGGTCTGAGGTCCCGAGAGGAGGCAACGTCAAGCTGAAGGCACAGCTCACTCGAGCAGGTAGAACACACCACAGTCCCCCATAATGTCGTCTACGACATATTACGGTGCCGGGCGTGACATACATCCACGTCATCGAGATGGAGCCCGAAGTCCGTGACTGGCTGGAGCTTCTCCCAGAAGCACTCGTACACACGTGGAGAGAGCAGGGAGACTTCATGAACCACAGTCGCTGGAAGCTGAAGCGCGAACAGGAACTCGGCACGGAGCACAGCGAGAACGAGGAGACCCGCGCCGAGCGCGCGGAGATCCGGCTTGCCATGGCTTTCGCCAAGGCGGTGTACGACCGTCGCAAGGAACTCGGCCTCTCCCAGAGCGACGTCGCCGAGCGGGCGGGGCTGACTCAGGCGAAGGTCTCCCGTATCGAAGGCGCCGATGCCGTGCCCACGCTCCCATTGCTCCGGCGACTGGCTCGCGCCTTGGACGCCTCCCTCAGCATCGCCCTGGACGAAGATCAGGAGAAGGTCGCCTTCGTAGCCCGCACAGCGGCCTGACCAGCCCGGAGCCAGGCACCCCGGAGTGACGCGGCCCGAGGACTAAGCCGCAGGTCCCGCTCCACCCCCGTCTCCCGCCCGATCCGCCTCCTCGGCCCCGCTGGATAGCGTCGTGCCATGCGTATCGGACTGCTCGGCACCGGAAATGTCGCCCGCGCCCTGGCCCACGGCTGGCGCGCCGCTGGACATGACGTCCTCCTCGGCTCACGCCACCCGAAAGAACGCGCCGACCTCGGCCTCCCCGTCGCGGGTCTCGATAAGACGGCCGCGCACGCGGAGGTGCTGGTCAACGCCACGCCGGGAGGTGTCTCCGTGGAGTTGCTGCACTCCATCGGGGCTCCGGCGCTGGCCGGGGTCCTGCTGATCGACGTCGGGGTCGGGCTCTCGGACGACTTCACCGCGCTCACCCATCCCAACAGCAGCCTGGGCGAGCTGATCCAGGAGGCCTTCCCGCTGACGCCCGTCGTCAAGACGCTCTGCACGATGGACTCCACCACCATGACCGCGCCGGGCGACCTGACCGAGCCGGGCACGGTCTTCCTCTCCGGCAACGACGCCGAGGCCAAGCGGACCACCGGCCGCCTCCTCACCGACCTCGGCTGGCCGGCCTCCTCGCAGCTCGACATCGGCTCCATCACCACCGCCCGCGGCCAGGAGCACTTCGCGTTCCTCTTCATGGGGATCGCGGGCGGGGTGGGCTCGCACACCTTCAACATCAAGGTGGTCACGCGCCCGGACGTCCCTTAGGGCCTGAGGCGGCGGCCGGCCCTCAGTGCAGCGCCGGTTCCGATTCTCGTGCAGGGCCCGAAGCGTCCCCGTCCGCCACCGGAGCGGACGGGATGAGGAACGACGCGATCAGCCCCAGCAGGACGAACCCGGCGGCCACGTAACCGCCGAGGACGACCCCGTCGGTCATCGCCGCTCGCGCCGCGTCCGCGACCGAGACCGTCTGCGGGTTGGCCGCCAGAGGACCGATCGCGGCTCCCGCGCTGTCGGTGACGGCCCCGGTGAGCCGGTCCGCCTCGCCCGCGGGCAGGCCGCCGCCGGTGAGGCGGTCGTTCAGCCGGGTGCTGAGCGTCGTGAAGAACACCGTGGTCAGGGCGGCGATACCGAGGGCGGAGCCGAGTTGGCGGAAGGCGCTCTGGACCCCGGACGCCTGCCCGGAGCTGGCTTCGGGGACATCGTTGAGGACGACGTTGGTGACCTGCGCGGTCGCGAAGCCGACGCCGATCCCGTACAGGAAGAGCACCAGGGAGACGGCCCACCAGGAGCTGTCCGGGGCGGCGATCAGCCCGATCCCGGCCAGTCCTACGACCTCCAGCGCGAGTCCGACGCGCAGCTGGCCGAGCGGGGCCACCTTGGCGGCCATGCCGAAGCTCGCACCGCTGGCGACGAAGGAGCCGATGGCCACGGGGACCAGGGCCAGGCCGGCCTGGAGGGCGCTGTAGCCGAGGGTGAACTGGAGCCACAGCGGCAGGATCGCGACGACGCCGAACTCACCGATGCCGATGATCAGCGTGGCGATGTTGCCGCTCCGGAACGAGGCGATGGAGAACAGGCTCACGTCCATCAGCACCCGATCCGGGTCACCGGCACGGCCGAGGACGATCTGCCGCCGTACGAACGCGAAGAGGCTCACCGCCGAGAGGACGAGGGCCACCAGTACGGGCGAGGGGCCACCGGACCAGGTGAGGCCGAGGACCTCCAGCGGGTGCACGGTGGTGATCCAGCCGTACGTACGCCCCTCGACCAGCCCGAAGGCGAGCAGCCCGAGCGCGGCGACGGAGAGCAGCGCTCCGGGTACGTCGACACGGCCCCTGGTTCGCGGCGAGGGCGCCATGTACAGCAGCACCCCGGCCCCGACCAGCACGGAGAGCGGCACGTTGATGCCGAAGGCCCAGCGCCAGGAGACGTGCTCGGCGAGCCAGCCGCCCAGCAGCGGGCCGAGCGCGGCGGCGGCTCCGATGGTCGAGCCCCACACCGCGAACGCCTGGCCGCGCGCCTTGCCGGTGAAGGTCGCCTTCAGCAGGGAGAGCGAGGTCGGCAGCAGCATCGCCGCCCCGACGCCCTGGAGGAAGCGAGCCAGGATCAGCAGCCCGCTGTCGGGCGCGAGGCCGGCCAGCACGCTGGTCGCACCGAAGACGACGACACCGCCCAGGAAGATCCGGCGGGCCCCGAAGATGTCGGCCAGCCGGCCGGTGAGCAGGAGCAGCGCCGCGAAGACGATGGCGTACGACTCCTGGATCCACTGAGCCTGGACGGAGGTGGCGCCCAGGTCCTCGATGACCGAGGGGACGATCACGTTCACGATCGTGGTGTCCACCACGATCAGCGCCACCCCCAACGCGATCGCGATCAGGCCGAGCCACCGGCGGGTGGCGGACGGTTCACGCACAACAAGTCCTTCCATCATGGAATAGTTCCATGAAGAAACTAAGCTGAGGGCGATAGGTTGTCAAAGGCCGCAGGTGTGGTGCGTGGTGCGTGATACGGACCATGGCAGTCACGGGGGTGGATCCCGGAGGAAGGGGTCCCGGAGGAAAGGTGGCGTTGGCGTTGGCCGTGGAGGAATCGGCACACAGCGGTGTGGCGGCGCAACGGGAGCGGCTGATCGAAGGGCTCCGGGCCTACGGCGGCCAGTTCACCGAGCTGAGCCGCCTCTTCGCCGACTGGCTGGGCCTGCACTCCACGGACGCGGTCGCTCTGCTGGAGGTCGCCGCGGCGGAGGAACGCGGCACCCCGCTCTCACCGGCCCGCCTCAGCGAGCGGATCCTGCTCTCCCCCAGCGCGACGACCGCCCTGCTGAACCGCCTCGAACAGGCGGGACACATCATCCGCAGCCGGGAACACACCGACCGGCGGGTCATCACCCTGCGCAGCAGCGCGTACGTACAGGAGCGCGCCGACGAGTTCTTCCGCCCCTTGGGCGTCCGCCTGGACGCCGTCATGGCCGGGCATCCGCCCGAGGTCCTGGCCGGCTTCGAGGCCCTGCTCGGCGACCTGAGCCGGAGTATGGACGGCTACATCGCCGAGCGGAGCGAGGAAAGCCCGTCGGTCGACTGACCGGCCGGACCCGGGGCGCGGTGGGGGCGGTGGGCCTATGAGGCGGCCGTCCCCGGGAACTCGTCCGTCGGGATCGACACGTCGAAGGGCGCCGGAAGGGTCAGCGGCTTGCCGAACGGCACCGCCTCCGTCTGCTTGAACGTGCCGTCGTCGTTCGGCTCCGTGAACAGCGTGGACATCGCTCCCCGGGTGTCGAAGCGGTCGATCAGGAGGTACATCGGGACGCCCGCACGCGCGTAGGCGCGGTACTTCTTGGTCCGGTCCTCCCGCGCGTTGCCCTTCGACGTGATCTCGACGACGAGCAGCGCCTCGGCGGCGTCGAGCGGATCACTGGTCTCCGGGTCGGCGGCAGCGATCAGCCCGGTCGGCATCACCACCAGATCGGGGACGTAGAGCTTCCCGAGCGGTGCCACGTGGACGCCGAGCGTCTGGTAGACCCCGAGCCCGTCGGGGAGCCCGCGGTAGAGGCGTCGCTGGACCATCTCTGCGATGCCGTTGTGGTGCGCGTGCGGCGGTGGTACCAAGACGATCTGCCCCTCGTCGATCTCGGCGCGCCATCCCTCGGGCACGTCCAGTTCTCGCCATGTCTGGAGCAGGTAGTCCCACGCGCGCGCACTCGGTGCGTGACTGTTCTCGACGAACGCTGCGGTCATCGCGTGTCCCTTCTTCAGTGGCCTCGCCGAGAAAGCTGGATCGGAGGCTTCGCGGCCGTACGCCGCTTCTTCCAGCGTCCCACGAACGAGTGGCCGCGCACAGGACAGCGCGCCCTGCGGGACCGTCTCCGGCTCCGCCCCCGTGATCCCTCCCACGGCATGAAAACCGGCCCGCCGGTCATACTGGCCGAGGACGGAGGACAAGGCCTCGTACGGAAACCGGAGGGCTCGGACATGGTCGATGACACCTGGTCCGGTGCGCTGCACCGGCTCTGGCAGGCCGCTTCGCGGGCCGAGGAGGTCGCGGCGCTGGCGGACGACGTCTACGCGCCGCTCCTCGCCACTCCGGGCGTCCACCTCGTCGTGGGCACGCGGTGGGACGACCGGCAGGTCCTGCGGTACATGCGCGCCCTGAGCGCCGGCAGCGACGCCCCGGTGATCGTCGCCACCACGCGGTCGATGCCGGAGGCCGCCGTACGGGAGCCGGGCGGCTCGCCCGTGGTGACCCGGACCGCCGTGGACGGGCTCGACGACGCGGTGTGGCCGGAGGCGGAGTTCCTGCGCCAGGCGCCCGGGGCCTCCGTCGTGGCCTGCACCTTCCGGCTGGACCACCGCGGCTGGGCGGCGCTGGCCCTCGCCGTGGACGGCTCGGCGGACCTCGCGGTCGTCGAGAGCCGGCTGGCGCAGGCCGTCGACGTCATCGTGGCCTGCCACACCGGCATCCTCCAGCGCGGCCGCGAGGCCCGCCGGGGCGCGGACGACGCGCTGCTCGCCGAGGCCTCGCTCCAGATGGACTCGTCGCTGGACGTGGAGGACACCCTGCGCCGGGTGGCCCGGATCGCCGTTCCGGCCGTCGCCGACGGCGCTCTCGTCCATCTGCTGCGCAGCGAAGGGCCGGAGTTCGTCGCCGCCACGCACGTCGCCGTCCAGCAGCAGCGAGCCTTGGAGGCGGCCGGCCGCGACGACCCGTGGCTGACGGCGCTGCTCGGGCGCCGTGGCGAGGACGAGGACACCGTGTTCCTGAGCGGCGCCGCGCTGGAGGGCTCGCCCTTCGGCGACGCCGAAGCCGCTACCGCAGCCGGTGCGGGCGCCTTTGGTGCGAGACCGGGCGGAGCCGCCGGTGACGGTCCGCACTCCACCGTCGTCAGCATCAGCACACTCCGCGCCCGCGGCCGCGTCGTCGGCACCATCACCTTCGTCTACCAGCGGTCCGAGGCCCGGCTGCCGGACAGCGCCTTCCTCCGCAGCCTCGCCACCCGGGCCGCGCTCGCCATCGACAACGCGCTGCTCTACGAGCTCCGCCGCACCGCCGTCCTCTCGCTCCAGGAGCACCTGCTCCCCTCGCAGCTCCCGGTCACCGACCAGTGGGACCTGTCGGCCAGTTACGAGGTCGGCGATCCCATGCTCGACGTCGGCGGCGACTTCTACGACGCCGTGCTCCGGCCCGACGGATCCATCGCCCTCCTCATCGGCGACGTCTGCGGACGCGGCGCGGAGGCGGCGGCCCTCACCGGCCTGGCCCGCCACACCCTGCGCACGCTGCTGGAAGAAGGCACCGACCCGGGCACCGCCCTCAGCCGGCTCAACCGGGCCCTGCGCCAGGAGCGGGCCAGCCGCTTCCTCACCGCGGTCGTCGCCACGCTGATGCCGCAGCCCGACGGCACGGCCCTGCTCAGCACGTGCAGCGCCGGCCATCCCCCGCCCCTGGTCCTCCGCGGCGACGGCACGGTCTCCGAGGTGCTCTCCGGCGGGCTCCTCCTCGGCGTCCTGGACGACGTCTCGTACGACAGCCACGAGGAACGGCTCACCGCCGGCGACACCCTGGTGCTGTTCACCGACGGGCTCACCGAGTCCCGGGAGGCGGGCGGCACGTTCTTCGAGAGCGTCCTGCCCGGGCGGCTCGCCGCGCTGCGCGGGTCCGACGCCGCCGACATCGCGGAGAGCCTGGCCCGGCAGGCCAAGGTGTTCCGCGACTCCGGTCAGGACGACATCGCCCTGCTCGTGGCCCGCTGGACCGGCATACAGCCCGGCGCGGGCCTGCTCCCTCACGACCGACACCGCGAACAGGCGGCCCTGCGATGACCACTCTCCAGCCTGCGGACGGCCACTCCGCGGACGGACTCCACTCCGCGGACGGACTCCTCTCCGCGGAGTGGCGGAGCGCTCGATGAACAGCGACGGACTGATCCTCGTCGTGGAGGACTCGGAGGAGGACACCGAGGCCATCCAGCGGGCCCTCTCCCGCTCCCACCCCTCCCTCCGCGTGGAGTTCGCCCCGCGCAGCGACGCCGTGGTGCCGCGCCTCCTCGACCCCGCCGCGCCCACGCCCGACCTGGTGCTGCTCGACCTCAACATGCCGGGCACGAACGGCCTGACGCTCCTGTCGAACCTGCGCGCGCAGGCCGCGTGCGCCGCGCTGACCGTGGTCGTCTTCACCTCGTCGACCTCCTCGGCGGAGGAGGACGCGTGCTACGCGGCAGGCGCGGACAGCTACATCTACAAGCCCGTCAACTTCGAGCTGTTCCAGACGGTGCTGCGCGGCGCGGTCGACTTCTGGATGGCGCAGAAGGCCTAACGGGCAGGTCAGGAGGCATCGGGAGCGCCCAGCGTGAACCACACCGCCGTTCCCGGACCGCCGCCGGGCGCGGGCGCCGGGCTCTCCAGCCAGAGCCGGCCACCGTGGCGCTCCACGATCCGCTTGACCACGGCGAGGCCGACGCCGGAGCCGCCGCCGCGCTCCTCGCGGCGGTGCAGCCGGCGGAACAGCTGGAGGACGTCCTCCTGCTGGCCGGGCGGGATGCCGATGCCGTTGTCCCGTACGACGACGGCGACCGCCGCACCTCCGCCCGGCTCCTCCACGGGCACCGCCTCCACCCAGACCCGCCGCTCCCCCGCCGCATCCTCGTCCGCCGCGTACTTCGCCGCGTTGACGAACAGGTTCTCCAGCACCTCCCGCAGCCGTTCCCGGTCCGCGCGCAGGCGCGGCAGAGGCGCCGGGCGCACCACCGTCACACCCTGCTCCGCCAGTCGGCCACCGGCCACCAGCAGCGCGTCGTCCACCACCTCGTCCAGCGACAACTCCTCACGCTGCAGGCCGACTTGACCCAGCAGCGAGAAGTGCAGCAGCGAATCCAGCAGCCCGTCCATGCGCTCAGCGAGCCGGCGTACGGTGGTCAGGCGGCGCAGTGAGGTGGTGTCCAGTACGGCACCGGCATCCTCGACGATGAAGGCGGCCGCGTTCGAGATCCCGCGCAGCGGCTCCTTCAGGTCGTGGGCCGCCGCGTGCGCGAAGGAGTCCAGGTCCTCGTTGGTCCGGGCGAGCTCGGTGTTCCGCGCCTCCAGCTCCGCCAGCTGCCGGCTCAGCAGACCCGACATCTCCCGCCACAGCTCCCCGGCCACGGATCGCTGCGCCGGCGTCCACGGCGTGCTCCGTCCGCGTACGGTCGCCCGGTGCACGGCGGCCGAACCGCGCGGGGTCAGCCGCTCACCGCCCGGCCCCGTCCGCACCGGCCGCGCCGGATCGGCCGCCCACTCGCGGGGCGCGGGCTGCTCCCGGCGCCACCACGCCAGCAGGTCGCCGTCCCGGTTGAAGGGCAGGAAGAGGAGGCCCGCGGGCAGCCCCTGCGCCTCGGCCTCCGCCGGATCGAGCCCGAGCACCTCCGGCAGCCGGTCGCTGCTCCACACCTCGCCCACCGGACTCGCGCCGGCCAGCCGCTCCAGCAGCCCGGGCAGCGCGGCCGGAACCGGGTCGCCCGTCGCCGCCACCTCCGTACCGCGTACGAGCAACGCACCGTCCGCACGCAGCAGTTCGGCCATTCCGGAGCCGGGTCGCAGCAGTGCGTCCGGCGCCTGCGAGCTGAGCCGGGCCAGCAGCGTGGCGAGCGCGCGCCGGTAGCCGGACAGCTCGTCCGCCTGCTCGCGCTCGGCCACGGCCGCCAGTTGCAGGGACAGCGCGATGCCGAAGAACTCGCAGGCCGCCCGCACTTCGGGCGTCAGCCGGCGCGGCTCGTCACCGTGGCAGGCGATCAGGCCCCACAACTCGCCGTCGTGCAGCAGCGATACGGACATGGACGAGGCCACACCGATGTTGCGCAGGTACTCCAGGTGGTAGCCGGAGACGGTACGGAGTATCGAGCCCGACAGGTCCAGCGGCGCGTCCGACGCCTCCCGCACCTCCGGCAGCAGCCCCACCGTCGCGTCGTCCACGTCCCCGATGACCCGGATCCAGTTGCGGGCGTAGAGGCGGCGGGCCTGCGGCGGGATGTCGGTGGCCGGAAACCAGAGCCCGAGCCACGGCTCCCGGCCCTCGTTCCGCACCTCCGCGACGACCTGGCCGGGTCCGTCGGCGCCGTCGAACCGGTACGCCACCACCCGGTCGTAGCCGGTGAGCGCCTGGACCTCGCGGACGGCGGCCGCGCAGCACTCGGTGACGCCGGTGGCGCCCTGGAGCCGGTGCAGCGCGCGCCGCACCCGCGGATAGAAGTTCTGGAAGACGAACGGAGCCTCGGCGGAGCGTGGTTCGAACTCCAGCACCAGCAGCTCCGCGACCCGGTGGACGGTCACGTCGAAGAGCCGCGTCCGTCCACCGGACTCCAGCGAGAGCGCCAGCACCCCGGACGCCGCGGGCCCATCGGCGGCCCGCTCCGAGGCCGGTCCCGAAGCCCCGCCGGCCGTCTCCTCCGGCGCGCCCTCCCAGAGGCTCGCCACCTCCACGCTCTCCCGCGCCAGCGCCCACTGCTCCGCACCGATCAGCTCCGTGACCGGCCGGCCCACCAGCTCATCCGCCGCCCGGCCCAGCACACCGGCCGCGTTCCGGCTCACCGTGTCCACCACGGCGTCCTCCAGCCGCGCGGCGACCAGGGCTCCGTACGACTGGACGCCGCCGAGCAGATGGATCGGCTCCCGTACGCACTGGGAGAGGTCGAACTCCTGGCTCACACCGGCCTCGGCCGCCACCTCTTTCGGGGACAGCCATCCCCGTACCTCGTCGGACACTGATCTGTTCTCCGTCCCGCCGCCGCTGCCGGCCGCCCATCGCCCCCGCTCCCGCCTTCCTACCACCCCCACCCGCCACGGCGACGCGCACACCCGGCCACCAGGCACATCGGCCCGTGTGAAGAAAAAATAAAATTGATCACCACCCATGGCGCGTAAGAAAAGAGAAGCCGGGAACCTGAATTTCCGGAGGTTGATAATCATGGTTCCCCTGCTTCTCGTTCTTCTGCTCGCCCTGGTTCTCTTCGGTGCCGGTTTCGCGGTCAAGGCTCTCTGGTGGATTGCCGTGATCGTGCTGGTGCTGTGGCTCGTGGGGTTCTTCGTCCGGCCTGCCGCCAGTGGTGGCCGACGAGGTCGCTGGTACCGCTGGTAAAAGCTTCTGACCAGTGACAACGGGGCGGGAGCCAGGCTGATGCCTGGCTCCCGCCCCGTTGTCGGACCCTCCGGAACCCACCGCGTCCCGCCATGTGTACACCCGCTTCTGCCGGGCACACGCCTACCTGCGGACCTATCAATGAATTCTCGATGACGAGCTGAATTGACCTTCGCGAAAGGGGCCACAATGAACGACTCCCTGTGGGGCTACCCGCCGTCGAGCGGTCACACCGCCGGCGCCGATCTCTCCGGATATTCGGTGGAGGCGACCGACGGCAGTATCGGAAAGGTCGACAAGCACTCCGACCAGGCCGGCTCCGCCTACCTGCTCGTCGACACCGGTGTCTGGATCTTCGGCAAGGACGTCCTGCTCCCTGCGGGCACGGTCCGGCGCATCGACACGGAGGACCGCAAGGTCTACGTGGACCTCACCAAGGAGCAGGTCAAGGACTCGCCGGAGTTCGACCGCCACAGCCAGGCCGATGACCCGGGCTACCACGCCCAGGTCTCCGCGTACTACATGGCTTTCCGCATCATGTGATCCGGATCCGCGTACGGCCGCGCCCCGCTGACGCGCCTACGCCCCAGAACGGCGGCGGGCCCGACCCCGAGGAGGGGTCGGCCCCGCCGTCTCATCATGTGCGCCAGGACGACGACGACGACCGGACGTGAGGGTCAGCCGGTCGGCGGCTTCTCCGCCAGCACCTCGCACAGCCGCAAAGCGGTGTCGATGTTGCAGCGGCCCAGGTCGACCAACGGCGTCGGCTCGTTGCCGGCGCACGAGACCGGGTCGACCCGGAGCGAAGGCAGCGTCACTCCGAGACCGGCGAGCCTCTCCTTCAGCCGGGCCACCGTGTCCTCCGCCGTCCGCACTCTCTCCGCCGCCGCCTTCTGCCGTTCCAGCGCCTCCGTACGCCGCTCGATCGCTTCCTCGCGTCGCTCCGTCGCTTCCATGCCGTACACCTTCCTACTCGGAGTAAGTCGATGCCTACCCAGCGTGTCCAACGCGCCGCGGGCCCGAAGGAGGCGCCCGGAGAGCGATCCGATGACCGTCCCGCTGTTTGGAAGCGCTCTCATCCGCCCGCCCGGCCCGGCGCTAGGCTGTAGACGATCCGGCGACGGCACAGGTCCGCCACGCGTACCGCCCCGCGCGCCGCCGCCCCCGTCGACGAGGAGCGACCGCCTTGCCCGAGCAGTCCCCCGGGTCCCGGCCCACCCTGGAAGCCGTCGCGGCGCGTGCGGGGGTCTCCCGGGCCACCGCCTCGCGGGTCGTCAACGGCGGTGACGGAGTCCGCAAACCGCTGGTCGACAAGGTGCTCCAGGCGGTCGACGAGCTCGGCTACATCCCCAACCACGCGGCCCGGACACTGGTCACGCGGCGCACCGGCGCGGTGGCCGTCGTCATCGCCGAGCCGGAGATACGGATCTTCTCGGACCCCTTCTTCTCGCAGCAGATCCGCGGCATCAGCAAGGAGCTGACCGCCCACGACACCCAGCTCGTCCTGCTGCTGGTGGAAGGCCCCGGCGACTTCGACCGCATCGCGCGCTACCTCTCCGGCGGCCATGTGGACGGCGCGCTCGCCTTCTCGCTCCACACCGACGACCCGCTGCCGGCGATCACCCGGCGGGCGGCGATTCCGACGGTGTACGGAGGCCGGCCCAGCTGGACCGCCGACCCCGGTGACCAGGCCGTTCCGTATGTCGACGCCGACAACCGGGGCGGAGCTCGGGTCGCCGTGCGGTATCTGCGGGACCTCGGGCGGGAGCGGATCGCGCACATCGGCGGGCCGCCCGACCAGACCTCCGCGATGGACCGCCTCGACGGCTACCGGGACGTCCTCATCGACGTGGACCCGACGCTCGTCGCCGAGGGCGGGTTCACCGTGGAGAGCGGCGCGCGGGCGATGGCGGAGCTGCTGGAGCGGCGGCCGGACCTGGACGCGGTCTTCGCCGCCAACGACCTGATGGCATCCGGTGCGCTGCGGGTCCTGCGGGAGCGCGGGATCGCGGTGCCGGAGCAGGTGGCGATCGTCGGGTTCGACGACATGGCCGGCGTGGCCGAGGAGACCGACCCGCCGCTGACCACCGTGAACCAGGACATCGAGGGCCAGGGCCGGCTGATGGCCCGGCTGCTGCTGCGCGGCCTGGACCGCGACCGTACGGGCAACGGCTCGGCGCCGGACTCGGTGATCACTCCGACGACGCTGGTCCGCCGCGCCTCGGCGTAGTGCTCGGCGCATGAGTACGGCGGGCCTCCGCCCTGAGGAGCCGGAGACCCGCCGCACCGATCGTGCCCGTACATCAGCGTTTTACACGTACGGGATCATGCGTCCTACACGTACGGGATCCGCAGCACCGCCGCGTCCGTGCCCGTCTGCACCTGGGACGTGCCGTTGCCGAGCGCGTTCCAGATCTCCAGGCGGACCGTGCCGTTCTTCAGCTCGCCGAGGCTGCCGGTGGTCGCCTGTGCGCCGACCGCCTGCGTGTACTCCTCCCACCCGTTGACCGGGTCGGTGGCGAAGTAGCGGAAGGTCTCGGTGCGGTCGAAGCTGCCGTCGCCGGTCAGGTCGTAGCTGACCTTGACCTGCGGAGCGAGGCCGACCTTGGTGCCGGCGTCCACCCGGAGGCGGAACGCGGTGGCGGCTCCGGCGGAGACCTTGCCGTTGACCCTCTTCACCTCGTAGACGGTCGGGCGGTACGGCGTGCCGTCCCGGTTCACGCCGTCGGCCGAGGCGATGGTGTCCGCGCCCGCCGGGTCGGTGGTGGCGGTGGTGAGGACGCCGCCGGTCTTCAGGCGGAAGGTGTTGCCGGTGGACGGGTTGCCCGGGTCGGGATCCGGGTCCGGGTCGGGATCCGGGTTGCCGCCGCCGGGGCCGGTGCTGACGGCCTGCGAGCGGGCCGGCACGGAGAGGGTCTTGCCGTCGGAGAAGGTCACCGTACGGGCCGTGGAGCCGTGGTTGTGCGCGGTGTAGGTACGGGTGCCGTTCTTGGAGAAGACGGCGGAGGTCGGGATGTCGCCGGTGATCGTCATGTCCGGCGCGCCGACCGTGTTCAGGGTGTTGATCCAGTGGTAGGTGTGCGCCTTGGACTCCCCCTGCTCCGGCTCGTAATTCCCGTTCACACCGTCCCACTTGGCCTTCGCCGACGTCGGGTCGGAGAGCGCCTCGAACTCCCAGAGCAGGTCGCGCCACTCCTGGGCCGGTCCGCCGTTCTCACGCTCCATCTCGGCGATGTTGCGCTTGATGGCCGCCTTCTCACGGGCCAGGTGGAGTGAACCACCGGTCACCGGCAGGACGTTGATGCCGTGGATCTCCTCCGGGTTGGCCGTCCACCAGGTGGAGTAGGAGGCGCCGCTGCCCCAGACCATGCCGACCGTGCCGTACTTGTAGGAGGCCGGGAAGACGGTGTCGTTGGCGTCGAACCAGTACTGCGTGATCGCCTCGGACTCGGTCGTCAGCAGGTAACTGCCGAGGTCCCGCAGCGAGTTGTCGCCCATGGCCGAGCCCCAGAGCACCAGACCCGCGCTGAGGTTGATGGACTCCGACGAGGACTCCTGGTTGTTGCCGGCCGCGAAGCCCTGGTGGCCGGAGGCCCAGCTGTGGCCCGCGTAGACGTCGAAGCCGCGCAGGAACGGGTAGGCCGCGTCGGTGCGGCTCGGGTTGGCGGTGTCACGGATCAGGTGCTTGATCATCGTGCCCCAGGCCGAGTCGGTCGCCCAGGCCTGGTCGTACTGGGCGATGATCGCCGCCGCGTACACGTAGTAGCTGTAGTGGAAGTGGTGGTCGTTGAGCTCGGTGTCGCTGCCGTACGAGGCCGGGTAGCCGGTGAGGGTCTTCCAGTCCTTGTCGTAGCTGAACTCACTGGCGCCGCCCGCCGTGAACCACTCCTGCATCCGGCCCTTCATCAGGCCGAGGAGCTTGTCGCGGACGGCGGTCTGGCCGATCTGGTCGGCGACGGGCACCAGTTGGGCCAGCTTGCCGAGCGCCTTGCCGGTCCAGTAGGTGTCCCGGGCTCCGGAGAACGGGTCGGCGGAGTTGGCGACCTCGTTGAGGTAGCCGGTCAGCCGGGCCCGGTCCACGCCGCTGGAGACCGGCAGCGCGGGCACCACGCCCTGGCTCTTCTGGCTGGTGGTGAACGAGGCGGACTCGCGCACCTTCATCGTGCCGCGCGGTGAGACGTACGTGTACGGCGTCAGCGCGTCGCTCGTGTGCAGCCACTGGTGGCGGTAGAGCGCCTGGAGCGCGCCGCGCTCGGTGCCTTCTCTGGCCTCCGTGGTCAGCGTGTAGGTCGCGCGGACGTTGCCGCCGGTGGTCTGCCAGGCCACCTGGGAGCCGGTGACGACGCTGAAGGCGTACTTGCGGTAGGTCGCGAGCGCGTCCGTGGACGGCAGCACGGCGAGCGAGAAGTAGTCCTTGGAGCCGAGTCCGGCGGTGATCGTGGTGCCGGAGATGTTCCAGTCGGCGCCGGTCGGCGCGAAGAGCGCGTAGTGGTGCCCGGCGACCGTGATGCCGACGACATTGCCCTGGTCGGAGAAGACCGTCGGCGTGGAGGCGGTCGTGACGCGGGCGTCGCCGCCGGACCCCTTGGCGTACACGAACGGCATGCCGTGGCCGATGGTGGCCCGGAAGGTGCGGGAGCCGTCGGCCCAGTACGGCGTGACCGTCCAGTCGGACCAGGCGTCGGCCTTGGTGTCCGGCGAGTTCAGGCCGGTGAGGCCGACGGTGAGGTCGGCCTTGTGCGCGTACTCGTACTGCCGGCCGTCGCCGACGATCGCGGGCGTGGTCGGATAGCCGACCTCCAGGCCGGAGGCCTTGGCCTGGTAGGTGAGCGGGTGCCCGTACATGGGGGTGGAGTACGGGTTGTCGCCGTAGCGCTGGAAGGCGAGCGAGGACCACCAGTCATTGGTCGGGACCGGCTTGCTGCGCGCGGCGGTCGTCAGCTTCGGCGTGACGGGAGCGCCGGTGTTGGTGGTCGGGCCCTGGGTGCCGGCGGGTCGGGAGTCGGTGTAGCTGCCGGCGCCGGCGGGGATGGTGGCGGCGGCCGCGGGAGAGGCGGCGGGGCCCAGCGTGACGGCGGCCAGGGCCACGGCGAGGAGCGTGGCCGCGGCGGGTCTGGCCCCGGCACGGGAGGCGAGTCTGGAGAGGGAGGCTTGCACGAGCAGCACCTCGATCATGTTCATCATGGGGGGCGAGAGCGCCTTCGAGAGCGCTCTCAAGTGTCAAGGAACGTAAAACTCCTGAAACCTGGGTGTCAAGAGAACGCACACAGAAGGCAGTTGGGCGGCGGCCGGACGTAACACCAAGCCGTTATGTGTTCGAGTCTTGACGGGGCGGGGGCGGTGGGAGACGCTCCAGACGCAGGTTTTGAGAGCGCTCTCAAAGCGCTCGGTTCATCCCGAAGCCAAGGGAGGCTTCCCATGCCCATCGCCCGAGCCGCCAAGAGAGCCACCGTCCGCCTCGGCGCGGTCGTCCTCGCCGGGGCCCTCCTCGCCGCCTGTGGATCCGGCGACGCGTCGGACACCTCCGACAACGCGGGCGGGAAGATCACGCTCACGGTCGACCTCTTCGGATCCTTCGGCTTCAAGGAGGCCGGGCTCTACGAGGAGTACCAGAAGCTCCACCCGAACGTGACGATCAAGCAGAGCGACACCCAGGACGAGGTGGACTACTGGAAGTCGCTGCAGACCCGCCTCGCGGGCGGCGGCGGCCTCGCGGACGTGCAAGGCGTGGAGGTCGGCCGCATCGCGTCAATCACCCAGCAGCAGTCCGACAAGTTCCAGGACCTGAAGGAGTTCGGCGCCGACAAGCTCAAGGGCGAGTTCGCCGAGGCCAAGTGGTCGGCGGCGACCACCGAGGACGGCAAGGTCCTCGGCCTCGGCACGGACGTCGGCCCCGAGGCGATGTGCTACCGCACCGACCTCTTCAAGCAGGCCGGCCTGCCCACCGACCGCGAGGAGCTCGCGAAGAAGTGGTCGACGTGGGACGGCTACCTGGAGCTCGGCAAGGAGTACAAGAAGAAGGCCCCCGCCAAGAGCGCCTGGCTGGACAGCATCGGCTCGCTCTACGCGATCATGATCGGCCAGGAGGAGGAGCGGTACTACGACGCCTCCGGTGAGCTGATCTACGAGAAGAACCCGGCGGTCAAGACGGCCTGGGATACCTCCGTGAAGGCGGCCGACGCGGGCCTGAGCGCCAAGCTCGACCAGTGGTCGCCGCAGTGGAACCAGGCGTTCGCGGCCGGTTCGTTCGCCACGATCCCGTGCCCGGCCTGGATGCTCGGCTACATCAAGGGCCAGGCCGGTGACGGCGGCCAGGGCAAGTGGGACATCGCCAAGCTGCCGGGCGGCGCCGGCAACTGGGGCGGCTCGTACCTCTCGATCCCGCGTGCGGCCAAGCACAAGAAGGAGGCGTACGAGCTGATCGAGTGGCTCACCGCTCCCGAGCAGCAGGCGAAGGTCTTCCAGAAGCAGGGCAACTTCCCGTCCTCGACGGGCGCCATCGAGAAGATCGCGGACGCCAAGGACGACTACTTCTCCGGCGCGCCGATCGGCCAGATCTTCGGTGACGCGGCCAAGGAGTCGCCGGTCCAGGTGCTGGGCGTGCACGACCAGAACGTGATGCAGCAGATCACGAACGCGCTGAGCGAGGTCGAGCGCAAGGGCGTGTCGTCGGACAAGGCGTGGGGGACGGCGAAGAAGGGCGTGGCGAACGTGATCGGCTGACGCCGGACGCGCTGCGCTCCTCCTCCCCTTTCCTGCCTGGGGCCGGTCCACCGGTAAGCACCACGGTGGCCCGGCCCCACCCCCGTAGCCCGTCGCCTTCACGGACGGCGGGCGCCACCCCTCGTACCTCTGCTCCCTGTTTCTCCGCTCCCGATCCCGAAGGGCCCGCATCGTGTCCCTCACCGCCACCGCGAAGGCCGGGCCCCGCAGCCCCGCCGGAACCGGACCCGGGCCCGACGACGGTCGGGCAGCCGGCCTCCGGCGTACCTGGCGCAAGGCGTCCCCGTACGCCTTCATCGCTCCCTTCTTCACGCTCTTCCTCGCCTTCGGCCTCTTCCCGCTCCTCTACACGGCGTTCGTCTCGCTCTACCGGGTCGAGCTCCAGACGAGCGGCGAGATGGAGTGGCGCGGCATCGCCAACTACACGGCGCTCTTCACCGACGAGTTCTTCTGGATCTCGCTGCGCAACACGTTCACGATCGGCGTGCTGTCCACGGTCCCGCAGCTGGCGATGGCGCTCGGCCTCGCGCACCTGCTCAACTACAAGCTGCGCGGCCGGACGTTCATCCGGACGGCGATCCTGCTCCCGTACGCGACCTCCGTGGCCGCCGCGACGCTCGTCTTCGCGCAGCTCTTCGGCCGCGACTTCGGGCTGATCAACTACGCGCTGGGACTGGTCGGTTTCGACCCGGTGGACTGGCAGACCGGCACGGTCGCCTCGCAGATCGCGGTGTCGACCATCGTCATCTGGCGGTGGACGGGCTACAACGCGCTGATCTACCTGGCCGGCATGCAGTCGATCCCGCACGAGCTGTACGAGGCGGCGGAGATGGACGGGGCGTCGCGCTGGCGGCAGTTCGTCCACGTGACCCTGCCGGGCCTGCGTCCCACCATCATCTTCACGGTCATCATCTCGACCATCGGCGCGACTCAACTCTTCGGTGAGCCACTGCTGTTCGAGGGTTCGATCTCCGGCGGTATCTCGCACCAGTACCAGACCCTCGGCCTGTACATGTACGAGCAGGGCTGGGGCTTCTTCCACCTGGGCCGGGCCGCGGCCATCGCCTGGGTGATGTTCGTCCTGATCGTGGTGCTCGTCGGGGCCAACGCCCTGATCGCGCGCCGCCGCGCACGCAAGGAGGCCGGCCGATGACCGCGCTCGCCGCACCGCCGACCGCACCGGAGGCGGGCCGTCCGCCGCAGGACCCGCCGACGAAGCGGGTACGCAAGGGAGGCGCGGGCCGGACGATGAAGGGCGGCTGGCTCTCGTACCTCATCCTCGGCTTCGCGCTGCTGGTCTCGGCGTTCCCGTTCTACTGGACGATCGTGGCGGCCAGCCGGTCCAACGCGGACATGGCGCAGGTGCCGCCGAGCCTGCTGCCGGGCCCGAACCTGATCAAGAACTTCGAGCAGGTCCTCGAAGAGGCGGACATCGGCAAGGCGCTGCTCAACTCGCTGATCGTGTCGTCGTCCATCACCATCGGCACGGTGCTCTGCTGCACGCTGGCCGGATTCGCCTTCGCCAAGCTGAAGTTCAAGGGCCGCAACGCGCTGCTGACGCTGACGATCGGGACGATGATGATCCCGCCGCAGCTCGGCGTGATCCCGCTCTTCATGCTGATCGCCGAACTCCAGTGGGTGAACCAGCTCCAGGCGGTGATCCTGCCGGGCCTGGTGTCCGCCTTCGGTGTCTTCTTCATGCGCCAGTACCTGGTGCAGTCGCTGCCGGACGAGCTGATCGAGGCGGCCCGTGTGGACGGCGCCTCCACGGCCCGGATCTTCTGGTCGATCGTGATCCCGATCGCGCGTCCAGGCATGGCGGTGCTCGGGATGCTGACGTTCATGACGGCGTGGAACGACTTCTTCTGGCCGATCATCGCGCTCTCCTCGCAGGAGCCCACCGTGCAGGTCGCGCTGCGGCAGCTCGGCGGCGGCTATGTGAACGACCAGTCGGTGATCATGGCCGGCACGCTGCTCGGCACGCTGCCGGTGCTGGTGGTCTTCGGCCTGCTCGGCCGGCAGATCGTCGGCGGCATCATGCAGGGCGCGGTGAAGGGCTGACCGCACCATCGCGCGGAGCGCGGTGAATGCCTGACCCGCGCGCCGTCCCTCATCTCCTCCTCCTCCCCTCACCTCTGGAGTGTCCGTCTCATGACAGCTGTCGATGCCCGCCCGGCGACCTCCACAGGCGCCCGCCCGGGAACCGCCACCGGCGCCCGCACCGAGACCGGTACGGGACTCCGCTTTCCCGCCGGATTCCGTTGGGGCACGGCCACCGCCGCGTACCAGATCGAGGGCGGGGCCACGGAGGACGGCCGTACGCCGTCCATCTGGGACACGTTCAGCCGTACGCCCGGCAAGGTCCGCAACGGCGACACCGGTGACATAGCCGCCGACCACCTGCACCGGATGCCGGACGACGTGAAGCTGATGCGGGACCTCGGCGTCACGGACTACCGGTTCTCCGTCTCCTGGCCGCGCGTCCAGCCGACCGGCCGGGGCCCGGCGGTGGAGCGCGGCCTGGACTTCTACCGCCGCCTGGTGGACGAGCTGCTGGGCGCCGGCATCAGACCGGTCGCGACGCTCTACCACTGGGACCTGCCGCAGGAGCTGGAGGACGCGGGCGGCTGGCCGGAGCGGGACACGGCGCACCGGTTCGCGGAGTACGCGGGCCTGGTGGCCGGCGCGCTGGGTGACCGGGTGTCGACGTGGACGACACTCAATGAGCCCTGGTGCGGGGCGTTTCTCGGGTACGGGAACGGGGTCCACGCTCCTGGCCGTACGAGCGACCTCGCCGCACTGCGCGCCGCGCACCACTTCAACCTGGCGCACGGCGGCGCGACCCGGGTCCTGCGCGACCGCCTCCCGTCCACGGCCGAGGTCTCGCTGACCCTGAACCTCCACGCGCTGCGGCCGCTGAGCGACACCGACGCGGACCGGGACGCGGTGCGCCGCATCGACGCGGTGGCGAACCGGATCTTCCTGGACCCGGTCTTCCACGGCCGGCTGCCGGAGGATCTGGTGGCGGACACGGCGGCGGTGACGGACTGGTCGTTCGTGAAGGACGGCGACCTGGAGGTCACCTCGGCCCCGATCGACTCGCTGGGCATCAACTACTACTCGCCGAGCGTGGTTTCGGCCGGCTCGTCCGAGTCGCCGTCGCCGTGGGCCGGCGCCGAGCGGCATGTGGCGTTCACTCCGGCGGAGGGCCCGCGCACGGCGATGGACTGGCCGGTGGACGCGAACGGCCTGTACGAGCTGCTGACCCGCCTGCGCGACGAACTCCCGGGCCTGCCGCTGCTGGTGACCGAGAACGGAGCGGCGTACGACGACTACGCGGACCCGGAGGGGCAGGTGCACGACCCGGAGCGGGTGGCGTACCTGGACGCGCATCTGGGCGCCGTACACCGGGCGATCGAGGAAGGTGTCGACGTACGCGGGTACTTCCTGTGGTCGCTGCTGGACAACTTCGAGTGGGCGTACGGCTACAGCAAGCGGTTCGGCATCGTGCACGTGGACTTCGCGTCGCAGCGGCGGACGGTGAAGGACAGTGCGCGGTGGTACGCGGGAGTGATCGCGCGAGGCGGGCTGGAGCGGTGACGGCTTGAGCGGTGACGGCTTGAGTGGCCGGGGCCGGGAGGCGGAGGCTCGGGGGCGACTGCCTTCCGGCTGACGGCCGTTGCACACCGTTCCACAGGCTGCACGGGGCTCGGGGCACACGCTCCGGGCCCCTCGGCGTGCCTGGGGCCGGTGACGGGCGCGGCGAGGAGGCACCGGCGGTCGATGCCCGATGCATCCCGGAATGGCCCGGCGTACTTTCGGCCGTCTGAACCACCGGAGTCGCCCGCCGGACCGGCGAGTAGTGGCCCTGCGGGCGACCGGACATCTCGGATGGCCGCAAGACGAAGGGGAGTTGGAGCGGGCGCGCGGGCCAGAGGTCGCGGGCGGTCCGGCCTCGGCGTAACAGGGCTGCTCAGCGGCGGACCGGCCAGGAACTCCACCGGACCCGCGGGCCGGAGATCGGACCCCGCACTTTCCCGTACGAAGGCCTCAGCCACCGTACGATCCGCACGCCCGGCACCTCCGCCCGCAGCCCGATGCAAGATGGCGCGAATGTGCCGACTCCCGATGGCGCCGAGGAACACGGCTCTTGACGACCTCCCGACCCTCGTCCGTATGGTCTAGACCAAGCAGCGAGGGGCGGTCGGCCACGTCGATCACGTACCGGCCCGCCTCGTCCCCGCATCCGGCCAGGACACCGGTCCCGATCACCGGCCGACCTACAACGCCCGGCACCAGCACCCGGCACCAGCACCCGGCACCCCGCCCACGGTCGGACCACGGCCACCACCCGCACCCCGCACCCCGCACCCCGCACCCGGGGCCCTTCCCCTTCCCCGCCCGACCCCAGGGCCCTCACCGATCCGCGAGATGGCCCAGGTCGCCCGCCGAACCGCGCGGGCCACCCGTGCACGTTTTCCCACCCCCACGGACACATCGGGAGATCGCACATGAGCAGCAGCACCGTAGAGCCGATCCTGCCCCCGCCCGACCGCAACCCCGAACCTCCGCCCAGCAAAGCCCACTTCGCCCGCACCCATCACCACCCCGCAGCCGGCCGACGGCCCCTGAGCCGACTGGCCGACCTGGCCGGCGTGGTCGACGCGCACGCTCTGGCCCTGCTGAGGGTGACGGTCGGCATCGTCTTCGTCGGCTTCGGCGTACTGAAACTGTTCCCATCGGCCAGCCCGGCGGAGCAGCTGGCGGTCGACGCGGCGACGAAGATGACCCTGGGCCTGGTGCCGGCGACGGTGCTGTTGCTGTCCCTCGCGGCACTGGAGACGGCCATCGGGATCGGCCTGATCGTCGGCCGGCGCCTGCTGCGCCCCGCGCTCGTCGTGTTCTTCCTCCACATGGGCGGCGTGTTCTCGACCCTCGTCCTCCTCCCCGACGCGATGTGGCAGCCCCACTCCCCCGCCCCGACCATGGAGGGGCAGTACGTCGTCAAGAACGTGGTCCTGGTGGCGGTGTGCCTGGTGGTGGCCGCGAACGAATGGGGACGGCGACCCCGGCCACGACGTACGGCCAAGTGAGCGGACCGGGTCGCCGGAGCGCACGACGGCGCTCCGGCGGACCTCGCTCCACTCCGTCACTCCGGCAGGCGAGGCGGCGGTACGGGCATCAGCCGATGTGGGCCGGCACCTCGGCGAGCTGGTGCGGGGCGGTGGCGGACCGAGGGCCACGGAGCATGGTCGCGGCGATGACCGCGGCGACCACCAGGGTGACGGCGGTGGCGAGGAAGACCGCGGAGTGGCCCTCGGTGAGGGCGGCGACACGGCCGTCGCCGCCGGCGGCGGCGGAGCGTTCGACGGCCCCGAGGTAGACCGTGGTGAACACCGACAGGCCGACGCAACCGCCGATCTGCATGGCGGAGTTGACGAGGGCGGAGGCCGCACCGGCGTCGCGGTGGTCGACGCCGACGAGAGCGACATTCTGTACGGGGATGATGACGAAGGCGATCCCGATGCCGACGACGACCAGGCCGCCGAAGACCTCGGTCCAGTAGCTCCCGCCGGCGGTGATGAAGGTCAGCCACAGCATCCCGGCCGCGGCGGTCAACGGCCCCGCGGTCATCAGCACACGCGGGCCCCGGGTGGGGAGCAGCCGGGCCGCCACGGGTGCGGTGATCATGGTGGCGAAGGTCATCGCGAGGCTCGCGAGCCCGGCCAGGAGCGGGGAGAGGCCGAGCACGATCTGCAGGTGGAACATCAGGTAGAGGGTCATCCCGATGTAGACCGCGCCGATGGCCGCCTGGATGAGGAACGCCCCGGCGCGGCCGCGGTCCCGCACGATCCGCAACGGCAGCAGCGGCTGCGCGGCCCGGGCCTCGATCCGCACGAACAGGGCGAGCAGCACCAGGCCGGCGGCGAGGAAGCCGATGGTGTCCGGCTCGGTCCACCCGGTCTCGGCGAGGGTGAACCCGTAGACCAGGGCGGCCAGACCGAAAGTGACGGCCAGGGTGCCTCGGATGTCGTACCCGTCGCCGCCCTCGACCCGGCTCTCGGAGACGAACAGCAGCGCGCCGACCAGGCCGACGACGGCGAAGACGATGTTGACCAGGAGGCACCACCGCCAGTCGGCGAACTCGGTCAGGACGCCGCCCAGGGCCAGGCCCACCGCGGCACCGGTGCCGGCGACGGTGCCGAAGACCGCGAACGCCGTTCCGCGCTCGCGCCCGGCCGGGAACATGACCGTCAGCAGGGCGAGCGCCGCGGGCGCCAGCAGCGCCGCGAACACGCCTTGCAGACCGCGCGCCGCGATCAGCTCGGTGCCGCTCTGCGCAAGACCGCCCCACACGGAGGCGAGACCGAACCCGAGCATCCCGACCATGTAGCTGCGCTTGCGCCCCCAGTAGTCGGCGATGCGCCCGCCGAGCAGCAGCAGCGCGCCGAACGCCAGGACGTACGCGGTGATGACCCACTGCCGCTCGGTGTCGCTCAGCTCCAGTTCGAGCTGGGCCTGGGGCAGGGCCACGTTGACGATCGTCGCGTCGAGCACGACCACCAGCTGCGTCAGGGCGATCACGGCCAGCGCCCACCACCGACGGGGATCGGGAGCCGTGGGCTGGGAAGGCAGGAGGACAGACACGAAAAAACCTCCGGGGTTCTGTCTTACGAGCGCCGGAGGTTTCAAGCCTCGGACCAGACACCGGATGCCGGGCCTGACCACCTCGACCACGGGGCCGAGCAGATCCATCCATCGTAACCACCGGTCGCCACCCGGTCCGCACCACGGAGAGGGGTGATCCGCCTCACAGCGGGGCCGCGGGTGCGGCTTGCAGGGCCGGTGGACCCGGGGCCGCAGGCCCGGCCTGACCCGCCCCGCAATCCCCCACACGAAGGACCCGGACCCACAGGAGTGATCGAACGCGGCATCACGGCACGGGCCGCTCAACGGCACCAAGGAAAAAGCTCGTTCACTCGAATTCCCGTTCCAGACATCGCCCGCCGCCACCCGTGACGGCGACAGGAAGACCTCCGTTACCCGATCACCTGTCCGAATCCGGCCACGAGGGGCACCCATGCATCGCTTACGCCGTCCTGCGCGCGTTCACCTTGCGTTCGAAAGTCCCGCCTCCGGGACCCGACCGGAGACGAGGCGAGCGGCATGACCGAATCGACCCAGCCGGACGAACCGCCCACCGGCATCCCGGCCCAGCGCACCGAGCCACTCCCTCCACCGCCCACCACCGTCGCGGCCGGCCCGCAGGACGACAACCTGACGGACGAGATGGAGGAGGCGTACTGGTCGGTCCACGACGGCGCGGCCGCCGACGCCACCGTGGCCCAGGTCCTCACCGGTCTGCCTCGCATCACCGCGCTGATCGGCCGGCTCGCCTGGCAGGCCGACCGGCGCGCCACGCTCGGCGTCATCGTGTGCCAGCTGGCCTCCGCGGCGATGAGCGCGCTCGGCCTGATCGCCGGAATCGCGGTGCTCCAGCACCTGTTCGCGCAGGGCCCGACGCCCGACCGCGTACGGGCGGCGCTTCCTCAAATCCTGCTGGTGATAGGACTCCTGGGGACCAGAGCGGCGCTGGAAGCAGCGGTCGCCGTGGCCCAGGCCCGCGTCACGCCGAAGATCCGTACGGCCCTGGAGTGCGAGTTCCTGCACCTCACCGCGCACGTACGGCTGGAAGCGGTCGAGGACGCCGGCTGGCACGACGAGGTCCACCGCGCCAACGACCGCGGGCTCTTCTACGCCCGCCAGATCGTCGGCCAGGTCGTCTCGCTCGCCTCCGCCGCACTGGCCCTGGTAGGAACGGCGGGCGTGCTCGGCGTGCTGCACCCGGTGCTCCTGCCTCTGCTCCTGCTGTCCGTCCTGCCGGTCGGCTTCGCGGCGGTACGCAGTGCCCGCGCGGCGTTCGCGTCCTTCAAGCGGTGGAACGCGCTGCAGCGTCGCGTACGGGTCTTCTCCTGGCTCCTGCTCGACGTCGACGCGGCGGCCGAACTCCGCTCGGACACCGCGCAAGGGGCTCTGCTGGAGGAACACCGGCGCCTGACGCTCAAGATCGCGGCCGAGGACACCCGGCTCGGTGTGCACGCGGCCGTGCTCAACCTGGCGGACCGGACGGTCGGCGGCCTCGGCACCGGCATCACGTACGCCGCTCTCGCCGCCATGCTGATCGCCGACTGGCTCCCGCTCGCCGCCGGAGCGGGCGCGGTGCTCGCGATCCAGTCGGGCCAGGCGGCGCTGACCCGCCTGGTCGAGGTCGCGCACCTCGTGTACGAGCACGCCCTGTGGGTCTCCGACCTCCTCACCGTCCAGGAGCGCAACCGCCAACTCCTCCCCAAACAGGCGTCGTTGCAGGCGCCCTCCACCGTCGGCCGGATCACGCTGGACGACGTCCACTTCACCTACCCAGGCAAGGAGACGGCGGCCCTCAACGGGATCAGCATGACCTTGACCGCCGGCCAGAAGGTGGCGTTCGTCGGCCTGAACGGCTCGGGCAAATCGACCTGCGCCAAGCTGCTGGCCGGACTGTACGAGCCGGAGCGCGGCAGCGTCCGCTGGGACCACACCGACGTACGGCGAGCAGCCGCAACAGCTCTGGGAGCTGGCCCGGGACGACGCCTTCGGCAGCCGGTACCAGCGGTTCGTGAGGCTGGAGCGGGAAGCGACGGTCCAGTATCAGTACGCGAGCAGCACCATTCCGGGACTGCTCCAGACGAGGGCGTACGCGACGGAGGTGCTGCAGCACGCGCGCCCCCGGGAAGCGGCGGCACTGCAGGAGGACGTCGACGCCCGCATGAGCCGCCAGTCCATCCTGGAAGGTGAGGACGCTCCGTACTTCCGGGCGCTGCTCGACGAAGCGGTGTTCCGCCGGGCGGCCTCGCAGCCGGCCGTCTGGCTGGAACAGCTGGAGGCCCTGCTGGAATGGCAGAAGCGGCCGAACGTGACGCTTCAACTACTGCCGTTCTCGGCAGGTCTGCACGATCTGATGGGTGGTTCACTGACCGTCCTGTGGCTGGCCAACGGCAAGGCGGTGGCCTACCTGGAGGGCAGCAAGTCCGGTGAACTGGTTGAGGACTCAGGACGCGTCGAGGAGCTGCGGCTGTCCTACGATTTGCAGCGAGACAAGGCGCTCTCTCCAGAGCAGACAGCCGAGTTCATCGAGCAGTTGGTCAAGGAGATCCGAACATGTCATCCCGCCGAGCCGACCTGACTTCGGGCTCCGGCACGCTCAGCCGCCCCCTGGCGCTGAGATCTGTTCTGTGAGGTGAGGCGAACACCGCTCTCCCTCACCCCGCCCACCGACCCGTGAGAAACGCCAGCGCCACCAGCGCGCTCACCGGCACCGTCACGCACAGGTACGCCGTCCGGAACCACGGGCGCCGCAGGCTCACCGCCGCCAGGCCGATCCACAGCGGCCACCACAGCAGCGTGGCGCGAGGTACGGACGTGTACCAGTACGACGTTCCCAGCGCCCACAGGCTCAGCGCCACGTACACCGCCTCCGGCCAGCGGCGACGCCGTGCCAGCAGCGCGACCAGGACCAGGCCCACCACCATCGCCGCCAACTCCGCCTGGAACATGGCCGCATAGCCCGTCGTGTGTACGCCGCCGAACGCCGCGTTCCACGTGTTCGTCCACGCCTCCCACGGAGTGTGGAACTCGCGGTACCAGCCGCGCTCCTGCGCGTGCTTCCACGCCATCCAGTCGCCCGTGTGCGCGTGCAGATACCAGCTGTACGCCAGTGGCGGCAGCGCGGGCAGTACCAGCCAGGCCGTCCCGCGCCAGTCGCGCCGGGTCCTCGCCGACAACACGAACAGCACCGCTATCGCCGCCGCCAGGAACAGGCCGCTGACCCGCACGGTCGTCGCCAGAGCGGTCAACGGGCAGGCCCACGCCCATCGTTGGCGCTGAGCTGCCCGCCAGGCCGGGAGCGCGAACGCCAGGAACAGCGCCTCCGTGTAGCCGGCCGCCAGGAAGACCGCGCACGGGGAGAGCAGGAAGAACAGGACCGTACGGTGGCCGTCGGCGTCCTCGGGGACGTACGCGCGGGCTATGCGCGACAGCGCCAGGACGGCGACCGCTCCCGCGACCAGCGAGATCAGCAGGCCCGCCGCCGTCCAGTCCGGGACGATGACGTGCACGGCCCGCAGGAGCATCGGGTAGCCGGGGAAGAAGGCCTCCCGGTTGTCCCAACCAGCCGTCCACGGGCCCGCGTCGGCCGGGAAGTAGCCGTCGCGCGCTATGTGCAGATAGTGGTTCGCGTCCCACTGCTGGAACGGCGCTAGGACCGGCGCCGCCTCCCGTACGTCCGAGCCCCGGGGAAAGAGCCACCGGGCGCCGTGGGCCGTGATCCACAGGGATATGCGGGTCAGGAGGTAGAGCTGGAGCACTCGGCGGTCGGCGGCCGTGAGCCAGGACGGCCGGCTGCCGCGTGCGGTCGCCTCGGATCCGTACGGTACGGGCCTGACCGACCGGCTCACCTGTGGTCCGGAGGTGGCGCCGGACCGTGGCTCGGCCGGCCGTAGGCCGGGAGGCGAGATAGACACTCGGGCACCTTTCGGATGCGTCAAGGCGTGCGGGATCGCCCGGTGGAGCCGCCGGGGCACGGGGAGGTGAAGCAGGCGAGGTGGAGGGCGTACGGGAGTCGGGCCGCCGCCGCCCGCGATCACGGCATCGACGTCGCTCCGAGCGTCGAGGCCGGTGTCGAAGTCGCCGTCGAGCCGGGCGCCCACGTGGATGTCGACCACGAAGCCGTCGGTGCCTCCGTCGTCCGCCTGCCCTCCGTCGTCGGCATGCCCTCGGGCGCGGTCGACCCCGGATCGGAACCAGGCGGGTACGACCCCAGCTCGGAACCCGCCGTCCCCGGCGCCGTACGGCTGGGCGTCGGCGGCTGCTTCGGTGTCCCGGTCGGTGGTGACGGTGCCGGGGACGGGTAGCTGGGTGACGGGGTCGTCGCCGGAGGCGCGGGCGTCGGAGGAGTCGGGAGCAGGCCGACCGCGGCCGCGCCGCCACCGCCGATGACCAGGCAGACGCCCACCGCGAGCGCCGCCATCCGGTGTCGCTGGGCGCGCATGCCGCGTTCGGTGATGTACGTGGCCGGCTCCGCGACCACGCGGCCCTGGCCGAAGTCTCCGGCCTGCCGGAACAGGGACCGCAAAGGGTCCTGCGCGCTCCGGGACTCCTCCGGGCGTGACGGTTCCCGTGGTTCAGACATCAGGAGCCTCCTCCATGCGGGGGTCCCGCAGACGGTGGGCGAGTGCCGCCCGGCCTCGGACCAGATGCGTCTTGATCGTGCTGGCGGAAAGCCCGGTCTCACCGGCGATCTGCTCCACCGTGAGGTCGCACAGGTAGTGCAGGGTCAAGGTCCGCCGCTGCTGCGCGGGCAGCTCCCGGAGCGCGTCGACCAGCACCACGTGGTCCGGGTCCGGCGGCGCGACATGCTCCGCCGCACCGCTCCCCCGGCCCCACGCGTCCGCCGAGCGCCGCCGGAACCGCCACCGGCTCACCGCCAGCCGCCACGCGACCGTACGGATCCACGCCTCGGGCTGCCCGTCCCGCTCCAGCCGGCCGCGCCGGACCCACGCCTTGACGAAGGCCTCCTGCACGACGTCCTGCGCCTCCTGGAGATCCCCCGTCATCACGTACAACTGGCCTGTGAGACGCGCGACCGCCTGGGCGTAGAACTCTTCGAACTCCTCGACGGTCAAAGTTGCTCCCGGATCTTTCGCTTCACCGGGTATACGCCCGCCGCCGGGCATCCGGTCTACATCACCGGCGGAGAATCCGGAGTGACGGTCGCCACAGGAACGGTTGCTACAGGACCGGTCGGCACAGCACCCGAAGAGCCCCGGCCAGGAGAAGCGGGTCCCGGATCGCCTTGATCAGGACTCCGCCGGTACGGGGCCGCCGCGCCTCGGCCCCGGCGGACCGGCGCCCGGAGCTCAACCCGCCCGCACCACCCGCTTCTCCAGCAACGTCACCCCGTACGTCCGCCCGCCGTCCCCGTTCTTCCCGGCCTGCTCGCCGACCACCACATACCCCGCCTCCTCGTAGTACCGGCGCAGCCGGTCGTTCGACGTCAGGCAGTCCAGGCGGCACAGCTCCCTCCCGGACGCGGCGATCCGGCGCTCGGCCTCGGCCAGGAGTGCGCGGCCGGCGCCGGGCGGGGCCGTGCGGCGGTCGGTCATCAGCCGGTGGACGTAGCCCGCGACCGGCGGCGGGGCTGATCCCCCGGTCCGAGAGGACATACCGATGACCGTGCAGCTCATCCGCAGATTCGGCAGGGCACGATGGAGGGGAGGAAGCGACGCCATGACCCCCAGCACCGCCGATCACGCACCGCGCGCCCAGCTGTCCGTCGAGGAGTTCGAGCAGCTCGCCCGCTCGGCGCCGGAGACCGTGACGCTTGAGCTCATCAACGGAATGCTAGAGGTCAAGCCCCTGCCGGACGGGGATCACGACGAGATCATCATGTGGGTCGCGATGCAGTGCATGCAGCAGCAGCCGGAGCTGCGGCTGTACCGGGAGCGCGGGCCGCGGATCGGGGGATACCGCAATGGCCGTGCCCGGCCGGACGGCACCCTCGCCCGAGCGGGCCGCTTCGCCGGTGACGGCGAGTGGTCGAGTCCGGACCACATCCTCATGACCGTCGAAGTCACCTCACACGATCACGACACCGACAGGCGCGACCGCACGGAGAAGCGCGACGGGTACGCCGCCGCGAGCATCCCGGTCTATCTCCCCATCGACCGTGATCACGAAACCCTCGTCGTGTACAGCGAGCCGGAGAAGGGCCGCTACCGGCAGCGGACGGCCTACGGGTACGGCGACACGGTGCCTGTTCCCGGCCCGGTCGACATCACCTTGGACACCGAGGAACTCAAGGACTACGCCCGCTGACCCCTCACCGCGTCTCCACATCCGCCGCCGCCAGCTGCGTCGTCGCCAGTTCGCGGTAGAGGTCGTCCGACGCGATCAGCTCCTCGTGTGTGCCCGCCGTGCGGACCCGGCCCTCCTCCAGGACCACGATGCGGTCGGCGTGGCGGACCGTGGAGAGGCGGTGAGCGATGACCAACACCGTTGTCTGCTCCGCCAATTCGAAGATCACGTCACGCAGCGCCTGCTCGTTCACCGCGTCCAGCTGTGACGTCACCTCGTCCAGCAGGAGCAGGCGCGGACGGCGCAGCAGGGCGCGGGCGATGGCGATGCGCTGGCGTTCGCCGCCGGAGAGGGTGACGCCACGGTGGCCCACCGCCGTGTCCAGGCCGTCCGGCAGCCGGTCGACCAAGGCGTCCAGGCGGGTCCGGGCCACCGCCTCCGTCAGCCGGTCCTCCGGCGCGTCCGGTGCCGCGAAGAGCAGGTTCTCCCGCAGCGTTCCGGCCAGGACCGGCGCGTCCTGTTCCACGTACGCGAGCGAGGCCCGCAGCTCCGCCAGCGGCCAGTCCCTGATGTCCCGGCCGTCCAGCGCGATGGTCCCCGCATCATGGTCGTAGAACCGCTCCAGCAGGCTGAACACCGTCGACTTCCCCGCACCCGACGGGCCCACCAGCGCCACCATCCCGCCGGCCGGGACCGCGAACGTGACGCCTTTGTGCGCCGGCGCGCGCTCGTCCCCGTATCCGAAGGTCACGTCCTGGAAGGTGACCCGCAGCGGAGTCCCCTCGCCCGGTACGCTGCCGGGCCGGCCGGCACGTTCGCCCGGCAGCGACTCCACCTCGTCGATCCTGCGTACGGCGGCCAGGCCGCTCTGCAGGCCCGTCCAGCCCTCCACCAGGCCGCCGATCGGGCCCATCAGATAGAAGAGGTAGAGCAGGAACGCGATCAGCGACGAGATCTCCAGCGAGCCCGACGCGACCCTCGCTCCGCCCACTCCCAGCACGGCCAGGAAGGCCAGTTGGATCGACATCATCATCGTGACGTCGGAGACCGACGACCACTTCGCCACCGACACACCTCGGTCGTGCGCATGCCGCGCCGCTTCCGCGACCGCCGCCGTCTCGCGCTCCTCGGCACCGCTCGCCTTGACCGTACGGAACGCCTGGAGCACCCGGTCCAGCGCCGCGCCCATCGCGCCGACCGACTCCTGCGCGCGGAGCTGCGCGCGCTGAATGCGCGGCATGAGCAAGGCGGTCACGGCTCCGATACCGACGATCACCACCAGCGTCACGCCCAGCAGCGTCACATCCATGTACGCCATGAACGCGATCGTCCCGAGCAGCATCAGCACGCTGTTGAACGACTCGACCAGGCCGCTGGAGAGGACGGTTCGGAGGAGGGTCGTGTCGCTGGTCACCCTCGACTGCAGGTCGCCGGGGGTCAGGCGGTCCACCGCCGCGACCTTCAACCGCATGATGCGGCCCACGAGTTGGTCGCGCGCTCGGAGTACGACGCCTTCTCCCGTACGGGCCATGAGGTAACGCCCGTACGCGGAGAGGCAGGCGCCCGCGAGGACCAGTGCGGTGAGCGCGATGAGCGGGGCCACCGGCGAGCGGTCGGCGGCGAACGCGTCGACCGCGTACTTCGCCATCAGCGGCATCGCGAGACCGGCGGCCGAACCGGCGAGGGAGAGGACGCCTGCGCGAATCAGTACGCCTCGGTGAGGGCGGACGCGGGTGAGGAGGAGACGGAGAGGGGACGGGCCCGCGCCGTCTCGGACCGGCGTCTCCTCGCGCCCCGCCTCCCGCGCCCCTTCAGGCAGCCTGTCCGGCCCCGCCCCCGTCGCCGTTCCCGCCACCGCGCTCACCCGGAACCTCCTCGCGTACCGTCACCACCATCAAAGGACGCAGATCGGCCGACTCCGCCTGCTCGCCGACCGTGCGGCCCTCCGCCTCCACCCAAGCATGCGGTGAGAACGGCGGTGCCGTCCGGACCCCCGCGCACCAGTCCGGCCAGCTTCCGGACATCCGGCACACCAGCGCGATGGCCACCGAGCGCGGCAGGCAGCCGTAACGGCCCGCGCAGCGGCGGCTGGTGGCGGTGACCGCCTCGTACATCTCCAGCGTCTCGTCGTACGTCGCCGGTCGCGCGCCTCTGCCGCACCGGGTCAACACCCGGCGCAGGCGGCCCGGTTTGAGGCGGGCCAGGACGAACGCGGCGGCGATCGCGGCGCGCAGCCGTACACCTCCCGGCCCGGCACCCCGGCGCGGCATCGTCATCTCGGTGGTCATGGGCGCAGGATCTTCGCCTGGACGAGCTGGCGGGTCAGCTCGGCCACATCCGACTCCGCCTCCGCGCGCTCCACGTCGAACTCGGCGACGATGCGTTCGACGGCCGCCTCAGGAGCCTTTCCCGCCGCCAGGGTCTCGACCACGATCACGCTGGTGTCGTTCAACTGCCAGTAGCTGCCGTCCTTTTCGTCGAGCAGGACGCCTCCGTACTCGGTCGTCGTGACGGCTATGCCTTTTCTGAGCTTCACAGGGATGCCTCGCTGGTGGAAAGGGTCGTGGAGGTGTGACCGGGTGTGGGCCCGGTGGCGCTCTCGGCTGTCCGGAGCCAGGTCTCGCCGGCCACCGTCGAGCTGATCGAGTGCTCGACCAGCACCGGCGAGAAGGGTTCGGCGGCGAGCGTCAGCAGGTGGCGGGCGTCGACCAGGCCTCGGTCGGCGAGGCGCGAACCGGTCCACAAGTCCGCCAGCTCCGGCGCGTGTTGGCGCAGGCCCTGGTGTTCGTCGGAGGACATGTGGTCCTTCGTTGTACGGGCCAGCAGCGCGTCCGGGACCACTCCGCGCATCGCCTCGACCAGCAGCGGCTTGTAGCGCCACGGGCTGATCCGGTCCGCCAGGCGTACGGCGAGGGTCGCCTCCAGGATCCGGTCGTCGTAGAAAGGCGCGGCGACCGGCAGCCCGATCGTCATGCCGATGTCCTCCATCGCCTGGAAGTGCCGCGCGCCCATCCGTACCGCGTCGATGTCCACATGCCGCCCACGCCACCGGTCGATCGGCTCGGCCTGCTCGGCGGCGGCCGCCCCGAACTCCTCGGTGATCAGCGCGTTCGCATGGTCGGTGAACCACGGGCGCAGCGACTGGCGTACGCCCCAGGAGAGGAGCGGCGTGCGGGTGACGGGCTGCGGTTCGGTGGTGACCGCGCCGGCCAGCCAGCGCGGGAAGGTGGAGCGGTTCAGCAGGGCCTTCAGCGTCGGCAGGAGCGGCCAGCCGAGCTGGTGGCGCAGGCCGCTGAGGTGGTTCCAGGCGGTGAGCGGGTTGCCGTGGAAGAGGTCCTGGTAGGCGTGCGGCAGGCCGAGGAAGAGTTCGTCGCCGCCGTAGCCGGTGAGGTGGTAGCGGGAACCGGTGGCGTGCGCGCGGCTCAGGAGCAGGTGCGCACGGGCGCGGCCGGGAGCGACGGGGAGCGGTTCGTCGTTGAGCTCGGCGGAGGTGGCGGCCAGGTCGGCGTAGAAGTACGGGGCTTGGTCGGCGGGGATGATGTGGTGGGCCAGGGTCGAGGTGGCCGCACTTCTGCCCGCCTCCTCCACCGCTCTGCGCGCCCAGGTCTCGTCCTCGCTGTAGCGGTCCCTGGCGGCCACGGTGAGGAGCGACAGCTCCGCCGGGCCGGTCGCGCGGGCGGCGAAGGCGAGGGTCGTGGAGTCCAGGCCGCCGGAGAGCTCGCAGCTGATCCGGTCCAGGCCGCCGACATGGGCCCGTACGGAGGCGGCGACGGCCTCTCCGAGTCTTCGGGCGCCCTCGAAGAGCGGCAGTTCCGGCGGTGGAGGCTCCCACCAGCGGTATTCGCGAGGGCCGGGAGCGGCGGCCGTGCCCGGTGCTGCGACGGGCAGGGCCAGTCCGTACCCGGCCCCGGTCTCGTGCACGCCCCGCCACAGGACGCGCCGGCTCAGCGGGTGCGGCAGGAAGTCGAGCATGCGGAGCGCGAGCGCGCCGTCGTCCAGAGGCGCGCCGGTGAGGTGCGCGAGGACGGCCGGGCGGTCGGAGGCGATGGTTCCGGCCTCGGCGTGCCGCGCGTGGTAGATCCGGCGCAGGCCGGAGGCGGTGCCCCGGATCCAGGTCTCGCCGGAGAGGTGGGCGATGACGTGGTGGAGGCCGGGCAGCCGGGCGAGACGGCGCTCCAGGCCGGTCCGGTCGCGCGCGCCTTCCAGGAGGCCGGCGAGCACGGCCTCCGGGATCAGGTCCGGGCCGATGAGCACGAGGGCGTCGTCGCCTCGGCGGAGGTGGCTGACCTGGCGGACCAGCGGACGGGCGACGACCCAGGGACGGCCGGACGGATGGGCGACGACGGTCAGGACGCCGCCCACCGCCGCCGGCGCCGCCGAGGCTTCCGGCGCTTCCGATGCGGGAAGCTGCCCGGCCACCGCGCGGGCCGCCACGCTGTCCGGCAGGACGACGAAGTAGTCACGCAGCAGGCCGGGCATCTTCACCTTTCGGAAGTTCTCACACCGTGCAGAGGGAACCGGTCGGCGGATCAGATGATGCGCCGGACCCAGTACTCCTTGTACGAGCCGTAGAAGTAACCGGCGGTCTTCTTCGAAAAGTCGCCCTGCTTGAACAGCGACGGCTTCACGTAAGCCTTCTTCTGCTGCTTCATGACACCTTCCTTCTGTGCGGTTGACGACCGTTATGCCCAACTGGCGTCCGCATAACTGGAGTTATCACTGAGACTGGTGTTAACCCGGTGAACACCAGAGCCATCATGTCCCGCTGCCGGACCGGTACGCGTGATTCCGACTTACCGTGCGAAGTTGGCCGGATAGCGCGAGCGGGAAGGGCGTGTCGGCGACCGCCGGACGGCCTGCGGAGGAACCGACCGGTCAGCATGTGCAGTCGCACACCGACGCCTTGTCTCAGCTCAGTGGACTGGACCAATGGCTGTACGTGGCCCTCGCACAAGGCAGTGAGCTGCCAGGAGATCGAACCGGCGGCGACGGGACGAAGGAACCGGGGCCGTACGCGCCGCCACAGGCCCCGCAGCGGCCCTATCCCACCCGCACCGTGCGCGCCACCGAAATCCGGCGTTCACGCGAAACCGCACTGCCGTACAGGAATGAGCACTACAAGTAATCATTCGGCCAAGCCGACTTCCGGGCGTGCGCAGCCGGGCGTGCTCGCCAGCGCCGGACGCCCTGAGGCGTCGGGCGTTCTACGGCGTCGGGCGTTCTACAGCGTCGGCGGAGTAGTCGTCAGGACCGCTCGAAGCGGCTCGGGAAGGGGAACTTCCACTCCAGGAAGCCGTCCACGGCCCGCCGGATCGAGTCCCGGGCCGCGACAGCGGTGTCTACATCGTTGAGGCAGAAGAAGTCGACATCGTTGTGCTTCCTCAGCCGCGCGAGCCTCTCGTGCAGGTCCGGCCTGCCGACGTCGACGTACCGGAAGGAGTAGTCGCCGGGAACGGCCCGTCCGGTGAGGATCGCCCAGTGGTGGTGGAAGGTCGCGGCCATCGCGACGTCCGCCGTCGAGCGGAACCGCGAGTGCGTCGTGCGTTCGAGCTCCGGGAAGCCCGCTTCCGCTATCTCCCGCATGACCGCGCGCGACTGAGGGTGCGGAGTGTGCAGGAACTTGTTCGTGATGAACCGGTCGTGGTGCTTCTGGATGACCCGGCGCACGTTCTTGCCCGCCGAGTTCGGGGCCGGCTCCGTACTGTGCGGGAGGCCGAGACCCAGCTTGTACGGGGAGAACGGGATGCGGGCGATGCCGTTGCCGTGGAAGAAGTGCTCGGCGCGCACGGGCCGGCCGAAGAACACGTCGTCGTTGAGGTACAGGTAGTCCTCGGAGAGCCCGTCTATCCGGTACAGACAGGTCTCGATGGCATGCGAGTTGAACACCGGGAGCGCCGACGCCGGGAGTATGTCCCGGTGGTCGACGACCGTGATACCGGGCGCGTTCACGTCGAGCCAGGACGGCGTCTGGCCGTCCGTCACCAGATACACGTGCCGGATGAAGCTGGCGTGCATCTCCAGCGACCGCAGGGAGTACCGCAACTCGTCGCTGTCGGTGTAGCGGGACATCCCGACTTCACGCCCGGCGATGGCGGACGAGCCTCCCCGGTAGGCCTCCCGCTTGGCCGCCAGCTCCGGCTCGTCGCCGTCGACCCAGGTGTAGACCGCGTCGACCGCGAACGAGACCTCGTCCACGGTCCGCTGGGCGAACGGCTGGAAGGTCGGTATCTGCAGGCCGCTCACGGTGACCGTCGCCGGCTTCTGAGCCTCCGACGGGATCACCTCCGATATCCGGTTGAGGCGAGGCGCTACCAGCGATTCCGCAAACGTGTCCGTGAGCTCGCTGCCCGGGACGCTGAACCACAGCTTCCCGTCGTCGCCGGCGGAGCCGTCGGCTTTCTCGCCGTGCTGCCAGAACTCGATGTCGCAGCCGTCCGCGAACCCGCCCAGCACCTGGCCGTGCGGGCCGAGGTGGACCACGCCCATACGCAGCACCTCGGCCTCGCGGACGGCCTGCGGCAGCCGGCCGTCCGCGCAGTGTCCGGCAACGGACAGGCTGTCGCCCTGGTCCACGGCTCCCAGGTAGACAGGCGTCCCGGACAGTTCCCGGGTCGCCGCGTCCAGGAAGGCCGACCGGTGCTTCTTCTCCACGCCGACCACGTGCCGCAGCCAGTCGCGGCCCGGCACCAGGAAGTAGGGAATGCCGGCTGCCTCCAGCACGTCAGAGACGAGCTTCAGCGACTGAGCCGCGGCATCGGTGGAGACGTAGCTCTTCGCCTGCGCACCGAGAACATGCACTCGGCCCACGGCGACGGGGACCACATCGGGACGGACCCGTCGCAGCGCGGCTCGCCGCCGGGAGACACGTATGCGCCAGATCGGCGCGACCGCCCCCCTCTCAACCTTGCGGGCGGCCCGTGTGCCCACGCGCCAGACGCGCGAGGCCCTCCTGCGTATGAGGCTCATTCCCGTGTTCCATCAGGTCGCCTTTCGAACGAACTGGGGAACGGGAAATACTGCTCGAGGAAACCGTCCATGCGCATGCTGACTTCTTCGCGCTGCTCCGGAGCGACATCGACGTCGTTGAGGCAGAAGAAGCTGAACCGACGCGTCGCGAGAAGGTTCTCCAGCCTCTGGTCCGCGTCCTCGCGGCTGATGTTCACGTACCGGAAGCTGAACTTGCCGGGAATGCCCTTCCCGGTGATCAGCGCGTACTGGTACAGGAGCGGCGCGGTGAGCGCCACGTCCTGCGGCGAGCGGAAGCGCGACGCGGTCGTCCGGGCGATGTCCCCGGAGAACATCTCCTCCAGCTCCAGCAGCGTCCTGCGCTGCTGAGGAAGGGGCGTGTGCATGAAGTTGTTCGTGGTGAGCGCCCCGAACTTCTCCATCAGCAGCCGGCGCACGTTCTTGCTCGCCGAGTTCGTCGCCGTCTCCTCGGCGTGCGGCTTGCCGACACCGATCTTCAGCGGCGACACCGGAACCCTCATGACACCACTGGCGTGGAAGAAGGCCTCGGGCGTGACGGGACGGCCCACGAACACGTCGTCGTTGAAGTAGAGATAGTGGTCGGAAATGCCCGGGATGTGGTGCAGCCGGGTCTCGATGGCGTGGGAGTTGAAGACCGGGAGGACGCCTTCGGGGAAGATGTCCCGGTGATCGACGACGGTGATGCCGTCCGCGTCCGGGTCGAGCCAGCTCGGCGTCTGTCCGTCGGTGACGATGTAGACGTTGCGCACGAACGGCGCGTACATCTGCAGCGAGCGCAGCGAGTACTTGAGCTCGTCGTGGCTGGTGTAGCGGGAGGCGTTGACTTCCTTGTCCAGGATTTCGGCGGTGCCCTGGCCCTTGTACCGCGCCCGCTTCTCGCGCATGGCCGGCTCTTCACCGTCGACCCAGGTGTAGACGACGTCGACGGGGAACGTCACGTCGCCGATGGTGGGGACGGCGAACGACGCGAACGTCGGTACGTCCCGGTCGCCGACGCGACGACTCGCCAGCTCCTGCTCGGAGTTGGGAAGCACCTCCGCGACCCGGTTGCGGCGCGGCGCGATCAGCGACTGGCTGAAGATGTCCGCGGACGCCTGCGGCTGGATCTTGGCCAGCTCCCGCTCCCCGTCCGGCCCGGCGATGAGTTCGGCCCCGCTCTTCCAGAACTCGACGTCGCACCCGATCTCGGGCCCACCGAGCACCTGGCCCGCGGGCCCGAGGTGGATCTCGCCCACGCGCAGCACCGAGGCCGTCAGGAGGACCGACGGCAGCTTGCCGTCCAGATACAGAGCGGGACGCTTCAGGACGCGCCCCACCGTCGGCTGCCCGATGAAGACCGCCTTCCCGGCGTACTCCTCCTCCATCGCGTCGTGGAAGCGACCGCGGTCCGCTTCGTTGACACCGATGGTGTAGCGGACCTTGGAGATGCCGGGGACGAGGAAGTACGAGATACCCGCCCGCTCAAGCGCGCGGGTGGCGATCTCCAGGTTCTGCGCGGCCGCCTCGGCGGCCGAGAACCCCTGCACGACACGCCCGTACAGTTCTTGGCCGTTCACCAGGACTCTGCTGACACCGGGCTGATCGCTGACGGCCTTCCGCCGGTTGCGCGCCGAACGCATCCGCCATGACTGTTCCGCGGCCTTCCGCTGTACTCGCGGGCCCATTCTGCGTGCGAATGAACGAACAGTCACATTCTTTCCTCTCTACCGTCGGGAAGCCGGGGGAGCCAGTCGTGACCTGAGTGCGATACCTCTGCCCGGTCAGGAACATCCGCCGCTTCCCACCCACCGCCCACTCGCCTGGCCGGCGTGCTTCAGCACGCCGAAGGATAGCTCGAAGCCGTCCTTTTACCGAACGGCAGTTTAACGACCGGCAGACAGTTCCAGTACCGTGCGGCCCGGCCTCCGAGGGTCATCGCCGCCGCGCCGGCCCTGCCGTCCCAGCGCTGTCCTGGTCAGTGCACCGGCACCGGAGCGTCGCGGAGCGCGCCCCCACAGCCCTGACCGCCGTCCGCTCACGCCCGGGACAGTGACCTTTGTCGCACGGCGTGACCGACCCAGGCGGCCAGTGCGGTGCCCAGCAGGAGCGGGATCACGCCGTAGCGGACGATCGTCCCGCGTGCCGTCATGCCCGCCCCGTCCCCCGTACCCGTACGACACCCGTCCTCGTACCCGTACGGCACTCGTACGCGTACGGACTCACCGACCGTCCCCCGCAGCGTCCCGGCAACTCCGGACACGCCACAGGGGCGGCACCTCCGGTGAAGGAGAGACCGCCCCTGTGGGACGTGCGTGGAGCTTCGATCGACCGGCGCGAACCGGACCCGATCAGAAGTCCATGTCACCGCCCGGCATGCCACCCGGGGCGGCCGCGCCGGCCTTCTCGGGCTTGTCGGCGATGACGGCCTCGGTGGTGAGGAAGAGCGCGGCGATGGAGGCGGCGTTCTGCAGAGCGGAGCGCGTGACCTTCGCCGGGTCGAGAATGCCCTCGGCGATCATGTCGACGTACTCACCGGTCGCGGCGTTGAGGCCGTGACCGATCGGCAGGTTGCGGACCTTCTCCACGACGACGCCACCCTCGAGACCACCGTTGACGGCGATCTGCTTGAGCGGGGCCTCCAGCGCGAGCTTCACGGCGTTGGCGCCGGTCGCCTCGTCGCCCGTGAGGTCGAGCTTGTCGAAGACGGCCGAGGCCTGGAGCAGAGCCACGCCACCACCGGCGACGATGCCCTCCTCGACGGCGGCCTTGGCGTTGCGCACCGCGTCCTCGATGCGGTGCTTGCGCTCCTTGAGCTCCACCTCGGTGGCGGCGCCGGCCTTGATGACGGCCACGCCGCCGGCCAGCTTCGCGAGGCGCTCCTGGAGCTTCTCGCGGTCGTAGTCCGAGTCGGAGTTCTCGATCTCGGCACGGATCTGGTTGACGCGACCCTGAACCTGGTCGCTGTCACCGGCACCGTCGACGATCGTGGTCTCGTCCTTGGTGATGACGACCTTGCGGGCGCGGCCGAGCAGGTCCAGGCCGGCGTTCTCCAGCTTGAGACCGACCTCCTCGGAGATCACGGTGCCGCCGGTGAGGATGGCGATGTCCGCGAGCATGGCCTTGCGGCGGTCGCCGAAGCCCGGGGCCTTGACGGCGACGGACTTGAACGTGCCCTTGATCTTGTTGACGACCAGGGTGGAGAGCGCCTCGCCCTCGACGTCCTCGGCGATGATCAGCAGCGGCTTGCCCGACTGCATGACCTTCTCCAGCAGCGGGATCAGGTCCTTGACGCTGGCGATCTTCGAGTTGACGATCAGGATGTACGGGTCGTCGAGCGACGCCTCCATACGCTCCATGTCGGTCGCGAAGTAGGCCGAGATGTAGCCCTTGTCGAAGCGCATGCCCTCGGTGAGCTCGAGCTCCAGACCGAAGGTCTGGGACTCCTCGACGGTGATGACGCCTTCCTTGCCGACCTTGTCCATCGCCTCGGCGATCTTGGCGCCGATCTCGGTGTCGGCGGCGGAGATGGAGGCGGTCGAAGCGATCTGCTCCTTGGTCTCCACGTCCTTGGCCTGCTCCAGCAGAGCGGCGGAGACGGCCTCGACGGCCTTCTCGATGCCGCGCTTGAGGGCCATCGGGTTGGCGCCAGCGGCGACGTTGCGCAGACCCTCGCGGACGAGAGCCTGGGCGAGAACGGTGGCGGTGGTCGTACCGTCGCCGGCGACGTCGTCCGTCTTCTTGGCGACCTCCTTGACCAGCTCCGCACCGATCTTCTCGTACGGGTCCTCGAGCTCGATCTCCTTGGCGATGGACACACCATCGTTGGTGATCGTGGGCGCGCCCCACTTCTTCTCGAGGACGACGTTACGGCCCTTGGGGCCGAGGGTGACCTTGACGGCGTCGGCGAGCTGGTTCATCCCGCGCTCGAGACCGCGCCGTGCCTCCTCGTCGAACGCGATGATCTTGGCCATGTGAAGTGGTCCTCCCGGACAGGGGTGGATTGCTCCGGACCGAGAGGCGCCCGCGACGGACGGCCTGCGTGCGTGGTGGTTCCTTGCCCCACCGCGCCTGCGGGCCTCACCGGCCCGGTCCAAGTTTCTGTCACTCTCACCTGGAGAGTGCTAACGCCAATGATTAGCACTCGACCCCCGAGAGTGCAAGCGCCTCAGGCCAGGGCCGGCCATACGGTCCGGGCGCGCACGAAGGGCCCGATCCCCTGGATCACTCCGGGGTCGGGCCCTGCGTGCGTGAGTAGTGACGTCGGACGGCCGCGCCGGACTCAGCCGACGGCGAGCTTGACCATGTCGGCCTGGGGCCCCTTCTGGCCCTGCGAGATCTCGAATTCAACTCGCTGACCCTCTTCGAGGGTGCGGTACCCGTCCATCTGGATCGCGCTGTAGTGGACGAAAACATCCGCACCACCGTCGACCGCGATGAAGCCGTACCCCTTCTCCGCGTTGAACCACTTGACGGTGCCCTGAGCCATGCCTAACTCCCCTATAACTGGCCCTTGCACGGGACCGCACTTCGCGGGCCCGGGTCGGAACTCACCCTCCGACAGGAGAGGGTGCGCGGCGCCGCAGCGCGTCGACCGCGGCCGAATGTATCCGCCCAACTGCCCTCTGCAACAGGTCAATCGGACGAGAATTCTGGGCACAGGCGAACGCCCGAATATGCGGGATTGCTGAAATTTACGGGCAAGTCGGACCAGGCAAAGGCCACTTATGCCTCAAGGGGTTCACGCACTTTGGCTGCTTCTTATCGGGGCCGGGCGCATTCTCATATGCGGGCGGCACGCGCAGCGAAGGGGCCTTCCCCAACTGTACCGTGCTCAACCATGCAGAATTGCCCCCTCCGCTTTGTGTGGCGGAGAGGGCAACTGTGGTTCAGCTGAGGGCGGTCGGATCAGCAGCCGCCGGCCACGGCCGGGATGATCGAGATGCCGGCGCCGTCGGGCGTGGCCGCGTCGAGCCCGCCCTCGAAACGGACGTCGTCGTCGTTGACGTACACGTTGACGAAGCGGCGCAGCTTGCCCTGGTCGTCCAGGACGCGGGCGGCGATGCCCGGGTGGTCCTTCTCCAGGGACTCGATGACCTCGGAGAGCTTCGCGCCCTCCGCCGTGACCTCGGCCTGGCCGCCCGTGTAGGTGCGGAGGATGGTGGGGATGCGGACCTTGACGCTCATGGCGGACGCCTTTCTGGCTGCTGCGGTCGGTGTGGTCAGGCGGAGGCGAGGCCCGCGGCGCGGAACGCGTCCAGACTCGGCTTGATGGTCGCCGTCGCCTGCGAGGTCGCGGAGACCGCGTCGAGCGTCTTGAGCCCGTCACCGGTGTTCAGGACGACGGTGGTGAGCGCCGGGTCGATCACGCCGGCCTCGATCAGCTTCTTCGTCACGCCGAGCGTCACGCCGCCCGCCGTCTCGCCGAAGATGCCCTCGGTGCGCGCCAGCAGCTTGATCGCGTCGACCACCTGCTCGTCGTTCACGTCCTCCACCGCGCCGCCGGTGCGACGGGCGATGTCCAGGACGTACGGGCCGTCCGCCGGGTTGCCGATGGCCAGCGACTTGGCGATGGTGTTCGGCTTCTGCGGCCGTACGACGTCGTGGCCGGCCTTGAAGGCGGCGGACACCGGCGAGCAGCCCTCGGCCTGGGCGCCGAAGATCTTGTACGGCTTGTCCGCGATCAGACCGAGCTTGATCAGCTCCTGGAACCCCTTGTCGATCTTCGTCAGCTGGGAGCCGGACGCGATCGGGATGACGATCTGGTCGGGCAGCTGCCAGCCGAGCTGCTCGCAGATCTCGTACGCCAGCGTCTTGGAGCCCTCGCCGTAGTACGGCCGCAGGTTGACGTTGACGAAGCCCCAGCCCTCGCCGAGCGGGTCGCCGATGAGCTCGGAGCAGAAGCGGTTGACGTCGTCGTAGTTGCCCTCGATGCCGACCAGCTCACCGCCGTACACCGCGGCCATGACGACCTTGCCCTGCTCCAGGTCGTGCGGGATGAACACGCAGGAGCGCAGTCCGGCGCGGGCGGCGGCGGCGCCGACGGCTCCGGCCAGGTTGCCGGTGGAGGAGCAGGAGAGCGTGGTGAAACCGAAGGCGCGGGCGGCCTCGACGGCGATCGCGACGACGCGGTCCTTGAAGGAGTGCGTCGGGTTGCCGGAGTCGTCCTTGACGTACAGACCGCCGGTCACGCCCAGCTCGCGGGCGAGGTTGTCGGCCTTGACCAGCTTGGTGAAACCGGGATTGATGTTGGGCTTCTCCGCGACATCGGCGGGAACCGGCAGCAGCGGGGCGTAGCGCCAGATGTTGTTCGGGCCGGCCTCGATGCGCTTCTTCAGCTCCTCGGCGGAACCGGTCGGCAGGTCGTACGCCACTTCCAGTGGCCCGAAACAGGACGCACAGGCGAAAAGGGGGCCGAGCTCGAAACGCTCGCCGCACTCGCGGCAGGAAAGCGCCGCGGCGGGACCGAGGTCCACGGAAGCGGTGGTGGCATTACCTGCGATGGTCTGAACAGCCATGATGGCGGAGGCCCTTTCTCCTCATCTTCCTTGCGGCGCATTTCGCCACAAGACGGAATTGGCACCTTCCCCACCGTGACCTCGCGGTCGGTAGGAGGGTTGCCGGGACTTCAACGGGCCGTTCCCTCAGTCCCTCTGGATGAGCTCTGTGGCACTGGATCTTCGATCCAGGCGTTTGTCTGCGGACGGACCCCGACATGCGACGGTCATCCGCGTTGTTCAAGACTGTAACCGAAGGACCGGACTGTTGAGATAGTCGTCCGAACGGCGAGATGGATCACATACCGCTCACACACGAGGAGTCCCGACCGTGCTCGAAGAGGTGGAACGCTGGCTGACCAGGCGTTCCTGGTCGTCCGCCGACCGCCCGCTGAACCGGCTCACCGACGCCCGGGCCGCCGATCCGCACCGTACGTCGGTGAGCGTGGTGCTGCCCGCGCTGAACGAGGAGGCCACGGTCGGCGCGATCGTGGCGACGATCCGGCGCGAGCTGATGGAGAAGGTCCGGCTGGTCGACGAGCTGGTGGTGATCGACTCCGGTTCCACCGACGCCACCGCCGCCGCCGCGCGCGCGGCGGGCGCGCGGGTGGTGCACCGGGACGCGATCCTGCCGCGGATTCCAGCGCTGCCCGGCAAGGGCGAGGTGCTGTGGCGGTCGCTCCTGGTGACCAGCGGCGAGATCGTCTGCTTCGTCGACGCGGACCTGAGGGACTTCTCGGCGGACTTCGTCTCGGGAACGGTCGGCCCGCTGCTCACGGACCCCGCCGTGCAGTTCGTCAAGGCGATGTACGACCGTCCGCTCGGTGACACCGCAGGCCAAGGCGGCCGCGTCACCGAATTGGTGGCACGTCCGCTGCTCAATCTGCACTGGCCGCAGCTGGCCGGCTTCGTGCAGCCGCTGGGCGGCGAGTACGCGGTGCGGCGCTCGCTGCTGGAGCGGCTGCCGTTCCCGGTCGGTTACGGAGTGGAGCTGGGGCTCCTGGTGGACGCGCTGCACACCGTGGGTCTGGACGCGCTGGGCCAGGTGGATGTGGGCGTACGGCGCCACCGGCACCAGGACGGGCAGGCGCTGGGCCGGATGGCGGCGGCGATCTACCGCACGGCACAGCTGCGGCTCTCCCGGGGCCATCTGGTGCGGCCGGCGCTGACGCAGTTCGAGCGAGCCGAGGAGGGGTTCGTGCCGCGCACACATGCGGTGGACACGGAGGAGCGGCCGCCGATGCGGGAGATCGCGGAGTACGCGGAGCGGTGGGCGGCGTGAGGTGCGATGGCGCGAGGCAGCGTGAGGCGCGAGGAGGCGTGGGGCGGTCCGGCGGTCCTGAGGCGTACGCGGGCGCGGTGGGCGGCGTGAGGCTCTGAGGCGTTTGGCGGCTTCCCTTACGGGCTAGGTTCCGCTACATGGTCACCGAGCACACACCCACCTCCACCGCCCAGGTCCTCGTCGCGTCCAACCGCGGCCCGATCACGTACACGCTCGGCGAGGACGGAACGCTCGACGCCAAGCGCGGCGGCGGCGGGCTCGTCTCCGGGCTGAGCGCCGTCGACGACAAGCTCTGGGTCTGCGCGGCCCTCGGCGACGGCGACCGCGAGGCGGTGCGGCGCGGGGTCGGTGAGCCGGGCGTACGGATGCTGGACATCGACGCCGAGGTGCACGCCGACGCGTACAACGGCATCGCCAACTCGGTGCTGTGGTTCGTCCACCACCTGCTCTACCAGACGCCCGTGGAGCCGGTCTTCGACGCCGAATTCCGGCGCCAGTGGGCCTCGTACGAGGCGTACAACCGGGCCTTCGCCCAGGCACTCGCCGAGGAGGCGGGCCCGGAGGCGGCGGTCCTGGTCCAGGACTACCACCTGGCCCTGGTCCCCGGCATGCTCCGCGAGCTGCGCCCGGACCTGAAGATCGGCCACTTCTCGCACACGCCGTGGGCGCCGGTGGACTACTTCCGGCTGCTGCCCGACGACATCGGTGAGCAGCTGCTGCGCGGCATCCTCGGCGCGGACCGGGCCGCGTTCCTGACCCGGCGGTGGGCGGACGCGTTCATCGGCTGCTGTACGGAGATCCTCGGCGGGACGGGCCGGACCAGGGTCGGCGTGCACGGGCTCGGCGCCGACGCGGACTTCCTGCGGCGGCGGTCGCGCGAGGCGGACGTGGACGAGCGGATGGAGGCGCTGCGGGAGCAGGTCGGCGAGGACAGGAAGACGATCGTGCGGGTGGACCGCACCGAGCTGTCCAAGAACATCGTGCGCGGCCTGCACGCCTACCGGACCCTGCTGGAGACCCGCCCGGAGTGGCGCGAGCGCGTGGTCCACGTGGCCTTCGCCTATCCCTCACGCCAGGACCTGTCGGTCTACCGCGACTACACGGCGGCGGTGCAGACCCTGGCCACGGAGATCAACGGAGCGTACGGCACGGAGAGTTGGACGCCGGTCCTGCTTCACGTGAACGACGACTTCGCGCGCTCGCTCGCCGCGTACCGGCTGGCGGACGTGGCGCTGGTCAACCCGATCCGCGACGGCATGAACCTGGTCGCCAAGGAGGTCCCCGTCGTCTCCGACCACGGCTGCGCGCTGGTGCTGTCGCGGGAGGCGGGTGCGTACGAGGAGCTGGGCGAGGACGCGATCGTCGTGAACCCGTACGACGTGGTGGCCACGGCGGAGGCGCTGCACGAGGCGCTGTCGATGGGTTCGGACGAGCGGGCCGGCCGTACGAAGCGGCTGGCGGAGGCGGCGACCGCGCTCCCGCCGCAGCAGTGGTTCCTGGACCAGCTGGAGGCGCTGCGGCAGGAGTGAGCGCCTACAGCTGACCGGCCAGGGCCGCCAGGAAGTCGACCACGGCGGCCGGGCCCGGCACCGACAGGTCGGCGCGCTCGGCCAGTTCGGGCACCTCGGCGCTGCCGCTGCACACCAGGAGGCCCGGGATGCCGTCCGCGCCGCCGCCGCGCAGCTTCTCCACGGCGGCGAAAGCGGCGAGGTCGCCGAGGTCGTCTCCGGCGTACACGACGGATGCGGCGTCGACCTCGCGTACGTACTCCGCGAGCGCCACGCCCTTGTCCATGCCCGGCGGGCGCAACTCCAGGACCTGGCGGCCCGGTTCGAGGATCAGCCCGTGGCGGGCGGCCAGCTCCCCGAGCGGGGAGCGCAGGGTCTCGAAGGCCGCCTGCGGGTCCTCGGCGCGGCGGGTGTGGACGGCGACGGCCTGGCCCTTCTCCTCGATCCAGGTGCCGTGCCAGGAGTCGAACTCGTGCAGTACGCCGGGGAGTTCGGCGCGCGCCTCGGCGACGCCGGGATGAGGTGCGGGAGCGGACACGGTGCCGGTGACGGCGTCCCAGCGCTCGGCGCCGTAGTGGCCGAGGACGACGAGGTGGTCCAGGCCGGGGACGCCCGCGAAGCCGCCGTACCGTACGGCGACGCCTGCGGGGCGGCCGGTGATCACGGCGATGGAGGCGACCTTCGGCGCGAGCGCCGCGAGCGCTTCCACGGCGCCGGGGTGGGCGCGGGCGCGCTCGGGGTCGGGGACGATGTCGGCGAGCGTGCCGTCGAAGTCGAGAGCGATGACCGCGCGGCCGGGCCGTTCGAGGACGGCCTTCAGGCCATCGCGGCCGGCCGGAGTGGTCGGGGTCGGGATCGGCGGCTGTACGGAGTGGCTGCCCATGGGGTTGAGCGTAGCAATCCAGCCCCTCCGTCGTTTGAGGAGCGGGGGCTCGGGGGCAGCGCCCACGGAAAGGCTCAGCGGCGCTCGCGCCTCTCCGCCCGCAGCCGGCGCAGGCGGTTCACCGTCACCGGATCCTCCCGCAGCGCCCGCTCGTCCTCGATCAGCGCGTTGAGGAGCTGGAAGTAGCGCACCGGGGACATCCCCAGCTCCTCCCGGATCGCCCGCTCCTTCGCCCCCGGCCCTGCCCACGACCTCCGCTCCAGCGCGAGCAGAGCACGGTCACGGTCGGACAGCCCCGGAGGGGTGGGCGCGGGATCGGCGTCAGGAGCGGTCATACAACCAACCTAACCGCGCAACCGACCCCGCCGCGCCCACCTACTCCGCGCTCTCCGCCTTCGCCGCCTCAGCCGCTATCTCCCCGAGCACCCGCTCCGGGCTCCCGCCGGGCGCCACCGCCTCGCCGATGTTCGTCTTGATCGACTCGCTCACCGTCGCCCAGGACGTCTTGCCGAAGGGAGGCAGCTGGGAGTTGGGCAGCGCCGCCAGGAACTCGCGCAGCTTCGCGTGCTTGCTGTCGGTCTCCATCTCGGCGGACGCGCTGCCGGTCACCGGGAGCAGGTCGTACTCGTCGGCGAAGGCGAGCACGTTCTCGTCGGAGTAGGCGTAGTCGAAGAACTCGCCGATCGCCTTGCGGTTGCCGTTCTGCTTGAAGCCCATCATCCAGTCGGCGACGCCCATCGACCCCTTGGTCGGCCCCTCGGCGCCCGGCAGCGGCACCATGCCGACCTTGACGCCCTTGGCCTCGGCCTCCTCCATCAGCGTGGGGTGGCCGTTGAGCATGCCGACCTCGCCCTTGGTGAACGCCTCGAAGGCCTTCGCGCGGTCCAGCTTGCCCGGCGCGACGGGGCCGGTGAGGCCCTTGCCGACCAGGTTGTCCCGCAGCCAGCTGAACGTGGCGATGTTCTGCGCCGAGTCGATGTCGTAGAGGCCGACGTCGTCGACGTAACCACCGCTGTTGCTGAGCAGCCACATCAGCGTCTCGGCCTGCGACTCCTCCTGGCCGAGCGGCAGGGCGAAGGGGTACTTGACGCCCTTGGCCTTGAGCGCGGCCGCGTCCTTCTGGATGTCGTCCCAGGTCTCCGGCGCGTCCAGCCCCGCCTGGCCGAAGAGCTTCTCGTTGTAGAAGAGCAGCCGGGTGCTGGCGACGAACGGGAGCCCGTACAGCGTGCCGTCGACCTTGCCCGCGTCGGTCAGGCTCGGGAGGAAGTTGGCCTGGGTGCGGATGGAGAGCATCTGGTCGGCGCTGTAGAGCTTGCCGTCCTTGGCGTAGTCCGCGTAGGCGCCGATCTGCGCGATGTCGGGAGCCTTGCCCGCCTTCACCATCTCGGCGACCTTGCGGTCGACGTCCTTCCAGGAGTAGACGTTGACGTCGACCTTGATGCCGGGATTCTGCTTCTCGAAGCCCGCCGCGACACCGCTCCAGTACTTCTCGGAGCTGTTGGCCGAGCTGTTGCCGTAGTCGGCGGCGACCAGCGTGAGGGTGACGTCGCCCGTGCCACTGTCACCTCCGCAGGCCGACAACGTTGCCGTCATACCCAGCGCGGCCACCACCGCGGTCAGAACCGTAAAGCGCCGCTGCACAGCCTCGCCCATCCTCGTTGATCCATCTGGTCGCGGGCGGTGGCGCAACGTCACCGTGCGGACCTCTGATCGGTCGGCCACGGCGCCGCCACCCGTCCTGCCACCGTCCGGATGAACTGCGATTTTCCCTCACGCCGGAGGGAAGGTCTACACCACCGGCGTATCGCTTCGGCAACGTATGCGGACCTCAGGGGCCACAACTGGCTTACGTGCTCTGGCAGTCGGAGCTCCGAACCCGTATCTTGGTCCAGACCATTGGCTCAGGCAGACCCTTGTTCCGCGTGCCCATTTCGTGGCTTTCCAGCAGAAAACGGTCCGCCTTCACTCGTTCATCATTTTGTATGGGTGCGCAACAAACCGCGCTAGTGGACTAGACCTTTTAGGGGTCGACGGGCGAAACTGTCCTCGTGAGACATGTCATCGCCCTCGATGTGGGCGGCACCGGAATGAAGGCCGCGCTGGTCGGGACCGACGGCACGCTGCTCCATGAGGCGCGGCGGGCCACCGGCCGGAAGCGCGGCGCCGACGCGGTCGTCGAGACCATCCTCGCGTTCGCCGCGGAACTGCGCGCCTACGGCGAGGAGCATTTCGGCGAGAGCGCGCTCGCCGCCGGCGTCGCCGTGCCCGGCATCGTCGACGCCGAGCAGGGGATCGCGGTCTACTCCGCCAACCTCGGCTGGCGCGACGTACCGATGCGCACCCTGCTGGGCGAGCGGCTCGGCGGGATTCCGGTCGCGCTCGGCCACGACGTGCGCACCGGCGGGCTCGCCGAGGGCCGGATCGGTGCGGGCCTCGGCGCCGACCGCTTCCTGTTCGTGCCGCTCGGCACCGGGATCGCCGGGGCCATCGGCATCGGCGGGACCATCGAGGCCGGCGCGCACGGGTACGCGGGCGAGATCGGCCACATCGTCGTCCGCCCGGACGGGCCCGACTGCGGCTGCGGCCAGCGCGGCTGTCTGGAGACCCTGGCCTCCGCCTCCGCGGTGAGCCGGGCCTGGGCCGCCGCCTCCGGCGATCCCGAGGCGGACGCCGCCGACTGCGCCAAGGCCGTCGAGTCCGGCGATCCGGCGGCGATAGCGGTCTGGCGGGACGCGGTCGACGCGCTCGCCGCCGGACTCGTCACCGCGCTCACCCTGCTGGACCCCAGCACGCTCATCATCGGTGGCGGTCTCGCCGAGGCCGGGGAAACCTTGTTCACACCACTGCGTGCGGCCGTCGAGGAACGCGTCACGTTCCAGAAGCTGCCCCACATCGTCCCGGCGGCCCTCGGGGACACCGCCGGATGCCTGGGCGCGGGGCTGCTCGCCTGGGATCTACTCGCCACGGAGGTATCCGCCTGATGGCCGGACGCGCAGCAGACAGCACGGTCCTCGCGGGCGCCCGGGTGGTCCTTCCCACCGGGACCGTGGAGGACGGCCGGGTGACCGTCGAGTCCACCCGGATCGCCGGCTCCGCTCCCGAGGACGCCCGGGTCGTCGACCTCACCGGCCACTGGGTGGTGCCCGGCTTCGTGGACATGCACAACCACGGCGGCGGCGGGGCATCCTTCACCTCCGGCACCGTCGACGAGGTCCTGCACGGCATCCGTACGCACCGCGAGCACGGCACCACCACGCTGGTCGCCTCCACGGTCACCGACGAGATGGACTTCCTCGCCCAGCGCGCCGGCATCCTCTCCGAGCTGGTCGAACAGGGCGACCTGGCCGGCATCCACTTCGAGGGCCCGTTCATCTCGCCGTGCCGCAAGGGCGCCCACAGCGAGCAGCTGCTGCGCTACCCGGACCCGGCCGAGGTCCGCAAGCTGGTCGACGCCGGGCGCGGTGCCGCGCGGATGGTGACCCTCGCCACCGAGCTGCCCGGCGGACTCGACTCCGTACGGCTGCTCGCCGACCTCGGCGTGATCGCCGCGATCGGCCATACGGACGCGACGTACGAGCAGACCGTCGAGGCGATCGACGCGGGCGCCACCGTCGCCACGCACCTGTTCAACGCGATGCCCCCGCTGGCCCACCGCGAGCCCGGTCCGATCGCCGCGCTCCTGGAGGACGACCGGATCACCGTCGAGCTGATCAACGACGGTACGCATCTGCACCCGGCGGTCCTGGAGCTGGCCTACCGCCACAAGGGCGCCGGCCGGGTCGCGCTGATCACCGACGCGATGGACGCGGCCGGCTTCGGCGACGGGCTGTACGACCTGGGCCCGCTCGCCGTCGAGGTCCGCGACGGCGTCGCCCGGCTGGTGGAAGGCGGCTCCATCGCCGGCTCGACCCTCACCCTGGACACCGCGTTCCGCCGGGCCGTCACCATCGACCGGATTCCGGTGGAGGACGTCGTACGGTCCATCTCGGCCAACCCCGCTCGCCTCCTCGGCGTGGACGACCGGGTCGGCTCGCTGGAGCCGGGCAAGGACGCGGACCTGGTGGTGCTCGACGAGGACTTCGTGCTGGCGGGCGTCATGCGCAAGGGCGAGTGGATCATCGAGCCGAAGACGGCCTGAGCGACGCCGGGCCGCCCTCGTCCGTGGGTCGCGGCCCCGGTGAGCACGTAACGAAGAGATGGCGGTCGGGGCCGGGTACTGGGCCCGGCCGCCATCCCTTTGACATGATCACTAAGACCGACCGGCCGATGGAGGGTGGGAGAAGGAGCGGGGCTGGGTGCGCGCGACAACGCCGCAGATGCGCGTGGACAGCCCCGAGACGCCGCCCTCCATTGGCCGGTCGGTCCAAGCCCGGAGCCACCGGCACGGGCGGACGGACCGACGGATCGAGGGAGGTGCCGGACCAGGTGATCCTGACCGTCACTCTGAACAGCGCGCTCGACGTGACGTACACCGTCGACGCACTCGTCCCGCACGCCAGCCACCGCGTCGGCGAGGTCACCGAACGCGCCGGCGGCAAAGGCCTGAACGTCGCCCGCGTGCTCGGCGCGCTCGGCCACGACACCGTGGTGACCGGCTTCGTCGGCGGCGCCACCGGAGACGTCCTGCGCACCCTCCTCGCGCCGCTCCCGCCGCACGACGCCCTCGTCCCGGTCGCCGGCACCACCCGCCGCACGCTCGCGATCAACGACCGCTCGACCGGCGACACCACACAGCTCAACGAGCCGGGACCACAGGTGAGCGCCGGCGAATGGGCCACGTTCCTGCGGACGTACGGAGAGCTCGTCGCGGACGCCGACGCCGTCGCGCTCTGCGGCTCGCTGCCGCCCGGCGTCCACGTCGGCGCCTACGCGGAGCTGGTCCGGATCGCCCGCGCCGCCTCCGTACCCGTGCTCCTGGACACCAGCGGCGAACCGCTGCGCCGAGGCATCGCCGCCCGCCCCGACCTGGTCAAGCCGAACGCGGACGAGCTGGCCCAGCTCACCGGCTTCCGCGAGCCGCTCCGCGCCGCCCGGGACGCCCGCCGCCGCGGTGCCCACGCGGTGATCGCCTCACTGGGCCCCGAAGGCGTCCTCGCCGATACGCCGGACGGCACCTGGCGCGCCGTTCCGCCCGCGCCCGTCCGCGGCAACCCGACCGGAGCCGGCGACTCCGCCGTGGCCGGTCTGCTCTCCGCCCTGGCCGAGGGGCTCGACTGGCCCGGCCGGCTGTCCCGCGCGGTGGCGCTGTCGGCGGCGACGGTCCTGGCCCCGACGGCCGGCGAGTTCGACGCGGCGGCCTACGCGGAGCTGCTGCCGCGCGTGCGCGTGGAGCGGGCCGGCGAAGCGGTCTGAGCTGTCCGGCACGCGGAACGGCCCGCCGACGATGAGTCGGCGGGCCGTTCCGTGAGCCGGCTGCCTACTTCTGCGTGACTTCCAGCCAGTCGAGCAGCACGTCGCACTGGTTGCCGTCCTCGCAGGAGATCTTGATCTCGTTGTCGCCCTTCTGGAGGTCGACCGGCGCCCAGGTGGTCTGCCAGTTCTTCTCCAGGTTCGTGTCCGAGGAACTGATGAAGTTCTTCAGGCCGATCGGCTGCGTGTTCGGCTTGCCGTTGACCGTCAGGGTCGCGTTCGCGTCGACGGCCGGAATGGCGTAGCGCACGGTGAGGCGGTACGAGCCCTCGGTCGGCATCTTCGCCTTCCAGGTCACCGAGGAGCCGACCTGGTTGAAGCCCGAGACATAGCTGCCGCCCACGCCTTCGGCGCCCTTGACGGACTTGTCCGTGATGGCCGAGCCGCCGAGCGTCAGCGTCGCCGCGTCCTGCTTCGGGAGCTCGACCGGCTCCGGCTTCTCCTCGGGCTCCTTGTCCGGCTGACCGGACTCGTCGACCTTGTCGGCGGGGCCCTCCGAGGAGACCGCCTCGTTGTTCTTCTTGTCCTTGTCGCCGTCGCTGCCCGAGAGCAGTGCCGCGCCGATGCCGAGGAGGACGACCGCGACCACGGCGACCGCCGCGATCAGCAGCGCCTTGGTGTTCGGGCCGCCACGGCCGCCGGAACCGCCGCCGGAGACCGAACCGTGGTGCGCGGCGGGCGCGCCGCCGGGGTAGGTCTCGGGGGCCGCGTACTGCGGGTTCGGCTGGTGGTACTGGGGTGCGGGCGGCTGGCCGTAGCCCTGCTGGGGCGGGTAGCCGTAGCCGCCCTGCCCGGGCTGCGGCGGGACCTGCTGCTGCCCGTACTGGCGCTCGCCGACCGTCCGCACCTGGTTGTACGACGTCCTGGGCACGCCCGGCTGCGCGGCCGGACCCGGGTAGCCGTAGCCGCCCTGGCCGGGCGGCTGGGCGCCTGCCGCTTGTCCGTCCGCGTACAGGTAGCCGAACGGATCGTCGTCCTCGGGCTTGCTCGCGCCGTTGCTTCCGGCCGTCATCCCTGGGTCACTCCTCACCATCTCGCCAGCCGTCGCCGACCGGCCGAGCCTACCTCGTACGGAGCACAGTCCGAATGGCGATCATGGACCGGGCCGGTTCGGAGGGACGTGTACGGGGTAAGGGTGCGCGTCGGCCGTGAACATCATCCGGCTCTGCGGTGAACCTTGGACCGCGACCGCTTCTCGACGTACATCCGCTGGTCGGCGGAGCGCAGGACCTCTTCCACGCTCATCCCGCACTCGGCCCAGCCGATGCCGAAGCTCGCTCCGACCCGGACCGCGCGCCCATCGACCCTTATCGGCGGAATGATGGCATTTCGCAGGCGTACGGCCAGGTCAGCGGCGTCCGCCGCGCCGAGGCCGTCCGCGAGAACGACGAATTCGTCACCTCCGAGCCGCGCGACCGTATCGCCGTCCCGGACACAGGTGGAGAGCCGTCGCGCGACCTCTATGAGAACCGCGTCACCCGTGTGGTGGCCGAAGCGGTCATTGATGGACTTGAAGCCGTCGAGGTCGCAGAAGAGGACCGCGAGCCCCTTCGTGCCGTCGTCGTGCTCCGCGTCGGGGGCGACCGTGTGCACATGGTGGTCGTAGAGCCCGCCGCCGGGCGCCGCCTCGCCTTCGTACCCGTCGGACTGGTAGCCGTGGGTGAGGGACGACTCGACGTCTCCGTACGCCGCGTCCAGCGCCTCGATCGCGGTGGCGGCCGGAGAGTTCGGCCACTCGCAGATCCGGGCGCTGAGGCGGGACTTCAGCTCGGCGCTGTTGGGCAGGCCGGTGAGCGCGTCGTGCGAGGCGCGGTGGGCGAGGTTCAGCTCGTGGCGCTTGCGCTCCTCTATGTCCTCGACGTGGGTGAGGAGGAAGCGCGGCCCGTCGGCGGTGTCGGCGACGACGGAGTTACGCAGCGAGACCCACAGGTACGTCCCGTCCCGCCGCCCGAGCCGCAGCTCCGCCCGACCGCCTTCGGCCGAGGTGCGCAGCAGGGTGCCGATGTCCTCGGGGTGGACCAGGTCGGCGAAGGAGTAGCGGCGCAGGACGGAGGCGGGACGGCCGAGCAGCCGGCAGAGGGCGTCGTTGGTGCGGAGCAGCCGGCCGTGCTGGTCGCCGCCCATCTCGGCGATGGCCATACCGCTCGGCGCGTACTCGAAAGCCTGGCGGAAGGACTCCTCGCTGGCCCGCAGCGCCTGCTGTTCACGTTCGAGCCTGACCAGTGCGCGCTGCATGTTTGCTCGGAGGCGAGCGTTGCTGATCGCAATGGCGGCCTGGGAGGCGTACATCTGGAGCGCTTCGCGCCCCCATGCGCCGGGGCGGCGCCCATTGCGCGGCCGGTCGACGGATATGACCCCGAGAAGGTCCCGTCCGCCTCCGGAGGCGTACATCGGCGCGTAGAGCCGGTCCAGCGGGTGCCACTCGTCCTCGAAGCGCGGCTCGGGGCCCTCGGTGTGCCACTGCGGTACGTCGTCGTCGAGCAGGACCCAGCCTTCGGTGTGCGGGATGAACCGCAGCTGGTCCCAGGCCTCGCCCATGGTCAGCCGGCGGTCCCAGGAGGTGCGGGAGCCGACACGGCCGGTGATCAGGGCCTCGGCGGCGGCGTTGCCCGCGAAGGCGGCGATGACGAGGTCACCGTCGGGCCGGACCAGGTTGACGCAGCCCAGCTCGTATCCGAGACCGGTGACGATGCCGTCCGCCACGGTCTGCAGCGTGTCCGCCAGACTCCGCGCCGTGTTGAGATCAGCGACGGCCTGGTGCAGCTGCCGCATGGTCGCAAGGCGGACGTAGGGTTCCGACTCGGCCTCCATCGCTCGCACTCCCCGAGACCTCGACAGCAACTCCAGGTTTCATATCGACGTACTTGTTGCAGTGTCACGGCCACTGAATCACAGTGAGCTGTGCACCCGGTACACAGGGTCAGCGGAAAATGGACTCTGTGACTCAAGTCACAACAGATGGTCCAGTGGTTGAGGGTGACTCTTCGGGCGTTCTGTCGTTTTCCTGGCGCAAATCCGGCCGTACGGATCCGGCCACGCTTCGGTGTCCGGACACCCTCGGGGCCTCGTCGGGCTCAGGTCCTAGGACCCGCCTGGTCCCCTGGCCCGATGTCGCGGGCCGTCGTGCGCGGTTAGCGTTCCGGTGTGCTGCAGACGACTCCCGCCACCCCGAGCCCCGAGCCCATCCCGCATGCTGAGGGGGTGAGCAACGACGAGTTCCGCGCAGCGCTCGCGCGGCTGGCCGCCGGAGTGGTGCTGGTCACCGCGCAGGAGCCGCCGCTCGACGAGGAGGGCCGCGGCGAGGACGTCGGGATGACGGCCACCGCCTTCATGTCCGTGTCCCTGGATCCGCCTCTGGTGATGGTGAGCCTGCGCAACGGCTCCCGGATGGACGACCTGCTCGACGAGCAACCGTTGTGGGCCGTCTCCGTCCTGGCGGCGGGCCAGCGGCAGATCGCGGGACGGTTCGCCATGAAGGGCCGGATCAGCGACCGGCTGCTCTTCCAGGACCTGCCGTACGTACGCGGCGAGGTGACGGCGGCACCGCTGATCGGTGGTGCGCTGGCGACCCTGGAGTGCCGTACGGAGCAGCGGGTGGTGGCCGGTGACCACACGCTGGTGATCGGGCGCGTGCTGACGGCTGAGGTGCCGAGCGCGGACGGGGAGCCGTTGGCGTACTTCAAGGGGCGCTACCGGCAGCTGGGGTGACGTAGACGCGCTATCGGCAGCAGGGGCTGGCGGGCTTGGACCCTGCGGTCACCAGTCCCGGCCGGAGCGGCCGCGCTTGGTGTCGCCGCGCTGCTTCTTCTCGCGCAGCCTGCGCTCGTTGATCCCGCGCGGGATCTTCCGCTTGATCCGCGGCTTGGGCGGCGGCGCCGTGGCCTCGGCCAGGAGCGCGGCGAGGCGGACGGCGGCCGTCTCACGGTTGCGCCACTGGGAGCGGTGCTCGGACGCCCGCACGGAGATCACGCCGCCGACCAGCCTGCCCGCCAGCCGCTCCAGCGCCCGCGCCTTCCAGACCTCGGGCAGCGCGTCGGTCGCGGCGAGGTCGAAGCGCAGCTCCACCTGGGAGTCGCTGGTGTTGACGTGCTGGCCGCCGGGCCCGGAGGAGCGCGAGAAACGCCACATGAGCTCGGCCTCCGGCAGGGAGACCGAGCCGCGGATGACATAGGGCCCGGACATGTCATCCATGTTCCCCGTCCCGCACCGGGTTCGTCACCTTCTTTTGCGCCTGAGCTGTCCGCAGGAGACCCCTTCGGCACCTCTTCAGGAGGAAGTTCGGCAAAGAAAGTAAAGAGAGCAGGAACCTCATGGTCTGCTGGCTGCGTTAGGACGGGTGACGGTAGCTTTCGTGATGGCACGAATGCCCGCACACGACGAGGAAAGGGACTTCCCATGGCTGTAAGCCTGTCCAAGGGCGGCAACGTCTCGCTCACCAAGGAGGCCCCGGGCCTGACCGCCGTCACGGTCGGCCTCGGCTGGGACGTCCGCACCACCACCGGCACCGACTTCGACCTCGACGCCTCGGCGATCGCGGTCAACACGGAGGGGAAGGTCGTCTCCGACGGCCACTTCGTCTTCTTCAACAACAAGTCGACGCCGGACCAGACCATCGTGCACACCGGTGACAACGTCACCGGTGAGGGCGAGGGCGACGACGAGCAGATCAACGTCAACCTGGCGGGTCTGCCGGCCGACGTCGACAAGATCGTCTTCCCGGTCTCCATCTACGACGCCGAGGCCCGCAGCCAGAACTTCGGCCAGGTCCGCAACGCGTTCATCCGCATCCTCAACCAGGCCGGCGGCGCCGAGATCGCCCGCTACGACCTGAGCGAGGACGCCGCCACCGAGACCGCCATGGTCTTCGGCGAGCTCTACCGCAACGGTGCCGAGTGGAAGTTCCGCGCGGTCGGCCAGGGTTACGCCTCCGGCCTCAGCGGCATCGCCCGCGACTTCGGCGTCAACCTCTGACCCGAGCCGCACCTGTCTCCACCGGGAGCCCCCGACCGCGCACGCAGGCGGCCGGGGGCTCGCGGCTGTGCGCGTGACGTTCCGTCAACTCACCTGTACGGCCCCATGTACAGCACAGAGAAATCATGCCACTCCACCGAATACCGGACACGTGAACACCTCAGCCGGACAAGGACTGGTCAAAAACTTGTGAGGTAATTGTCGGCACACCGTCAACTTCGCTCATTCGGTGGCACGCTCTCCGCTCGTAGTCCCCCCACAGGACGACCAACGGAGAACACGCATGAACCTCCACACCACCCCCCACAACTCCCGCACCACGCGCACCACCCGTCGGCTCGCAGCACTCGCGGCGGTCGCCTCGATGGTGGTCGCCGGAGTCCAGACCGGTTCCGCGGTCGCCACCACCGGTGACAACGGCAGTGACGCGCCGGCACCCTCCACGGCCGCCGCGCTCGGCATCAACTCCTCGGCCGACCGCGCCACCGCCATCAGGTCGGCGCAGACCGAGACCACCGCGGCGGCGAAGGCCCTCAAGCTCGGCGGCAGCGAGAAGCTGATCGTCCGCGACGTCATCACCGACGCCAACGGCACCGTCCACACCCGCTACGAGCGCACCTACGCCGGCCTGCCCGTCCTCGGCGGCGACCTCGTCACGCACACCGCCGCCGACGGCACGCTCCGAAGCGTCGACAAGGCGACGGACGCGAAGATAGCCGTGGCGTCGACCACACCGAAGCTGAAGGCCGCGGCGAGCGCTCGCAAGGTGATCTACGCGAGCCACGGCAAAGCGCCCGTCCTCGCCTGGGAGACCGTCAAGAAGGGCGTGCGGAAGGACGGCACGCCGAGCCGCCTCCACACCATCACCGACGCCACCACCGGCAAGAAGCTGCGCAGCTACGAGGCGATCGAGACCGGCACCGGCCACAGCCAGTACAGCGGCGAGGTCGAGATCACCACCACCAGGACCGACGCGGGATTCGAGCTCACCGACGCCGAGCGCGGCGGCCACAAGACGTACGACCTGAACCAGGGCTCCTCCGGCACCGGCGCACTCGTCACGGACGACGACGACACCTGGGGCGACGGCACCGGTGAGGACCGGCAGACCGCCGCCGTCGACGCCCACTACGGCGCCGCGAAGACCTGGGACTTCTACAAGTCGGCGCTCGGCCGGGACGGCATCCGCGGCGACGGCAAGGCCGCGTACTCGCGCGTCCACTACGGCAACGCGTACGTCAACGCCTTCTGGGACGACAGCTGCTTCTGCATGACGTACGGCGACGGCGAAGGCAACAAGAACGCGCTCACCGCCATCGACGTCGCGGGCCACGAGATGACGCACGGCCTCACCTCCGCCACCGCCAACCTGGAGTACGCGGGTGAGTCCGGCGGTCTCAACGAGGCGACCAGCGACATCCTCGGCGCCTCGGTGGAGTTCTTCGCCGACAACGCCTCGGACGCCGGTGACTACCTCATCGGCGAGAAGATCGACATCAACGGCGACGGCACGCCGCTGCGCTACATGGACCAGCCGTCCAAGGACGGCAGCTCGGCCGACTACTGGGACGAGAACCTCGGCAACCTGGACGTCCACCACTCCTCCGGCGTCGCCAACCACTTCTTCTACCTGCTCGCCGAGGGCAGCGGGAAGAAGACGGTCAACGGCGTCGCATACGACTCGCCGACCTCCGACGGCTCGACGCTGACGGGCATCGGCCGGGAGAAGGCGTACCAGATCTGGTACAAGGCGCTCTCCGTCCACATGACCTCCACCACCGACTACGCGGGCGCGCGCGTCGCGACCGAGAAGGCGGCGACCGACCTGTTCGGCGCGGACAGCGAGGAACTGAAGGCGGTCTCGGCCACCTGGACCGGCGTCAACGTCAAGTAACCCCAGCAGTACGGAACCCGGAAGCCGGTCAGCCCGTCACGGGCGGCCGGCTTTCGCCGTACAGCCAGGCGTCCCACAGCGCGGTGAGGTCCTGGCCGGTCTCCTTCTCCACGTACGCGATGAAGTCGTCGGTCGAGGCGTTGCCGTGCCGGTGCGCCTTCGTCCATCCCTTGACCAGCGCGAAGAACGCCTTGTCGTCGTCGATCGCGAGCCGGATCCGGTGGACGACCATCGCACCGCGCCCGTACACCGGCGGCTCGAACAGATCGGCGGCGCCCGGTGGATCGGCTGGCGGAAAGGCCCAGTTGGCGTCGTCCGCGTACGCCTCGTCGAAGCTCTCCTGGACCGGTACGTCGTCGTGGTCGGCGGCCCAGAGCCACTCCGCGTACGTGGCGAAGCCTTCGTTGAGCCAGAGGTCGCGCCAGGTCGCGGGCGTGACGGAGTTGCCGAACCACTGGTGGGCCAGCTCGTGGACGAGGAGCGCGGTGTCGGGCGGGCCGGGGAAGACGGGGCGGGTCTGCGTCTCCAGCGCGTACGCCGAGTCGCCTTCGCGCTCCACGATCGCTCCGGCGGAGGTGAACGGGTACGGCCCGAACTTCTCGGCCGACCACGCCAGTACGGCCGGGATCTCGTCCAGCACGTCCTTGCTCGCGGCCGCCGGCTCCGGGTCCACGGCGGTGAACAGCCGGATGCCGTCGGGCGTGCGCGACTGCTCGGTGGTGAACCGGCCGACGGCGACGGTGGCCAGATAGCTCGCCATCGGTTCGGCGGTCCGCCAGCCGTAGGCGGTACGGCCGTTCTCCGTACGGCGGGCGACCAGCTCTCCGTTGGAGACGGCCTTCAACGGATCGGGAACGGTGACCTCGATGTCGTACGCGGCCTTGTCGCTCGGGTGGTGGTTGCCGGGAAACCAGGCCATGGAGCCGGCCGGCTCACCGAGGGCCACCGCGCCGTCCGCCGTCCGCAGCCAGCCCTCCTTGCCGCCGTCCGCGTCCGTGATGGCCTCCGGCGAGCCGGAGTAGCGCATGACGGTGGTGAACGTGCGCCCCTTGCGCAGCCGTTCCTCCACCGCGGCGCCCGGCCGGATCGTCAGCTCCCGGCCCGCCCGGTTCACCGCCGCCGGCCGCCCTTCCACGGTGGCGCTCTCCACGTCGAGCCCGGCCAGGTCGAGGTGGAAGGCGCTGAGGTCCTGCGTGGCGCGGGCCGTGATCGTGGCGGTGCCGCGCAGCCGGTTCGCGGCCGGGTCGACGTCGAGCTCCAGGCCGTAGTGGGTGACGTCGTAGCCGCCGTTGCCGAGGCCCGGATAGTACGGGTCGCGCAGTCCGACCGCGCCCGGAGCGCCTTCGACACCGCCGGAGCAGCCCGCGGCGAGGAGGACGAGAGCGAGGAGGAGGACGGGAGTGGCGGCAGCCGGGAGGCGGTGGTTCACCGGTCGATCCTAGGCGTCGGATGCGGTGCGGCTGTGGACGGGAAGGAGCCGCCCGCCCCGGGGGACGGGCGGACGGCTCCGCCTCAGAGGATGGCGATACCGAGAGGTCGGTTGCCTGCTTCCAGCCGTACCGGCTCGTTTTCCTCGTCGTGCAGGTCGACGACGGTGATCCCGTCCCCGTACCCGTCACGAGTGAACCCGCCGGTGACGTACGCCGTACGGCCGTCCGCCGACACCGCCACGTCCTCGTGCGGCCCGTCCAGCGGAACGATCCGCTCCTTGCCGTCCGGCGTGCGGACGGTCAGCGACGGGTCCTCGTCGTCCGGGCCGATCGGGCCGGTGCCGACGACGACGAGGGTGCCGTCGGGAGCGAGGGCCGCGCCGTGCTGGTGGGTGTTGGCGGTCATGCGCTCGATCGCCACCTCGCCGGTGCCCGGGTCGAGAACGGCGAGCCGCTCGCCCTCGAACGGCAGCAGCAGCTTGCCGTCCTCGGGCCGTACGACGGCGTAGTGCGGCTTCAGCCAGGAGCCGGGACCGCCTTCGGTGCCGTACGGCGCGACTTCCATGCGCCGGGTCTTCAGCGTGCCGGCGTCCACCGCCGTCACGTCGAAGGAGTCGTGGTCGGTGGCGTACACCTCGCGGCCGTCCGGTGAGACGTCCACGTCGAAGGGCCGGCGGCCGACGTCGGCGACGCCGGTGACCTCGCGGGTCGCGGTGTCGATGACCTCCACCGTGCCGTTGCCGTCCGGCACGTTGACACCGACGTAGACGTGCTGGCCGTCGGGTGCCAAGGCGATGCCCATGCCGCCGCCCCGGTACTCGCCGGTGGTGACGGACCCGGTCTCCGTCTCGTACGGGACGGTCCCGATCCGGGTCCGCCGCTGCGTGTCCACGACGGCGACGCCTTCGGCGGTGGCGACCCAGGCGCGTCCGTCCTCACCGACGACGAGACCGTAGGGGGCGGTGCCGACCTCGAGGGAGGCGATGGGGCCGGCGGTCTTTCCGGAACCTGGCGTGCCGGGGTCGACGAAGGTGACGGTGTCGCTGCCGAAGTCGGCTACGAGGAGGGTGCCTTGCGGGGTGCGGCCGGTGGCGCTGGAGGAGGCCGGGGCTGGAGCGGTCGTTTCCGTAGCGTCCGGGGCGGAGGCGGTCGTTCGCCGCGCGTCCGGAGCGGCCTCCGTCGTGCCGGTCGCGCAGCCGGCGAGGACGGCGGCCGCGGCGAGAACCGGCGTGAGCCGGCGCGAGCGGGAGCCGCGAGGCGTACGAGGAGCACGAGGCGTACGGGAAGGAGCGGCGGTCCGCGCCGCGCGTACGCCGGTCACGCTGCGGCCCGCAGCAGCGCGGCGATCTCCGCGAACCCGCGCCGCTCGGCGTGCGTCAGCGCCGTGACGCCGTCCCCGTCCGGCAGGCCGGGAGACGCGCCGGCCGCGAGCAGCAGCTCCACGATCTCCTGGTGTGCCCGGCCGCCGTCGCCGAGGATCACCGCCTCCAGCAAGGCCGTCCAGCCGAGCCGGTTGACGTGGTCCACGTCGGTGCCGGTGCTGCGCAGCACCTCCCGTACGTACGCGACATGGCCGCGCTCGGCGGCGGGGATCAGCGAGATGCCGCCGAACCGGTTGCGCAAGGTCAGATCCGGCCCGGCCGGCAACAGGACGTGCAGCATCGCGACGCTGCCGGTGACCCCGGTGACCAGCCACGGGCTGTCCTCACGCCGGTCCTGCGCGTCCGGGTCGGCGCCGGCGGCCACGAGCAGCCGGGCCGCCTCCACATGGTCGCCGAGCGCGGCGAGAAGGAGCGGGGTGCGCAGCTCCTCGTCGCGGACGTCGACGCGCGCGCCGCCCTCGATCGCGGTGCGCACACCGTCGGTGTCGCCGGTGCGTGCGGCGGTGAGCAGGGCGTGATCGAGGGCGTTCATGGGCCTCTCCGTTCTCGGCTGTGCGGAGGTGACTATCGGGCGAGCGCGGCGACGCCCGCCTTGGCGAACTTCTCGTCCAGGTCGCCGCTCGGCGCGCCCGCCACGCCGATGCCCGCGACCGGAGCGCCCTTGACCTGGACCGGAGCGCCGCCGCCGAGGAACAGAGTGCCCGGGATGTCCTTCAGGTTGGGAGTCTGCTCCAGGCGCTTGACCAGCTCGGAGGTCGGCGCGTTCCAGGAGACGGCGGTGAACGCCTTCTTGACCGCCGACTCCGGCGACTGCGGGCCGGCGCCGTCGCCGCGGAGCGTCACGATGGTGTTGCCGTCGCGGTCGACGACGGCGACCGAGACGCGCTGGTTCTCCTTCTTCGCGGCGTCCAGCGTGGCCTGCGCGGCCTTGGTGGCGGCGGCCACGGTGAGGTGCGTGCTCTGCTGGAGGTTCCGGTTGCCGGTGTCGGCCTTGACCGCTGCGGCGGGAGCGGCGGCCGGGGCGGAGGCGTTCGCGGTGACGGCGCCGAAGGTTCCGGCTCCGAGGGCGGCGACGGCGACGGTACCGGTGAGGACGCGGGCCCGCAGCGACAGCTTCTTCATGGTGGCTCCCTGGTGGATTCCGGGCCGTCCCGATGACGGTCCCGGCGTTTCGCTCTCTGCCATCGATCCTCCGGCCGGATCCGGCCCCGTACGGTCGACGTACCGGCTGCAAGCGGCGCGCGGGACGGCTGACGCCTCTGTCGGCCGATCGGTTGATGCGGAGGTGGTCGGATGGGGCCACCATGGAGGGATCCGTGCAGGTCAACGAGGGAACGTGAGGTACAGGGTGGAGCGCCGGACCGGTGTACGGGAAGCGGAGGCGGACGGTACGGCCTCCGGCCCCGACCCCGACGCCCGCTGGCTCGCGCTCCTCATGCACGCGGCGTTCTTCCTGCTGCTCGGCGCCTCGCTGACCCGGTTCCTGATGCGGCACCCGGGCGAGGCCCGTACGCCGTGGATCATCGCGCTGTCGATCACGCTGGCGGTGCTGTACCTGCTGGGCCCCGTCCTCGGCTCGCGGCCCACGCCTCGCCGGCTCACCTGGCTCGGGGTCCTGGTCGCCGTCTGGATGGTGCTGGTCGTGCTCGCACCGAGCTTCGCGTGGTGCGCGGTGCCGCTGTTCTACACCGGGCTGCGCATCCTGCCGCCGCGCGCGGCGCTCGCGCTGGTGGCGCTGCTGACCGCCTTGGTGGTGGCCGCGCAACTGCGCCTGGCCACCGGCTTCGACCCGAACCTGGTGCTCGCCCCACCGGCCGTGGCGGCCGTCGCCACCGCCGTGTTCGTGCACATGCAACGGCAGGCCGTACGCCAACGGGACCTGGCGGCACGTCAGCGCGAACTGATCGACGACCTGCTGCGCACCCGGCGCGAACTGGCCGCCACCGAGCGGCGCGAAGGAACCCTCGCCGAGCGCCAGCGGCTCTCCATGGAGATCCACGACACGCTGGCGCAGGGCCTGTCCAGCCAGCAGATGCTGCTCCAGGCGGCCGACCGCACGTGGGCCGCCGACCCGGACGCGGCCCGCCGCCATGTCCGTACGGCCACCGGCATCGCGGAACGCAACCTCGCCGAGGCCCGCCGCTTCGTCCACGACCTGGCGCCGGCCGATCTGGCGGAGGGCGGCGGCCTGGAAGCGGCCCTGCACGCACTGGCGGCCCGCGAGTCGGCCCAGACGCAGGGCGCGCTCACCGTGCGCTGCCATGTGGAAGGCGCCGCGCACGCTCCGCTCCCGGACCGGGTGCAGTCCGCGCTGCTGCGGATCGCGCAAGGGGCCCTCGCCAACGTACGGGAGCACTCCGGCGCCACCGCCGCCGGGCTGACCCTGACCCACCTGGACGACCGGGTGGTCCTGGACATCGGCGACAACGGCCGCGGCTTCACGCCGGATCCCGGCGCCCCGCGCGCGACAGGTGCCGTACGCGGCCACGGGCTCCCGGCGATCCGGGCGCGCGTGCACCAGCTCGGCGGAACGCTCACGATCGAGTCGGCGCCGGGCGAGGGCACGGTGCTCTCGGCCGAGATCCCGCTCACCACCCTGGAGGCCACCGCATGACCGGCCAAGGCGCGCAGACGCCACCCGTACGCATCCTCCTCTGCGACGACCACGCGGTCGTCCGCGCCGGCCTGCTGGCCCTCCTCGGCAGCGAACCGGACATCGAGGTCGTCGGCGAGGCGGGCAGCGGCGAGGAGGCCGTGGTCCTCGCCGCCCGCCTCGCTCCGGACGTCGTCCTCATGGACCTCCAGCTCGGCGACGGCATCGACGGCGTGGCGGCGACCCGCCGCATCGCCGCCGCCGGCACGGTCAACGTCCTGGTGCTGACCACGTACGACACCGACGCCGACATCACCCGGGCCATCGAGGCGGGCGCCACCGGCTACCTCCTCAAGGCGGAGCGCCCGGAGGAACTCTTCGCCGCGATCCGCTCCGCCGCCGAGGGCCGCACCACGCTCTCGGCCCCGGTCGCCAGCCGGGTCATGGCCCGCATGCGCAGCCCCGGCCCCACCCTCACCGACCGCGAACGCGACATCCTGGCCCAGCTCTCCCAGGGCCTCGGCAACCGCGACATCGCCCGCGCGCTGTTCATCAGCGAGGCCACGGTCAAGACCCACCTCGGCCGCATCTACGACAAGCTCGGCGTCGACACGCGGGCGGGCGCTGTGTCGGTGGCGAAGGAGCAGCGGCTGCTGCCGTGACCGGAGCCCGGCCCTGCCCCTCGCCCCTCGTCGTCAGCCCTCGTCGAACACCGCGTCGGCGGTGGACGCGGTGACAGCCCGCTCGAACCACACATCGAGCACATCGAGGTCCTTGCAGCCGGTGATCCGCTGCCGCACCTCATCCGGCACCTCGACACCTCGCACCGCGAGAATCCGCAGGATGTCCTCGCCGCGGCTCTCCACACGGCCTTCCACCCGCCCCTCGTCGCGGAAGGATTCGGCGACGAAGCCGCGGAAGTGACTGAGACCAGTGCCCATCAGATTCCTCCAGAGCTCACGGGCCGAGGTGGTCCCCAGGCCCGCTTCGGTGAATTCGGCGAAGACCGCTGCGGCGTCGGCGTCCGTGGCCCGGAGGGCCTCGGCGAGCGCGTCCAGTATGGCAGCGATGTCGTGATCGTTACTATGGGTGATCGCGGAGAAGACAGCCATCGGCAGGTCTTCGGCGGCTCTCGCGGCGTCCGTGATCATCGGTACGTTGTGCGGACCGAGCACCAGCGGGAACACGGCGAGACTCGGGTGCTTCTCCAGGCCGATACGGATCGGCTCGGCCGCCCACTCGGCCGTTCCCTTGTCCCGGCAGACGACCAGCAGCACCGGCGGGTACCGGAACTTCGCGTAGAGGTGGGCGAGGTAGTAGGCCCAACTGCTCCGCTTGTCCGGGTCGTTCCTGCCCTGCGCCTCGATCGCCAGCAGCAGGCTGTCACCGCCGACCAGGTCGATGCGCAGCAGCGTGTCCACGTGCCGTTCGAGCGGCGGCCTGATCTCCGTGCGCTGGCGAACAAGCCCGGATTCTTCTGGAAGATCCGATGATGAGCCTCATGAGGCGAACTGACCATAAGGTGAAGCTAGAGGCGTCTGGCATATGCGTGAGGCATAACGATCTCCGTTCACCCGATCGTGTCAGCCTGGTCCGATCCGGCATGACACCATCGATCCGTGCTCGACATCGGCTACTCCCTCTCCCGCCGCTTCCCCGATCCGCCACAGACCGACTACCGCCGCACGGACGTCCGCGCGCTGCGGCACGATCTGTTCTCCGGTGACGTCTACCTCGCGGACACCAAGGCGGACCGCGAGGTGTCCACAGCCTGGGGATGGGTTCCGGTGCTCGACTTCGCCTGGGCGCTGTGCGACATCGTCGAGCAGATCGACCAGGACCCGCGCGGCAACCGCTCACACCGGCGGCAGTACGCGGAACTGGACTTCACCGAGTCCTCGGACGTCATGATCTTCGAGCGGCGGTTCGGCTGGGTCGACGTCGAGGCGGACTGGATGCCCGGCGACGAGCCGCCGCTGACCTTCAGCCACTCGCTCCTGCGCCGCGAGGCCCGCGACTTCCTGCACGACCTGATCGCCGACCTGGCCGACCTGCACGACGGCCTCGCCGACAACCCCGTGATCTGGGACCTCCAGGCCCGCTTCCCCCGCCTCTGACCACGCCCCGCAGCCGCGTCACCCCTCCACCCGCACCCCGATCTGCGCCGCGAACGCCGGGGCCAGCTCCATCAGCTGGGCCGGGCTGATCACCGCTCCCGCCAGCCGGTCCACGCCGCGCGCGATGTCCAGCTCCGCCACCGTCCGCAGGTCCACCGACTCCATCCGCACCGCGCTGAAGTCCGCCCGCTTCAGCACACAGTCCCGGAACTCCACCCGCACCAGGTGCGCGTCCCCGAAATCGGGCTCCGAGAGCACGCAGCCCTCGAAGACCACGTCCTTCAGCCGGGCCTTGCGCAGGTTCAGGTAGTCGATCTTGCCGCCGCGCACCACCACCCGCTCCAGCACCGCCCCGTGCAGCTGCACCCCGCCCAGCCGCGCGTCCACCACCTCCACATCCCGCAGCGACGCCTCCGCGAGGTCCGTGCCCACGCCCCGTACGCCGGTCAGCACCGAGTCCATGAAGCGGGCCCGCGCCAGATCCGTACGGTCCAGGGCACAGCTCTCCAGCGCACAGTCCATGAACCGCGCGCCCCGCCCCGACGCGTCCGCCAGATCCACGCCGTCGAACCGCACGCCGTCGTAGTCGCCGTCCGGCTCCAGGCCCTCGCCGTCGTACGGAACGAGCGGCGGCAGCCGCACCTCCGGGCGCCGCGCCGCCGCGATGGTGTCCTTCTTGGCCTTGGCCGTCCTGCCCGCACTCGTCGCCATGCCCCCATCGTGACGCACACCACTGACAACGCCCCGCCCGGCCAAGCCCGCCCGATGTCACAGGCCGCCGATGTCACAGGCTGCCGCCTCCGATCCGTCGCATCATCAAAAGAGGCGAAGGAGTTCCAGCCATGGAGCACAGGAAGCACAGGAAGCACACGGAGCAGCCCGTCCGCATCCACGTCATCGGCGGCGGCATCGCCGGGCTCACCGCCGCGATCACCGCGGCCGAATCCGGCGCGCGGGTCACCCTGTACGAGAGCCACCGGATGCTCGGCGGCCGGGCCAGGACCGCCGACGGGCCGTACCGCACCAACGAGGGACCGCACGCCCTGTACCACCGCGGGCCGCTCCGCACCTGGCTGGCCCGGCGCGATCTGCTCGGCCCGGTCGCCTCCGTACCGCTCCTCGAAGGGTTCCGCTTCCGCTTCCGGCGGGCCGGAGCGCTGCGCGCGCTGCCGCCCGCCGCCCTGCTGCGGCTCTCCCGCCGCAACCCGCGTACGGCCCCCGTGGACGCCACATTCCAGGAGTGGGCCACCGGCCAGGTCGGAGACGAAGGCGCACGGGCCGCCGCGCACTTCGTCGCCGCCGCGCTCTTCCACCACGACCCCGGGGCGCTCTCCGCCCGGTTCGTCCAGGAGCGCTTCAGCCGCCTCACCTCGCTGCCGCCCGAGGCCCGCTACCCGGTCGGCGGCTGGGGGCGGCTCATCGAACGGATGGCCGGCCACGCCCGCGGCCTCGGCGTGGCCGTCGAGACGGGAGCCCGCGTCGACGCCCGTACGCTCGGCGAGCTGGCCCGTACCGGTCCGGTCACCGTCGCCACCTCACTCGACGCCGCCCGCGTCCTCCTCGACGACGCGTCGCTGACCTGGGAGAGCGGCCGCGCCGTCCTGGTGGACCTGGCCGTACGGACCCGGCGCGGCGACCTGTTCATCGTGTCGGACCTGGACGCGCCCGGCTGGCTGGAACGGTTCACCGCCCAGGATCCCGGGCTGGCTCCGGCCGGAGAACAGCTGCTCCAGGGCCAGTTCCCGATCGGCCCGGGCGTGGCCAAGGCCGAGGGCATCGCCCGCGCCGAGCAACTCCTCGACCTCGGCTTCCCGGGCCGGCGCGAGCGCACCACCTGGCACTCCGAGGCCCTCGCCGACGGCCGCACCGGCGCCGTCGACCGCCCCGGCACCACCTGGCGGGACCGGCCCGCGATCGTCCGCGGCGACGGGATCTTCCTGGCAGGCGACCAGGTCGCCGCTCCGGGACTCCTCAGCGAGGTCTCCTTCACCAGCGGCCTCGAAGCCGCACTGCTCGCCGTGAAGGACGCCGGAGGGCCATCCGGCCGGCGCTCCGGATCCGGGGTTGACCTCAACCGAACCTGAGGTACGAGGGTAAGGGCACTAGCCCGCCCGCCGCCCCGAGGGAGCCCTCCATGCACGCCGTCCGCCTCCACACCTTCGGCCCCGCCGAGAACCTCACGTACGAACGGACCGAGGATCCCGTCGCCGGTCCCGGCCAGGTCCGCATCGCCGTGGAGGCGGCCGGCGTGCACCTCCTGGACACCGCGCTACGGGAAGGACGGACCGGCCCCTTCCCGGCCCCCGCCACGCTCCCCACCATCCCCGGCCGCGAGGTCGCCGGGACCGTCGAGTCGCTCGGCGAAGACACCGACCCAGGCTGGCTCGGCAAGCGCGTCGTCGCGCACATCGGCACGGCACCGGGCGGGTACGCCGAACTCACCGTCACCGAGGCCGACAAGCTCCACGAGATCCCCGGAAACCTCGGTGCCGCCGAAGCCGTCGCCATGATCGGCACCGGCCGCACCGCCTTCGGCATCCTCTCCTTCACCGACCTCGGCCCGGACTCGGTGGCCGTCGTCACGGCGGCGGCGGGCGGCATCGGCACGCTCCTCGTCCAGTACGCCAAGAACGCCGGGGCCACCGTCATCGCGCTGGCCGGCGGCCCCGCCAAGGTCGCCCGGGCCGAGGCGAACGGCGCCGACCTCGCGCTCGACTACACCCTCCCGGACTGGCCCGACCACGCCCGCGCCTTCCTCGACGCGACCGGCCTGTGGGCCACCGTGGTCTACGACTCCGTCGGCGGGACCACCGCCCGCAGCGCGGTCGGCCTGCTCGGCAAGGGCGGACAGCACGTCGTCCACGGCTGGTCCGGCGAAGGCCTCCACGACGGCCGGCCGCTCACCTTCACCCCGGACGAACTGGCCGAACGCGCCATCACGTCCACCTCCGTCCTCGGACCCCAGCTGATCGAGCGAGGCGGCGGCCTCCGCACCTTGGAAACCCGCGCCTTGGCCGAAGCGGCGGCCGGCCGACTCCGCCCCGCCCTCCAGCGCTATCCGCTCGCCGAAGCGGCCGCCGCGCACCGCGCACTGGAGACGCGCGGCACGATCGGCAAGGTGGTGCTGGAACCGTAAGGCCATCAGGAATCAGCCTGCTCCAGCCCCCAGCCGCGCCAACGCCCCGTCCGTCAGCCGGTACACCGTCCACTCGTCCTGCGGCCGCGCGCCCAGGGACTCGTAGAACGCGATGGACGGGGCGTTCCAGTTGAGCACCGACCACTCCAGCCGCTCGTACCCGCGCTCCACGCAGATCCGCGCCAGCTCCGTCAGCAGCGCCTTGCCGTGGCCACCGCCGCGCCGGTCCGGACGGACGTACAGGTCCTCCAGGTAGATGCCGTGCACCCCGCGCCAGGTGGAGAAGTTCAGGAACCACAGGGCGAAGCCGATCACCTCGCCACCGTCCTCCTCGGCCGCCGCCACATGCGCGTACGCGGCGGGCCGCTCGCCGAACAGCGCCTCCGCCAGCTGCTCCTCGGAGGCGACCACCTCGTCAAGGGCCTTCTCGTACGCGGCGAGTTCACGCACCAAGGCGTGCAGGACAGGGACGTCATCAGGCGTAGCGGTACGGATCATGGAGGCAGCGTAGACAGCCCTTTCCGGCGCACCCGTCACCGCCTCCGCAGCAACCGCCGCGCGATCTCCGCATGGTCAGGCGCCATCCGCCGCTCCCCGCCCGCGACCGACCACACCGCGTTCTGGAGCACCCGTCCCAGCGTCCAGGCCCGCGCGCGCTCCCGGTCCCGCTCCAGTCCCAGCGCCTCCGTCAACGCGTCGAACCGCCACACCACCTCGTCGGCGTCGAACAGGTTGTCCAGCGCCGGGAACAGCTCGAACCCCGGGTCTCCCGCCAGCGGCTTCGGGTCCAGCGCCACCCACTCCCCGGCCCGCCCCGCGTCCGCGCGACCCGCCAGGATGTTGTCGTAGTGCAGGTCCCAGTGCAGCAACCGGTCCCCCGGCTCATCCGCCACCTCCCGCACCGCCGCCACGCAGTGCGCGAGCAGCCGCCGATCCGCCGCGTCCGCCAGCCGCGCCACCGCCTCCGGAGCCGCCGCCAGCATCCGCTCCACCGCATCACCCAGCGTCCGCAGGCCCTCCGGCGCGGGCACCGCCGCCAGCCGGGCCAGCACCCCGCCGAGGATCGTCACCGCCGCACGCGCCCCGGCCGCATCAACCACACCACCAGCCCCGGCACCACCACCAACACCCATCCCCGACAACGGCCGCTCCTCATCCAGCCGCTCCAGCAACAGCGCACCGGTCTCCGGATCATGGCCGAGCACCTCCACCGCCCCGGCCCCCGCCGCGCCCCACGCCCGCAGCGCGACCGGTTCGCCCGCCGTCTCCTCGTCCACCGACTGGAGCTTCAGCACGGCCGGCACCCCGTCCGCCTCCCGCACCACCGGCAGGACCAGCGCGCACATGCCGTACATCACGGCCCCGTCCCGCCTCAGCCCCCACTCCTCGAGGAACCGTCCGGCGAGACCCGGCAGCGCGGCGATGAAGTCCCGCCCGGCCGCGCCGTTGAATGCGTACTGAGTGGCGATCAGCTCGTCCGGGATGTCAATCACGCCACGGATCCTAGAGGCGTGCGTCAATCGGACCATGCCCCGAGAACAGCCGGGCCCCACCACCGACGGCAACGGCAGCACGCGCGCCACCGGCCACCACCGCCACGACCGCACCCGGACCGCCGCCGTACGCCGCTGGATCGCCACCGCTCCCGGCACGTACCTCTGGCTGGCCATCCTCTTCGTCACCACCGTCGTCCTGCACCGGATGTCCCCGGCCTTCGAGGACGCGTTCCTGCGGGAGCGCTCCACCAACCTCCACGAGCTCGCGCAGAACCCCGTCCGCGTCCTGATCTCCAGCGCCTTCTGGATCGACGGCGGCCGCTGGCTTCCGTACGCCGTCCTGTTCACCGCCTTCCACGCCACCGCCGAACACTGGCTCGGCACCCTGCGCTGGCTCGCCGTAGCCACCGCCGCGCATGTCGTGGCCACGCTGGTCAGCGAAGGGGTCCTGGCCTGGGCCATCCGGCAGGACCACGTACCGCAGTCCTCCGCCGACGCCCGGGACATCGGCGTGAGCTACGCCCTCGCCGGGGTCATCGCCGTCCTCACCTACCGCGTCCCGCACCCCTGGCCGTACGCCTACGCGTTCGCCGTCCTCGTCTTCTACGGCATCCCGCTGGTCGCCGACGGCCGCACCTTCACCGACGTGGGCCACTTCACCGCCGTACTGACCGGACTGGCCTGCTACCCGCTCACCCGTAACGCCCAGGAGCGCGGCGAGACGAAACACCCCGCCGCGCAGTAACGTCCCGCCACACATACGCTCGGCGTCAACGGAGAACCGGCGCAGCGGCACACCGAGCACCACCGTCACACCGGACAGGGACCCCAGGGGCATCATGAGCACCGTCAGTACCGTCAACGGCGGCATATCGTTCTGGTACGCGCAGGAGGGCACACCGGCCCCCCGCGAACCCCTGCCCGGCGACGCGAGCGCCGACGTCTGCATCGTCGGCGGCGGCTACACGGGGCTCTGGACGGCGTACTACCTGAAGAAGGCCGTCCCCTTCCTCAACATCACCGTGCTGGAGGCCAAGTTCTGCGGTTACGGCGCCTCCGGCCGCAACGGCGGCTGGCTCTACAACGGCATCGCGGGCCGCGAACGGTACGCCAAGCTGCACGGCCACGAAGCCGCCGTACGGCTCCAGAAGGCGATGAACGAGACCGTCGGCGAGGTCGTCCGGATCGCCGCCGAGGAGAAGATCGAGGCCGACATCCACCAGGGCGGCGTCCTGGAGATCGCCCACACACCGGCGCAGCTCGCCCGCCTCAAGGACTTCCACAGCGTCGAGATCGCCTTCGGCGAGACCGACCGGGTCCTGCGCGGCGCCCGCGAGACCGCCGAGCGCGTCCACGTCACCGGAGCCGTCGGCTCCACCTGGACCCCGCACGGCGCCCGGCTGCACCCGGCCAAACTGGTCAAGGGCCTCGCGGACGCCGTGGAGGCGCTCGGCGTCACCATCCACGAGTCGACGCCGGTCACCGAGATCAAGCCGAAGCACGCCGTCACCCCGTACGGCACGGTCCGCGCCCCGTACATCCTGCGCTGCACCGAGGGCTTCACCGCGGGCCTCAAGGGGCTCAAGCGGACCTGGCTGCCGATGAACTCCTCCATGATCGCCACCGAACCGCTGCCCGCCCGCATCTGGGACACCATCGGCTGGGAGGGCCGCGAGACCCTCGGCGACATGGCCCACGCCTACCTCTACGCCCAGCGCACCGCCGACGACCGCATCGCCATCGGCGGCCGCGGCCACCCCTACCGCTACGGCTCCGCCACCGACAACGACGGCCGCACCCAGCCCGCCACCATCGCCGCCCTGCGCGACCTGCTGGTCCGCCTCTTCCCGACCACGGCGGGCGTCCGCATCGACCACGCCTGGTCCGGCGTCCTCGGCGTCCCGCGCGACTGGTGCGCCACCGTCACCCTGGACCGCTCCACGGGCCTCGGCTGGGCGGGCGGGTACGTCGGCTCCGGCGTCGCCACCGCCAACCTCGCCGCCCGCACCCTGCGCGACCTCATCCAGCAGGACTCCGGCCAGGCCGGCCCCACCGACCTGACGACACTTCCCTGGGTCGACCACAAGGTCCGCCGCTGGGAACCGGAACCCTTCCGCTGGCTCGGCGTCCACGGCCTGTACGCCGCCTACCGCGCCGCCGACCGCCGCGAGACAACCTCACCACGCCCCGGCACCGACCCGATCGCCAAGGCGGCGGACCGCGTCTCGGGCCGCCACTGACGATCTAGTCGGACTCCTCCGCCACCAGCACGCCCACCTTGTCGATCCGGTGCTCCGGATTGCCGAGACCGTCCCGCCAGAAGTTCCCGGCCGCGTCGTCCTCGGGCGTCGCGCAGGTGGAGATCGTGATCATGGCCCGGCTCGGCTCGACACCGGGCCGCCCCGGCACCTCGGCCCGCTGCTCGGCGAGCGAACGCTCACTGCGGAAGGAGGTCTGCCGGGTCCCGGTGATCTCGTACGTGTACCGCGTACCGTCCTCCACCACGTACACGGGATCGCCCTTGCCGACCTCCGGCAGCTCCCGCAACACACCTCCGGAGCTGATCCGGTGCGCGGTGACGAGGAAGTTGCCGACATCACCCGGCCCGACCCCGCCCTCCTCCCCGTACGGACTGGAGGCCACGCCCCGGTCCTGGATCCGGCTGCCCGGAACGTCGTCGGTGGTGCCCTCGTACGGCACGACGTCCAGATCCGCGACACCGATGGCGGGAATCGCGAGGACGGCGGTCTCGGTACGGGGTTCGGTGCGGTCGGCAGGCGCGGCGGAGCCGAAGGCGGTCGTCAGGAGGACGGCGGCACCGACAGAGGCCAGGGCTTGGGGAAACGTACGAGTACGGCTACACGTACGAGTACGGCTACGCGTACGAAGACGGCGGCGGCTGCGGCGGCTCATGAGCATCCATCCCCATCCATCCCTGTCCGGGCTCGGTATTCCCAGTACACCAGGACAGGCTCAAGAGCGCCGAGCGGCTCAGTCGCGCGGCCAGGGCCGGCCGTCGAGCCGCTCGATGGAGAGGTTCAGCCGGCTGAGCGAAACGGCGAGCTGCTCGGCCTCCTCGGGCGTCCAGTCGGCCATGACCTTCGCCAGGCCCGCCACGTTCCGGTCGCGGTCGCTGTCGAGCCGGCGCGCGCCCTCGTCGGTGATGGCGAACTTACGGGCGATGCCGCCGTCCGGATCCGGGATGCGCTCGACGACACCGGCGCGGAGCATCGCGGCGGTCTGCCGGTTGAGCGTGGAGGCGTCAAGCCCGAAGGCCTCGCTGAGCTGGCTGATGGACATGGGGCCCTCCACCTGGATCCGGCTGAGCAGGATGTAGGCGCTGCGATCGAGCCGCCACTCCACGCGCGGGGTGAGCAGGTGCATGTACCGGCCGAGCAGCATGGTCTCGCGTTCGATCCGGTCGAGGGGCATGTCCACGCGTCCAGGTATATCACGATGGATATGTACGCTACATAAGATGTGCATGATGCACATTCCATGTATCTTGCATAGTCGAACGGCCCGAGGTACGCGAGGGCTGAGAACGGAGACACCCCGTGGAGAGTCCACCGCCCGCAACAGCCTCCCCGGGGGCACCCACCGCCCGCCCCGGAGGCATCGTCGGCATCCTGGCCTTCGCCGGCATCGTGGCAGCGCTCACACAGACCCTGGTGGTGCCGCTGATCGCACAGCTGCCGACGCTGTTCGACACCTCCGCGTCCAACGCCTCCTGGGTCATCACCGCCACCCTGCTGGCCGCGGCCGTCTCCACGCCCGTCGCCGGACGGCTCGGCGACATGTACGGCAAGCGGCGGATGCTGCTCGTCTCGCTCGTACCGCTGATCCTCGGTTCGGTCGTCTGCGCCCTGTCCTCCTCCGTGATCCCGATGATCACCGGACGCGGCCTCCAGGGCCTCGGCATGGGCGTGGTGCCGCTCGGCATCAGCCTGCTGCGGGACGTCGTACCGGCGGAGAAGCTCGGCCCGTCCATCGCGATCATGAGCGCCTCGATGGGCGTGGGTGGCGCGCTGGGCCTGCCGTTCGCCGCCGCGATCGCGGAGAACGCCAGCTGGCGGGTGCTGTTCTGGGTCGTCGCCGTACTGGCCCTCGCGGTCGGCGCACTGATCGCCGCCCTGGTCCCGGCGGACCGTCCCGCCACCGAACGCGGCGGCTTCGACCTGCCCGGAGCCATCGGCCTCGGCGCCGCGCTGATCGCCCTGCTCCTCGCCGTCTCCAAGGGCGCCGACTGGGGCTGGGGCAGCGCCACGACGCTCAGCCTCCTCGCCGCCGCGCTCGTCCTCCTGCCCGCCTGGGGCTGGTGGGAGCTGCGTCTGCGCGACCCGCTGGTCGACCTCCGTGTGACCGCCCGCCCGCAGGTCCTGATGACGAACACGGCCTCGATCCTGGTCGGCTTCGCGATGTACGCGCAGTCCCTCGTCGTCCCGCAGCTGCTCCAGCTCCCGGAGGCGACGGGTTACGGCCTCGGCCGGTCGATGCTGACGATGGGCCTGTGGATGGCTCCGGCCGGACTGATGATGATGGCGATGTCACCGCTCGGCGCGAAACTCTCCGCCGCCAAGGGCCCCAAGGTCACCCTGGCCGTCGGCAGCCTCCTCATCGCCGCCGGCTACGGCCTCTCCGTCCCGCTGATCGGCTCCGGCTCCCCGTGGAGCCTGCTGATCGTCACCCTGGTCTGCAACTCGGGCGTCGGCTTCGCGTACGGGGCCATGCCGGCCCTGATCATGAGCGCGGTGCCTCCGTCGGAGACCGCGTCGGCGAACAGCTTCAACGCCCTGATGCGCTCCATCGGCACGTCGTTCGCGGCGGCCGTCATCGGCGTGGTCCTGGCCCGCATGACGACCGACTTCGGCGGCATCCCGCTCGCCTCCGAGAACGGCTTCCGCACCGCGATGCTGATCGGCTGCGGCGTGGGCCTGGCAGCAGCGGTGGTCGCCGCGCTCATCCCCGTACGGACGACGAGGGCCCCGCTCGACCCGCCCGCGCCCACCGCCTCACCGGCACGGGCCCATCAGGAGGCCTGAGCCTGGCCGGCCTGGCGGAGCGGGCCACGTACAGCAGGTTCTCCTGGCACGACACGGAGCAGAGCCGGCCCCGGCCGATCAGACCCTGTAGGCAGGACCGGACACCGCCGTACCGCCACCCGCCACCACTCCAGGAGCCCCGCATGGACCCGAACGAAGCCACCACGTTCCTGGCGATCTGCAGCCATACCCACCTCTTCCCAGGCGCCCGCTGCCACCTCCAAGGCCTCCCCGACCCCACCGCCTTCGCCACGGCCCCGCACCCGATCGACCTCTACCTCCGCTTCCCCGACGGAGCGGCCACGGACGCGGAACTGCACACAACGGACCCGGCAGGCCCGACCCTCAACGTCCCGGCGTACACGACCGGCGCGGGCACAGCCATCGCGGCCCACACCTGGACCGTCCGCGAGTTCACCTCGACACCAGCAGGCGAGGTCGAGCTGACGATCGGCGCCAAGGACCCGGCCTAGGCACCTCGACCACAGCACCGGAACAACAGAGAAGCCCAGGCCGGAACGGATCCGGCCTGGGCTTCCCCTCGGGCCCCCTGTCGGATTCGAACCGACGACCTACGCATTACAAGTGCGTTGCTCTGGCCAGCTGAGCTAAGGAGGCGTGCCGGAGCAGTGTAACCAACCGCGCGCCCGCACCGTTCTCGGTTTCCCTGGGCTCCGGACTACTGACAGATCGGGAGACGCCAGGTAACGTCACCGCAGGTTCACCTCAGTGGACCAGACCACTCCCTACTCGGATCGTCCGGCACGTTCCTGCCGGTGGAGGAGAAGATTCAGCATGGCCAGTGTCACGTTCGACAAGGCGTCCCGCGTCTACCCCGGCTCCACGAAGCCGGCGGTGAACCAGCTCGAGATCGACATCGCGGACGGTGAGTTCCTCGTCCTCGTCGGTCCCTCCGGTTGTGGCAAGTCGACCTCCCTGCGCATGCTCGCGGGTCTTGAGGACGTCAACGGCGGCGCGATCCGCATCGGCGACCGCGATGTCACGCACCTGCCGCCGAAGGACCGGGACATCGCCATGGTGTTCCAGAACTACGCGCTCTACCCGCACATGTCCGTCGCGGACAACATGGGCTTCGCGCTGAAGATCGCCGGTGTGAACAAGACCGACATCCGGGCGAAGGTCGAAGAGGCCGCCAAGATGCTGGACCTCACCGACTACCTGGACCGCAAGCCGAAGGCGCTCTCCGGTGGTCAGCGGCAGCGTGTGGCGATGGGCCGGGCCATCGTGCGGGAGCCGCAGGTCTTCCTCATGGACGAGCCGCTGTCGAACCTCGACGCCAAGCTCCGCGTCTCGACGCGTACGCAGATCGCCTCGCTGCAGCGCCGCCTCGGCATCACCACCGTGTACGTCACCCACGACCAGGTCGAGGCCCTCACCATGGGCGACCGGGTCGCGGTGCTGAAGGACGGGCTGCTCCAGCAGGTCGACTCGCCGCGCAACATGTACGACCGCCCGGCCAACCTCTTCGTCGCCGGCTTCATCGGCTCCCCCGCGATGAACCTGATCGAGGTCCCGATCACCGACGGTGGCGTGAAGTTCGGCAACAGCGTCGTCCCGGTCTCCCGCGAGGCGCTCTCCGCCGCCGCGGACCGCGGTGACACGACCGTCACGGTCGGCATCCGTCCCGAGCACTTCGACATCGTCGAGCACGGCGGCGCCGCCGCGAAGAGCCTCTCCAAGGACTCCTCGGACGAGCCGGCCGGTCTCGCCGTCTCCGTCAACGTCGTCGAGGAGCTCGGCGCCGACGGATTCGTCTACGGTGCCGCGCAGGTCGGCGGCGAGCACAAGGACCTGGTCGTCCGCGTCGGCGGCCGCGCCGTGCCGGAGAAGGGCACCGAGCTGCACGTCGTCCCGCGCCCGGAGGAGCTGCACGTCTTCGCCACCTCGACCGGTGAGCGCCTCACCAACTGACCCCGTCAGGCTTCGCGGCCCCGCCTCCCCTTCCCGGGGAGGCGGGGCCGTTCGCGTACTCGGGAGCGCGTGGAGGTTTCGGTGCCGGGCCGCCTCAAATACCCCGGCACACAGGGCATTTCCCCCTGCTTCGTCAACCTGGCATTCGAAAGGACGCGTCGAACCATCACTCGGAGGGGTGACGAAATGTCATCACACCACCACTGAACGCTACGCTCGCTGCGTGACCCACACCGCTCGGCGCATCGGCCGATCCTTCGCCCTCGTCCTGCCCGTCGTCATGGTGCTCTCCGGGACCCTCGCGGTCAGCAGCGTTCCGTGGGCGGGATCGGACAAAGACTCCACGCTGCTGGCCGCCTCCTCGGAGACCGTGTCCAAGCCCGCGAAGCCCCGCGCCGCCCAGGACATCCTGCGCGACAAGCTGCTCGTCGAGCTCCAGGAGAAGGACCCGGGCACCGCGCTCACGGGCCTCCAGCGTGCCGTCGAGCAGCGCCCCTCGCTGGCGCGCCACTGCATGTCGATCGCGAAGGCGCTCGGCAGGGCCGCGGTCGAGCAGTACGGCCCGACGCGCGCGCAGCGCTTCTCCCGTCCCGTCTGCGACACCTCGTTCGCCTCGGGCGTCGCTCAGTTCAGCTGAGCCGAAGCAGAGCGAGCCGAGCCAATCCGATCCGCGGCGCCCGGAGCCGTACGAGAGCCGCCGTTGCCCGGCCATGGCCGGGCAACGGCGGCTTTCCCGTGTCCGCACCGCATATCGTGCGTGCCATGCATACGTATCCGACGCAGGCCGTGATCCTCGCCGGTGGCCAGGGGTCGCGGCTGCGGCCGTACACCGATGACCGCCCCAAGCCGATGGTCGAGATCCCGGGCACCGGGACCCCGATCATCGGCCATCAGCTGTCCTGGCTGGCCGCCGAGGGCGTGACCGACGCCGTGGTCTCCTGCGGCCACCTCGCCGAGGTGCTCCAGGAGTGGCTGGAGTCCGCCGTGCTGCCGCTGCGGGTCACGACGGTGGTGGAGAAGGAGCCGCTGGGCCGTGGCGGCGGGCTGAAGTACGCGGCGCAGCGGCTGCCCGATCCGGAGCAGCCGTGGTACGCGACGAACGGCGACATCTGGACGCGGTTCTCGTTGCGCGAGATGGCCGCGTTCCACGCGGAGCGCGATGCCACCGCCACGCTGGCGCTCGCGCGGCCGCGGATTCCGTGGGGTGCGGTGGAGACGGACGCGTTCGGGCACATCACGGACTTCATCGAGTCGCCGCCCTCGCCGTATCTGATCAACGCGGGCGTGTACGTGTTCTCGCCGGCCTTCACCGGGATGCTGCCGGACCAGGGCGACCATGAGCGGACGACGTTCCCGCGGCTGGCCCGGGAGCGCCGGCTGGCCGGGTATCCGCTGCCTCATGGCGCGTACTGGCGGGCGATCGACACGGCGAAGGACCTGACCGAGGCGGCGCGCGAGCTGGGTGCCCGGAGCGGCAGCTGACTCGTACGGCAGGACAGCTGAACCCGTACGGCGAGAGGGGCGGCCCCTATCCGGGCCGCCCCTCTCGCCGTGTGCCGCTCCGGTCAGCCGAGGAGGCCGCCGATGGGGTTGCGGCCGCCGCCGGTGGAGCCGCCCGGGTCGGCGCCTTCGCCGCCGCCGGTGGCGGGCGGGGCCTCGGGTTCAGCGGCGCCGCCGCCGGTGGAGCCGTCGCCGCCGGTGGAGCCGGAGGAGGTGGGTCCGGCGCTGGTGGCGGCGGGGGGCTGCTGGGGGGTGGTCTGCGGCGGGGGCTCCTGGCCGGTGCCCTGGGTCTGGCTGGGCTGGGTGTCGTTGCCGGTGCCGGCACTCTGGCCGCCGCCGGACTCGCGGGTCTCGTCGGGCGTGGTGGCCTGGCCGCCGGTGGCCGGGGTGGTGGGGGCGCCGGAGCTGGTGGGCTCGGGGCTGCGCTCCTGCTCATCGGGCGTACGGGAGGCCTGGCGTTCGCCGGTGGACTCCTGCGGGAGCGGCTGGCCGGGGAGCTGGTTGGTCGGGTAGTCGTTGCGGCCGGGGACGGTGACGACCTCGGCCGAGCGGACGGCGCCGCCGAGGATGGAGCCGATGAGGAGGGTGAGGCCGATGACGACGGAGCCGACGACCGCTCCGCGGCGCAGGACGCGGCGGCGCAGGTCCCAGATCTCGGAGCGCGGCCCGAGCGTGCGCCAGGCCTCTCCGGCGAGCCGTGCGTCGACGGAGTAGACGGGCGCGCCCGCGATGATCAGCGGGCTCCAGGCGGCCAGCAGGATGATGTCGGGCGCGTCGTACACGGCGACCGTGCGCCAGCTGACGGTCACCAGGAGGGCGGCGGAGAGCAGCGCGCCGACGGAGGCGGCGACGCGCTGCCAGAGGCCGAGGACGGTGAGGACGCCGACGACGACCTGGAGGAAGGCGACGGTGAGGCCGGCGCCGACCGGGTGGGAGAGGGCGAAGTCGCGCAGGGGTTCGGCGAGGGCCCAGGGGTGCAGCGAGGTCAGCCACTTGACCATGGAGCCGCGTTCGCCGCCGTCGAAGTAGACGGGGTCGCAGAGCTTGCCCATGCCGGCGTAGATGGAGATGAAGCCGAGGAGGACCCGCATCGGGAGCAGGACGACCCCGAGGTTCATCCGGTGGCCGGGGTAGTAGGCGTGGCGGACGGGGTCGTTGCCGTGGCGCCGGGCGCGGGCCTCGGTGCTCTCCTCGTAGCCGTCGTCGTCACCGTCGGGGCCGGTGGTGGCCGCGTCGTCGAAGGAGTCGTACGCGCCGGTGGCCTGGCGCATGGGCGGCAGGAGCGGGCCGGTGCGTCCGGGCTGCTGCGGGGCGGTCAGTACGGGGTTGGGCTGGGTCTCCTCCAGGAGCGGGATGACCTGGGTCGCGCCCGACGCGAGGCCGTCCGCGGCTCCGGCGGTGAGCGCGGTGTCGAGGTGGCCGGCGGTGGAGTTGCGTACGGCCTGGAGGAGGCCGGTGGCGCCGGGGTCGCCCGGGGCCGATCTGCCGCTCCAGACGACCGGCGCCCGCCTGCGGCCGCCGCCGGCTCCGGCACCGCTCATGGCGGGGATGCGGGCGGTGTCCGCGAGACCGCGCAGCCGTGCGCGCTGGCCCGGGGCGAGCTGCACCCGGAAGCTGGCGTGGTTGACGATGACCTGCGCGGGGTCGCTGTCCACCTTGGTCATGCTCAGGGCGGGTTGCTCGTCGAACCGAGGCGTTCTGGTGTCCACACTCATCTAACCGAGTGACGGCTGTTTAGGACACTGCCTTGACAGGGCTGATGTGTCCGAGACCCGTCAAGATCCGGCCATTCCTCCCCGCCGGGGAACCTTTGTTCACCACTCGGGCGTCAACTACGGGACCATCGCGGCGTGTTGCCGGAGTGATCGGGGGAGACGTGGCCGGACAGCAGCTCACTTTCGCGGACCTGAACCGGTATCCGGTGATGGCCCAGGCCCTGGACAGCCAGTGGCTGCCCAGCGATCTCACCAAGGCCAGGCAGCGGCTGAACGCGCCTCCGGGCCGCTCGCCGCAGGACGTGGCGGCGTCGGCGGCGGAGCTCCGGCGCGCGTTGGTGAACAGCGGCACGCTGGTGGTGAACCGGGCGTACTTCCTCAACAACGAAGCGGTTTCGGCCAATTATGTTCCGGAGGCCGAGACCGCCGAACGCGAGGCGCTCATCCGCCTGTTGAACGACCGTGCTCTCGTTCCGTTCCTCTACCGCGAGCGCGACCCGGCCGACCGGTTCACCTGGTCGCACGACGAACGGGTGTACCGGGCCTGGCAGCGGCTGATCGGCGAGGAGGCGGAGCCGGCACTGGTCAGGTTCGACTGGGACGACGAGGCGAACCTGGAGGCGACGGACCAGGTCACGCAGTTCTTCGGCAGCCAGATGCACACGCTCCAGCGGCTCCGGGAGAAGCCGCTGGGCAAGCAGCTCGGCATTCCGACGGCCCAGGCGCGGGCCCTCAAGGAGGGGCTGCTCACCGACATCGCGGCGTGGGCCGTGCGCCAGGACCTGTACACGCCCATCACCCGCGAGGCGGTGTACCGGGAGTTCCTGATCCGGCCCGGCACGACGCCGTCGGAGAGCCTGCTGCGGGAGGGTGATCAGGTCGGTCCCGCCAAGCAGCTGATCGACCTGGTCTACAACCTGGCGGTCCCCAAGGCGAGCCGGATCACGGCCCTGACCCCGCCAGGATCGCCGCCGCGCTCCACGCTCCAGGAGCTCCGCGACGACGTCCGCCGGCAGGCGGAGGACCCGGAGGCGATCGGTCTGCTGCTGCGCGACCTGTTCGCCGACGAGCTGCACCGGGCGGTGGACGGGCCGAACTCGTACGGTTCGCTGTCGCTGGCGGACATCGCGCGGCTGCGGACCACCGAGGAGTGGTACGCCTACGTCAACGCGCTGGACTCCTTCGTCATCGGGAACTTCCGTGACGGCCGGCTGCCCACGCCCGACGAGTTCCGTACGGGCACGAAGGACGTGGCCCGGCTGCACCGCGGGATGCTGCGGGCGGCGCGCGAGACGAGCGGCCAACGGCGCGGCTTCGAGCGGGAGATGACGGTGGCGCTGGTGCTGGAGTCGGCCGGCATCGCACTCCAGGTGACGGCGGGCGAGGAGATCTCGCTGCTGTCCGGCTCGGTCCAGCTGGCGACGGCGCTGGCCGGGGCGCTGAGCGTACGGCTGGAGTTCTTCGACCGGGGAGCCGACGGCAGGCGCAGCGGCCTCGGCCACTCGCTGACCCTGCCGTCGTTGCAGCTGAGCAGCGTCAAGCGGGACTGGACGACGATTCTGAAGGCGTACGGCGGCCGCGTCGAGGAGGTGGGCACGGGCCGGCGCAGGCCGCAGGCGGACCAGCAGTCCCCGCAGGCCTGACCGGACCACCGGCACCGGACCGTACCGGCTTCGCGTTCCTCGCCGCTCCAGCGGGTACGACAGCAGGATGAGCACCGAACGCTACGAACGGCTGCGCGCCGAGCGGCCCGAACTGTTCCGCAACGAGCCCGACGGCATCGACATCCTGACGGAGCCGGACGCGGTGGCGGCCGCGGGAGGGGTGCTGTACGAGGACCAGTACCTGATGCTCGTACGCGATCCTGTGCGCTTCCCGGGCGGCGAGGAGGGGACGTACATCCGCTCGATGAGCCCGTATCGCGAGCCGGGGTGTGTGGTGCTGCCGCTGCTGGACGGCGGCGTGGTGCTGGTCGAGCACTTCCGGCACGCCACACGGTCGTGGCACTGGGAGGTGCCGCGCGGTTTCGGTACGGCCGGGCTGAGCGACGAGGAGAACGCGGCCAAGGAGCTGTGGGAGGAGATCGGCGCGGTCCCGCGGGAGGTGGTCGCGCTGGGTGTGGTGCACCCGGACACCGGGATGACCGCCGAGGCCGTACGGCTGTTCGCGGTACGGATCGCCTCGACCGGTGACCTGGACCGTGCCGAGGGCATCCGCAGGTGTGTCACGGTGCCGTTCGCTGAGGCGGAGGCGATGGTGGCCGACGGGCGGATCACGGACGGCTTCACCGTGGCGGCGCTGATGCGGGCGAGGCTGGCTGGGCTGGTGGCGGGCTAGGGAAGTGCCCGGTGCTCCCGGCGGGCCCGAGGCGGGGCGCAGCCCGAAGGCCGCGCTCCCGCCCGCCGCAGTGTCCGGTCCCGCTATCCGCGGCGGCGCGCCACCTCGTACAGCACGATGCCCGCCGCGACACCGGCGTTGAGCGATTCGGCGCCGCCCGGCATGGAGATCCGGACGCGGTAGTCGCAGGTCTCGCCGACGAGGCGGCCCAGGCCCTTGCCCTCGCTGCCGATGACGATGACGACCGGGCCGGCCAGCTCCTGAAGGTCCTCGACCGTGTGCTCGCCGTCGGCGGCGAGGCCGACGACCGTGAGGCCCGCCTTCTGGTAGCCCTCCAGGGCGCGGGTCAGGTTGGTGACCCGGGAGACCGGGGTGCGGGCCGCCGTGCCGGCCGAGGACTTCCACGCTCCGGCGGTCATGCCGGCCGCGCGGCGCTCGGGGACGACGACGCCGTGGCCGCCGAACGCGGAGACCGAGCGGACGATCGCGCCGAGGTTGCGCGGGTCCGTGACGCCGTCGAGGGCGACGATCAGCGGGTCCTCGTTGTTGTCGTACGCGGCGGCGGTGAGGTCCTCCGGGTGCGCGTACTCGTACGGCGGGACCTGGAGGACGAGGCCCTGGTGGTTCAGGCCGTTCGTCATCCGGTCCAGCTCGGGGCGCGGGGCCTCCATCAGGTTGATGTTGCCGCGCTCGCCCGCGAGCTTGATCACGTCGCGGACGCGCTCGTCGTTGTCGATGTACTGCTGGACGTACAGAGTGACGGCGGGCACGCCGTCGCGCAGGGCCTCGTAGACCGGGTTGCGGCCGACGACCATCTCCGAGGTGCCCTTCACACCGCCGCGCCGGGGCGCGGGACGGCGGGCGGCGGCCTGCTTGGCCTGGGCGTTGGCGACCCGGTTCTTCTTGTGTCCCTTGCGGGCGGAGGCGGGCGGCGTGGGTCCCTTGCCTTCGAGACCACGGCGTCGCTGACCACCGCTGCCGACCTGCATGCCCTTCTTGTTGGACGTGCGGCGGTTCCTGCGCTGGCTGTTCCCGGCCATGACCTACCTGTTTCGTTGCTTTCAGACGTGCGTACGTATGTGGACAAGTGTGCCGCCCGGATCGCCGGGCGGCACAACTGCGCTGTTCAAAGGGGTGCGGCTCAGCGCGGCCCGAGCGTCCACCGGGGACCGTTGGCGCTGTCCTCGATGACCAGTCCGGACTGGTTGAGCTGGTCGCGGATGGCGTCGGCGGCGGCCCAGTCCTTACGGGCGCGGGCCGACTGCCGCTGGTCGAGGACGAGGCGTACGAGGGTGTCGACGACGCCGTGCAGATCCTCGCCCCGGTCGCCCTCGCCCGCCCAGTGCTCGTCCAGCGGGTCGAGTCCGAGGACGCCGAGCATGGCCCGGACCTCGGCGAGGCGGGCGACGGCGGCTTCCTTGTCGTCGGCGGCGAGCGCGCTGTTGCCCTGGCGGACCGTGGTGTGGACGATCGCGAGGGCCTGCGGCACGCCCAGGTCCTCGTCCATCGCCTCGGCGAAGGCGGGCGGCACCTCGGCGGCGGGCGGGACGGTCTCGCCGGCCTTCTCGGTGACGCGCTGGACGAAGCCCTCGATCCGCGCGAACGCGGACTCGGCCTCGCGCAGCGACTCCTCGCTGTACTCGATCATCGAGCGGTAGTGCGGGGTGCCGAGGTAGTAGCGCAGGACGATCGGGCGCCAGTGCTTGACCATCTCGCTGACGAGGACCGAGTTGCCGAGCGACTTGGACATCTTCTCGCCGGCCATGGTGACCCAGGCGTTGTGCACCCAGTAGTTGGCGAACTCGTCGCCGTACGCCTTGGCCTGGGCGATCTCGTTCTCGTGGTGCGGGAAGATCAGGTCGAGTCCGCCGCCGTGGATGTCGAACGCGGAGCCCAGGTACTTGTGGGCCATCGCGGAGCACTCCAGGTGCCAGCCGGGCCGGCCGCGGCCCCACGGGGTCTCCCAGCTGGGCTCGCCTTCCTTGGCCGCCTTCCACATGGCGAAGTCACGCTGGTCGCGCTTGCCGGTCTCGCCCTCGCCGGAGGGCTGGCGCAGGTCGTCCAGCTCCTGGTTGGAGAGGGAGAGGTAGCTCGGGAGGGACCGGACGTCGAAGTAGACGTTGCCGTCGGCCTCGTAGGCGTGGCCGCGCTCGATGAGGCCGCGCATCATCTCGATCATCTCGGTGATGTGGCCGGTGGCGCGGGGCTCGTAGGTGGGCGGCAGGCAGCCCAGCGCGTCGTAGCCGTCGTTGAACGCGCGCTCGTTCTCGTAACCGATCGACCACCAGGGGCGGCCCTGTTCGGCGGACTTCTTGATGATCTTGTCGTCGATGTCGGTGACGTTCCGGATGAACCTCACGTCGTAGCCGCGGTAGGTGAACCAGCGGCGCATGATGTCGAAGTTCAGCCCGGAGCGGATGTGCCCGATGTGCGGTGCGGCCTGGACGGTAGCGCCGCAGAGGTAGATCGAGACACAGCCCGCGGTGAGCGGGACGAAGTCACGGATCTGCCGGGCGCTGGTGTCGTGCAGGCGAATAGTCACGCCTCAAGGGTAGTAGGCCGACACCAGTGCCCCGCGACCCTTGGGCGATCGCGGGGACAACTTTCTGATACCGGCCTGGTCGGAGCGGCTGTGCAAGGGGCGCGGGGCGGCTCTTTCGGGGCGCTTCGGGGGCGTTGGGGGCTTGTTCCGGGGCGCGTTCGGGGCTTTCCGGGCTCCTTCGCGCCGCCGGTTGCTCTCAGATGCCGCCGACGACCTTGCGCGGCGTGATGCGGACCACGACTCGCGGGTCGTCCTGGGCGGAGTCCGGGTTGAATTCGGCGTACGGCTTGCCGGTGTACTTCACCGAGAGCTCGTCGATCAGCTCCTGGCCGCCCTCCGTGGTCAGCTCCGCCCGGCCCCGGATCTCGGCGTAGGTGTACGGGTTGTCGGCTGGCTGGACGACGACGGTGACGCGCGGGTCGCGGCGGAGGTTCTTCTCCTTGCGGCGGCCGACCGTGGTGGAGATCAGGACGTCGTCGCCGTCGCGCTTCACCCAGACCGGCGATACCTGCGGGCTGCCGTCCGGCTGGACGGTGGCGATGTTGACGAAGACCGGGGTGTCGAGAAGGTTCTTGAGCTCGGTGGAGAGTGCGGCGGTCATGACGTACGTCCTCCTGGTGGCCGGCGTGGTCCACGGGCCTTCGGTCCGCGGTGTGCGGCCGGTGTCCCGTGGTTCGGTGGTCCTACCCCCCAACCGCGCGCGCCCTCCGTTACTTCCCGCGTCGCCCTTACTTCTGCTTCTCCTTCTCGGCACCGTTGGGCCGTACGGGTGACGGAGCGCCCCGTACGGCCTGTCGGCGGTGGTGGTGGCGTACGTCAGCGCGCCCGGTACACCAGTGCCGTCGCGATCCCCGCGAGCCCTTCGCCGCGGCCGGTGAAGCCGAGGCCGTCCGAGGTGGCGGCGGAGAGCGAGACCGGCGCGTCCACGGCGGCGGACAGCACCTTCTGCGCCTCGTCCCGCCGCTTGCCGATCTTCGGGCGTACGCCGACGACCTGGACGGCGACGTTCCCGATCTCGAACCCCTCGGCGCGGACGATCCGGGCGGCCTCGGTGAGCAGGGTCACGCCGCCGGCGCCGGACCACTCGGGGCGGCCGGTGCCGAAGTGCTGGCCGAGGTCGCCGAGGCCGGCGGCGGAGAAGAGCGCGTTGCAGGCGGCGTGCGCGACGACGTCGGCGTCGGAGTGGCCGGCCAGGCCGGGGCCCTCGCCTTCCCACTTCAGGCCCGCGCACCAGAGTTCGCGGCCCTCCTCGAAGGCGTGGATGTCGGTGCCGATCCCGACGAGCGGGATGACCGAAGCGCCGGGGTCGTGGGCCACGTGCTGGTCAGAAGCCATCGTTGGCCCTCCTGCGGGCGAGTACCGCTTCGGCCAGCACCAGGTCGAGCGGTCGGGTCACCTTGAACGCCTCCTCGTGGCCGGGGACGACGACGACCTGCGTGCCGAGGCGCTCGACCATGCCCGCGTCGTCCGTGGCGCCCTCGCCGTCGAGTGCGACCTCGGCGTGGGCCCGTACCAGCGTGTCCCGGTCGAAGCCCTGCGGGGTCTGCACCGCGCGCAGCCTGGCCCGTACGGGAGTGGAGAGCACCGGCTCCGGCTCGCCGGCCACCACGGCGGGCTCGACCTCCTTGACGGTGTCGGTGAGCGGCAGCGCCGGAACGACGGCCGAAGCCCCGTTCCGTACGGCCTCGACCACCGCGTCCACCGTGTCGACCGGCACCAGCGGGCGGGCGGCGTCGTGGACCAGGACGACGGAGATGTCCTCGGGCAGCGCGTCGAGGCCGAGGCCGACGGACTCCTGGCGAGTGTCGCCGCCGGGCACGACCAGGTAGTCGGTGCGCTCGGGCAGGGCGTGCTCGTCGAGGAGGTGCTTCACCTCGGGCGCGCCGTCCGGCGGGGCGACGACCACGACGAGGGAGACGGTCCGGGAGGCGGCCATGGCGCGTACGGCGTGGATGAGCATGGGCGTGCCGCCGAGCGCCCGGAGGGCCTTGGGAGCACCCGGTCCGAGCCGTATGCCCCGCCCGGCCGCCGGGATGACCGCGGCGGTGCGCGGCGGGCGCGGCCGGTCGGGCGGGGGTGGCGTCGATGTCATCGATTGCGCTCCGAAGGTCCGAAGGTTCGGCAGGTTTGTTTCCACGGGCGACGTGGGTAGGGGCCCAGCAAGCCGGGCGCGACGCCCTCGGGCTTGACCGGGCCCCTTCCGTGACACCCGGTCGAGCGTGGAGCGGAGTCGCGGCGGCGATCAGCGGTGACGATCGGCGGGCGTCACGAGCGACGCCGGGATGTCGTTCCGGGTCCGGACATGCCGCAGCGCCCGACGACACACCGTACAAACGGCTGGTCAGCGGGCACCGCGGCACATTCTTACGACCGGTGCGATCCGGTTCAGGACGCGAGGACCTCGTCGAGCAGAGCCTCGGCCTTGTCCTCGTTCGTGTTCTCCGCGAGAGCGAGCTCGCTCACCAGGATCTGGCGGGCCTTGGCGAGCATGCGCTTCTCTCCGGCGGAGAGACCGCGCTCGCGCTCACGACGCCACAGGTCACGCACGACTTCAGCGACCTTGATGACATCGCCCGAGGCGAGCTTTTCCAGATTTGCCTTGTAACGCCGGGACCAGTTGGTCGGCTCTTCGGCATACGGTGCGCGAAGCACCTCGAAGACCCGGTCCAGCCCCTCCTGCCCGACTACGTCGCGCACGCCCACGAACTCCGCATTGTCCGCCGGCACACGAACCGTCAAGTCGCCCTGGGCGACCTTGAGCACCAAGTAGGTCTTGTCCACGCCTTTGATCTGGCGAGTTTCGATAGCCTCGATCAGCGCGGCCCCGTGATGGGGATAGACCACGGTGTCGCCAACCTTGAACGTCATGTGACAGGTACCCCTTCCGTGGCTATCCAGAGTAACACGAGAATCGCCTCTCCTGAATGGCGTTTTCGCAGGTCAGGGCATATCTCAGGGCTTGACAACAGCGACACGGACGTGCTGCGGAAGGCTTCCGGAAGACGGTATTCGCAGGTCGGAGCGGCTGTGCGCCCGGAGCGAAACGTTCGCGTCACACGGCCCGGAAGCCTCACAGAAGAGGGCGAAAGTCCCGTTTTGTCGGGTTCTAGATGGTGAACTTTGCGTACTCCGTTCGGTCGTCGATCACCCGTACGGAGGTAAGTGCGCGTGCCCCATGAAATTGATCAAGGCCCATGTCTGAAGAGGCCTCTCGCGAGGTCACTCGGGAGACCTCTCGCAACCCCTCTCACTAGGCCTTTCGCGGGGAATGCGCCGCGGCCGGAAAATTGATCACCGCGATTATGTGAACAGCACGTGACACGTCGGCCCCGAAGCGCGGTCCGCGCCGGCCTCTCCGCTCGCACCGGCCCCCGGGAAGCGCTCCCCGGGAAGAGCCGCGCTCCCTAGAGGCGGGTCGGGTGCGGGGCGGGAGCGGTGGCTCGGTAGCCTAAGGCCGCTGACACACCCTTAGGACGGCTTTACGTCACCCTTTCCCGGTCGTCCACGGGGCGCTCGGCACACGTACAACGCCCGACGTCCGAAGTCCGCAGTCCGATCGTTCAAGGAGTTGCCGCCGCCGTGAGCCGCAGCCTTCGACACGGCGCCCTCGCCGCCACTGCCATCGCGTTCTCGATCGTCTCGCTGTCCGCCTGCGCGGCGGGCAACAACGCCGAGACGCTCAAGGTCAGGCCGGACAACGCGGCCACCTCGGTGGGCACCGTCAAGGTCCAGAACGTGAACGTGATCACGCAGGCCGAGCCCGAGGCCGAGGGCCCCGCCGTGGTCGCCGCGACGCTGTTCAACGACGGCACCGAGGCCGAGGTCCTGGAGAGCATCACGCTGCCCGGCACCGACGTCCAGGTGAAGCTCCAGGCCGCGAAGGGCAGCGGACCCGTCGAGATCCCGGCCGGCGGCCGGGTCATCCTCGGCGGCGAGGGCAACGCCTCCGCCGTGATCGACAAGGGCCGCGAGGCGACGCAGGACGGCAACGTCCAGCAGATCGTCTTCAAGCTGAGCCGCACCGGCGATGTCGGCCTCGGCGCCAACGTCGTCCCGGCGACCGGCTACTACAAGGACTTCGGCCCCAGCGCGCAGCCCGAGGCCCCGGCCACGACGCCGAGCGCCACCCCGGACGCGGCCGGCTCCGAGACCCCGGAGACCCCGGCCGGTGAGACGCCCGAGTCCCCCGCCGCCGGCACTTCCGAGTCCCCGGCGGCCGGTACGGAGCAGTAGGGCACGCCGGAGACCGCGACGGCCGGGACGACCGGCTGACGCCGCCCGCGTACGTACGGAAGAACACGAAGGGGCGCTTCCCGGCGGGAAGCGCCCCTTCACGTGTCAGCCGCCGCGCGGTTTACGGCTCGAACTTGTATCCCAGGCCCCGCACCGTGACGAGGTAGCGCGGCGCGCCGGGGTCGGGCTCGATCTTGGCGCGCAGGCGCTTGACGTGGACGTCGAGGGTCTTGGTGTCGCCGACGTAGTCCGCGCCCCAGACCCGGTCGATGAGCTGCATCCGGGTCAGCACACGGCCCGCGTTGCGCAGGAGCATCTCCAGGAGGTCGAACTCCTTGAGCGGCAGGTCGACCTTGCCGCCGGAGACGGTGACCACGTGCCGGTCCACGTCCATCCGGACCGGGCCCGCCTCCAGGGCGGCCGGAGTGACCTCCTCCGGCTCGCCGCGGCGGCGCAGGACGGCGCGGATGCGGGCCACCAGCTCGCGCGAGGAGAACGGCTTGGTGACGTAGTCGTCGGCTCCTATTTCGAGACCGACGACCTTGTCGATCTCGCTGTCCTTGGCGGTGACCATGATCACCGGAACGTTGGAGCGGCTGCGGAGCTGGCGGCACACCTCGGTGCCGGGCAGTCCGGGCAGCATCAGGTCGAGCAGGACCAGGTCGGCGCCGTTGCGCTCGAACTCGTCCAGGCCGTCGGGGCCGGTCGCGGCGATCGCGACCTCGAAACCTTCCTTGCGCAGCATGTAGGACAGGGCGTCGCTGAAGGATTCCTCATCCTCGACGACAAGCACTCGGGTCACGGAAGAGCCTCCGGGGCAGGGAAGGGGTCATAGGAGTCGGTCTCGAACGGGGGCTTGTCCTTGTCGCTGACGCCGTTGACATCGTTGACGATAAGGAGTCCGCCGGTGGTGCGCTCCCTCACGCCGCCCGATTCGGGCAGCCGGAGGGTGAAGGTGGAGCCCTGTCCCTCGGAGCTCCAGACGGTGACCTCCCCGCCGTGCGAGGCGGCCACGTGTTTGACGATGGCGAGGCCGAGACCGGTGCCACCGGTGGCCCGTGAGCGGGCCGGGTCGACGCGGTAGAACCGCTCGAAGACCCGTTCGCGGTCCTTCTCGGAGATGCCGATGCCCTGGTCGGTCACGGCGATCTCGATCAGCTCCCCGCCCGGTCCGGCGGTGCGGCGGGCCGCGATACCGACCCGGGTGCGGGCGGGACTGTAGTTGACGGCATTCTCGACGAGGTTGCCGAGAGCGCCGACGAGCTGGCCCCGGTTGCCCCAGACCGTGAGGCCTTCGGTGCCGCCGGAGGCCATGGTGATCTGTTTGGAGCCGGCCTGCTGGCGGCAGCGGTCGATCGCCTCGGCGACGAGCACCTCCACCTTGACCGGCTCGGCGTCCTCCAGGGGATCGTCGTTCTGCACCCGGGAGAGGTCGATGAGCTCCTGTACGAGGTTGGTGAGCCGGGTCGCCTCGATCTGCATCCGTCCGGCGAACCGCTCCACCGCCTCCGGGTCGTCGGAGGCGTCCATGACCGCCTCGGAGAGCAGCGAGAGCGCTCCGGTCGGGGTCTTGAGCTCATGGCTCACGTTGGCGACGAAGTCGCGCCGGACCGCCTCGATGCGGCGGGCCTCGGTGAGGTCCTCCACGAGCAGCAGCACCAGCCGTGAGCCCAGCGGTGCGACCCGGGCGGAGACCGCGAGGGTGTCGCCGCGGCCGGTGCCGCGCCGCGGCAGGTCCAGCTCGCCCTGGCGTATCTCGCCGTCACGCCGGGTGTCACGGGCCATGGTGAGCATCGGCTCGACGGCCAGGCGGCCGCCTCGGACCAGGCCCAGCGCATACGCGGCGGAGCTGGCCTTGACCACGCTGTCGCTCTCGTCGAGCACGACGGCCGAGGAGCTGAGCACGGAGAGGACGGTGTCCACTCCCGGCGGCAGTGCGGCGTTGCTGTCCGGCCGCAGGGACGTACGCGTGGGCCGTTTCAGGTCGCGCTCGCTCCAGCGGAACGCCAGCATGGCGATCACACCGGTGCACAGCCCGGCGATCGCTGCAGCTGCGGCGACCGCCGCGTTCACGTCCATGCTTCAAGGTTATGCGGGTGCTCCGACACTCTCCCAGCCGTCCGAGTGCCATCTCGAACACTCGTCGCCCAGAGTTCACCGAGGGGTAGGAGCCGGTTCACTTAGGAGGCCGGATACGGACGCGTTGCGGCCCCACCGTGTAACCGTGGGGGTCGGTCCGAGACCCCGGCCTCAGTTGGAACTGGAGAGGGACTTCCCATGCGCGACGCTTACCACGAGGAACTCGACTCGATCGGAGAAGGCCTGGTCGAGATGGCCCGGCTGGTCGGTTCGGCGATCGGCCGGGCGACCACGTCCATGCTCGACGCCGACCTGAAGCTCGCGGAGAGCGTGATCGCAGGCGACCAGAAGGTCGACGACCTCCAGCACGACCTGGAGGCGCGCGCGATCGCCCTCCTCGCCCGTCAGCAGCCGGTGGCGACCGATCTGCGGATCGTGGTGACCTCGCTGCGGATGAGCGCCGACCTGGAGCGCTCCGGCGACCTCGCCCAGCACGTGGCGAAGCTGGCCCGGCTGCGCTTCCCGCAGTCGGCGGTCCCGCACGACCTGCACGCCACGATCCTGGAGATGGGCCAGCTCGCCCAGCGGCTGATGGCCAAGGCCGCCGAGGTCATCATCACCAAGGACGTCGATCTGGCGCTCCAGCTGGAGCAGGACGACGACGAGATGGACCTGCTGCACCGCACGCTCTTCCAGCACCTGATGGACGACCGCTGGAAGCACGGCATCGAGACGGCCGTCGACGTGACGCTGCTGGGCCGCTACTACGAGCGCTTCGCGGACCACGCGGTGTCGGTGGCGAAGCGCGTCGTCTACCTGGTGACGGGTGAGCACGCGGACGAGCTCCAGGCGGCGACGCCGGTGGAGGGTTCGTAACCTCTCCGGACGCTGTCAGAGGTTCGCGCGCTCCCGGCGCACGCGAGTCGCACATGCGTTTCTGCATGTGTGCGCCGTTGATGCGCCGGGCGGGATGGGCATGCAATGGGGCGGGGACGGTGCCATGGCCGTACACGGTACGTACGGGCCATGCCGTCTCGTCCCCGGCGGCGGCGCAGCGGCGTCGGCCGCCCTGCCGTACGCCCTGAGGAGGGACCATGGCCGAATCCCCCACGACCGAACCCCAGCTGGAGACCCCGACCGAAGTGGTGCACCTGACCGTGCTCGGCGCCTGCGGCTGCGGCTCGGGCTGCGGGTGCGGCTGCCAGTCCGGTGCTCCGTGCCAGTGCGGCGGCTGCTCGGGCTGACGCGGGCCGGCGCGTCCTTGCGGACGGCGTCCGCCCGGTGGTTCGCGCCGGGCGGACGCCGTCGCCGCCTCCCGTCTCCGTACGGAGGTCAGCCCGCGCGCTCCACCGCTGCCGCCGGGTCGGGCTCGGCCTGGTCCGGCCGGGCCTGGGCGGGTACGGGGGCGGGCTCGATCACCGGCTCGTCGGCGAGGGGCTCCTCGCGGGGCAGGTTGCGCATCAGCAGCCAGTAGCCGAGGCCGGCGACCGTACCGATCACCGCGCAGGCGCCCCAGAGCCAGGCGGCGCCGTAGTGGTCGATCACGAAACCGGACATCAGCGGCGCGACGAGGGCCGCCACCGACCAGGACATCGTGTACATGCCCTGGTAGCGGCCCCGGCCCTGAGCCGGCGACAGTTGGACGACGAGGCCTGTCTGGGTCGGAGCGTTGACGATCTCGGCGAGGGTCCAGACGCAGACCGTCAGCGCGTACACGGCGACGGACCCGGCGAAGGCGGTCAGCCCGAAGCCGTACCCGGCGAGCAGGGAGGAGATGATCAGCAGCCGGCGCGGGTCGCGGTGCTGGATGAAGCGGGTGACGGGGATCTGGAGGGCCACGATCAGCACGCCGTTGACGGCGATCGCGGTACCGAAGTCGGAGCTGGAGAGCCCGTCGGCCCCCATCGCCACCGGCAGCCCCACGTACCCCTGCTGGAAGATCAGTGACACCAGGAACGACAGCCCCACGACGCCCATGAAGCGCCCGTCGCGCAGCACGGTGATGATCCGCACCTCGTCCTTGGCCCGCTTGCCGCCGGCGGTCTTCACCGGGGCGGCCTGCTCGGGCCGCGACTCCGGCACCTTCAGGAAGACGACGACGGCGCAGGCGAGCATCATCAGGGCCTCGCCGAGGAAGCCGGCGAGATAGCTGTACTCGGCGATGAACCCGGCCCCGGCGGAGGAGATGGCGAACCCGAGGTTGATGGCCCAGTAGTTGAGCGAAAAGGCCCGCACGCGGTCCTTCGGGGGCACGATGTCGGCCATCATCGCCTGGACGGCGGGCCGCGAGGCGCTGCTCGCCATGCCGACGAGGAACGCCACGAAGGCGATGGCGACCGGGTGTTCCATGAACCCGAGCAGCGCCACGGACCCGGCCATCGACAGCTGCGCGATCAGCATGGTGGGCCGCCGCCCGAGCCGGTCGGTCATCACACCGGCACCGAGCGAGGAGATGACGCCGCCGAGCCCGTGGAGAGCGGCGACGAGACCGGCGTACGAGGCGGAGTAGCCCCGGTCCAGGGTCAGGTACAGCGCCATGAACGTGGCGACGAAACCGCCGAGCCGGTTGACGAGCGTGCTGAGCCAGAGCCACCAGAACGCGCGGGGCAGGCCGGAGACGGTCTCCCGCGCGGCTGCTCTGAGACCGGCGACGGACATGCGGTTTCCCCCCACGGGACGTGACGAACGATCGCCTCGGGCAGGCTCCCGGGACGTACGGAACGGTCGTCTTCGGTAAGGCTCCCGACGACCATCCGAACGTTACGAACCCCGACGGCTCACCCGCCACCGGATTGACGCCCGCCGTCAATCGTCAGCCGCGCCCGCCACCCGCGCCTGCGCTTTGTCCGCCACGCGGGCGGGCGCGCGGAGGGCGCGTGGGTTCGATTACGCTCGGGCTCATGGCCGACGCACCGTACAAGCTGATCCTCCTCCGCCACGGCGAGAGCGAATGGAACGCGAAGAACCTGTTCACCGGTTGGGTGGACGTCAACCTCACCGAAAAGGGTGAGAAGGAAGCAGTCCGCGGCGGTGAGCTGCTCAAGGACGCCGGTCTGCTCCCCGACGTCCTGCACACCTCCCTCCAGCGCCGCGCGATCCGCACCGCGCAGCTGGCCCTGGAGTCCGCCGACCGCCTCTGGATCCCGGTCCGCCGCTCCTGGCGTCTGAACGAGCGCCACTACGGTGCGCTCCAGGGCAAGGACAAGGCCCAGACGCTGGCGGAGTTCGGCGAGGAGCAGTTCATGCTCTGGCGCCGCTCGTACGACACCCCGCCGCCGGCGCTGGCCCGCGACGACGAGTACAGCCAGTTCGACGACCCGCGCTACGCGGACCTCCCGCCGGAGCTGCGCCCGGACACGGAGTGCCTGAAGGACGTCGTGGTCCGGATGCTCCCGTACTGGTTCGACAGCATCGTCCCGGACCTCCTGACCGGCCGCACGGTCCTGGTCGCCGCGCACGGCAACAGCCTCCGCGGCCTGGTGAAGCACCTGGACGGCATCTCGGACGAGGACATCTCGGGCCTCAACATCCCGACGGGCATCCCGCTCTCCTACGAACTGGACGCCGACTTCAAGCCGCTGAAGCCGGGCGGCACGTATCTGGACCCGGATGCGGCGAAGGCGGCCATCGAGGCTGTGAAGAACCAGGGCAAGAAGAAGTAGCCGAAGCGCGTTCCGAGCCCCTGCCCGCCGGCCCACCCGGCGGGCAGGGGCTCTTCGTCGTCCCCGGCCGTTCGCCATCGGCCCGAGCCGGCCGGGTCGGCGTCCTCGACCCGTACAACGAAGACCTCACCGAAGCGGAGTGGCTGGGGGTCCGTCCGAGCGGACCATGACGTGGCCGGGGGCCGACAGGGTGATGCGCCCGCGCAGATCGCCCTCCCGCTCCGCCGCCACGGGCCTCCCCCGCCGGTCCGTGACCTGGATCCAGGACCAGTTCTCGGGCCCGTTGAGGGTGAAGGCGAAAGCGCGGCGCGGTCCCTCCCAGCGCAGGAGCGCGGGCCCCGTGCCCGGGTCTCCCCGGTGGAGGCGAGGGCGCCGATCCGGTCCTGCGGCAGCGTGTCCAGATATTAGCGGGCCAGGCCCGAGGAGCCCGAGCCGCTCCGCTTCACCAGGACATGGGTGAACTCGGCGGGGACGATGAACGGCAGGGCCTTCGACCCGTAGGTGGAGAGCCCGATCGCGGCGTCCTGGGAGCTGAGTTCGGGGGTGTCGATCACTCCGGTGACGCTGAACCAGCTGAACGGTCCCCCGGCCCTGATCGTCAGGAAGGCCGGTTCCCCGCCCTGTCGCGGGATGGGTATCAGCCGCCCCCGCCAGCCGCCTTCGGATACGACGCCGGCCGGCTCCTTGCGCTCCGGGCCCATGTGCCCCCTCTGCCCCGTCGGTGGGCACACCCTAGTAGGCGTGCCCGCCGCCGGTAGGCGTGCCCGTCACGTCGAACCCCGTGCTAGTCGGACAAAGGTGACGAGGGAACAGGTCGGTTCTCGGGGCGGGGCGGTCGCGTTCGCGGAGGGTGCGGGCGAACAGGCGGTCCGGGGCGAGTCCGAACACGTTTCGGCCCCGCACGGGTCGTGCGTTCGGAGGCCGAACTCGCGGCGTCACGCACTACGGTGTCCCCAAGCTGTCCGGCGGACAACCCCGCGCGGGGAGGACCCCGGGGCAGCGAACACGGGTGGCGGCACCAAGGGCGAGGAGATCGGGGAGAGCGATCATGGGCGAGTCTCTGAAGACCTTCGTCGGAGGTACCGAGGTCGAGGTGCCCAACAGCATCCCGGACATCCGGGCGGCCCTTCCCGAGGAGAGACGCGAGGAGTTCGACCTCGCCATCAACGAGGCCGGTGTCCACGAGATCTCGGCCGTCATGCGGCACTGGATGCTGGAGGCCGTTCCCGATCCCGAGGCCGAGAAGATCCTGGACCGGCTGGCGCAGGACGAGGCCGAGAGGCGGAGCGTCGCTTGAGCTTCCGCATCTCCTACGCCCCGCCCGCCGACGACACCCTGGCCAAGATGCGCGACGGGCAGTCCTTCCGAGACGAGATGGCCCGCACGCTGGGCAGGGAGCCGTACGGGCACGCCTCCTCCGCCGTCAAGAGCGAGCGCGACCGGCGCGAGGCGACCGTCTCCGGGGCCATCGTCCTCTACTACGTCTCCCGGTCCGTGCTGACCGTCACCGTCGTACGGCTCGTTCCTCTGCCCTGACACCGAGGCACCGGGGCGGAGGAGGCGGATCAGCCGAGCTTCTTCGCCTGTGCCGCCACGACCTCGGCCGGCACGGTGAACTTCGCGCCGCCGTCGCCGCCCGCCGCCAGGTTGAAGGAGAAGAACGTCGCCACGGCGCCCTCCTTACGGAGCGCCACCAGCTTGAACGGCGCCTTCGCGCCCTCGTCGTCCTGGATGAGCGTCCAGGCCGCCGCCTCGTCGCCGCCGGTGATCTTCTCCTCGGTGATCGAGACGATCTTCTGCGGAGCGCCCGCGACCGTCGCGGTGAAGCCGCCCGCGCACGCCGTCGCGGCCTTCTTCAGCGCGGCGAACGTGTCCGGGCCCGCCGTCCCGTCGTACGCGTTCAGCGCGACGAGGGTCGACGTCAGGTCGAAGGCCGCCTTCAGGGCGCCCTCGGCCTCGCCGTCCGTCATGTCCTCCAGCGACTTCTTGGCGCCCGCCTTCGGGTCCGTGATCACCTTGCGCTTGCTGGTGGCCTGCGAACCGGCCTCCGCGGCGCCGTACATGGCGTGGACGACCGGCAGGCACTCCGCCTTGTCGGTCTTCAGCTGGTCCGCCGGGACCTCGTCGTCCGGGCCCGCCTCGGCGATCTTGTGACCCTCGACGTCACCCTGCTTCAGCGACGCGGTCTCCAGCTCGGCGGCGCTGAGCGCCTTGGCTCCGGAGGCCTTCGGGGCCGAGCTGCTCCCGCTCGTGGCGGCGTCCTGGTCGTTCTTCCCGCCGCCCGTGTCGGTGTCGGCGTCGGACGAGCCGCCGCAGGCCGTGGCCAGCAGGGTCAGCGAGACCGCGCAGGCGGCGAGGGCGGTACGGCGTACGGCGGTGGCGCGCATGGTTCTTCATCTCCGGTTCGGGGAGCAACCGCCCTTCACCCGTACGGCACTTCGACGCCGCCCGGGACGGACCGTCGCAGTGATCCACACTTTACGATCGAACCTGTGAGCGATGATCCGGTCGACGGTCCTCTCCCGTGATCGTGATTCGGCTGTGATCATCCTGTGAACGCACGGTGCGGAACCGCCGTACAACCCCACCCGCCCGCGCCGCAGCCGGAAAGGACGTCAACCACGTGTCCGACCCGACCTCGGCCTCTCGTCTCCCCGCATCCTCCGCGCCCTCGGCGTCGACGGCCGCGACCTCGCCTCCTCCACGCCGCTCACCGGCGGCACCTACAACACCGTCACCCGCGTCACGCTCACCGACGGCCGCGACTGGGTGGTGAAGGTGCCTCCGCCGCACTCCGGCGGCCTACGGTACGACCGCGACCTCCTCGTCAACGGGGCCACCTTCTCCACCGCCGCCGCGAAAGCCGGCATCGGCGGCCCCGCGACCCCTCGCCTCGTCCACAGCGAGCCCGACCCCACGGCGCCGACCGGCGCGTACCTCGTCATGACCGCCTGTCCCGGCTGCCCGTGGCACGAGCTGGACGCGGTGGAGGACGCGGGCGACGAGGCCCGACTGCGTACCGAACTCGGCTTCCTAATAGGGCGGTTGCACACGACCACCGGTCCCGGTGGCTTCGGCTGTCCCGCCGCGCCGTTCGGGCCGCCCGCCGCCACCTGGCGTACCGCTTTCACCGCGATGACCGAGGCCGTGCTCGCCGACGCCGTGACGTACCGGGCTCCACTCCCGTACCCCGTCGACCGCATCCGTACGGTGCTGGCGCACGCCGCTCCGGTCCTGGACGCCGTCAGTCGCGCGGCGAACGCTCGATCAGGTGGCTGAACGCGTCGAGGTTGCGCGTCGACTCGCCGCGTGAGACGCGCCAGGCGTGCTCTTTGCGGATAGAGCTGGCGAAGCCCAGTTCGAGAAGGGTGTTGAACGAGTCGTCGGCCGCGTCCAGGACCACGCCGAGCAGCCGGTCCAGCTCCTCGGGCGTGACCACGGAGAGCGGCAGCCGGCCGGCCAGGTAGATGTCTCCGAGCGGATCGATGGCGTAACTCACGCCGAAGAGGCGGAGGTTGCGCTCCAGGAGCCAGCGGTGCACTCCGGCCTCGTTCTCGTCCGGATGGCGGATGACGAAGGCGTTGAGGGAGAGGGAGTGCTTGCCGACGATGAGCGAGCAGGTCGTCGAGAGCTTGCGCGTGCCGGGCAGGGTCACCACGTAGGTGCCGGGTGCGGGGCTCTCCCAGACGAGCTCGGCGTCGTTCAGCGTCGCCTCGATGACCTGGGCCGCTGCTGTTTCCTCTGGTACGTCAGCCATGCAGCGAGCGTACGTCAGCCCTGGATGGCAGGCAGGAGGGGCTCAGCCGTGGTGCGTACGCGCCCGGCGGCGGTGGTCGGCCACCGCCGCCGTGTACACGTCGGCGGTGGCGGAGGCCGCCGTGTCCCAGCCGAAGGACTGCGCGTGCGCCGCGGCCGCCGCACCCATCCGCTCCACCAGCTCCGGCGCCACCGCGAACCGTGTCAGTGCGCGGGCGTACGCCTCCGGCTCGTGGCCCGGTATGAGGAAGCCGCTGACCTCGTCCCGCACCGCCACCGGCAGCCCGCCGACCGCCGCCGCGATCACCGGCGTACCGGCCGCCTGGGCCTCGATGGCGACCAGGCCGAAGGACTCGCTGTACGACGGCATGACCAGCACCGACGCGGCCCGGAACCAGTCCGCCAGCCGGTCCTGGCCCACCGGCGGGTGGAACCGTACGACGTCGGCGATGCCGAGCCGCGCGGCCAGCTTCTGGAGCCCCTCGGGTTTGGCCAGACCGCTGCCGCTGGGCCCGCCGACCACCGGCACCACGATCCGCGAGCGCAGGGACGGGTCCCGGTCCAGCAGGACGGCGACCGCGCGCAGCAGCACGTCCGGGGCCTTCAGCGGCTGGATGCGGCCGGCGAAGAGCGGGATCAGCGCGTCCTGCGGCAGGCCGAGTCGGGCCCGCGCGGCGGCGCGGGCGGATGGGGCCTCCCCTGGACGGATCCTGTCGGAGCCCTTGGGGAACGGACGGAAGCGGTCCAGGTTGACGCCGGGATGCACGACGGCGACGGAGGACGGGTCGGCGTCGTAGAAGCGGACCAGCTCGTCGGCCTCCTCGGCGGTGTTGGCGATCAGCCGGTCGGAGGCGCGGACGATCTGGGTCTCGCCGATGACCCGGGCGGCCGGCTCGGGGGTGTCGCCGTGGGCGAGCGCGGCGTTCTTGACCTTGGCCATGGTGTGCATGGCGTGCACGAGCGGGACGCCCCAGCGCTGGGCGGCGAGCCAGCCGACCTGGCCGGAGAGCCAGTAGTGGGAGTGGACGAGGTCGTAGTAGCCGGGGCGCTGGCCGGCCCACGCCTGCATCACGCCGTGCGTGAAGGCGCAGAGCTGGGCGGGCAGGTCCTCCTTGGCGAGACCCTCGTACGGCCCGGCGTCGACGTGCCGGACCAGGACACCGGGCGCCAGCTCGACCTCGGGGGGCAGCGAGCCGGTGGTGGCCCGGGTGAAGATCTCGACCTCGATGTTGAGCGCGGCGAGGCGCTTGGCCAGCTCGACGATGTAGACGTTCATCCCGCCCGCGTCGCCCGTGCCGGGCTGGTGCAGCGGTGAGGTGTGGACGGAGAGCATCGCGATGCGGCGCGGCTTGCGGGAGGAGCCCGGGAAGCCTCCGGGGAACCTGATGCGCGGGCCGGTCCGGGTGGAACCGAGCCGGGAGACGTACTGGCTCACGTCGTCGGTCCTCCTCACTCAGGGCATGCCACGAGGGGGCGCGGGGCCCTCCGAAGGGCGAGAACAGCGGAATGCCGCCTTTCATTTCCGCTTTGCCAAATCATTACGGAGGCTGGTGCGGCCCGCAGGCGGAGGCTGGTGCGGCCACGGCTTGCTCGGCGCCCGTATCCGTCTGCCGCTTCCGCCTGCGGGTATCCGCCGCCACCCTGTCGCATACGCTCACCGCATGCGCCAGCGCCCCATCGGCACCGCCACCCGCGGGACCACCAACCCGAACCGGCTGCGCCGCATGGACCGCTGGATCGCCGCCGCGCACGGTCCGGCGCTGCGCCGCGCGGAGACGCCGGTGGCCGTCGATCTCGGGTACGGGGCCGCGCCCTGGACCGCCGTCGAGCTGCTGGCCCGGCTGCGGACCGCCGAGCCCCGCACCGCCGTGGCGGGCGTCGAGATCGACCCGGAGCGGGTCGCCGCGGCGAAGCCGTACGAACGGGAAGGGCTCACCTTCGTGCACGGCGGGTTCGAGATCCCGCTGGCGGTGCGGCCGACGCTCATCCGGGCGGCGAACGTGCTGCGCCAGTACGAGGAGGGCCAGGTCGCCGAGGTCTGGGCGCGGCTCCGCTCGCGGCTCGCGCCGGAGGGGCTCCTGGTGGAGGGGACCTGCGACGAGATCGGGCGCCGGCATGTGTGGGTGGCGCTGGGGCCGGAGGGGCCGCGGACGGTGACCTTCGCGGCCCGGCTCGGTTCGCTGGAGCGCCCGTCCGACCTCGCGGAGCGGCTGCCGAAGGCGCTGATCCACCGGAACGTGCCGGGCGAGCCGGTCCACGCGTTCCTGCGCGACTTCGACCGGGCGTGGGCGGCGGCCTCGCCGTACGCGTCGCTCGGCGCCCGACAGCGCTGGATCGCGGCGGTGCGGGCGCTGTCGGCTCACTGGCCGGTGACGGATGACGTACGGCGGTGGCGGCAGGGCGAGGTGACCGTGAGCTGGGACGCGCTGCGGCCCGGAGGCGACCGCTGAAGGATCACCCGATCGGGCGAACGTATGCTCTTCCGGGGAGGGACGGGAACGGCGCCTGTGTGCTGTTCGTCCTGAGGGTGGGGATCAAGAGGCGCGGGACACCGGCCGACTCTGTCGCCGGATGGTGACTGCCTCTGTTGCTTTACGGGACGACATGGCACGATCGCGACGTCGCCTGGATGTTACTGATGGTAAGTCAGGTGCGGGCTGTCCGGCCTCTGTTGCTTTTGTCTTGATGGTGTTTCTTGCTGGGGGAGCTTGTGAACCGACGCCACTGTGCCGCCGCGGCCATCACGCTGGTCTGCGCGCTGGGCCTGCTGACCGTTCCGGTCCAGGCGATGGCCGCACCGATGCCGGACTCGTCGCCGTCTCCTTCCGCCTCGGCGCCCGCCGCGCCCACCTCCTCCGAGGAGGATCTGGAGAAGATCCGCGAGCAGATCGAGACGCTCTACCGGAAGGCCGGAGCGGCGACGGACGCGTACAACCTGGCGCAGGAGCAGGCCGAGAAGCAGTCCGGCGAGATCGTGAAGCTGGCCAAGGCGATCGTCGACGGCCAGGCCCGGATAGCCGAGCTGAAGGACCGCGCCGGCGCCCAGGCGCGCGAGCAGTACCGCAACGGCGGCCTGCCGCCCGGCGCCCAGCTGGTCCTCAGCGACGACCCGCGGCTCTTCCTGGACGGCGTCAACAAGGTCCGCACCAGCCAGCAGGCGACCAAGACGGTCCTGGCCGAGCTGAACCGGACCCAGGAGGACCTGCGGACGTACACCCAGGACGCCAGCACCAACTGGCAGAAGCTGGAGACGAACCGGGTCGAGCAGGCCAAGGCCAAGAAGAAGATCAACGCGCAGATAGCCGCGGCGGAGAAGCTCGAACTGCAGCTGGAGAAGGAGGAGCGGACCCGGCTCCGCCAGCTGGAGCAGGACGCCGCGAACAGGGCCCAGTCCGCCTGGCTCGCCACCCGGCCCGCGCCGAACGTCGCCGTCAGCGGCGCGACGACCGCGGCCGGCAAGGCGGCGGTGGCCTTCGCGACCGCGCAGATAGGCAAGCCGTACGTATGGGGGGCCACGGGCCCGGGCTCGTACGACTGCTCGGGACTGACCTCGCAGGCCTGGGCCGCGGCCGGCCGGCCGATCCCGCGCACCTCGCAGGAGCAGTGGCGGCTGCTCCCGCGCATCGACATCCAGGACATGCGCCCCGGCGACCTGATCATCTACCACGCCGACGCCAGCCACGTCGGGATGTACGTCGGCGACGGCGCGATCGTCCACTCCCCGCGCCCCGGCCGCCACGTGACACTGGCGGGCGCGGGCTCGATGAAGATCCTCGGGGTTGTCCGGCCGGACAAGTAGGAGTCCCGGGGGTCTTCGGGAGTACGTGAGCGGCGCCACGTCACGGACTCCGGAGCAGGCGCACGCGGGTGATGTATGTCATGGGCTCCCGCCCGCCCCGCTCGCGCCCCATCCCGCCGGATCCGTGCCAGGAAGCGGCTTATGACGGCGCATATGACAGGGGCCGATCTCCGTGCGCCATTCCGTTCTCCCGCCGGGGACCGCTATCGTCCCCGACTGGCGGTTCGTCGATCGGCGTCCCGTCGCGCCCTCGGGGGGAGGGGAGGACCCGAACCGATGCCCGTACCCGTACCGCAACAACGTGACGTTCCCGCTGCGGAGACCAACCATGGCGCCGACCACGGAGCCGGCCTCACCGTCCTGGTGATCGAGGGCGACCCGGCGGGCAGCATCACGGGGCCGGAGCTCTCGGCGGCGGCCGGCACCCGGGTCCGTATCCGTACCGCCCGCAACCTCACCGAGGCCGACCGGCTGCTCACCGACGACGTCGACTGCATCCTGCTGGACCTCGCGCTGCCCGTACCGGCCACCACAGCGACCCCCGCCGCACCCGAACACCGCCCGGAGCCCGCACCCTCCCGCGCCGACGAGCTGGCGGTGCTCACCCACGTACTGCGGATCGCACCGCTCCACGCGGTCCTCGTGCTGACCGCGCAGGACGACACGGAGCTGGCGGCCGAGGCGGTACGGGTCGGTGCGCAGGACTACCTCTTCCGCGGCGAGCTGGACGCGCGGGTGCTGAGCCGCGCCATCCGGTACGCCGTCGAACGGAAGCGCGCCGACATCGCGCAGCACCAGCTGACGGAGTCCGGCCTGCGCGCGCAGGAGAACGCCCGCCTGGAACGCGGCCTCCTGCCGACCCCGCTCCTGGACGGCTCCGACCTGAGCTTCGCGGCCCGCTACCGGCCCGGCCGCAGCCGCGCGCTCCTCGGCGGCGACTTCTACGACACCGTGCGCACGCCGGACGGCACGGTCCACGCGATGATCGGCGACGTCTGCGGCCACGGCCCGGACGAGGCGGCGCTCGGCGTCGAGCTGCGGATCGCCTGGCGGGCGCTGACGCTGGCCGGGCTCTGCGGTGACCAGCTGCTCTCGACGCTCCAGCAGGTGCTGGAGCACGAGCGGCAGAGCGAGGAGATCTTCGCGACGCTCTGCACCGTGGACATCGCGCCCGACGGCCGCCGCGCCGGACTCTGCCTGGCCGGCCACCCGGCACCGCTGCTGGCCCGCCACGGCCGGCCGGCGCGGCTGCTCCCGTACGAGGACGGCGGCCCGGCGCTCGGGCTGCTGCCGCGCGCCAGGTGGCCGCGCCGCCAGGTGGAGCTGGGCGGTGAGTGGAGCCTGATGATGTACACGGACGGGCTGATCGAGGGCCGCGTCGGCCCGGGCTCCCGTCAGCGGCTCGGCCAGGACGGCATGGTCGCGATGGTCAACAGCCGGCTGGAGCAGGGGCTGACGGGCGAGGATCTGCTGGAGGCCGCGGTCGCCGAGGTGCGGGAGCGACACGGCGGCGAGCTGACGGACGACGTGGCGGTGCTGCTGCTGGGCCGCGACCCGGAGCGGATACGGCGACGGGGCCGGAGCGCCTCGCGCCCCGGCCCCGTATCGGCCACTCCCACGGCTCCCGCCGCCGCGAGCGCTCAGCGCCCGCCGTTGTACGGCCCGTAGGGCCCGTCGCTGCTGGATCCGCCGCGCCGGCCACCACCGCTGCCACCCGAGACCTCCTTGAGCGCGGGCCGCACGTCGACCATGAACACGATCGACGCGACCACGCCCGCCAGCTGGAGGAAGAGGAACGGGATGAGCAGGTTCACGGCGACGGCGACGCCGAGAAGGATCAGCCAGAAGGACTTCTTCTTCTTGTCGGCGGCCCGGTAGGCGTCCTCCCGGGCGATCGCCGCGAAGACGAAGGCGACCACGGCCAGCACCAGCATGCCCAGGTAGAGCAGCCGGAGGAGTGAGCCGAATGCGGAGAGCAACATGGTGTGAACCGCCTAGTGAGTGGATGAGCGCCCTGCGGCCGAGAAGGCCAAGGTACCGGGAGAACGAACCGGCCACCGGTAAAGGTGCCCGCCTCGCGCCCCGGTCACGCTTCGTACGTACCCGCCTTTGAGGCCCCGGTCACGCTTCCTGCGTACGGGTCGGATCCGCCGGGGTCACTTGCCGGCGGGCGGCGTGGTCTTCTTGGCGGCGGGCTTGCGCGGCGCGGGCGCCTTCTTGGCGGGAGCGGTCGCGGCCTCGGCGGCGGACGCGTCCTTGACCGGGGCGGCGGGCTTGGCGGCGGCCGCGGGCTTCACCGCCGTCGGCTTCACGGCGGCCGGCTTGGGCGCGCTCCTGGTCGTGGCCGCGGGCTTCGGCTCGCTCTTGGTCGCGGGCTTCGGGTCGGCCTCCACCACGGCGGCGATCTCGACGATCTCGTCGGCCGTCTCGCCACGCCAGGTCCGCACGGCCTGCTCACCGTGGACGGCGACCTTCTCGTACGTCTCCCGGGCGCGCACCGCGTACTCGGCGGCGATGCCGACACTGCGCAGAGCCAGGTCCTGAGCGTTCTCGCCCAGCTTCTTCAGGTCGGCGGCGTCGAGCGCCCCGAACACCTCGGTGACCTTCGCCTGCACGGTGGCCTGGGCCTCCTTGGCCTGCGCGGTCACCTTCTCCTGCACGACCTTGGGATCGGTGTTGCGCACCGCCTCGAACCGCTCGGGCGCCTCGGCCCGCAGCTGCTCGATCAGCGCCGGAACCTTGAGCGCCTGCTGCACGGCGAGGTCGGCCGTGCCGGCGGCGAAGTAGAGGGGGGTGCGGTCGGTGAGGGTCTTGCGCAGGTCATCGGTGATGGCCATGACTGTGGTCCTCCCGGATCATCAGAAGCAGCTGCTACTAGCTGTGAGGGTTGTCGTCTTTCCTGGCATCGGCCTTGAGCGCCTCGTCCGGCTCGGGTGTCACTTCCGCCTCGGGTACGAACCCGTTCTCGCGGCGGAAGGAGTCGTAGATCTGCAGCAGGACGTTCTTCTGCCGCTCGTTGATCGACGGATCGGCGAGAATCACCGCTCGCGTCTCCAGCTCCTCCCGCTCCCGCTCGTCGAGGATTCCCGCCCGTACGTAGAGGGTCTCGGCCGAGATCCGCAGCGCCTTGGCGACCTGCTGCAGCACTTCCGCACTGGGCTTGCGCAGGCCGCGCTCGATCTGGCTGAGGTAGGGGTTCGACACCCCGGCGGCATCGGCGAGCTGCCGCAACGAGAGCTGCGCGGCGTTGCGCTGCTCCCGGAGGTACTCGCCGAGATTGCCGACGTTGAGTGATGCCATGACTCGATACTGCAACACCTGCGCTAACTATTGCAAGCGCATGCTTGCAATAGTGTCGCGCGCCACGCGTACGGGGGCGGGTGGCCGGACGACCAGGGCGCGGGTCTTCCAGTGGAGGCCGTCCTGCTCATCCTCGGCGGAATCCTCCGGCCAGGCCACCACGGGCAGGTCCGGCAGGCCCGGCCAAGGCGCGACGCACTCGTCGGCGTCGGCCATCCATGTCGTCGCCCACACCAACTCGTAGCCCAGCGCCGCCAGTCGCGGACGGTGCGCCGGATCGATCCTGGTCAGGAGCGGGTTCGCGGCAGCGGACCGGAGAACCGAGGCCGAGTGAGCCGAGCGGTACGTCGGATATCCGTCCGGGTACTGCCGCGGCGTCGCCCCGAACGGGATGAGAGGTCCGTCGACGTCCAGGAACAGAAGCGGGCGTTGGTCGGTGCTGGTCACGGCCGCACGATAGCGGCCCGTACCTCCTGTCCACCTTTTTGTGCGTACTGGGCAACGGCCGGCGGACCGCCGATCCTGGTGGAGGCCGAGGAGAGGAAAGGGCGTGGTGCTTCAGGAGGCCGAGCGGGATTCGGCGAGTCTCCGTACGCGGCGGTGGCCCCAGTCGGAGAGGTTGTCCAGGAGCTCGGCCAGTTCCTTGCCGTCCGCCGTCAGCGAGTACGTCGTCTTCAGCGGCAGCACGTCGTGCACCTCCCGGTGCACCAGCCCGTCGGTCTCCATGTCGCGGAGCGCCTGAGTCAGCACCTTCTCGCTGAGGCCCGGCAGTTGGCGGCGTAGTTCGCCCGGGCGGCGCGGGCCGGATTCCAGCAGCCAGATCAGGCCCGTCTCCACTTTCCGTCGACCACGGCGATCGCTGCGGTTACCCCGCAGACGTCCGGGTCCTGTGCGCGGCTGCGCGTCATCATCGCCCCATTCGTTGGATAAGTACCTATTATTTCAGGGAGTTGAGTCATGTCTCTGTCGCTTGGACAGCAGGAACAGCAGGAACAGTCTGCCGTCACCGTCACCGTCATCGGCCTTGGACCCATGGGGCGGGCCCTCGCGGGCGCGTTCCTCGATGCCGGAGTGCGGACCACCGTCTGGAACCGGACTCCGGGGCGGGACCGGGAGCTGGTCGATCGGGGTGCGGTCAGCGCCTCCTCGGCCGAGGAGGCCGTCGCCGCGAGCGCGTTGACCGTCGTCTGCGTGGTGAACTACGACGCCGTGGACGCGATCCTGCGGCGCGACGCCGTCGCCGGTGCGCTCAAGGGTCGTACGGTGGTCAATCTGACGGCCGACACGCCTGGCCGGGCCCGGGATGCCGGTGCGTGGGCGGCCGAGCACGGTGTCCGGTACCTGGATGGTGCGATCATGACGCCGACCGTGACCATCGGGACCCCGGACGCCGTCCTCATCTACAGCGGGCCCGAGGATCTTTACCGCCAACACCGGTCCGCGCTGGACGTGTTGGGCGGCACCCACACCCATCTCGGCGAGAAGATCTGCCGGGCGGCGGCCTACGACATCGCGCTGCTCGACATCTTCTGGACCGCCATGTCCGGCTTCCACCACGCCTTGGCCGTCGCGCGGGCCGAAGGCATCACCGCGCGGGAGCTGGCGCCCTTCGCCGCGGGCATCGGCGCCATCCTTCCGGCCATCTTCACGGAGGTCGCGGAGGAGGTGGACGAAGGGACGTTCTCCGACGAGGGCAGCCCGCTCACCTCCACGGCGTCCACCATGGCCCACGTCATCCACACCTCCGAAGCCCACGGCATCGACGCCGGCGTCATGCGCGCCGCCGAAGGCCTCGCCCGGCAGGCCATCGAGCTCGGTCATGGCGCGGAGGGCTACCACCGGGTCGTGGAGCTGCTGGAGCGGGGCCGGTGAGTTCGTACCCCTAGGAGGGTTTCGACTCCGGTGGTGCGGCCGTTCATACGAATGACGAGCAGCCTTCACACGCGTGCGGAATTCCGTTGCTGCCGAAGCCTGTTGGAACCCGTATGGCTATTGGAGTAGCACTCAACGCGCGCGACGCCGAGAACGAGATCGACTCCACCGTGGAGCTCGCCCGAGAGGCGGCGGCCGCCGGGCTGCGGTCGGCGTGGTTCGGGCAGCGGTTCGGCGTGGACTCGCCCGCGCTCGCCGGGATCGTCGGGCGGGAGGTGCCCGGCCTGCAGGTCGGGACCTCCGCCATCCCCATCTTCGGCCGCCACCCTCTCCTCGTGTCCAGCCAGGCCCAGACCGCGCAGGCCGCCACCCACGGCCGCTACCACCTCGGGCTGGCCCTCGGCGCCAAGCACCTCGTCGAAGGCGGCTTCGGGATCCCCTTCGAGCGGCCCATCGCCCGGCTGCGCGAATTCCTCACCGCACTCCGGCAGTTGACCGAGACCGGGACCGCCGACTTCCACGGCGAGCTGCTCACCGCAACCACTCCGATCCCCGCGCGCGTCCCGGGCGCCGAGGCCGGAGTGCCGCTGCTCGTCGCCGCGATGGGACCGCAGGCGCTCCGGGTCAGCGGCGAGCTGGCCGACGGGATCCTGCCCTATCTCGCCGGGCCCCGCGCCCTGGCCGAACACATCGTCCCGGCCGTCACCGCGGCGGCCGAGGCGGCCGGGCGGCCCGCGCCGCGGATCGTCGCGCTGGTGAACGGTGTCGTGACCGACGAGGTCGACTCCGTACGCGAACGGGTCACCGAGCAGCTGGCGTTCTACGAGAAGATCCCGTCCTACATGCGGGTCATCGAGCTCTCCGGCGGCAGGCAGGCCTCCGATGTGGCGGTCATCGGCGACGAGAAGACGGTCGCCGCGGAGGTCCGGCGCTACCGGGACGCGGGAGCCACCGAGGTCGTCTTCGCGGGGACGGAGGTCGCCGGAGAGGCGGATCGGCGGCGTACCTGGGCGCTCCTCGGGGAGTTGGCCGGCTGACGCGTCACCGGTCACGGTCGGGCGGTTCTGCTGCTGCCGCGTACCGGGTCGCCAACCGGCCGAAGGCCGAGCGGAGTTCAGGTGGGCCGATCACCTCGATGCCGGCGTCGAACCTGCCGATCGCGGTGGCAAGACCGAGCCATGACCAGGAGCCCAGGACGAGACGGCAGCGGTCCGGGCCGAGTTCCTCGACGATCCCCTCACGCGTATGGCGGACGACCTCGGCGGCGGGGAGAGCGAGGATCACCTCGCCTCGGCAGGGCCATCCGCCGATGTCGTCCTCGGTGGCGGCGGCCGCGCCACGGAACCGGGCGGTGATGAAGGCCGCCACGCTCCCGCCGGGCAGCTCACGCGACGTGAAGCGCGGGCCGGTGGGCGTGCGCGGGACGATCCGGTCGGCGCGGAAGGTCCGCCAGTCGGCGCGTTCGAGGTCCCAGGCCACGAGGTACCAGCGCCGGCCCCAGGTGACGAGGTGGTGCGGCTCCACACGGCGGGGCGGGGACAGCGGCGCCGATGCCGGGCTCGGGCCCGGACTCGCGCTCGGGCCCGGACTCGGACTGGCGCTCTGGCTCGGGCCCGGACTCGGACTCGGACTCGCGCTCTGGCTCGGCCCCGGACTCGCGCTCGGCCCCGGCCCCGGGCTCGGCACCACCCCCGAGCGCGGCAGCGACACCGGGCTGTAGTCGAAGCGCAGCACCTCGCGTGCGTGCACCGCCGCCCCCAGCGCCATCAGTACACCGCCGTCCACCTGCGGTTCCGGGCGGCTCGTCGGGCGGTCCACCGCTGTGACCTGGAGCGTGTCGACGCGGTGGCGGAGCCGGGCGGGCAGGACCTGGCGGACCGTGTTCAGCGCGCGGGCCGCCGCCTCCTCGATGCCCGCGCCGGAGGCGGTCGCGATCTGGAGGGCCACCGCCAGGGCCACGGCCTGCTCGTCGTCGAAGAGGAGCGGCGGCAGTTCCGTACCCGCGTCCAGGCGGTAACCACCGTCCGGGCCCTTCATCGCCACGACCGGATAGCCGAGCTCACGGAGCCGGTCCACATCGCGGCGTACGGTACGCGGCGTGACGTCCAGCCGTTCGGCCAGCAGCGCTCCCGGCCAGTCCCGGCGCGTCTGGAGCAGGGAGAGCAGCGACAGCAGCCGCGCTGAAGTTTTCTGCATGACATCCATGGTGCCCGGAGTAGCGGACACAACCTGTCCTCTTCTCCTGGGATGGTGAATCCGTGCCCGAGAACGCGACCACGCGTACGAAGCGAGACGAAGCGAAAGGCCAGATGACCATGACCTCCTCCCCCGCCCTCGACGGCGAGCGCGCCGACCTCATCGCCGAGCTGGCCGAGGCGCGTGGCGCCCTGATCCGTACCGTGCACGGGCTCAGCGACGAGCAGATCGCCGAGCGGCCGACCGTCAGCGCGCTCTGCCTGGGCGGGCTGATCAAGCACGTCACCTCGACCGAGGAGGGCTGGCTGAACTTCGTGGTCGACGGCCCTTCCGCCATGTCCTTCGACCTGCCCGACGGTGTGACCTGGGAGGACTTCGCCGCCGGAACCGCCCACACCTTTCCGCAGTGGGCCATCGACCGGCAGGCCGACTTCCAGGTGCTGCCCGGCGAGACGCTGGCCGGCATTCTCGCGCGGTACGAGGAGGTCGCCGCCCGCACCGAGAAGCTCGTCGCCGGCCTCCCCGACCTCTCCGTCACGCACCCGCTGCCCGACGTGCCGTGGAACGAGCCCGGAGCCGTACGCAGCGCCCGCCGCGTCCTGATCCACGTCATCGCCGAGACGACCCAGCACGCCGGCCACGCGGACATCCTGCGCGAGGCGATCGACGGGCACACCGCGACGTGAGCCGTACGCAAGCGCCGGTGCTCGACGCCCGCGCGCTCAACCGGGCGACGCTCGCACGGCAGTTGCTACTCGACCGGGCCGACCTGCCGGCTCTCGACGCCGTCTCGCACCTCTGCGGATTGCAGGCGCAGGAGCCGCAGGAGCCTTTCACCGGGCTCTGGTCGCGGTTGCGCGCGTTTCAACCAGGCACGCTTTCAGAGTTGTTGACCGGTCGTCACGTCGTACGCACCCACCTCATGCGCCGCACCGTGCACCTCGTCACCGCCGAGGACGTCCTCGCCTGGCGGGCCCGCCACAACGCCTTGCTGCGGCAGCGCGTGCTCGGCGTCTACCGCCGCGAGCTCGCCGGGGTCGACCTCGACGAACTCGCGGCGGCCGGACGGGCGGTGCTGGCCGACGGCGAACCCCGATCCATGGCCGAGCTGGCCCGCGCGGTCGCCGACCGGTGGCCGGAGCCGGGCACGCGGCCGCTCGGCGAGATGCTCGTCGCCGGTGTCCTGCCGATGGTGCAGCTGCCGCCGCGCGGTGTGTGGCGGACGAAGGCGGGCGTGCGCAACGCGCTGGTCTCGTCCTGGCTGGGGCGCGAGGTCGATCCGCTGCCTGCGGAGGACGACGGTTCGGATCCGGTGGGGCAGGAGCTCGTACGGCGTTATCTCGCCGCGTACGGGCCCGCCGCCACCGCCGACGTACGTGCCTGGTCCGGTCTGGCCGGGCTGCCGCGCGCGGTCGCCGCCCTCCGACCCGAGCTGGTCACCTTCCGTGACGAGCGCGGCCGCGAGCTGCTGGACCTCCCCGACGCGCCGCGCCCGGACCCCGAAACCCCGGCGCCCGTAAGGTTCTTGCCCGCCTTCGACAACGCGATCCTCGGCTACGACGACCGCACCCGGATCATCGACGACGCCGACCGTGGCCTGTCGGTCGCCGGTGCCCGGGTCGTCCTGGTCGACGGCCGGGTCTCGGCGACCTGGGACGTGGAGGCGGGAGCGACCGGGACGGGCAAGGACACGGTGGTCGTCACGCCGCTGCGGCCGTTCTCCCGAGCCGAGCGGGAAGAACTCGGCGAGGAAGGGCGGGAGTTGGCGGACTCCTCTCCGACGGCGAGAGCCAGGCGGTACGGCTCGCCTCGCCGGCGTGAACGGAAGCGCCCCGGCGCGAACGGAGGCGCCCCGGTGTGACCGGGCTTGACCGGGCGCGAGTGAAGCGGCCCGGCCTCAGTCTCGCCGTGCGCCGGTCCTCAGTCTCGCCGTGCGGTCGCCTCGGCGGCCCCCGGGTGCGCCGGTTCGAGGAGCCGGCCGAGCAGGGCCCGCAGCTCGTCCTCGCCGCCGGTGCCGAGCAGTTCGGCGATGTCGGCGGCCAGCATGCCTACGGCCTCGGCGACCGCCTTCAGCTGGATGTGCCCGAGCCCGGTGAGCTCCAGGGCGTGCCGGCGCCGGTCGTGCGGGTCGCGGCCGCGGTGGACCATGCCGCCGTCCACGAGCTCGTCCACCAGCTGCGAGGCGGCGGGCCCGGTGATGGCCAGCTCCTGGGCCAGGCGCCGCTGCGGACAGGGTCCGTGGGTGGCGAGGATGGAGAGGGGCCCGTAGTGGCGGACGCGCAGGCCCGTGCCGGCCAGCTTCTCGTCGCCGAGGCGGCGCAGCCGGTGGTGGGCCTGTTCGACGAGGTGCTCGGTGCCTTGCACGAGGTCCTGCGTGCCTTGCGGGAGCAGCCGCGCCAGGAGCGTGTTGAGGCGCGCGACCTGGTCGGGGCTGAGGGCGGCGGTGAGGCGCGCGTCCCGCTCGGCGACGGCTCGGCGGCCCGCCTCCACGGCGGAGCGGCCCTCGTCGGTGAGGGAGAGGATGTACTGGCGGCGGTTGTCCGGATTACGGGTGCGGAGCACCTGGCCCCGGCCCTCCAGGCGGTCGATGACGCCGACCATGATGGTCCGGTTGATACCGAGGCGCTCGGCCAGGTCGAGCTGCGAGACCCAGTCGCCGCCGGTCAGCGCGTCGAGGACGAGGAAGTCGCGGGAGCCGTCGTCGGGGCCGTCCGTGGAGGTCGTGAACTGCGCGAAGACGCGGCGCAGGAGGTAGCCGACGAACCCGGTGAGCGCTTCCGGCAGAGCGCCGGGGACTTCAGCCGTCTCCTCGGCCTCGGTCACGGTCTCCGCGTCGGGGCCCCGCGTCCCGCCGCCGGGTTCGACTCGCACGATCGCCCTCCCCCTTCGGAACCGGGAGGTCGATTGTACGGGGGCGCAGGCCCGGTGGGTCAGGCGGTCAGTGCCGCGAGCTCCGCATTGGCACGCTCGGTGACCAGCGCGAGGACGCGGCCGGCGGCGGCCAGGTCCTCGGCCGGGATCCCGCCCCAGACGCGGGCGGAGATGGGGGCGGTCTCCGCGGCGACGGCTGCGAGGAGCTCGCGTCCCGCGTCCGTGGGGCGAAGGTGCATACCGTCGGCGACGAGCAGCCGCTCGGCCCGGAGCTCATCGAATGCGGCGCGGATGCCGACCGGATCCGCCTTGAGCGACTCCTGGACCCGGGCGAGGAGGTCGTCCGGGGTCTGCGGGGCGTCGGAGGTGACGGCGGCGCGCAGGGCTATCTGCTGCGGGAACGTGGCGCCGTGCCGGGCCAGTACGTGCTCCAGAACGCCGCGGGCCGCGTAATGGGCCAGGCCGAGGTCACGGGCGGTGGCCGCGGGTGTGGTTGATGCGGTGGTGGTCATGGTTGTCTCCCTCTGCCGGCACACGTCCGGCCGTCGGCACGCGACCGGCTCAAGAGAAAGCTATCGTCAACTTGCTTAACCATCAAGAACTTAATCATCAACTCTCCAATCAGTTTCCGGCACCGGGTGCCGTGCTCTGCGACCTCGACAACGTGATCCGCTTCTACGACACCGAGCCCCTCGCCGCTCTGGAGCGCGCGGCCGGACTGCCGGTGGGCACGACGACGGAGATCGCCTACGCCCCCGAGATCGACCTCCCGCTCCTCCTCGGCCGCATCACTCCCGACGCCTGGGTCGAAGCCATCACCACCGGCCTCGCCGAGCGGCTGAACGGCGACACGGAGTCGGCCCGCACGCTCGGACGCGCGCTGGCCGACGCGCCGTTCCGCGCCGATACGGAGGTGGTCGCGCTGCTGCGGCGGGCGCGCGCGCACGTCCCGCTGGTGCTCGTCACCAACGCGACCCTCCAACTGGACGCCGACCTGGCTCTGTTGGGCCTCACGGACCTGGCCGACGCGGTGGTGAGCAGCGCGGTGGAGCAGGTGGCCAAGCCGGACCCGGCCATCTACCGCATCGCCGCCGAACGGGCCGGCGTACCGGCCCGGCGGTGCCTGTTCGTGGACGACCGCCAGGAGAACATCGACGCGGCCACCGCCCTCGGCATGACGGGCGTGCTGTACCGCGAGCCGGCGGACCTGCGGCGGGCCTTGGGACCGTACGCGGACGAGGCCGCCGAGAGGCAGCACTCGTCCCTTTCCGGATGATCCATCACGGATCGAACCGCTACGCTGGCCGTCATGACGGTCCGCTCACCGAGACGGGCGGACAGCCGGGCCGAGAGGCCGAGCGATACGGCCCCGATGGCGACGGCGGCCGGAAGCATCGCCAGACCGGTCGCGGCGGCCCCGTAACCGAGGACCTTCTGCAGGTGGAGCGCCACCACGACCTGGAACGAGAACAGCGCGGCCACCATCAGCATCTGGACCAGGTTCGCTCCGGACACCGGAATACGTGACCGATCTGCTCCCGGTGATGCTGCTGGCCTCCGGGCTCTTCAACACCACCCAGCAGATCGGCATGGCTCTCGGCGTCGCCGTCCTCTCCACTCTGGCCGCCGGGCGGACCGAGGCGCTCAGCGCCGCCGGCCACCCGTCCGCCGAAGCGCTGACCGGCGGCTACCGGCTGGCGTTCACCGTCGGCGCGGCACTCCTCGCGGCGGCCTTCGCCGTGGCGTTCCTGACGCTGCGCCGGGAAACCGGCCACCGCGACCCGGCTCCGGCCGCGGCCACCGCCCCGTGACTACGGCCCCTCCAGCCCTCTCCGCAGCTGCACGAACGCCTCCTCCGCCGCCCGCACCGCGCCCGGGTACCCCGCGTCCGCGCTCTCGCCCGTGTCGATGCGGCGCCAGTTCTCCTCGGCCAGGATGCGCAGGACGGCGATGATCTGGCCGGCCGCGAGGCGGGCGGTGACTCCGCCGCCGAGGGCTCGGGCGAGGGCCGCCTCGGAGCGCCCCTGGTAGGCGTGGAGGCGGGCGACCAGTGCGGGCGTTCCGTACAACAGGCGGTGGAAGGCGAGGACTTGAGGGACGTCGCAGAGGCCGGTCATCGGGTCGCGGCGGTCCAGCGCGGCCAGGAAGTGGCGACGGAGCGCGTCCAGCGGGCTCTCGTCGGAGGTCCTGGCGGCGACGACCCGGGCCGCCTCGTCCTCGTGGTCGGCGAAGCGGTGGAGCGCGAGGTCCTCCTTGGCCGGGAAGTAGCGGAAGAGCGTCGGCTTGGAGATGTCCGCCGCGGCCGCCACCTCCGCCACGGAGACCTTGTCGAAGCCGCGCTCCAGGAACATCGCGATCGCCGCGTCGGAGATCGCCCGGTACGTCAGCTGCTTCTTCCGCTCGCGCAGACTGATCCGGGGCGGGGCCGCCGGTTCCGCCCGCTCCCGCGTCCCTTCTCCCACCGTCCCGGCGGCGCTTCCGTTTCCGTTTCCGCCGCCGCCGTTCTCTGCGCTCATGACCATGAAGCGTACGCCCTTGACCTCGGCCGGACTTGATGTCGCGAGCACGACAGCACGGGCACCTCCTAGGACGTGCCCGTGCTCCGGATCAGCGTCTCGACGCCGTCCAGCAGGGTCGCCAGACCGAAGGTGAACTCGTAGTCCGGGTCGTCCGGTTCGCTCATCACGCCGGAGGCCAGCAGCCGGTGGATCGCCGGATGGCGGGCCGGGTCGACCAGCCGCCGCAAGGTGCGCTCATGGCCGGCCACCACCTCCTCCGGAGAGCTGCCGCGCGCGGTGACGGCGGCGGCGAGGTCGCTCATCAGCAGCGCCTCGCTCCGTACGAAGTTGGAGATCAGCAGGATCACCGAGATCTTGTCGCCCTCGCCGAGCCCACTGCCTTCCAGCGCCTGCAGCCCCTGCTCCCACCAGGCGAGCGAGTTCGGCGTGGCGGGCGGGCCGCCGATCGGGATGCGGAGAACCCAGAGGTTGGCGAGGAACTGCTCGCGCTGCCCGGTGGCCCACTCGGTGAGCGCCTCGCGCCAGCCCGCGCCGGCCTCCAGTGCGGCGAGCGGAGCCGGCGGGCCGATGGCCGCCTCCTGCATCAGGACGTAGAGCTCGTCCTTGGCGGAGACGTACCGGTACAGCGACATCGTGGAGGCGCCGACCTCCTGCGCGACCCGGCCCATCGACACCGCCGCGAGCCCCTCGGCCGCCGCCACGGCCACCGCCGCCGACACGATCCGCTCCAGGCTCAGACCGGGCTTCGGCCCCTTCGCCGGGCGCTCCCGCAGCCCCCAGGCGGCCTCGATGGAGGCCGGCAGGTCACCGCCGCCGGTGCTGCTCTTCTCCGCCACCGCATCCCCTTGCCCGCGTCCCGCCACGCCTGTGCGCCTTGACCCCATCCTAGAGTTGCGTAATGCTTACGCAAAAACGCGTATGTCATACGCAGAAGGGGGCCAGCCACCATGACCAGCCCGAGCACCGAGAAGAACGGGTACGCCATCGAGGCGTACGGCCTCACCAAGTCCTACGGGAGCCACGGAAAGCGCGGAGAGCCCGCCGTCCGTGTCCTGGACGGCCTCGACCTCCGCGTCGGACACGGCAGCGTCTTCGCGCTGCTCGGCCCGAACGGAGCCGGCAAGACCACCTCCGTACGGATCCTCGCCACGCTCACCACCGCCGACTCCGGCACCGCCCGCGTCGCCGGGTACGACGTCGTCGCCGAGCGGAGCGCGGTGCGCCGCGCGATCAGCCTCACCGGCCAGTTCGCCGCCGTCGACGAGACCCAGACCGGCGCGGAGAACCTGCGGATGATGGGCCGGCTCACCGGCCTGACCCGCTCCGCCGCCCGCCGCCGGGCCGAGGAGCTGCTGGAGCGCTTCGACCTCACCGCGGCGGCCCGGCGGCCGGCCCGTACGTACTCCGGTGGCATGCGCCGCCGGTTGGACCTGGCCGCCGGGCTCGTCGGCTCACCGGAGCCCGGCGTCTTCTTCCTGGACGAGCCGACCACCGGCCTCGACCCGCGCAGCCGCCAGGAGCTGTGGCAGGTGGTCCGAGGGCTGGCGGAGCGCGGCGCGAGCATCCTGCTCACCACGCAGTACCTGGAGGAGGCCGACCGCCTCGCCGACCGGATCGTCCTGCTGGACAAGGGCCGCGTCGCCGCCGAAGGCACCGCCGCCGACCTCAAGGGCCGGGTCTCCGGCCACCGCATCGACCTGGTCGTCACCAGCCACGCCGCCTACCTCCGGCTGGCCGGCCGCGCCGTCCACCACTCCCCCGAGACGCTGACCCTCGGCCTGCCCACCGACGGCAGCGCCGCCCACGTCCGCGCGCTGCTCGACGAGATCGACCCGGCCGGCACCGAGATCGACCGCTTCACCCTGCACAGCGCGACCCTCGACGACGTCTTCCTGGCCCTCACCTCGGAGGTACCGGCCCATGTCTGACCCGGCCACCGCACACCGCCTGGGAGGAACCGCCCAGGCAGCCGTCATGGCCGGCCGCAGCCTGCGCATCAGCCGCCGCAACACCGACGCGCTGATCATGTCGCTGGCCCTGCCGATCATGCTGATGCTGATCTTCGTCTACTTCTTCGGCGGCGCGATCAACACCGGGGCGGCCTACGACTCGTACGTCACGTACGTCGTCCCCGGCGTCCTGCTCCTGTGCGCCGGGTTCGGTGCGGCGACCACCGCCACCGCCGTCAGCGAGGACATGAAGGGCGGCATCATCGACCGCTTCCGTTCGCTGGACGTGGGCGGTACGCCGGTGCTCGCCGGCCATGTCGCGGCGAGCACCGTCCGCAATCTGGTCGCCACCGCCGTGGTCTTCGGTGTCGCGCTGCTCATCGGCTTCCGGCCGGCGGCCGGCTGGGACGGCTGGCTCCTCGCGGCCGCCGTCCTGATCGCCTACATCGTGGCGCTGTCCTGGATCTCGGCGGCGATCGGCCTGCTGGCGAAGAGTCCGGAGGCGGCGAGCGGCTTCACGTTTTTCATGTCGTTCCTGCCCTACCCGAGCAGCGCGTTCGTCCGGATCGAGTCGATGCCGAGCTGGCTGCACGGCTTCGCCGAACACCAGCCGATCACGCCGGCCATCGACTCCCTGCGGCTGCTCCTGCTGGATCAGCCGGCGGGCAACTCACCCTGGATCGCGCTCGCCTGGGCCGGCGGGATGGTGACGGTGGCGATGGTCGTCTCAGGAGCGCTGTTCCGGATGAGGACGCGCTGAGGACGGCGGCCGGCGCGGCTCAGAAGACGTCCGGGCACCAAGGACGGCGTCCCGTACGGAAGACGGCGTCCGCCGTCACCGCCGCGCCGGTCCGCAGCTCCTCGGCCCGGCCCAGGTCCACCAGCCGCCGCGCCGACTCGTCGCCGAGATACAGCGCCGCCAACTCCCCTGCCCCCAGCGCCAGATCGGCGCTCCGGGTGGTCGGGGTGCAGCGCGCGCCGTCCGGTGAGACGTCCAGCAGATAGCGTCCCTCGGCCACGCCTCCGCCGTCCCGGACGTCCAGGACGAGCGACGCCTCACGCTCGTAACCACGGGCCTGAAGCGCGCGCTCCACGTCCAGCAGCCGCAGCCAGAGCCAGTCCGCGTGCGTGACCGTCCTGGCGGCGCGGGGGTCAGGGAGGAACTGCGGGAGGAGGTCGTCCGGGGCGCGGGAGCCGGAGCGGACCGTGGTGATCCAGTCGACCGAGCAGAGGAAGAGCCACAGCGCCCGCTCGGCGGCCGGAGTGAGCGCGATCAGGTCGCGTACGGTCGCGGTGTTCAGCGGCTGCTTGGCGTCGCCCCACTTGTCGTCGGTGTCGTAGACCAGCAGGCCGTCGACCTCGCCCGACGCGTCGCGGCGGATGACGTAGAACGGTTCGTTCCACTTCTCGTGGGCCGGGATGACGGTCGTGCCGGTGTGCCGCTTCCACCAGCGCTCGCCGCGGCTGACGACGCCGGGCCGGAGCGCCGCCAGCCGGGTGTGCAGCTCGGGGCCGTACTTGCGGACGTCGGCGCCGTCCACCATCTCGATCCGGCCGCCGTCCTCCGGCTGGCCCGACCGGCGCGGGTCCAGTCCGGCGCGGTGGACGGAGACCTCCCACTCGGTGGTCCAGGTGGCCGGGCCGAAGCCGAACCGCCCGTAGATCGGGTACTCGGCGGCGATCAGCGTGGCGACCACCTCGCCGCGCTCCTTCGCCGCCGCCAGGTCGGCCGCCATCATCCGGCTCAGCAGCCCGCGCCGGCGGTGCGTCGGCGCCACCGTCACGCCGCTGATCGCGTCGGCCGCCACCGTGGCGCCGCCCACCACGGTCAGCTCCTGTGCGAACGAGCGGTACGTCGCCACGCACCGCCCGGCGTCGAACGCGCCCTGGAGGCGGGAGAGGTCGGTGTCGGCGAGCCGGTCGGCGACATCCTCCTCGCTCGGTGAACCGGCGGTCAGAAAACCGTTCTGCACCGCCCGCAGCCAGTCGGGATAGTCGGACGCGGTGACCGTACGGACGTCGAGGCTCATACCGCCACGCTAAGCAGACCCGCCTCGGAATGTCGCGCGAATTTCGCCGCGCGCAACGCCGGCCGGACGCCTCACGCGGAGCTCAGAACGCCGCGCGGATTTCGCCGACCTCGACCGCGCCGCCGAGCAGCGGCGAACGTCCGATCCGCGCGACCACCGGCGCGTCCACGCCGAGCAGCTCCAGCGCGCGGGCCAGCACCGGCCCGAGCGCGCGGGTCGCGCCGTCGTCGATCTTGAAGGCGAGGGCCCGTCCGTCGGCCAGCGCCACCGCCTGCACGGCCTCGGCGCCCATCTTCGACAGCGTCCCCGGCACCTCGCTCATCAGCCAGGTGTCCGGCCGCCGCGTGCCCGCCACGTACTCCGGGTGCGCGCGCATGGCGTCCGCGACCCGGCGCTCGGCGCTGCCCGGCTCCGCCAGCACGAAGGACCGGAAGGCGCGGGCCAGGCCGGTCAGTCCGATCGCCATCAGCGGAGCACCGCAGCCGTCGGTGCCGAGCGAGGCGACCGGCTCGCCCGCCGCCTCGGCCACGACCTGGCCGACGAGGAGCTGGAGCGGGTGCACGGGATCGAGGTAGCTCGCGGTGTCCCAGCCGTTGCGGACGCAGGCGGCGAGCATGGCGGCGTGCTTGCCGGAGCAGTTCATGGTGATCCGCTCGCGTACGTTCCCGGCGGCGAGGTAGGCCTCGGCGGCGACCGGGTCCAGCGGCAGATCGGGCGGGGTCTGGAGGTCGTCGGCGGACAGCCCGTGCTCGGCGAGCATCTTCGCCACCAGTTCGAGGTGGAAGGGCTCTCCCGAATGGCTGGCCGCCGCCAGCGCCAGCCGCTCACCGGAGAGCTCCAGGCCGGCCCTCAGGATCGCGGCGGCCTGCATCGGCTTGTTGGAGGACCGCGGGAAGACCGGGGCGGCGGGGTCGCCGAGCGCGTACTCCACGCTGCCGTCGGCGGCGAGCAGGACCAGCGAACCGCGGTGGTGGCCCTCGGTGAACCCGGACCGTACGACCTCGGCCAGCACGGGCGGGGCGGGGGCTATGGCGGCGGGGGCGTCGGTCGACGTCATGGTGGCCTTCCGAAGACGGGTTGCGTACGGGAAACCGCCGCCCGGAAGGATCGGCCGGACGGTCGGGGTGCGGGACCCGCCGTCCGGAAGGGTCGCTTCAGGCGAGCAGGTCGTCCACTTGGGCTTCTCCGTCACGGTACCTGCGGGCGATCTCCGCGCTGCAATCGTCGGTGGTGCGCTGGAGCTCGTGACGGCGCCGGGAGACCTGCTGCTCGTAGCGGACCAGGCGGCCCATCGCGTCGTGCAGCTCCTCGTCCGTCCGGGCCGCCAGGTCGGAGAGCTCCACCTCGGCCAGGGTCTCGGCGGCGAGCCGCCGGAACTCGTCGCCGCGCGGCGTCGTCAGCGTGACGTGCCGGGCGGAGGTGCGGTGCCGGGACGGTGCGTCGGCGAGGATCTCCGAGAGCCGGTCCACCACCGGGGCCTCCGGAACCGGCGCCTGCGGATCCCGCCGGCGGCCCAGCTCGGCGCGGAGGATGTCGATCCGGCCCTGGACCAGCCGGCGTACGTAACTGAGGTCGGCCTCGTCCCGCTGCGCGTCTCGCCGCAGCGTCCGCAGCTCCGGCAGCCGCAGCCCGCCGAACCCGGCCTCGCCGCCGCCCTGCTCCGGCACGGACGCGAGCCCGGGCCGCGGCGGCCGTACGGGTGGGTGCAGGGTGCTGGTGCGGGTTGACGCGCCCGGTACGGGCCCGGGAGATTGTCCGGCTCCATAGGTACTCATGCTGTTCCGTCCCCTCGACCGGTGCGTCGGCACACCGCCATCGTGCATCGTGCCACCCTGCGAGGTGCCCACGCCCACACTCTGTACCCGTTCAGCCCAAGATAGGTTGGTCTGTATGCGTGCAGTGGTACAGCGAGTGGACGGTGCGAGCGTCTCGGTGGCCGGGACGGGCGAGGACCCGTCGGCGGCCGGTGTGGTCGGCGAGATCGTCGGCGAAGGCCTGTGTGTGCTGGTCGGAGTCACCCATGAGGACACTCCGGAGAAGGCGGCCCAGCTGGCCCGCAAGCTCTGGTCCGTCCGCATCCTGGAGGGCGAGAAGTCCTGTTCGGATGTGAATGCCCCCCTCCTGGTGATTTCGCAGTTCACCCTCTACGGGGACGCCCGGAAGGGCCGCCGTCCCACCTGGAACGCGGCGGCGCCGGGCGCGGTGGCCGAGCCGCTGGTGGACGAGGTGGTGGCCCAGCTGCGGGCGCTCGGCGCGGAGGTGGCGACGGGCCGGTTCGGAGCGGACATGCGGGTCTCGCTCACGAACCACGGCCCGTTCACGGTGATCATCGAGGTGTGAGGCCGTACGGCTCCGGGATCATCGAGGTGTGAGGCTTACCGCTCCGGGGCCTACGGCTCGACGACCGTCTCCTGAGCCGCCGCCGTGTCCCCGGCGATCAGCTCGGCGTCCACCGCCACGTTCCGCTTGACCAGGGCCAGCGCGATCGGGCCCAGCTCGTGGTGGCGGGCCGAGGTGGTGATGAAGCCGAGCTGCCGGCCCTCCTCACCGTCGGCGGCCAGCCGTACCGGCGTTCCGTGGCCGGGCAGGTGCACCTCGCTGCCGTCCAGGTGCAGGAAGACCAGCCGGCGCGGCGGCTTCCCCAGGTTGTGGACGCGGGCGACGGTCTCCTGGCCCCGGTAGCACCCCTTCTGCAGGTGGACGGCGGTGCCGATCCAGCCCAGCTCGTGCGGGATGGTGCGGTGGTCGGTCTCGAAGCCGACGCGCGGCCGGTGCGCCTCGACGCGCAGCGCCTCGTACGCCAGGATGCCGACGGCCGGGCCGTTGGCGGCGGCGTACGCCTCCAGGTCGGCACGCGGCAGGAACAGGTCCCGGCCCTGCGCGGTCTCCCGTACGGCAACGCCTTCCGGGACCTCCACGATGGAACCGGCCGGCAGGTGCACGACGGCGGTGTCCGCGGTGCGGTCGGCGACCTCGACGCGGTAGAAGAACTTCATCGACTCCAGGTAGGCGATGAGATCGCCTTCGGTGCCGGGTTCGACGTGCATCCACACGGTGGTGCCGTCGTCCACCAGGTACATCGCGTGCTCGATGTGCCCGTTGGCGGAGAGGATCAGGGCCTCGGTCGCCTGGTGCGGTGCGAGGTCGCTGACGTGCTGGGTGAGCAGCAGGTGCAGCCAGCTCAGCCGGTCGTCACCGGTGACGGCGACGACGCCGCGGTGGGAGAGGTCGACGAGGCCGTTGCCGTCGGCGAGGGCGCGTTGCTCGCGGAACAGGTCGCCGTAGTGTGCGGCGACTCCTTCGTCGCGGCCTTCGGCGGCGACGGCGCCGGGCAGGGACAGCAGGGGGCTCTTCATACCGCCCAGCCTACGGCTCGGGCTGCTCGTCCTTCGCGGCCGTACAGGCCTCGCACCGGCCGAAGATCGCGAAGTGCTTCATATCGGTCTCGAAGCCGAAGTCGGCGCGGAGCTTGTCGGTGAACTCGGTGACGACGGAGACGTCCGCCTCGATGACGTCCTCGCAGTCCCGGCAGACCAGGTGGATGTGGTGGTGCCGGTCGGCCAGGTGGTACGTCGGAGCGCCGTGACCGAGGTGCGCGTGGCTGACCAGCCCGAGCTCCTCCAGCAGCTCCAGGGTCCGGTAGACGGTGGAGATGTTCACGCCGGAGGCGGTTTTGCGCACCTCGCACAGGATGGAGTCCGGAGTCGCGTGTTCCAGGACGTCCACGGCCTCCAGGACGAGCTGACGCTGCGGCGTCAGCCGGTAGCCACGCTGCCGAAGATCGGTCTTCCAGTCGGTGCTCACCACGGGCCCAGTGTAGAGCGGGTGAGCACCGGCCTGGAGGCTGGTGCGGTACGGGCCTGTGCGCGGCCTACTTGAAGAACGCGATGCCGTCGTCCGGCATGTCCGGGAGGTTGCGCGCCATCTCGGCGACCTCTTCCGGGGTGACGACCTTCTTCAGGTGCGCCGACATGTACGGCCGCAGCTCGACATCGGGCGTCGACTTCTCGCCGACCCACATGAGGTCGCTGTTCACGTACCCGTAGAGCCGCTTGCCACCGCTGTACGGGCCGGAGGCCGCGGTGCGGGCGACCGCGTCGGTGACCAGGTCGATCTGCGGCTTCTGCTTCGCCAGCTCGCCGTACCAGATCTCGACGACGCCCTGGTCGCGGACCATGACGATCTCGACCTTGCGGTCCTTGTCGATGCGCCAGTAGCCGGACTCCGACTCCAGCGGCCGCACCTGGTTGCCCTCGCCGTCCAGGACCCAGGAGTGGGAGACGTACTCCAGGAAGTCACGGCCGTCGTGGCTGAATGTGACCTCCTGTCCGAAGTTGCACTTCTCGGCCCCGGGGAAGTCGGAGACGCCCGCGCCCGCCCACTTGCCGATGAGGAAGGCCAGCGGGACGAGGTCCGGGTGGAGGTCGGACGGAATCTCGATCATGAGCGCTCAGACGATCTGTGAGGGAGGGGAGGAACGATCGGGTGCGGCGAGGGTCAGCGCTGGCCCTGGTACAGCTTCTTCACGGCGACGACCGTGAAGGCGAGCACGCCGACGCAGACCAGGATGAGCAGGGCGGAGAAGAATGCCTCAAGCACGAAGGGCTCCTCGGAATGAGCGGTATGACGGCAGTACAGGGCCGCGCCCCAGCCTAATGGGTGGAGGTCGGGCCTTCTCGTCCAGGTGGCGGACGTGCGGCCGAACGGGGCCGGCCGGCGCCGATTACAGTTCGGGCCATGTCGAAGAAGCTCGTGATCAAGGTGACCGCCGGGCCCGAAGCCGCCGAGCGCTGTTCGCAGGCCTTCACCGTGGCGGCGGTGGCCGTGGCCAGTGGCGTGGAGGTCTCGCTCTGGCTGACCGGGGAGTCGTCGTGGTTCGCGCTGCCGGGGCGGGCCGCCGAGTTCGAACTGCCTCATGCCGCACCGCTGCCCGATCTGCTCGACTCGATCCTGGCGGGCGGCCGGGTCACCCTCTGCACGCAGTGCGCGGCCCGGCGGGAGATCACGGAGAAGGACGTGGTGGACGGCGTACGGATCGCGGGCGCGCAGGTCTTCGTGCAGGAGGCCATGGCGGACGGCACACAGGCGCTCGTCTACTGATCCCTCCCCGGGGGCGGGCTCAGTGGCGCTTCTTCCCGTCCAGCTCGTCCCACCACTCGTCCGACTTCGGGTCGCCGGAGGGGCCGTCCCACCAGCGGTCCTCCGGTCCCCGCCGGTTGGCGAGCACCGCGGCGATCGGCGGGATCACCATCGCGACCAGGCACATCACGATGGCGGCCGGCATCGACCACAGGCGGACGACGGCCCAGGCGGAGACGAAGAGGGCCACGCATCCACCCATCAGGAGGAAGTAGTTCCGCCGGCGTCGGACGTACATACCTCCAGCGTAGGACGGTCTCCGGACGGCGCGAAGGGCCGCACCCCGCGTCAGGTGGCGTCCAACCCCCTGGGGTGCGGCCCTTCGGCCGTATCGGTGCCGCCGGTCGGCGGCCATGCCGTGGATCAGACGGCGATCGCGACCTCGGAGAGTCCACCGGTCTGCGCGACGACCGTGCGGTCGGCACTGCCGCCCGGGACCAGGGCGCGGAGCGTCCAGGTGCCCTCGGCCGCGTAGAAGCGGAACTGTCCGGTCGCCGAGGTCGGGACCTCGGCGGTGAACTCTCCGGTCGAGTCCAGCAGACGCACGTAACCGGTGACGGGCTCGCCGTCGCGGGTCACGCTGCCCTGGATGGTGGTCTCACCGGGCTTGATCGTCGAAGCGTCGGGGCCGCCGGCCTTTGCTCCACACATGGGGTTCTGTCCTTCTGGTCGAAGTGGTGCTGGTCGGACGGGTTACTTGTTGGCGCCGAGCTCGATCGGCACGCCGACGAGGGAGCCGTACTCGGTCCAGGAACCGTCGTAGTTCTTGACGTTCTCCTGGCCCAGCAGCTCGTGCAGCACGAACCAGGTGAGCGCGGAGCGCTCACCGATGCGGCAGTACGCGATGGTGTCCTTCGACAGGTCGACCTGCTCGTCCTCGTAGAGGGCCTTGAGCTCGTCGTCCGACTTGAAGGTGCCGTCGTCGTTGGCGTTCTTCGACCACGGGATGTTGCGGGCGCTCGGGACGTGGCCCGGGCGCTGCGACTGCTCCTGCGGGAGGTGGGCCGGGGCGAGCAGCTTGCCGCTGAACTCGTCGGGCGAGCGCACGTCGACCAGGTTCTGGCTGCCGATGGCCTTCACGACGTCGTCGCGGTAGGCGCGGATCGACTCGTCCTGCGGCTTGGCCTGGTACTGCGTGGCCGGGCGCGTGGGTACGGCGTCGGTCAGGTCGCGGGAGTCCAGCTCCCACTTCTTGCGGCCGCCGTCGAGGAGCTTCACGTTCTCGTGGCCGTACAGCTTGAAGTACCAGTAGGCGTAGGAGGCGAACCAGTTGTTGTTGCCGCCGTAGAGGACGACCAGCGTGTCGTTGTCGATGCCCTTCTCGCTGAGCAGCTTCTCGAAGCCGGCCTGGTCCACGAAGTCACGGCGGACCGGGTCCTGGAGGTCCTTCGTCCAGTCGATCCGGATCGCGTTCTTGATGTGGTTCTTCTCGTACGCCGAGGTGTCCTCGTCGACCTCGACGATGGCGACCTGCGGGTCGTCGATGTGGGCCTCGACCCAGTCGGCGTCTACCAGGACGTCGCTGCGGCTCATGTTGTTCTCCTCCGGGGCAGTCTGCGGCGGGTGGTGCGAGATGCGGAGTGATCGTGCGGGTGTGCGGGTATACACGCGGACGGACGGAGCGTGGCGCGTAGGAGGCACGGGGCCGGCCCTGACGGTGGTCGAAGGGCCGAGGGATGCGGGACGGACGAACGGCCCCGCTCAGGAGGTGCGACAGAGCATGGCGGCGACGCGGCACAGGTCTACTGCCCGCCGCTTCGTGAGATCCGCCTGTCGCTTCATGGGTCCGATCGTAGGGAGGTACGGGCGGAGATGTCACCGTCGTGTCGCATCGTGAGACGCGATCATCCACGATGCGAGACGTGGAGCGTGGAGGCACGCCCCGGGACCCATCTCCCGTCACCCTTCGGCCGCCGCGCATCTGCGGACCGGACTCCGGTGTCTCACTATCCGGATCGAGCCCGTGAGCCGTCCGGCTCATGGCGCTGAGCTGATCGGATCGGCGCGCTGAGCTGTCCGGATCGGCGCGGTATGCGGGCGCGCTCAGCCCGTCAGCGACACGTCCGAGCCGTTCAGCCCGATCTCCAGGCCGCTCTCCGTCACCTGGATCTTCCGGAGTCCGAGGCCCTTCGGCAGACCGTCGATGTCCCTTTCGAAGTCCGTCCTCGTCCGCACCAGCTGCTCCACGCCCGGAATGCCCTCGCCCGGCACCTCGTCCGCGCGCACCTTGATCGTGTGGCCGTCGACCCGGGTCACGGTGGACAGCACGCTGCGGGAGATCGAGCGGCCGAGGATCTCGACCGTGCCGGTGACCTTCACCTTGCCGTCGCCGCCGTACGCGACGGTGACGCCGTCCTCCGCCGCCGCCGTCAGGTCCGCGTACGAGACGACGGCGGTGCCGGTGGCTCGGGCCGCCGTGGCGGAGGAGTAACCGGATCCGAGCTTCACGTCGTGCAGCCGCGCCCGCACCTCACCGACCCGTATCGCACGGCCCGCGGCCTCGGTCCTCATGTCCTTCAGCGTCACGTCGACCCGGTCGAACTCGGAGGCGGCGAGCTGCGTCAGGAACGGGAAGCCCTTGATCGAGATCTCGGTCGTCCCGGCGCTGCCACCGCTGATCCTGACCCGGTCCTCGGCCTCCGACTCGGCGAAGTGCAGCGCCAGCCGGTCGGCCGCGACGAAGAGGGCGCCGACCACCACCAGCAGGACCAGCAGTATTCGCAGTGCGCGCATGTATGTGGTTCCCCCACCTCGGCCGTACGGTCAGTGCCCCCGGGTGATCGACGTGCGGCCCCACCCGATCGGTTCCCGGAGCGCGTACCCGCGTTGAGGGCATGTCAGGCCCGTACGACCCGGTGAATACGCGTCAGGCCGGCGCGCGGCCGGGTCCGTACGCGTCAGACCAGCGCGCGGCCGATCAGGTAGACCGCCGGAGCCGCCGCGGTGAGCGGCAGCGCCACGCCCGCCGTCATGTGGACGAACCGCGACGGATAGTCGTAGCTCGCCACCCGCAGCCCGATCAGCGCGCAGACGCCCGCCGCGAGGCCGAGGAGCGCGCCTTGGCCGCCGTACTCCGTGAAGCCGCCCACCGCGATGCCGGCGCCCGCGCTCGCGAGCAGCGCCACCACGACCGACGCGATGCCCGGCAGCGGCAGCGCACGGGCGAGCACGGCGGCCGCGACCGCCACTCCGCCGACCGTCACCGCGTCCGGGATCGCCGCGAGATGTCCGGCGGCGAGGACCGCCAGGGCCGCCGAGACGACCGTGGCCATCAGGCCGGACATCCGCTCCTCGCCGGTCGCGTGGCTGCGGAGCTGGAGGACCACCGTGAGCAGCACCCAGACCCCGAGCGTGCCCAGGAGCGCGGCGGGCCCGTGCTCCCGGCCGGCCGCGAGGAGCGCGACATCGGCGACGAGGCCGCCCGCGAAGGCGAGCGCGATGCCCTGGCGGGCCGGCCACATGCCGTTCAGCCGGAACCAGCCGGCGGCGGTCACCGCCTGGAGGAGGACGAGCGGGACGAGCAGCGCGTACGAGCCGATGGCCGCGCCGCCCGCGAGGAGCAGGCCGAGCACGGCGGTGATCGCGGCGGGCTGCATCCCGGGCGCGATGATCGGCGACCGGCCTTCGGCCCGGGCCCGCTGGGCGTCGGTGATCCGGGCGTTGCCGAGGGTGGTGGGAGCGCTGTAGCCGTCGGGACCTGGCTGGGCCGACTGCGCGGCCGGAGGTACGGGAGTGGGCGCGGCGGCCGGGGCCGGGGCCGGTGCCTCGGGCGGCAGCGGGAGCGAGCCGGAGGCACCCTGAGGCGGGAGATACGGCTGGGGCTCCTGGTACTGCGGCGGGTGGTGAGGCTCCTGGTACTGCGGGTGCTGCTGGGGTTCCTGGTACGGCTGGTGTGCCTGCTGGTGCTGGGGCTCCTGGTACGGCTGGTGCTGCGGCTGCGGTGTCCCGTACGGGTCGTGCTGCTGCTGCCCGGTCCCGTACGAGTCCTGCTGCCCGGCTCCGTACGCCTCCGGCCGTCCGTAAGCCTGGCCCTGCGGCTGTCCGTAAGCCTGGCCCTGCCCCTGCTGGTAAGGCCCCGGATCCCGCTGGATCGCCGGCTGGTACTGCGTGTCCCAGGTCGGCGCCTGCCACGTCTGCGTCCCGCTCTGGTCGTAGCCGCCGGGCTCCTGCGGCAGCGCGGACCGGCCGGTCGTCCCGTCCGGCCAGTGGTGCGGCGCCTGCGGCTGCTGAGGCTCGTACGGATACGGGTACTGCTGATCGCTGCTGCTCATGGCCTGCGGTTCACCCTCCTGCGAACGGCGGGAGCACCTCGACCGTGCCGCCCTCGGCAAGGCGTACGGTCTCATGCCCACGGGTACCGACGGGGTTGCCGTCGATGAGGAACGAGCACCGCTGGAGCACGCGGCTCAGCTCGCCGGGGTGCCTCTCGCGTACCGCGTCGAGCGCCTCGGCGAGGGTCTCCGCCGCGTACGGCTCCTCCGCGATGCCCGCGGCGGCCTTGGCCGCGGCCCAGTAGCGGATCGTCCCCGCTGCCATGGCGCCACTCCTTCGGTCGGTTCGTGCGTCAGCTCTCCATGATGGGTCACGCGGAGAGCGCGCCCGTCGCCCAGTCGGCGATCCGGGCCAGCAGGGCGTCGTCCGCCGCGTTCTCCGCGTGCCCCATCCCGCGCTCCAGCCACAGCTCCGCACCGCCCTCCCCGGCCGCTTCCGCCAGCATCCGCGGGTGGTCGAGCGGGAAGTACGGGTCCCGGTCGCCGTGGACGAGCAGCAGCGGCGCCGGGGCGATGAGCGGGACGGCGGCGACCGGCGGGAGCGGGACGGGGTTCCAGTCGTCGGTGGCGATCCGGGTACGGAATCCGTACCGGCCGACGAGGCGGCCCGAGGGCCGGGTCACCACCCAGTGCAGGCGACGCATCGGAGCCGTACCGCGGTAGTACCAGCGGGCCGGAGAGCTGACCGCGACCACCGCGTCCGAGTGCGCCCCCAAGTGCGCCTCCATGCGCTGTTCGCGCACCGGTACACGAACGGCCGTATCGCGTGCCTCCGATGCGTCCGTATACAGAGCGCCGTGCCGGAGCACCACGGAGCCGCCCATGGAGAACCCGACCGTGACGACCCGCGCGTGCCCGAGGGTCCGCGCCCACGCCACCGCGGCGGCCAGATCCAGCACCTCGCGGTCGCCGACCGTGGAGCGCCCGCCGGACCGGCCGTGGCCCCGGAACGAGAACGTGATCACGGCCGCACGCTGCGAGAACACCCGCGCGGCGCGGCGTACGGCAGGCCGGTCGGCCGAGCCGGTGAAGCCGTGCGCGACGACGATCACGGGGACGTCGGCCACCGGCTGCGTACGGCCTCCGGCGGCTGCCGCGGAACCCGCCGTACACGGTTCGTACACCGCCTCGACCGGGATCCCGTCATCGGTGAGCAATGTGGCGAATCGTGGGACCCGCGTGAGCAAGGGAACAGAAGAACTCAGGAATCGACCCTCGGACGCGGAAGTCATGTGGGCTATTCTGCTGCGAAGAGGACCTGGGCAATGCAGCCCCCGGGTCCTTTTGTGCTTTCCGAGCGTTGTTACGCAGACGTTTCGAGAAGCTCAGCGGTCCCCGGGGCGCGGGACCGCTTGTCATACCGGCTTGACGTACGAAGCAGTGCCGCATACTCCCCCGGGTCCGACCCGGGAGTGCCCCTCTCGCAGGGAACGAGGAGGACCGACGTAATGGGCGAGCGAACCGTGCACCACGATCGACCGAACCAGGCAGGTGGGCGGCGATGAGTTCACTGCTGCTGTTGACGAACGCACTCCAGCCGTCGACGGAGGTGCTCCCCGCCCTCGGCCTCCTGCTGCACAGCGTGCGGGTGGCCCCCGCCGAGGGCCCGGCCCTGGTGGACACCCCGGGCGCCGACGTGATCCTCATCGACGGGCGCCGCGACCTGCCGCAGGTCCGCTCGCTCTGTCAGCTGCTGCGGTCCACCGGACCGGGCTGTCCGCTGATCCTGGTCGTCACCGAGGGCGGCCTCGCGGCCGTCACGGCGGACTGGGGCATCGACGACGTGCTGCTGGACACCGCGGGTCCGGCGGAGGTGGAGGCGCGGCTGCGGCTGGCCACCGGCCGGCAGCAGATCACCTCCGACGACTCCCCGATGGAGATCCGCAACGGCGACCTCTCCGTCGACGAGGCCACCTACAGCGCGAAACTCAAGGGCCGGGTCCTGGACCTGACCTTCAAAGAATTCGAACTGCTGAAATACCTGGCCCAGCACCCGGGCCGCGTCTTCACCCGCGCGCAGCTCCTCCAGGAGGTGTGGGGCTACGACTACTTCGGCGGTACGCGGACGGTCGACGTCCACGTCCGGCGGCTGCGCGCCAAGCTCGGCCCCGAGCACGAGTCGCTGATCGGGACCGTCCGCAACGTCGGCTACCGCTTCGTCACGCCGGAGAAGGTGGAGCGCGCCGCCGAGGAGGCGAAGGAGCGGGCGGCCGCGCAGCGGAAGGCGGAGGGACCCGTCGCCCGTTCGGAGCAGTCCTCCGCGGCCACGACGGCGGAAGAAGCGCCGGTGGAGGCTGCCAAGAGGTAGTTCCATCCGCGTAGACTGCCGCGCGTGGCCAAGGTGACGCGGGACGATGTGGCGAGACTGGCGGGGACGTCGACCGCGGTCGTCAGCTACGTCATCAACAACGGACCCCGGCCGGTCGCCCCGGCCACGCGCGAGCGGGTGCTCGCCGCGATCAAGCAGCTGGGTTACCGGCCGGACCGGGTCGCGCAGGCCATGGCCTCGCGGCGGACCGACCTCATAGGAATGATCGTCCCGGACGCCCGGCAGCCCTTCTTCGCGGAGATGGCGCACGCGGTCGAACAGGCCGCCGCCGAGCGCGGAAAAATGGTGCTCGTCGGCAACTCCGACTACCGCGACGAGCGCGAGGTCCACTATCTGCGGGCCTTCCTCGGTATGCGCGTCTCCGGGCTGATCCTGGTCAGCCAGGGCCCGAGCGAGCGCGCGGCGGCGGAGATAGAGGCGTGGGACGCCCGGGTCGTGCTGCTGCACGAGCGGCCCGAGGCGATCGACGACGTGGCGGTCGTGACGGACGACGTCGGCGGTGCCCAGCTCGCCACCCGCCACCTCCTGGAGCACGGTCATCCGTACGTGGCCTGCCTCGGCGGCACGGAGGAGACCCCGGCGGTCGGCGACCCGGTCGCGGACCACGTCGAGGGGTGGCGGCGGGCCATGCAGGAGTCCGGCCGCTCGACGGAGGGCCGGCTGTTCCAGGCTCCGTACAACCGTTACGACGCCTATCAGGTGGCCCTCGGCCTGCTCGCCGGCCCGGACCGGCCGCCGGCGATCTTCTGCGCCACGGACGACCAGGCCATCGGCGTGCTGCGGGCGGCGCGTGAGCTGCGCATCGACGTGCCGGGTGAGCTGGCGGTGGCGGGCTTCGACGACGTGAAGGAGGCCGGGCTCACCGATCCGCCGCTGACCACGGTCTTCTCCGACCGGCCGGCGATGGCGCGGGCGGCGGTGGACCTGGTGCTGGACGACTCGCTGCGGGTCGTCGGCTCGCGGCGGGAGCGGCTGAAGCAGTTCCCGTCGGCGCTCGTGATCCGGCGCTCGTGCGGCTGCGGAGAGCCGACGGCGTAGGACCGCTCGCTGGTCTTTACAGCGGGCATACGCGCTTCTTCCGGGCTTCTCAGGACGTACTCAGGTTGCTCTCATGTTCGGTGGCCAGCCTGATGGACATGACGGAGAACCTTCGCCCGAGCGGCGCGCACTCGACGGACCAGGACCCGACCTCGTACGCCTACGGCACCACGGCGTACGACGGCAGCACGGCGTACGACGGCGCGTCGAGCAGCTACCCGCCGCCGCCTCCGTACGCTCCCACCGACCGGCGCAAGGCCAAGCGGCCGGTGGCGCTGCTGGCGGCGGTCGCACTCGCGGCGGCGGTGGTCGGCGGCGGTACGGCGACGCTGGTCGGCCAGCTGAACGGTGGCTCCGCCCAGGCGACCGGCTCCACCGGCACGGTTCAGGGCACCACCGTCTCGCAGAGCAGCAAGGGCACGGTCTCCGGCGTCGCGGAGGCGGTCTCCCCTGCCATCGTCGAGATCGGCGCGGCCTCCTCGGCCGGCAGGTCGACCGGGTCCGGCGTCGTGATCACCGGCGACGGCGAGATCGTCACCAACAACCACGTGATCTCCGGCGCCCAGCAGATCGAGGTCACGCTCTCCACCGGCAAGACCTACACCGCCGATGTCGTCGGCACCGACCCGGACAAGGACCTCGCGCTCATCAAGCTGCGCGGCGCGAGCGGGCTGAAGACGGCCGCGCTCGGTGACTCCTCGCAGGTCAAGGTCGGCGACCAGGTGGTGGCGATCGGCTCGCCGGAAGGGCTGACCGGTACGGTCACCAGCGGGATCATCTCGGCGCTGGACCGGGACGTGACGGTGGCGAAGGACGACTCCGGCGACTCGGGCCAGAGCCAGGGCGGCGGAAGCGAGCGGTGGCCGTTCGAGTTCGGCGGGCAGCAGTTCAACGGCGACACGGGCGAGAAGACGACCACGTACAAGGCGCTCCAGACCGACGCGTCCCTCAACCCCGGCAACTCCGGCGGCGCGCTGATCAACATGGACGGCGAGATCATCGGCATCAACTCCGCGATGTACGCGCCGAGTTCCTCGGCGGCGGGCAGCGGTTCGACGGCGGGCAGCGTGGGCCTCGGCTTCGCGATCCCGGTGAACACGCTCAAGGCCGACCTGGACACCCTGCGCGCCGGGAACACCTCCTGACCGTGCGAGGCTGAACCACTCCCACCGGCCGGAACGAGAAGAGGACGACACCGCGATGAGCCCCGCCGAAGACGATCCGCAGCGCATCCTGATCGTCGACGACGAACCGGCCGTACGGGAGGCGCTGCAGCGCAGCCTCGCCTTCGAGGGGTACGGCACGCAGGTGGCGGTCGACGGCTACGACGCGCTGGCGATGGCCGAGGCGTACGCTCCCGACCTCATCGTCCTGGACATCCAGATGCCGCGCATGGACGGCCTCACCGCCGCCCGCCGCATCCGCGCCACCGGCTCCACCACGCCGATCCTCATGCTCACCGCGCGCGACACCGTCGGCGACCGGGTCACCGGACTTGACGCGGGCGCGGACGACTACCTGGTCAAGCCGTTCGAGCTGGACGAGCTGTTCGCCCGCATCCGGGCCCTGCTGCGCCGCAGCTCGTACGCGGCGTCGGCGGCGGGCGCGGAGGTGTCCGACGACGATGTGCTCTCCTTCGCCGATCTGCGGATGGACCTGGCGACGCGCGAGGTCACGCGGGGCGCGCGCCGGGTGGAGCTGACGCGTACCGAGTTCACGCTGCTGGAGATGTTCCTGGCCCATCCGCGCCAGGTGCTGACCCGGGAGCAGATCCTGAAGGCGGTCTGGGGCTTCGACTTCGAGCCGAGCTCCAACTCGCTGGACGTGTACGTGATGTACCTGCGCCGCAAGACGGAGGCCGGCGGCGAGCCGCGCCTGGTCCACACCGTGCGCGGCGTCGGCTACGCGCTCCGTACGGGCGGGAGCGGCGAGGCGTGAGCACGGCGGCACCTCCTCCCAGGAGGGCTCTGGTACGGCGTTTCCGCGCGCTGCCGCTGCGCTCCCGGCTCGCGCTCCTGGTGGCGACGGCGGTGGCGGTGGCGGTCGCGGCGGTGGCGGTGGCGTGCTGGTTCGTGACCCGGGCCCAGCTGGAGGACCAGCTGGACGACTCGCTGCGCAACGCGAAGATGGACAACGAGCCGATGCGCGACCTGCTGTCCTCGTGCCTGAGCGGCGGCCAGCTGCCGGCGCAGGAGTTCCCGGGCCAGTACACCGTGCAGATCGTGGCCGCGAACGGCAGCTACTGCACGGCCCCGAACACCACGCCCGTCCCGGCTCAGCCGAGTGATGTCGCCGTGGCGGCCGGGCGGCGGAGCGACGCGCTGCACACGACGGCGAACGACGACGGCAAGGACATGCGGGTCTACACGCGCAAGCTGCCGCCGGTGGTCAGCTCCGGCCAGGCCAACAATCAGCTCGCGGTCTCGGTGGCCCGCCCGCTCAGCGAGATCGACGCGCCGCTCTCCACGCTCGCCTGGGTCCTCGCGCTGGTCGGCGGCATCGGCGTGATCGGCGCGGGCGCGGCCGGGCTCTGGGTGGCGCGCGCGGGCCTGCGGCCCGTGGACGAACTCACGGAAGCGGTGGAGCATGTGGCGCGCACGGAGGACCTGACCGTACGGATCCCGGTCGACGGCGAGGACGAGATCGCGCGCCTGTCGCACTCGTTCAACTCCATGGCGGCCCAGCTGGCCTCGTCCCGCGACCGCCAGGCGCAGCTGATCGCGGACGCGGGCCATGAGCTGCGCACGCCGCTCACCTCGCTGCGGACCAACGTGGAGCTGCTGGCGCGCAGCGACGAGACGGGCCGGGTGATCCCGCCGGAGGACCGCAAGGCGCTGATGGCCTCGGTGAAGGCGCAGATGACGGAGCTGGCCGCACTCATCGGCGACCTCCAGGAACTGGCCCGCCCGGACGCCGCCGGTCCCGGCCCGCTCCAGGTGGTGGCCCTGCACGACATCACCCGCACCGCCTTGCAACGCGCCCGCCTGCGCGGCCCCGAGCTGACCATCACCGCCGACCTGGCCCCGTGGTACGTACGGGCCGAACCGGCGGCCCTGGAGCGGGCGATCGTCAACGTCCTGGACAACGCGGTGAAGTTCAGCCCGCCCCGCGCCACGATCGACGTGCACCTGCACCGCGGCGAGCTGACGGTACGTGACCGAGGTCCCGGCATCCCCGCCGAGGAGCTCCCGCACGTCTTCGAACGCTTCTGGCGCTCGCCCTCCGCCCGCCAGCTCCCGGGCTCGGGCCTGGGCCTGTCCATCGTGGCCCGCACGGTCCAGCAGGCGGGCGGCGAGATCACGCTGAAGCCGGTCCCGGAGGGCGACGGCCCGGGCACGGTGGCGACGATCAGGCTGCCGGGGGCGCCTACTCCGCCGCCGGGGATGTGAGCATCCGACGGCGCCTGCTGCCCTCATGACGCTATTTCAGGATTTGCATACGTGATCCTTTTCACTTCACGAATAAGTCATTTAGTGAAGTCCTTGTGGAGGACTCGGCGGATGGCATAGAGATTCCCCTGCTCACCGTCGTTGGCCCTGGGGGATTCCGTGCGCGCCGCACGTTCACACGTCATAGCCGTTGCCTTTCTGATGACCGTTCTGGCGGGTACCGAGACCGCACTGGCGGCCCTGCCCACCGGACGCGACGGGGCAACGCCCGCGGCCGCCACCGGGGACGCACCGGACCAGCGCTGGGGATCGGCCCGCGGCCGTGGCCACGCCGCCGATGCCGAGGCCACCGAGGCAGCCGCCAAGGGCGGCCGGGCGGACGCCCTGACGGCTCCCGGCGAGCTGCCCGCCGAGACTCCTCCTCCGGCGACGGACCTCGGTGGCCTGCCCGAGGTGCCGGAGCCCGGACCGGCGGTCGAGACATCGGTGCCCTCCCCGTCGGAGGTCACCGGGTACGACGCCGAGGCCAGCCGCGAGGTGCCCGAGGAGCGCAAGGAGCGCGAGCGCACGTTCCGGAACCCGGATGGCACCTTCACCACGCGCTTCTTCACCGAGCCGGTCAACTTCCGTGGTCCGAGGGGCGACTGGCCGGCCATCGACACGGAGCTGGTCCGCCGGGAGGAGCAGGGCGCGCGGACGATGAGCGGCGACGGCCAGGAGGAGTGGCACACCCGCTCCACCGAGTCCCCCGTCACCTTCGCTCCCACGGCCGACGGCGACCCCGTCGTGAGCATCGGGCTGCCCGGCGGAACCACGATCGGCTACGCCGTGGACGGCGCCGCCGCGTCGCCCGGCCGGGCCGACGGCAGCGTGATGACCTACGCGGACCTCCGCGAGGACTCCGACCTGGAGTTCATCGCGGCGGCGGATTCCGTCAAGGAGACGATCATCCTCAAGAGCAAGGACGCGCCGGCCGAATGGCGCTTCCCGCTCGCCCTCACCGGCCTGACCGCGAGCGTCGCGGAACACGGCGGAGTGGTGTTCACCGACGCGGCCGGCACTCAGCGGGCCTGGACGCCGGCGGGCTGGATGGAGGACTCCGACTTCGCGGAGAACGCCAACGAAGGCACGATCTCCTCCGGCGTCACCTATGCCGTCGAGTCGTCCGGCGGGCGGCAGGTCCTCGTGGTGCGCCTGGACGAGAGCTGGCTCGACGCTCCCGAGCGGGTCTACCCGGTCCGGGTCGACCCCTCGGTCAAGTCCGTCGACGCCAGCTCCGGTACCTACGTCCAGCACCCGTACAACCAGAACTTCTCCAGTGACTCGGTCCTCAAGACCGGTACGTACGACGGCGGTGGGCACAAGGCCGCGTCCTTCCTCCGCTTCAGCGGTGTGGAGACCACTCTCAAGAACGCCTGGGTCCTCGACACCCGCCTGAACGTCTACAACACCTGGTCCCTCTCCTGCACCGCGCGTCCCGTCACCGTGCACCCGATCAACTCGAACTGGTCGGAGAGCACGACGACGAAGTACCCGGGCCCGACGACCGGCGCCTCGCTGGCCTCCAAGAGCTTCGCCCACGGCTGGCGCCCCTCCGGCACCACCACCTGGTCCTGCGGCCCCGCCTGGGAAGGGATCAAGCTGGGCGAGGCCGGACGCAAGCTGGTCGACGACTGGACGCACGGCCGCAAGCCGAACTACGGCCTCGCCCTCAAGGCGTCCACCAGCGACTCCAAGGGCTGGAAGCAGTTCGGATCGGACGACTACCCGGACGGCAAGCCCCGCCTGGACATCACCTGGACCAAGTACGGAGCGACGTACAAGGTCGGGGCGCTGGTGACGCCGATGACGGCGACCGCCGAGGGCGTGCAGAAGGTGACCGTCACCAACCTGGGCCAGGAGACCTGGCCCAAGGGCGGTAACTACAAGCTGCGTTACAACCTGATGGACGCGTCGGGCAAGGAGATCACCGACGCGGCGAAGATCCGCTCGACCCTCATGCCGAGCGCCGTCCCGCCCGGCGGCACCGTGACGCTGGACGCGAAGATCGCCCCGCTGCCCCCGGCGACCTACACCATCCAGTGGACCATGGACGACGCCGGCGTCAGCAGGTTCACCACCGCGGGCGTGCCCGGCCCCGCCGTGAAGATCTCCGCGGTGAACGTGCCGCCGGGCCTCACCAAGGCCTCGCCCGGCAGCGGCGCGGTCATGGACTCGCTCACCCCGACGCTCTGGGCCCAGGGGAAGGACGTCGACCACTACCCGGGCAGCGCGCTCCAGTACACCTTCGAGGTCTGCGAGGTGGCGGGCAACAACCTGCGCAAGAACTGCCGCACCGGCGCCCGGGGTACCGCCCAGCAGTGGACCGTGCCGCGCGGCTGGCTCTCCTGGGGCCGGACCTACGCCTGGTACCCGTACGCCTACGACGGCCAGGCCACGTCCGCCCGCCCCGGCCCCGCCCTCTTCACCACCCAGGTGCCGCAGCCGGCCGTCACCGGCTTCCTCGGCGGTGAGGACGGGCGCGAGTTCTCCGCCCGCCAGGGCAACTACGCCACCGCCGCCGTCGACGCGGCCATACCCACGGTCGGCCCTGAGCTGGCGGTGCGCCGCGAGTACAACTCGCTGGACCCCCGTACCGACGTCTCCTTCGGCGCGGGCTGGACGAGCCAGTGGGACATGCGCCTGTGGGACGACGCGGCCAACGACACGACGCTGGTCATGCTCGGCAACGGCACCCGCGTCCGCTTCGGCCTCAACCCCGACGGCACCTACACCGGCCCCTCCGGGGGAGCGCTGAGCCTGGTCCGCGAACCGGGCGCCTCCGAGTACCGCGGGTGGGTGCTGCGCGAACGGTCGGGCACCACCTACCACTTCAGCGGCTACAGCGGCAAGCTGATGCGCATCGTCGACGGACTGGGACGCGGGCAGTCGCTCACGTACGCCCAGGAGGGCGAGGGCCCGCTCACCCAGGTGAAGGACGACCTCTCCGGCCGCGCCCTGCGCTTCACCTGGTCCGGCCCGCGCGTGGCGTCGGTGACCACCGAGGGCACCGGAACCGGCGCGCCGAGCCTCACCTGGTCCTACACCTATGACGGCGACCGGCTGACCAGGGTCTGCCCGCCCGCCTCGACCACGGCGTGCACCACCTACACGTACGAGAACGGCTCGCTGTACCGCAGCGTGGTCCTGGACGAGAACCCCGTCTCCTACTGGCGTCTGGGCGAGAGCGAGGGCGGTACCGGCCGCAGCCAGGCGCCCTCCACCTCCGGCCGGAACGACCTCACCTACCGCGACATCGAGCTGGGCCGGCCGGGCGCCGCCACCGGTTCCACCGACACCGCGGCCGCCTTCGACGGCACCGCCTCCTACGCCGAACTGCCGGACGAGGCGCTGAGCACCTCGGCGTTCCTCTCCGTGGAGTTGTGGTTCAAGACGGCCGAGCCAGGTGTGCTGCTGGGCTTCCAGGGCGGAGCCCTCGACGACGGGCAGCCGGACCACTGGAGCCCGCTGGCCATCGGCAGCGACGGCAAGCTGCGCGGCCAGTTCGAGATCACCGGCAAGGCCGTCACCCCCATGGTTTCCCCGGGCGCGGTCACCGACGACCGCTGGCACCACGTGGTCCTCGTCGGTGAGGGCACGACCCAGAGGCTCTACCTGGACGGCAAGCAGATCGGCTCGCTCAGCGGTCCCATCGACCACTACGAGAAGGCCAACGCCTACCTCGGGGCCGGCTGGTCGAGCAGCGCGTGGGACGGGGTGAGCGCCACCGGCGTCCGCTACTTCACCGGCCTGATGGACGAAGTGGCCGTCTACCACCGCCCGCTGAGCCCCGGAACGATCGACGAACACTACGCGGCCCGCACCGGCGCCCCCCGGATGACCAAGGTCACGCTGCCCTCCGGCCGCGTGCACGCACAGAACACGTACGACCCGGCCGGCGGACGCCTGTCCCGTACGACGGACGAGAACGGCGGGGACTGGGAGATCTCCGACCCGTCGTACTCCGCCGCCTCCTCCTCGTACGAGACCACCATCACCCGCTCGGGCCCCACCGGATACTGGCGGCTCGGCGAGCGGAGCGGCGCCACGGCGGTGAGCCCGCTGGACGAGTCGCTCGACGGCGACTACGACGGCGTACGGCTGGGCAGCGCGGGCATCTTCGCCGACGGCGACGACACCGCCGCCACCTTCACCGGCGACAGCTCCCTGAAGGTGCCGGCGGAGTCGCTCGGCACGCAGAAGGCCATGTCGATCGAGATGTGGTTCAAGACCGAGGCACCCGGTGTCCTCGTCGCCATGCAGAGCAGCGAGCTGGACGAGACACCGGCCGGCTACCGCGCCATGCTGACGATCGGCGCCAACGGCGTGCTGCGGGGCAAGTTCAGCCCCGACGCCACCAGCCTCCAGTCCGGCAAGGCCGTGACCGACGGCAAGTGGCACCACGTCGTGCTCACCGGCAACGAGTTCGCCCAGGCGCTGTACCTCGACGGCGACCTCCAGGGCCAGACCGACACCGGTGTGCCGACGTTCCGGCACCCCCACGTCTACATCGGCGGCGGCTACAGCTCCTCCGGCTGGGACGGATCGCCGGCCGGATACCGGTACTTCACGGGCCAGCTGGACGAGGTCGCCTTCTACGACAAGCCGCTCGTCCCCTTCCACCAGGCGTCCGGCGGTCAGTGGACCGTCGAGCCCTCGCCGAACGGGGCCGCGACCGCACCCGAACTGCACTTCCAGGCCCGCGGGGCCCGGCTGTCGGGCAGCGGTGAGCAGTACCGCGGTGTGACGGTCGCCGACGCGCCCGCCGCGTACTGGCGCCTCTCGGAGACCGAGGGCACCACGCTGAGCAGCCAGGTCGGCGACGCGTCCACGGCGGCCGCCTTCCGGCCGGACACCGGGACGGTGCGCACCTCGAAGACCGGGGTGACCGGCATCTTCGGGCAGGGCGACAACCGCTCCCTCAAGCTCGGCAACGGCGGCCACGTACAGCTGCCCGGCGGAACCCTCGCCGGCACGACGGACCTCTCCGTGGAGCTGTGGTTCCGTACGACGGCCCACTCGGCCGTGCTCCTGGGCTTCCAGAACACCCCCATCGGCCAGACGCCGACCTCGTGGCGGTCCGCGCTCAACATCGACGGCGCGGGCAAGCTCCGCGGCGAGTTCTACCTGGCGGCCGGTACCGGTGCCACGCCCATCACCTCCACGCAGGCGGTGACGGACGGCAAGTGGCACCACGTCGTGCTCAGCGGCTCGGGCAGCACTCAGAGCCTCTATCTCGACGGTACGAAGGTCGGCTCACTGGCCGGAGCCATCTCCGACCAGGCACGTCCCTACACCTACCTCGGCGGCGGCCACGGCAGCTCGGGCTGGATGGGCCTGCCGTCGAACACCTACTACTTCCAGGGCGACCTGGACGAGGTCTCCTTCTACCGCCGGGCCCTCACCGAGGACCAGGTGGCCGGCCACTACCGCGCCTGGTCCGAGTCCGCCGACTCGGGGCTGGCCTCGGTCGTCCGGGTGACCGACCCGCTCGGCAACACCAGCAGCACCAGCTACGACGCCGTACGCGGCCAGCGGGTGACCGCCCGCACCGACGAGCGCGGCGGAGTCACCTCGTACGCCTATGACACCGGCGGCTTCCTGCACACGGTGACGGACCCCAACGGGCACTCCACGGTCAGCGGCCACGACGCGCGCGGCAACGTGGTGTCGACCACGACATGCCGGGACGCCGACTCCTGCTGGACGTCGTTCCGCTCGTACCACCTCAACACGGCGGACCCGTTCGACCCGCGCAACGACAAGCTGCTCACCTACCGGGACCAGCGCTCCACCGACCACCGCGACGACCGCTACCGGGTGGCGTACGCCTACAACGCCAAGGGCCAGCCGACGAGCGTGACCCGCCCCGGAAGCGCCTCGACGACGCGGACGTACACGGCCGGGACCGAGGCCGCCGTGGGCGGCGGGGTCGTACCGGCCGGTCTGACCGCCTCCCAGCGCACGCCGGGCGGATCGCAGACCACCTACCGCTACTATGCGAACGGCGAACTGGCGCAGGCCACCGCGCCGTCCGGACTCGTCACCAGGTACACGTACGACGGACTGGGCCGGCTGCTGACGGAGACCCAGGACGCCGCCGGCCACCCCGGCGGAGTCACCACCACCTACGCCTACGACTCCGGCTCCCGCGTGGTGACGGAGACCGGTGCGGGGGTGCGCAACGAGATCACCGGTGTCACCCACACCGCGAGGACCACCCGCACGTTCGACCCGGACGGACTGCTGCTGACCGAGGCCGTGGAGGACCTGACCGGCGGTGACACCGAGCGGACCACCACGTACCACCACGACACCCTGGGCCGGAACGACAGCGTGACCGACGCCGAGGGCAGCACGACCGCCTACGGCCACGACGCCCTCGGCCGCGTGATCCGTACGACGGACTCCGCGGGCAACGTGCTCACCTACGCCTACTCCCCGACCGGCGAACACACCGAGACCGTGCTGAAGGGGTGGACCGGTGGCCCGTCCGGTGCGCCGGCGGACCTGGTGACGGAGTCCAACAGCTACGACCCGGCCGGCCGTCTGGCAGCCGGCACCGACGCGATGGGCGCCACCACCGCGTACACCTACTTCGACGACGGGCTGCCGGCGGCCACGACCGCCAGGCAGGTCAGCCGGCCGGACGGGACGAAGCGCGACATCGTCCTGGAGAGCACCGCCTACGACCCGGCCGGCAACGTGGTCCGGACCGTCGGCGGCGGCGGACGGACCACCGTCGAGCAGACCGTCGACGCCCTGGGCCGCACCACCCGCAGCGTCCTCGACCCCGGCGGCCTCGCCCGGGTCAGCACGTTCGGCTACGACCCGGACGACCGGCTCACCACGCAGACCCGGTCGGTCTCGGCCGGCCGGACGGTGACGGCGGCCTCCGAGTACGACACGGCGGGCAACCTGGTGCAGGAGACCGTGACGGACGGATCCGACTCGTACGTCACGACCAACTCCTACGACGCCCGCGGGCTGCTCCTCACCACGGTCGCCCCGCGCGGGAAGGTCACCGGCGCCGACCCGGCGGCCCACACCACGACCCACCGCTACGACGCGCTGGGACGCGTCGTCGAGCAGACCGCTCCCCCGGTCCGGACCGAACGCGCCGGCCAGGTGGTGGAGGCGGCCAGGCCCACCTCCACCACCGGCTACAACACCTTCGGCGAGGCCACGCACACCAGGGACCCGAACGGAGCCGTCACCCGGACGGAGAGCGACCGGCTCGGCCGGACCGTCGCCGTCACCCTGCCGGACTACACCCCGCCGGGCGGCCAGAAGATCACCGCGGTCGCGCGGACGGAGTACGACGGGCTGGGGCGCACCTCCAGCACGACCGACCCGCTGGGCCGCACCACCCGGTACACCTACGACCAGCTCGGCAACCTGGCGAGCAAGGTCGACCCGGTCGCCGCGACGCCCTCGGTGCAGAACCTGGCCGAGAGCCGGTTCGGTTCGCCGAACCAGGCCCAGGGCGACCTCGACGGCGCGGGCGTGACCCGCTTCACCTGGACCCCGACCGGGCTCCAGCTCTCCGCCACCGGCCCGACCGGAGCCCGTACCGAGGCCACCTACGACGAGCTGGGCCGCAGTCTCACCAGCACCCTCATCGAGAGGTACCCGACCCCGCAGAACCTGGTCACCCGCTTCACCTGGGACGACGCCGGCAACCAGACGGCGTCGGTCACCCCCGGCGGGCGCACCACCACCGCCACCTACAACGCGGCGGGCGAACCCCTGACCGCGACCACCCCGGCAGGCACCACGCGCTTCGGCCGCGACGGCCTGGGCCGGACCACGGAGACCACCGACGCCACCGGCCGGCGCACCACCACGGCCTACGACGCCCTGGGCAACACGGTCGCCACGGCCGACTACGGCACCGGCAGCACCGCCCTGCGCACGGCGACGGCGGAGTTCGACGCGGACGGCAACCGCACCGCCGTGACCTCGCCCACCGGTGACCGGAAGACCTACACGTACGACGCCCTGGGCCGGCTGACGAAGCAGGTCGAGCCGGTCACGGACACCTCGTCCGTCTCCGTCACCTTCGGCTACGACGCGCTGGGCAACCGCACCCGCGTCACGGACGGCAAGGGCAACACGACCGCCTTCACCTTCACCCCGTGGAACCTCCCGGAGTCCACCGTCGAGCCGGCCACCACGGCCCACCCGGCGGCGGCCGACCGGACCTGGACCTCGGTGTACGACGCCGCGGGTCAGCAGGCCGCCGAGCTGCTGCCGGGCGGTGTGAAGCGGGAGAAGGCCTACGACGGCCTGGGCCGGCTGACCCGCGAGACCGGGACGGGCGCGGAGGCGTGGACGATCGCCAGGACGTTCTCGTACGACCTCGCCGGACGGATCACCTCGGCCGGCACCGACGACCTGATGGTCCAGAACACCTACGCGTACAACGACCGCGGCCAGCTCCTGACGACCGCGGGCCACGGAGGCACCAACCGGTACACGTACGACAGCAACGGCGACATGACCCAGCGCAGCACGGAGCGCAACACCACCGTCTACGGCTACGACACCGCGGGGCGCCCGGCCTGGGTCTGGGACGAGGGCACCGCGAGTGACATCTGGTACGAGTACGACGCCGCCGGAAGGCCGCTCGCCGAGAGCTACGTGGTGCAGGCGAACGGCTCGCAGGAGTGGACCCCGACGGCCCGCCGCAGCTACGGCTACGACGACCTCGGCCGCCTGACCACCGACCGGATCACCACACCGGACGGCACCGGTGAGAAGACGGCGACGGAGTACGGCTACGACCTCTCCGACCGGCTCACCGGCAAGAAGACGCGGGGCACGGCCGGGGCCGGCGACGACTCCTACCGCTACGACAGGTCCGGCCGGATGACCGAATGGTCCCGCGGCTCGACCAGCGTCGGCTACGGCTGGGACGCGGCCGGGAACCGCGTGTCCGAGGGCGGCAGGGCGGCGACGTTCGACGAGCGCAACCGCAGGCTCACCGACGGGACCACGCAGTACACCTACACCCCGCGCGGCACGCTCAGCACGCAGACCGAAGCGGGCGGCACACCCCGCGCGAGCACCTTCGACGCCTTCGAGCGCAAGGTGACCGACGGCCCGTCCACCTTCTCGTACGACTCCTTCGACCGGGTCAGCGAGTACGACAGCACCCCGTTCGCCTACGACGGAGGCTCCAACAACCTCACCTACGACGGCACCACCAGCTACAGCCGCACACCGGGCGGTTCCCTGCTGGCAACGTCCGACGCCACCGGCGGCCAGTGGGCCCTCACCGACCGCCACGACGACGTGGTGGGCCGGCTGACCCCCGAAGGCACCCTGACGGGCTCCCGCGCCTACGACCCGTACGGCAAGGTCACCGCCGCCCAGGGGCCCAGCCCGGCGCTCGGCTTCCAGTCCGGCTGGACGGACCCGTCCTCCGGCGACGTGAACATGGCGTCCCGCTGGTACCAGCCCGGCACCGGCTCCTTCGCCTCCCGCGACACCTGGCTGCTGGACCCCTCCCCGGCCGCCCGCGGCAACCGCTACATGTACGGCGACGGCGGCCCGTTGAACGGCACCGACCCCACGGGCCACGCCTTCTGGGACGACCTGCTGAGCTGGGGCCCCAACCTCTTCGGCCCGCCGACCCCGATCGGCCTGGCGGCGAAGGTCTTCTGGTGGTCGTGGACCTCGGGGTCCAACTCGATCGGCAACGGTTCCTGCTACTCGGGGATCGTGGACCGCTGCGCCGGCCAGCGGACGGCGGACGCCCTGCGCCGCCAGGCGGACAACATCGCGGGACAGTCGTGGTCCAAGCCCCGCTCCTCCCCGCGCGGCGGCGGCCGGGCCACCGGGCCGGCTCCGCGTGGCGGAAACAACTCCTACTACAGCGGTGGCAACCGCGGAGGCGGCAGCCGCGGCGGAGGCGGCGGTTACACCACCGTCTGCAACGGCCGCTGCGGCACCCCGGTCAAGCCCCCGAAGCCCCCGATCGACCAGAACCCGAACAACGGCCTGAACCCCATCCCGGCACCCAAGCTGCCGCCGGCGGTGGCGACGTGGACCAGCGCGATCTGGACGGCCGGATCGGCTGTGACGACGACGGTGTCGGCGCAGGCGGTGCTGAACATGCTGGCGGTCGCGATCTTCACGCCCACCACCATCAACGGCAAGGACCTGCTCCCTCTCCCGCAGCGCGACCACCGGCCGGGCGGAGGCAGCGCGGGGCGCAAGCGCAGCGACAAGAAGTGCGACGACGGTCCGGGGATGAGCGCCACCGGGCACGTCACCTATCTGCCGCGCGAGCGGTACTACGACAGCTTCTCGAAGCAGGAGGAATGCCGGGCCACCGGGGTCTACGGCATCATCGACAGCACGGATCTGACGACGAAGGCCCATCCCGGACCCGGGACGGACACCGGCAGCAAGAAGCCCCCGGGGTGGCACGAGATCCGGTCTCAGGGAGAGCAGCCGAACAACGGGCACCTTCAGCCGAAGCTCGGTGGCGGCAACGGCAAGGACCTGAGAAATCTCATTCCTCAGTACGAGCGGATAAACAGCCCCTACATCAGGGACGGCGTCGAGAAGGACATCCGTAACTCCCTGGAAGCCGGAAATTCCGTGACCCTGTGGATCACACCGCGCTACGGGAAGCCGGACTCCGGCATACCGACGACGATCGAATACAACTATGGAGACCTCACCACCGGGGTCACCAAGCACTGTGTCGTGCACAACCAGGCATCGGGCGGCCGGACCACCGGGTCCAGCACCTGCCCCTAGGAGCAAGAAATGTCGACAACCTACGTGGACCGGGTCCGCGCCATGCTGGGCCCGGCCGGGAGTACTCACGCCGATCCTGCGGCCTGGCAGGCGCTCGAAGGCGAGCTCGGTGTGGAGCTGCCCGGCGAGTACAAAACGCTGATCGACCTCTACGGCCCGCTCCAGGTGAACGAGCACCTCTTCCTCAGCCATCCCGCCACGGACGCGTGGAACCTGGGGAAGTGGATGCGGTCCACTGTCGATGCGTTCCGGCAGAGCCGGTTGCAAGGCCCCGAGGGCGAGATCCGGTTCGGCGGCCCTGACGGCCTTGTCCCGCTGGCCAGCACGGACCGCGGCGAGTACGTCTTCGGCGTCCGTGGCCGGAACGGTGAAGGCTGGACGCTCATGGCCTGCGACGGCAACGAGCCGGACTTCTTCGCCTACCGCATGGAGTACGCCGAATGGCTGTACCGCTATCTGATCGGCGAATCGATGTTCGGGCCCGAGACCGAGGTCTTTTACCCAGGGCCGGTGATCATGGAGACCCTGCCGGTGGGCCAGGGTGAGGAGAGCCGCGTCCTCCACGGCCCCGATCGCGGCATGTGATCCCACCCCCTGTCGGCCGAGCAGGCCCCAGGGGTACGCGCGAGAGGGGCGGCGGGCCCACGGGCCCGCCGCCCCTCTCGCGCGTCAGCCGACCCTCACCCGACGGCCACGCTCTCGATCATCACGTGGTGGTCCGAGTACACCGAGTCCGCGACAGCGCACCAGCGCCGGGTCTCGCTGCTGAAGATGTAGTCGATCTTCACTCCGGAGCCGTGGGACGGCCGTCCGGTACGCGACGTCCCCGTCTGGTCGCACTCCTGGTAGCCCTCGGTGCCCGGACCCGTGGAGTAGAGGCCCTGCGGCCACACCCAGGCGTGGGCGTTGTTCGGCGCGTCCGGCGACTTCGCGTTGAAGTCACCGCCGAAGACCGTACGCGGGAACTGGTCCACGACCGCCTTGATCTCCGCGAACTGGTCGTCCCGGTAGTCCCAGGTGGGGTGGTCCGGGTTGATGCCCAGCCAGGAGGCGTGGACATTGCAGAGCCGGATGTTGTCCCAGTACGGGGCCGTCGCGCAGTGGAAGGGAGCCTGGAGCCCCGTCCACGGCTGGGTGGTCGGGTACGTACGGGCGTCCTGGATCCCGCCCTTGACGATGATCGCCGTACCGGCCCGCTCGGGCTTCCCCTCCACGCACGGGCTGTCGTGCTTCACGCCGTTCTGCGACCACCGGTACGGGTGGAACGCCTTGCCCCACCCGGGGCCCAGCTCGGTCATCAGCGTGGTGAGGGTGTTCTCGCAGACCTCCTGGAGGAGGACGGCGTGCACCCAGGTGTTGTCGACGTGCATCTTGACCACGCCCGCCTTCTGGGCGCTCGTGCCGGTGTCCGTACAGCCCCAGCGCGGCACGTCGCACATGTTCCACGACATGACCTGGAGGTTCTTCGGCTCCGCCGCGACCGCCTTGGCCGCCTCGACCCCTTTGGCCGCCTCTACCGCCGCGACCGCCTTGGCCGGCGGCACCGCGGCCACGGCGGCGAGCAGCAGCGCCAGGACGATCAGCGCACCGGCCGGTCTTCTCAGTATTCCGGACAGGTTCATGGCCTTCATGGCATCCCCACCCCTCACGAAATGATCACGTAAGGGGTGAGCCTACGATCCGACCGCTCCTCACCCCACCGGATTGCGCCGGATCAGCGACTCCACCAGCCCGCCGCGCTGATTCGGGTAGTCCAGCGGGACGATGCCGAGACCCGTCCAGCCGGCGGTCTCGGAGCGCTCCAGGAACGAGTGCACCTGCGGGTTGAGGCGGTCGGCGTTCCAGCGCGGCGGCATCAGAGCGGCGGTGGAGACGTAGTTCAGGTGGAACTTGCCGGGCTGCTGCGCGGCCTTGCGGAACTGGGCCTCGATCTTCGGGTACTTGGCGAACGGCTCCGCCATGTAGTCGTCCTGGATGTCGAAGACGGCCGGATCGCCATAACGCACGCCGGGCAGACCGCCGTTGTCGGCCAGCAGCACCACCTTGCCACGCGCCTGCCCGAGCGAGGGCAGCGTGGAGTCCAGCCGGAACAACGACCGCCAGCCCCGTACGTCCAGGTAGTCGTCGAAGATCGCCCGGAACGCCGCGTCACTCTCGGAGGAGTACTCCTGCTTCACCCGCATCAGCACGGTCTCGGTCGGCCGCGCCGCCAGGAAGTCCCGGCAGGCGACGAGGACATCGCCGAACATCATGTTCTGGAAGGCGGCCCCGTGATGGATCGCGAACGACCCGCCGGTGATCCGGCACCGCACGTCGAGAAAGCGCACTCCGCTCTGCAACTGCTGCGCGATGGTGGTGTTCTGGCACTCCGCCCACGGCCCGCCGAACCGCGCACCCGAGTCGTGCGTACCCGGGATCGTCAGCCGCTGGAGCGCGGTGGAGTCGGGCAGCCCGCCCATCCAGTCCTGTGTCCCCCGGACCGCCTTCCGCGTGGCGGCGACGGCCGGCGCGGTCCCGATGACCGCGGTGGCGGAGACGGCGAGCGCACCGGCCAGGAAGCCTCTGCGCGTGCTCAAGAGACCTGCGTGAGCGGGGTAGTTCGGCGGCGTGGACATGGAAGCGCCTCCAAGGCCGTGAGGGGGCAGACCCTTGGATTCTGACGCGCTCACGTCATGACGGGAAGGGGGTGGCCGGGGCGGCCGGCCCTCTGCGTCGTTCGGGGTTTCCGGCCGGGGAGACGGAGGAAGACGAGTAGCGGACGGACCGAGGCACCGAGCGCCGGACGGGGAGCGAGCGATGGTGGCCGCCGACTGGGTGGGAGACCGCAAGCGCCTCGCGGAGTGGGTTCCGGAAGGTGAATGGATGACGGCCGGCTGCCTGGTGGTCCATGAACGGCGTTGGGCGGGCCTGGTGGAACGACGGGCGTCCCTGCTGCTGACCGACCGCAGAGTGCGCCTGCTCCGCCACTTGGGCGGCGACCCGCGGTACGGCATACGCGGAGTGCTATTCGAGATGGTGCGCGGCGAGGGCGCGGCGGCGTGCGTGAATCCCGAGGTCCGTGTGCAGTTCGACCGCGGCCAGGAGATCGAACTGCGACGGCATGACGGCGGAACGCAGCGGATCCGCATCAGCGAGTACGACGCGGTGCACGCCCAGGCGCTGCTCGACGCGTTCCCGCCCCCGGCACGGGAGCACCCCGGCGCCCGGTGAGCCGGGACCGGGCCCAGGAGCCGGCGCCGGGCCGGGAGCCGGGGCCGGGAGCCGCCGGCAGACGCGTCCACCGGAGCGGCTGACGGCGGGCGGCGGCCCCGGCCCTCCTCAGCCCGCGTGCCGGTACGCCGGATACGTGACGTACCCCGCGTCGCCACCCTGGAAGTACGTCGCCGCGTCCTCCGCCGCCAACGGCAGCCCCGCACGCAGCCGTTCGACCAGGTCGGGGTTGGCGATGAAGGCGCGGCCGAAGCTGATCAGGTCCGCACCCAGCCCGAGCCACCGGTCCGCGTCCGGGCGCTCGGCGCGCCGGTCCCCCATCGGCAGCACCGGGTTCATGACCAGGGTCCCGGGCCACGCCCGGCGCAGGGCCACCAGGATCTCGTCCTCGACGGTCGCCTCCAGGTGCACGTACGCGGGCTCCAGCCGAGCCAACTCCCGTAGCAGTAGGGCGTAGAGCTCCGGTACGCCCCTCTCCTCGACGCCCCAGAACGTCCCGCCCGGCGACAGCCGGATCCCGGTCCGCTCCGCACCCACCGCGTCGATGGTCGCCTCCACCGCCTCGACCGCGAACCGTACGCGGCCGGCGACGGAACCTCCGTACCGGTCCGTCCGCAGGTTGGCGTTGGAGGAGAGGAACTGCGAGATCAAGTAGCCGTTGGCACCGTGCAGTTCGACCCCGTCGAACCCGGCGTCGACGGCCCGGCGGGCAGCCGCCGCGTACGACCGCGCGTGCTCGGGCACCTCGGCGGTGTCCAGGGCGCGGGGCATCGGCGCGGTCTGCGGCCCGGTCGGCGTGAACACCTCGCCGACGGCCGGCACGGCGGACGGCCCGACCGGCACCAGTCCGGTCGTGTCCGGATGCGAGACCCGGCCGCCGTGCATGATCTGCGCGAAGATCCGGCCGCCGTTCGCGTGCACGGCGGCGGTGACCGGACGCCACGAGGCGACCTGCTCATCGGTGTACAGCCCCGGCGTACCCGGGTTCGACTGCCCGATCAGGCTCGGCTGCACGCCCTCGCTCACGATGAGCCCGGCGGTGGCCCGCTGGGCGTAGTACGTCGCCATCGACGGCGTCGCCAGACCACCGGCGGCGGCCCGGACGCGGGTCATGGGAGCCATCACGACCCGGTTCGGGAGAGTGAGACCACCGAGCCGGTAGCCGGTGAAAAGGGTCTCCGCGCGGGTGCCGGAGTTGGTCTCGAAATCGCTGTCGACAAGAGTCATGCCGAACGTCCTCCTCGTTCCTCGGCGCCCGCGAACCGGACACTGCGGCTACGCTAAAATCTGACATCAATGTCAGAGGCAAGCCCGCCAAGGACAAGGATCAAGAGGACGGACGACGACATGCGCATCGGAGAACTCGCGAAGGCGGCCGGCGTCAGCGTCCGGTCCCTGCGCTACTACGAGGAGCAGCGACTGCTCACCAGCACGCGCAGCCCCAGCGGGCAGCGGCACTTCCGGGACGCCGACGTCGACCGCGTCGGCTTCATCCAGCGGCTGTACGCGGCCGGCCTCTCCAGCCGCACCATCACGGAGCTGCTGCCCTGCGTGGACGCTCCGAGCGAGGCGACGTCCGACGCCGCCATGGAACGGATGGAGCAGGAGCGCGAACGCCTCTCGGCCCACATCGAGGAGCTGCTCCGCACCCGGGACGCGCTGGACGGCCTGATGGCCACGAACCGGACCCACCGCAGGACGCTGCGACGATCCCCGGCCGCCGCCTCTCCCGCCGGAGGTCAGCCCAGCCTGGAAGTGGCGTAGGCCGCGACGGCGTCCCGCTACGCGGCCAGACCCGGCGCGATGACCTCGTACGCGCCCCGCCACTGCTCGTCTCCACAAGGGGCGCCCGATCGCGCGGAAGACGTGTGCACGGGAGGACTGACCGGCGCGTGATCGTGGCCGATGAGGCAGTTCAAGGCGGCCCGGCGGATTGTCGCAACGACGAGATCGGCCTGCCGCCGCCCGCCCGGATCGGGTCCAACGGCCACCGCCGCTACGAGGAGCGCCAGCTCCTGCTGCTGCAACAGATCCTCGTCCTGCGCGAGTTGGGCGTCGGGCTGCCCGAGATCAGTCGCATCCTGGCCGAGCAGGTCGACGAGGTGGAGGCCCTGCACGGCCACCGCCGGCGGCTGGTCGCCGAGCGGGACCGGCTCGATGCTCTGGCCGCCACCGCCCGTCCCATGCCTCCAGACGCACCAGCGGATAGAACTCATTGTCGCTGGAGGTGAGTGTCAAACCGCTTCCGGGAATCTGAACGACCTCGTCCCCGTTCGGAACCTCGTCGAAGAGAATGGTGCCGACCTGGATCGTGCGGTAGGAGACGCGAGGGCGGATTTCAGCGACGCTCACCAATGACGACATTTCTCACCTCAGAGGGAGGGAAGGGGCTGGCCCTCCAGGCGAAGGGCCAGCGGGCAGCAGATCAGGCGTTCAGCCGTCCGACAGACGCCGCTGCCTGAGGTGCTCCACGTACTCGGCCCGCCGCTGGAGCTGTTCGGGCGTCTCGTGCTGCCTTCGCTGTTCGCGTGGGACCGAGGGGAGCGGGCCAGGGCTCGTCGGCATCGGGTTTCCCTCGGCATCGGTCACCGTGATGAGACCGGCCGGTCCGTCGTCCTGGCTCTGCGCGGCCGAGGCGGCGGAGGCACCGGCAAGACCGGCTCCGGTGAACAAGCCCACGAGCACAGTCCTTCGGTGCATGAACGCCTCATCCCCTCGGCTACCCGTGACCCAGAAGGTACTGCCTTTCGGTGGCTCACCGCTCGCATGGTCCGCAAGCCGGTGCGGGAAGGCGTGAGGGGCGGCAGACCCACCGGCCCACCGCCCCTCACTCATACGTACGGGAGTTACTGCACGACCGTGATCCGGTCCGTAGCCGGCGGGGCCAGCGGGGCCGTGGCCGTGGAGTGGGCCGCCAGGTAGGCGTTGAACAGGTCCAGGTCGGACGGGCCGACCAGCTTGTTCGTGCCCTGGCCGAGGGCCGGGAAGCCGTCGCCGCCGCCTGCGAGGAACTCGTTCATCGCGACGCGGTAGGTGCGCGCCGGGTCGATCGCCTCGCCGTTCAGCTTGATGGTGTCGGTGACCACGCGGGCCGCGCCGGTCTTCGTCAGGTCCAGGGTGTAGGTGAGGCCCTTGGAGACCTGGAGGATCTTCGGGCTCGCCTGGTTGGCGCCGCTGACCTGCTGCTGGAGCGCGGTGACCAGCTGGGCGCCGGTCAGGTCGACGACGTTCATCATGTTGGTGAACGGCTGCACGGTGAACGCCTCGCCGTACGTGACGACCCCGTCGCCCTCACTGCCGGACGCCTTGTACACCAGGTCCGCGCGGATGCCGCCCGGGTTCATGAACGCGACCTGCGCGCCGCCCTTGTCGGCGGGAGCGAGCCCTTCGAGCTGGGCGTCGGCGATGACGTTGCCGAGCGGCTTCTCCGGGGCCGTGGAGCCGCGGCCGTTGATGTCGGCGCTGATCCAGCCCTGCGGCCGGTTGGCGATCGGCGCGGCCAGCTTGTTCCAGCGCTCGATCAAGCTCGTCATGTCGGCGGCCTTGGGCTGGTCCCGGGTCACGACGTGGTTCGCCGACTTCACCGACGTACGGACGATGTCCTTGGTGCGGAGGTCGTAGGTGAGCGTGGTGTCCGTGTACAGCTTGCCGAACGACGCGGCCGAGGTGACCATGCGCGGCTTGCCCGCCGGGTCCGGGACCGTGCACACGTACGCCTGGTGGGTGTGGCCGGTGACGAGGGCGTCCACCTTCGGCGTGATGCCCTTGGCGATGTCGACGATCGGGCCCGAGATGCCGTCGCCGGCGCCGGGACTGTCGCAGTCGTAGTTGTACGAGGTGGAGGCCGGAGCCCCGCCTTCGTGGATCAATGCCACGATGGACTTGACGCCCTTGCGGTCCAGCTCGCGCGCGTACTTGTTGATCGTCTCGACCTCGTCGTGGAACTTGAGGCCCTTGACCCCGTTCGCGGTGACGATGTCCGGCGTGCCTTCCAGGGTCACGCCGATGAAGCCGATCTTGACGCCGTTCTTCTTCCAGATGGTGTACGGCGTGAGCAGCGGCTTGCCGGTCTTCTCCTTGGTGACGTTGGCCGCCAGGTACGGGAAGTCCGCGCCCTTGAACTTCCTGCCCTTCTCGTAACAGCCCTCGACCGCGTGGCAGCCGCCGTTCTGGAGGCGGGCCAGCTCGGCCGCGCCCTCGTCGAACTCGTGGTTGCCGACCGCCGAGACGTCCAGCTTCAGCTTGTTGAGCGCCTCGATCGTCGGCTCGTCGTGGAAGAGGCCCGACAGCAGCGGGCTCGCGCCGACCATGTCACCGCCGGCCGCCGTGACGGAGTACGGGCTTCCCTTGCGCGCGGTGCGCAGCGAGGTCGCCAGGTACTCGACGCCACCGGCCGGGATCGCCTTCACCGTGCCGTCGGGCTGCGTCTCGGAGACGTTGCCCGCCGAACCGGCCGGCGGCTCCAGGTTGCCGTGCAGGTCGTTGAAGGACAGCAACTGCACATCGACGGTACGGGGCTTGTGGCCGTGCCCGTGTCCGTGGCCATGTCCCTGGCCCCGGTCATGAGCGCCGGCCGGCATCGCGGCGACGAGAGCGCCCACGGTGGCCAGCCCGGCCGCGACGGCGAGCACCCGCCGGGAGGCACGTTTCTTCTGCGGAGTCGCTGACATCGGTCCCCTTGTACGTCAGTTACGTCAGTGGTCACTTCTGGAATCCTGCGTGCCGCAGCCTAGAGTCAACGCGCGTAGCGCAACAGGTGTTCGGGGTTACGGACTGGTTGCCATCCGGCCAAATGGCTCGTTGGATTCGTCGCACATCCGCCCTCATCACTCGTAGCGCACGTCCGGGCCCAGCTCAAGGTCAACACCGAGATGCTCCGGATGTACGGGGAGATCGGGCGGGTCATCCTGAGGCGCCGGCGCGGGGAGAAGTGCGGCACGAAGGTCATCGGGCGGGTCGTCACCGAGCTGGGGACGGAGTTTCCGGGGCAGCGGGGATTCAGCACGCGCGACCTTCAGTACATGCGGCAGATGGCCCGGACCCGGCCGGACTCCATTGCGCAACAGACTGTTGCGCAATCGCCCTGGGGCCACGTCGTCCTCCTCATGGGCAAGTGCGCCACCCGCTTCGAGCTGGACTTCTACGCCCAGCACACGGCCCACGGCCGATCCGGGCCTGCCGCCCCGCCCCACTCCACGTACCCCGACCGCCGCCCCGCCCCACATCACGTACAACCGCCCCACCACGCACTCCCCGCCGCCTCCGCACCCCTCTCTCGGTCACCGCACCCGCGTCCCCGCTCCCCGTACGCTCGTCCTCATGACGACTGACGCATCCCTCCCCTCCCCCGGACGCGAGATTCAGGCCCTCGACGCGCTCGATTCCGCCCAGGCCGACGCCGTCCTCGAACTCCTCGGCGAGGCGGCCCGGTTCGACGGCAGGCAGGCGGTCTCCGAGCAGGGGAGGCTCCGGATCCGGGGCGGGCACCGCGTCGGTGTGCGCCACTTCCTGCTCACCAGCAACGGGAGCCTCGCCGGTTACGCGCAGTTGGAGGACACCGACCCCGTCGAGGCGCCGGCGGCCGAGCTCGTCGTCCATCCCGAGCGGCGCGGCACCGGCCACGGACGGGCCCTCGGCGCCGCGCTCCTCGCCGCGACCGGCAAGCGGCTGCGGGTCTGGGCGCACGGCGGCAGCTCGGCCGCCCGGCATCTGGCCCAGGTCCTCGGGCTCTCCCTCTTCCGCGAGCTGCGCCAGCTCCGCCGGAGCCTGATCCCGCTCGACCTCGCGGAGCCCGTACTGCCCGAAGGCGTCACCGTACGGACCTTCGAGCCCGGCCGCGACGACGCCGCCTGGCTGGCCGTCAACCGCGCCGCCTTCGCCCACCACCCCGAGCAGGGCTCCCTGACCCAGCAGGACCTGGACGACCGCAAGGCCGAGCCGTGGTTCGACCCGAAGGGGTTCTTCCTGGCCGAGCGGGACGGGGAGATCGTGGGCTTCCACTGGACGAAGGTGCACGCGGAGGAGCAGCTCGGTGAGGTGTACGTCGTCGGCGTCCTGCCCGACGCCCAGGGCGGCGGCCTCGGCAAGGCGCTCACCGCGATCGGCCTGCACCACCTGGCCGCCGAGGGGCTGCCCACCGTGATGCTCTACGTCGACGCCGACAACACGGCTGCCGTGACGGTGTACGAGCGGATCGGCTTCGCCACCCATGAGGTGGACCTGATGTACCGCACCGAGTCCTGAACCTCGCACCTCCGGTCGGAAGAAAATCTGTCGTGGCGGGAGTAGACATGCCGCCGGTGGTGGGTCTAGTGTTTTTCTCGTAGCCGGACAGCGAGGACGGCACGGCAGTGGAGTGGTGGAGCCGGAAACGGTGGGTTCCATCGCTGGTTGCCGGGCCGGTCGGCCTTCAGGGGCCGTGCAGCGGTACTCCGACCTGTCCGTCCGCACCGAACCGAACCGAACGAGGTAAGGAGCAGACGCCATCAGGATCGCCCGGGCGAGGCACACACCGCTCGGGTACCGCAGGCCCCAGATCGGAAGGTGGTCCCCGGTCACGCATCCGCGATCCCCGCTCACCCGCCCTCACCGGCGGACCGGCGGAAAAAGAAGGCCGACGTAAGTCACGTCGGCAGATGGTGTTGAAGCTCGGGGCCCGAGTGCCGTACGGCACTCGGGCCCCCCGACGTGTCCCCGCGCCGACACCCGGCACGGCCCCGAAAGAAGAGGTGCTATGCCCCCTAGCAGTACCCGCGCCACCGACAACCTGGACGACGACGACTATCCCGCCTTCACCATGGGCCGGGCCGCCGAGATGCTCTCCACCACACCCGCCTTCCTCCGCGCGCTCGGCGAGAACCGCCTGATCACCCCGCTGCGCTCCGAAGGCGGCCACCGCCGCTACTCCCGCTACCAGCTGCGCATCGCCTCCCGCGCCCGGGAGCTGGTGGACCAGGGCACCAAGATCGAGGACGCCTGCCGCATCGTCATCCTCGAGGACCAGCTCGAAGAGGCCCAGCGCATCAACGAGGAACTGCGCGCCGCACGGACGCGGTAGACCGCCCCCTTCCGTACGTGCAGGGGCGGCGTCGGTTGACGCCGCCCCTGCTTTGCGCCACCCTTTCACTACTCAATTAGTGAAAGGGTGGTGAACATGGCAGGATCCGCAGCGGTCGAGTTCCGCATCGACCGGCGCAGCGGCGTCGCCACCTACCTCCAGATCGTCCAGCAGACGAAACAGGCTCTGCGCCTGGGCGTTCTGGAGCCGGGTGACCGGCTGCCGACCGCCCGCGAGGTCGTCGAGGCCACCGCCATCAACCCGAACACCGTGCTCAAGGCGTACCGGGAGCTGGAGCGCGAAGGCCTCGTCGAGGCACGGCGCGGGCTCGGCACCTTCGTCCGCCGGACGCTCGGCGGCGCGGCGGATGCCTCCGCCTCCGACTCACCACTGCGCACCGAACTCGCCGACTGGGCCCGCCGGGCACGGTCGGCCGGGCTGGAGAAGGACGACGTCGGCGCGCTGTTCACCGCCGTGATCGACAGCATCTACCAGGGGGATCAGGACCGATGAGCGACGCGGCGATCGAGGCACGCGGCCTCACCAGGACGTACGGGCGCAGCGGAGGCGCGCGCCAGGCCCTGGACGGCTGCTCCTTCCCGCCGGACGCGTCTGCGCGCTCGTCGGGCCCAACGGGGCCGGGAAGTCGACCCTGTTGAACCTGGCGGCGGGGCTGGCCCGGCCGAGCGCCGGTGCCCTCACCGTCCTCGGCTCCGCCGACCCCTCCGCCGTACGCGGCCGCATCGCCTACGTGTCCCAGGACAAGCCGCTGTACCCGCAGCTCACCGTGGCCGACACGCTGTGGGCAGGCGGCGAGCTGAACCCCGGGCGCTGGGACGCCGCCGTCGCGGGCCGGATCGCCGCACCGCTGCCGCCGAAGGCCCGTGTCCGTACGCTCTCCGGCGGCCGGCGGACCCGGCTCGCGCTGGCCCTCGCGCTCGGCAAGCGGCCCGAAATCATGCTGTTGGAGGAGCCGATGGCCGACCTCGACCCTCTCGCGCGCCATGAGCTGATGGGCGTGCTGATGGCGGAGACCGCCGAGCACGGCACCACCATCGTGATGTCCTCGCACATCCTCACCGAGCTGGAAGGCGCCTGCGACTTCCTCCACCTCGCCGACGGCGGCCGCGTCCGGCTCGGCGGCGAGGCCGAGGACATCGTCTCCGTCCACGCCCTGCTCGCCGGCCGGACCGGCCACGACCTGGCCCCGCACACCGTCGTCGAATCCCGTACGACGTGACGTCAGTTCACCGCTCTCGTACGGAAGGAGGGCCCGGTGGACGAGTCCCTCCGGTCCACACGGAACCCTCGCTGGAGGAGCTCCTCCTCGCCCACCTCCCACTACTGGCCCCTCCAGCTCGTCGAGGCCGGCATCCTCCTCGCCCTCGCCGCGCTCGCCGTGTCCGCCGCCTTCCGGCTCCTGCGCCGCCTGCACGGCTGAGACCGGCCGCACACCTCGCCGTCCGGGCCCGACAGGGGTGGGCCCGGACGGCGATCACGCACCAGGAGACAGTCACGTACAGTCACCGAGCGACCGACCCGCAGGCACACCGCTTCCTGTACGTCATGTCGCCGTTACCGGCCATTCAGACGTCCTTGCGACCCTCACGGGATGCAGCCAGCTCTGCCAGCCCCCCGCCGTAACGGGAGGGCCGGAGGGAACGCCACCTCGGCCTCCTCCGGCCGAGACCCCGGCCGTGACCCCGGGTTTCCCGGGCCTTCCGCGATCTTTCCCGGCTCCGACGCGCCTGCTTCGGCCTCCGCGCGGAACAATAGGTCCATGAGCCAGCAGCCCAGCTCCGAGGTCCCGGTCCAGCCCGCCCAGCCGTCCGTCGGCGCTCTCGCCGCGCACCGGCCGCACGCCGTCGCGCACCCTTCATCCAGCAACGTCGGCTTCTCCACAGCCGCCCACCTGGACCCCGATCTCGATGCCGACGCGGACGCGTACGAGCCCGACCGGGACGGCGACGAGCTGCCCCAGGGCCGCTTCCTCGACCGCGAGCGCTCCTGGCTCGCCTTCAACGAGCGCGTCCTGGAGCTGGCCGAGGACCCGGCGACACCGATCCTGGAGCGCGCCAACTTCCTCGCGATCTTCGCCTCCAACCTGGACGAGTTCTTCATGGTCCGGGTGGCCGGCCTCAAGCGCCGCATCGCCACCGGCGTCGCCACCCGCTCCGCCTCCGGCCTCCAGCCCCGCGAGGTCCTCGACCTGATCTGGACCCGTTCGCGCGAGCTCATGGCCCGGCACGCCGCCTGCTTCCAGCAGGACATCTGCCCGGCGCTCTCCGACGAGGGCATCCAGCTCCTGCGGTGGCCGGATCTGACCGAGAAGGAGCAGGCCCGCCTCTTCACCTTCTTCCGGCAGCGCGTCTTCCCCGTGCTGACCCCGCTGGCCGTCGACCCCGCGCACCCCTTCCCGTACATCTCCGGGCTCTCGCTCAACCTCGCCGTCGTCGTCCGCAACCCGGTCAGCGGCCACCGCCACTTCGCCCGCGTCAAGGTCCCGCCGCTGCTGACCCGCTTCCTGGAGGCGTCGCCGCAGCGGTACGTGCCCATCGAGGACGTCATCGCGGCCCACCTGGAGGAGCTGTTCCCGGGGATGGAGGTGCTGGCGCACCACATGTTCCGGGTCACCAGGAACGAGGACCTGGAGGTCGAGGAGGACGACACGGAGAACCTGCTCCAGGCGCTGGAGAAGGAGCTCATGCGGCGCCGCTTCGGCCCGCCGGTGCGGCTGGAGGTCGAGGAGTCCATCGACCCGTACGTGCTGGATCTGCTGGTCCGCGAGCTGAAGGTGTCCGACGCGGAGGTCTACCCGCTGCCAGGACCGCTGGACCTGACCGGCCTCTTCGCCATCGCCTCGCTGGACCGGCCGGAGCTGAAGTTCCCGAAGTTCATCGCCGGCACCCACCGGGACCTGGCCGAGGTGGAGTCCGCCTCCGCGCCCGACATATTCGCCGCGCTGCGCGAGCGGGACGTGCTGCTCCACCACCCGTACGACTCGTTCTCCACCTCCGTCCAGGCCTTCCTGGAGCAGGCGGCGGGCGATCCGGACGTGCTGGCGATCAAGCAGACGCTGTACCGCACCTCCGGCGACTCGCCGATAGTGGACGCTCTCATCGACGCGGCCGAGTCCGGCAAGCAGGTCCTCGTCCTGGTCGAGATCAAGGCCCGCTTCGACGAGCAGGCCAACATCAAGTGGGCCCGCAAACTGGAGGAGGCGGGCTGCCATGTGGTGTACGGCCTGGTCGGGCTGAAGACCCACTGCAAGCTCTCGCTCGTCGTCCGCGAGGAAGGCGACACGCTGCGCCGCTACTCGCACGTCGGCACCGGCAACTACCACCCCAAGACCGCCAGGCTGTACGAGGACCTCGGCCTGCTCACGGCGGACCCGCAGGTCGGCGCGGACCTCTCCGACCTGTTCAACCGGCTCTCCGGCTACTCCCGCCGCGAGACCTACCGCCGCCTCCTGGTCGCGCCGAAGTCGCTGCGGGACGGGCTGATCGCCCGGATCAACAAGGAGATCGCGCACCACCGCGCCGGACGGCCCGCGTACGTACGCATCAAGGTCAACTCGATGGTCGACGAAGCGATCATCGACGCCTGCTACCGGGCGGCGCAGGCCGGTGTGCCGGTCGACATCTGGGTGCGCGGGATCTGCGCGATCCGGCCCGGGGTCGCCGGGCTCTCGGAGAACATCCGGGTCCGCTCCATACTCGGGCGCTTCCTCGAACACTCCCGGGTCTTCTCGTTCGGCAACGGCGGCGAGCCCGAGGTGTGGTTCGGCAGCGCCGACATGATGCACCGCAACCTCGACCGCCGGATCGAAGCCCTCGTCCGGGTCACCGACCCCGCCCACCGCGCCGCACTCAGCCGACTCCTGGAGACCGGTATGGCCGACACCACCTCTTCCTGGCACCTGGGCCCCGACGGCAACTGGACCCGGCACGCCACGGACGCGGAGGGGCAGCCGCTGCGGCACGTCCAGGAGATGCTCATCGATGCCCGGAGGCGCAGGCGTGCGACGCCCTGACCACCAGACGACAGCCACCCGTCCTGTTACCGCGACCTCCGTGACCGCTGCGGACGGAGACCCGGAGAGCGGGATCCCGGGGAGCGCAGGCGCGGGAGGCCGAGGCCCGGAAGGCCGAGGCCTGGGAAGCCGAGGCCCGGAGGGCGGGGCTCCTGAGGCGGTGGGTCCGCCGGCCGGTGGGCCCGAGGCCGGGGTCCCGCAGGCCGGGGTCACTGCGGAGGCGACCCTTCCGGAAGGCGCCACCCCGCTCCCCCGAACCACCGGCATCCTCCCCGCCGACGGCGCCGGCGCCGAAGCCGTCCTCGCGCCCTACCTGCGCGGGCAGGCCGCCGACTTCCTGCGGAGCCTGCGCCTCCACCGCGAGCACAGTGCTCCCTCCGACGCGGGCGGCCAAGGCGCCGAGGCCGCGGCCCGCGCGCTGCGGCGCTCCGCACGGCGTATCAGCGGCTCGCTCCACACCTTCCGGGCCGTCCTCGACCCGCTGTGGGCCGACCACCTCCGTACGGAACTGGCCTGGCTCTCCGGCACGCTCGCCCGCGAACACGCGTACGCCGGCCGGCTCACCCGCCTCCTCGACGCGCTGCACCAGCTCTCCGGGTCACCCGTCCCGGCGGCGCGTGGCGCGAAAGCCGCCGCGCGACCGGCCACCACGCCGGACGCGCAGGGCCGGGCCGCGCTCGGTGTCGGGACCGCGCGGGCCGGAGCACTGCTGGAGCGCCAGCTCACCCTCGCCCGGACCCGGGCCCACTCCGCCGCGCTCCAGGCTCTCGGCTCGTCCCGGTTCCACGCGGTCGCCGACGCCGTGGCTCTGCTCGCCTCCGAGGTCCCGCTGGCGCCCGGCACCGCGGCCCGGGGAGCCGAGGCGCTGCTGGAGCCCGCGGAGCGCGCCGAGCAGCGGCTGATCGTGGCGGTGGCGGCCCTTCCGCCGGACGCGTCGGCGGAGCCGTACAACGAGGCGCAGGACGCGCCGTGGCACCAGACCCGCCTGCTGCTGCGGCTGCACCGGTACGCGCACGAGGTCGTCCTCGGCGCCGCCGACCCGGTCCTCACCGGCGCCGGCCACGCCCTGGACCTGCACCGGGACGCGGCGGAGGCGGCCACGGCGGCGGCAGCGGCCGCCCGCACCCCGCGGATCGCGCCGGCCACCGCGTACGCGCTCGGCGTGCTCCACGCGGACCAGCGCCACGAGGTGGAGGCCGCACGCGCGGTGTTCCGGGAGACCTGGCCGTACGCGGCGGCCGTGACGGGCCCATGAGCGGCACCCCGGGCTCGACGGTCCTGGCGGCGGGCTGCGTCCTGTGGCGCCGCGCCCCGGGCGGAGGCGGCGCGGTGGAAGTGTGCCTGGTACACCGACCGCGCTGGGACGACTGGTCCCACCCCAAGGGCAAGCTGAAACGCGGCGAGGAACCGCTGGCCGCCGCCGTACGGGAGGTCCTGGAGGAGACCGGCCACCACTGCGTCCCGGGCCGCCGCCTCCCCACCGCCCGGTATCTAGTCGACGGACGGCCCAAGGAGGTCGCCTACTGGGCCGCCGAGGCGACGGGCGGCGCCTTCGTGGCCGGCGACGAGGTGGACCGCATCCTGTGGCTGGCGCCCGAGGCCGCCCACGTACGCCTCACTCAGCCGCGCGACCGCGAGCAGCTCACCGCCGCCCTGCTCGACACGCTTCCCGGCAGCTGAGCCGCAGGTCCCGCACCCGCCTGCCCGACACGGTTCACCTGCCGTTCACTCTCCCCCGTAGGCGGCTTCACCTGTTCTGCCTAATTTCGGACGTACACGGTGCGCGGCGCCAAGCCGCAGCAACCCTCCTCATCGCACGCCGTCGTAGAACGAACAGATCTCGGCGGCTCCTGGAAGGAACACCCGAAAGTGAAGCTTCAGCGCAAGAACCGGCTTCGTGCCACCGCGCTCGGTGCCCTCGCCGTCTCCGGCGCCCTGGTCCTCACGGCGTGCGGTTCGGACGACAACACCGCCGGCGGCGACACGCCCGGCACCGGTGGCAAGACCACGGCGGCGTCGAGCATCGACTGCGGCAAGGCCAAGGGCCAGCTCCGTGCCTCCGGCTCCAGCGCGCAGAAGAACGCCATGGACCTCTGGGTCAAGAACTACATGGCCGCCTGTTCCGGTGTGGAGATCAACTACAACTCCTCCTCGTCCGGTGAGGGCATCGTCGCCTTCAACCAGGGCACCGTGGGCTTCGCCGGCTCCGACTCCGCGCTGAAGCCGGAAGAGGTCGCGGAGTCGAAGAAGGCCTGCAAGACCGGCCAGGGCATCAACCTTCCGATGGTCGGCGGCCCGGTCGCGATCGGCTACCACCTGGAGGGTGTCGACAAGCTCACGCTGGACGCGCCGACCCTCGCCAAGATCTTCGACACGAAGATCAAGAAGTGGAACGACCCGGCGATCGCCAAGCTCAACGACGGCGTCAAGCTGCCGGACAAGGCGATCCAGGCCTTCCACCGCTCCGAGGACTCCGGCACCACGCAGAACCTCGGCAAGTACCTCGGCGCCGCCGCTCCGAAGGACTGGAAGTACGAGGCCGAGAAGAAGTGGCCGGCCCCCGGTGGCCAGGCCGCCTCCGGCTCCTCCGGCATCGCCGCCCAGGTGAAGCAGGTCGACGGCGCAATCGGCTACTTCGAGCTCTCCTACGCCAAGTCCCAGAGCATCTCCACGGTCTCCATCGACACCGGCGGCTCCGCCCCGGCCGAGGCCACCTCGGAGAACGCCTCCAAGGCCATCGCCGCCGCCAAGATCAAGGGCACCGGCAAGGACCTGGCGCTCGACCTCGACTACACCACCAAGGCCGACGGCGCCTACCCGCTGGTCCTCGTGACGTACGAGGTCGTCTGCGACACCGGCAACAAGCCCGAGACGCTCGACACCGTCAAGTCCTTCCTCTCCTACGCCGCCTCCGACGACGGCCAGAAGATCCTCACCGAGGCCGGCTACGCCCCGATCCCGGCCGAGATCAACGCGAAGGTCCGCGAGACCGTCAACGGCCTCTCGTAACCACCCGCCGCGTCGCCGGGGCCACCCGGTCACGCGGCACGGCAGGCCGGCCCGGCGCACCCCTCCGGACCGGCCCGCCACCCCGGTACCACCAGTCCCAGCCCCAACCATCCGGTGCACCGCCGCCAGGGGAGCCCCCGGCTCCCCCACACAGACCGGAAAGACCATGGCTTCCACCACACCGATAGACACACCACCGGCCCCGCCGGCACCCCCGGACCTCAAGGAGCGCCCGCAGTCCACCGGGCGCATGGGCGACAAGGTCTTCGTCGGCCTCTCGCGCGGTTCGGGCATCCTGCTGCTCGTGCTCATGGCGTCGATCGCGGCGTTCCTCAGCTACCGGGCCGCCATCGCCATCTCGAAGGACGAAGGCAACTTCCTCACCACCTTCGACTGGAACCCGGCCGGCGACCCGCCGGTCTTCGGCATCGCCGTCCTGCTCTTCGGCACGGTCGTCAGCTCGATCATCGCGATGATCATCGCGGTTCCGATCGCTGTCGGCATCGCGCTGTTCATCTCGCACTACGCGCCGCGCAAGCTGGCCGCCCCCATCGCGTACGTCGTCGACCTGCTCGCCGCCGTCCCCAGCATCGTCTACGGCATCTGGGGCGCGCTCGTCCTGGTGCCGTACCTGGAGGGCCTGAACCTCTGGCTCGACCAGTTCTTCGGCTGGACGTACATCTTCGAGAAGACCGAGGTCGGCGTCGCCCGCTCGCTCTTCACCGTCGGCGTGCTGCTGGCGATCATGATCCTGCCGATCGTGACCAGCGTCAGCCGCGAGGTCTTCCTCCAGGTCCCGAAGATGAACGAGGAGGCCGCGCTCGCGCTCGGCGCCACCCGCTGGGAGGTCATCCGCCTCTCGGTGCTGCCGTTCGGCCGCTCCGGCATCATCTCCGCCTCGATGCTCGGCCTCGGCCGCGCGCTCGGCGAGACGATGGCCGTCGCCACGGTCCTCTCCCCGAGCTTCATCATCTCGCTGCACGTGCTCAATCCGGGCGGCGGAACGTTCGCGCAGAACATCGCGGCCAAGTTCGGCGAGGCCGACGAGTTCGGGCGTGACGCCCTGATCGCCTCGGGCCTCGTCCTCTTCGTCCTCACCCTGCTGGTCAACGGCGCGGCCCGGCTCATCATCGCCCGCCGCAAGGAGTACTCGGGGGCCAACGCATGAGCCACGCAACCGCCGTACAGGACCGTCCGACGCCGCCCACCGGGCCCGCGCCGAAGAAGTCCGCTCTGACCAGCCGCTCGCTGCCCCGCCTCGCTCCCGTCGGCTTCGCCGCCGTGGCGATCGCGCTCTCCGTCGGCATCAGCACCGCCGCCGGCTGGCACAGCAAGGTGCAGTGGGGCATGATCGCCGCGCTGTTCTTCCTGGCCATCTCGTACGTCACCACCTCCGTGGTGGAGAACAAGCGCCAGGCCAAGGACCGCCTGGCCACCAGCGTCGTCTGGGTCTGCTTCCTGATCGCGATCGTCCCGCTGGTCTCGCTGCTGTGGACGACGATCACCCGCGGTGCCGAGCGCCTGGACGGCTACTTCCTCACCCACTCCATGGCCGGTGTGCTCGGCTCGGAGGCCAGCGGCGGCGTCTACCACGCGCTGATCGGCACCCTGGAGCAGGTCGGCATCGCCACGGTGATCTCCGCGCCGCTCGGTCTGCTGACCGCCGTCTACCTGGTCGAGTACGGCAAGGGCGCGCTCGCCAAGGCCGTCACCTTCTTCGTCGACGTGATGACGGGCATCCCGTCCATCGTGGCCGGTCTCTTCATCCTGTCGATCATGCTGATCTTCGAGATCCAGCCGTCCGGCCTGATGGGTGCGCTCGCGCTGACGATCCTGATGATCCCGGTCGTGGTCCGCTCCACCGAGGAGATGCTCAAGCTCGTCCCGAACGAGCTGCGCGAGGCCTCGCTCGCCCTGGGCATCCCGAAGTGGCGCACTATCCTGAAGGTGGTCCTGCCGACCGCGATCGGCGGCATCACCACCGGCGTCATGCTGGCCATCGCCCGTATCGCCGGTGAGACCGCCCCGATCATCCTGCTGGTCTTCGGCAGCCAGCTGATCAACATGAACCCCTTCGAAGGCGCTCAGTCCTCGCTGCCGTTCTACATCTACGAGCAGTACAAGATCGGCGAGGCGGCCGCGTACGACCGCGCCTGGGCAGCGGCCCTGGTGCTGATCGCCTTCGTCATGATCCTCAACCTCGTGGCCCGCGGCATCGCCCGCTGGAAGGCCCCGAAGACCGGTCGCTGACGCGGCCATCAGCGACCTCCGAAAGAAGCAGTGATCACACCATGGCCAAGCGCATCGACATCAGCGGCCTCAGCGCCTTCTACGGCAGCCACAAGGCCATCGAGGACATCTCGATGACCGTGGAGCCCCGCTCCGTGACCGCCTTCATCGGCCCGTCCGGCTGCGGCAAGTCCACCTTCCTGCGCACCCTGAACCGCATGCACGAGGTCACCCCCGGCGGCCGCGTCGAGGGCAAGGTGCTGCTGGACGACGAGAACCTGTACGCCTCCAACGTCGACCCGGTCACCGTGCGCCGCACGGTCGGCATGGTCTTCCAGCGCCCGAACCCCTTCCCCACCATGTCGATCTTCGACAACGTGGCGGCGGGCCTGCGGCTCAACGGCAGCTACCGCAAGAGCGAGCTGAACGACGTCGTGGAGAAGTCGCTGCGCGGCGCGAACCTCTGGAACGAGGTCAAGGACCGCCTCAACAAGCCCGGCTCCGGCCTCTCCGGCGGCCAGCAGCAGCGCCTGTGCATCGCCCGCGCCATCGCGGTGGAACCGCAGGTCCTGCTGATGGACGAGCCGTGCTCGGCGCTCGACCCGATCTCGACCCTCGCCATCGAGGACCTGATCGGCGAGCTGAAGGAGCGCTTCACGATCGTCATCGTGACGCACAACATGCAGCAGGCGGCGCGCGTCTCGGACCGCACCGCGTTCTTCAACCTCGCGGCGGTCGGCAAGCCCGGCAAGCTCATCGAGATAGACGAGACGGAGCGGATCTTCTCCAACCCGTCGGTCCAGGCCACGGAGGACTACATCTCGGGCCGCTTCGGCTGAGTCACTCCGTCATATACGGCCTTGCGGTGCTGCATGGCGGTGCCACCACAAGGCGAAAGGGTCCGCCCCCGCTCTCCCTGGTACGGAGAGCGGGGGCGGACCCATGTCTCTTCTACGAGTACGTCTTCCACGAGCTCGGCTCAGCCGAAGAGCAGCAGCACCGCGCCGTAACTCAGCGCCGCGACGAGCGCGGCGGCCGGCATGGTGATGAACCAGCCGAGGATGATGTTCTTCGCGACGCCCCAGCGCACGGCGTTCACGCGCTTGGTGGCGCCGACGCCCATGATCGCCGAGGTGATGACGTGCGTCGTGGAGATCGGGGCGTGGAAGAGGAACGCCGAACCGAACATGATCGACGCGCCGGTCGTCTCGGCGGCGAAGCCCTGCGGCGGGTCCAGCTCGATGATCTTCCGGCCGAGCGTACGCATGATGCGCCAGCCGCCCGCGTACGTACCCAGCGAGAGCATCACCGCACAGGCGATCTTGACCCAGACCGGGATCTCGTCGTTGGGGCCCTCGACGTCGGCGATGACCAGGGCCATCACCACGATGCCCATCGTCTTCTGCGCGTCCTGGAGGCCGTGGCCGAGCGCCATGCCTGCCGCCGAGACCGTCTGCGCGATCCGGAAGCCGCGCTTGGCCTTGTGCGGGTTGGCGTTCCGGAACATCCACATGATGCCGACCATCACCAGATAGCCGGCGATCAGGCCGACGAACGGGGAGATGAACATCGGGATGACGACCTTCTCCAGCACGCCGGACCAGATCACATCCGTCCCGCCGGCCAGCGCCGCGCCGACCATGCCGCCGAACAGCGCGTGCGAGGAGGAGGACGGGAGGCCGAAGTACCAGGTGACGAGGTTCCAGATGATTGCGCCGACCAGCGCCGCGAACAGGATGCCCATCCCCTTCTGCCCGACGGGCGTGGCGATCAGGCCTTCGCTGACGGTCTTGGCGACCCCTTGGCCCAGGAAGGCGCCGGCGAGGTTCATCACCGCGGCCATCGCCAGAGCCGCACGCGGGGTCAGCGCCCGGGTGGAGACCGAGGTGGCGATGGCGTTCGCGGAGTCGTGGAAGCCGTTCGTATACGTGAAGCCGAGCGCGACACCGATGGTCACGATCAGCGCAAAGGTGTCCACGAGGTTCAGGACTCCTTGACCGCGATGGTCTCCACGGTGTTGGCGACGTGCTCGAACGCGTCAGCCGCCTCTTCCAGCACGTCCACGATCTGCTTGAGCTTCAGCACCTCCATGGCGTCGTACTTGCCGTTGAAGAGCTGGGCCAGCAGCTTGCGGTGGATCTGGTCGGCCTGGTTCTCCAGGCGGTTGACCTCGATCCAGTACTCGGTGAGGTTGTCCATGGTCCGCAGCCCCGGCATGGCCTCGGCGGTCAGTTCCGCCGCCCGGGCCAGCACCTCGATCTGCTGCTCGACGCCCTTGGGGAGCTCCTGGACCTGGTAGAGGACGACCAGGTCGACGGCCTCCTCCATGAAGTCCATGATGTCGTCGAGCGAGGACGCCAGCTTGTAGATGTCCTCGCGGTCGAACGGCGTGATGAAGGAGGAGTTCAGCTGGTGGAAGATCGCGTGGGTGGCATCGTCCCCCGCGTGCTCCGCTGCCCGCATACGCTCCGCGATCTCGACTCGGGAGGCAGAATCCGCCCCGAGCAGTTCCATCAGGAGTTTCGAGCCCGTGACAATGTTGTCCGCGGACGCGGAGAACATGTCGTAGAAGCTCGTCTCCCTGGGGGTCAGACGAAAGCGCACGTGGGGTCCTCGGGATGCTTTGGATTCGGTCAGGCTGATGCTAGGCGCATCATCCGGCCACGGCTAACCGGCGTTCTTCAGTGTCGCCCATCGGCAACGGGGATCGGCACGGGCCCCCGGTCACGTTTCCGCCGGTTTCGTTACGATATACCCGGCAGGGGTATATCGGGTCAGGGTCGTATCAGGCCGGAGCGCCATCGCGGCAGGCGGTGACGGGTGCACGAGGACTACGGGAGGACGCAGATGACCACCAGCGGGACGACGGACACGGGCGCTGGAGCGGAAGCGGGAGCGGAGTCGGTGGGCATCGCGGCGGGGACTCCGGCCGCGGCCGCGGCTCCTGTCGGCGCCGAGGAGATCGTGACCGACCACGACCTCGGCATCCACGGCTACCACCACCAGAAGGACGAGCACCTCAAACGGCTGCGCCGGATCGAGGGCCAGATCCGCGGCCTGCAGCGCATGGTCGACGAGGACGTCTACTGCATCGACATACTCACGCAGGTCTCGGCCTCCACCAAGGCCCTGCAGTCCTTCGCCCTCCAACTGCTGGAGGAGCACCTGCGCCACTGCGTCGCCGACGCGGCGGTCAAGGGCGGCGAGGAGATCGACGCGAAGGTCGAGGAGGCCACGAAGGCGATCGCCCGGCTGCTGCGGACGTGAGGGGAGGTGCGCGCCGGGACGGCTTCACCGCTGGTGAGCGGCCTGGCGGTGGGCGGCGGCCTGACGGTTGGCGGCCTGGCGGGGGACGGTCGTGCACGCGTCGGCGGCGAGGGTGGCATTCAGGCCACCGTCACCGGCCTCTTGAGGAGCACCGGCTCCTTGAGGAGCAGCGGCCTCTTGAGGAGCACCGGCTTCTTGAGACGTACGGTCGCCGGCGTCGGCTCCTTGAGGAGCTCCTTGAGGAGCACGGTCACCGTCGCCGGGCGTCTCGTCCCCGACGTTGAGCACCTCGTCGATACGGTCAGGACTGAGGCGTTCCTCACGCGCCGCCGAGGCCGCGATCATCAGCTCCCCGCACAGCTCGATCTCGGCGAGAGCCACGTAGTCCTGAGCGTTCGGAGCGCTGAGCGTCACCACCTGCGTCACCTCTCTCTGCCGTCGCCGACCCTTCGCCGACCCTTTGGCGCACCGGCTTCCTAGCGTAGGGAGCGCGATACGCGCCGCGCATGGCACGGACGGACCATTTAGTCCCCCTCCCAACCGGCCCCTCCCGCCCCGCCCTTCCCGTAGGGGTCGTGGCGGCGGCCGACGGCCGGCCGCTCAGCCCTGCCGGATCTCGCCCGTGTAGATGTCGTCCTCGTCCGGCAGCACCACAGTGACCGGCGCTCCGAACCCGTACAGCAGCAGCGTCGAGACCACCGTGACCTCCGCCGCCTCCTGGCCCTCCGTGGCGAAGGTGAAGCGGTGGCGGACCTTCCGCAGCCTCCCCCCCTCGTCGAGGTACGCGTCGAACGGGACGGCGTCCTTGCTGAACCCTTTCGCCGCCGCGCTCAGCGCCCCGCGCGACTGCGGCGACGCGGCGCGCGCCGCACGGTTCAGGTCGGCGACGCCCCGGTAGTGATGGACCGTCACGCCGGCCAGCTCGGACGTCCCGACGTAACTCACCTCGCCGGCGCCGCGCAGCAGCTCGGCGGCGGCCATCGGATCGGTGACCCCGCCGGTGACGAGGTTGCCGTCCTTGAGCGCGGTCGTGTCGATCCTGACCCACTTGTCGTCGGGAACGCCGGCGCCGCGGTTCTTCATGTAGAGCGCGCCCGGCGCCAGCAGCTCGGTGATCGGCCGGTGGTCGTCCGCACCCGCCGCGTCCGTGGGCAGCGCCACCATGACCCGCCCCGTCTGCCTGCGGAAGTCGTACGTGCCCTCGCCCCGGATCGTCACCCGCGTCCCGCCGGCCGCCGTCTCCATCGACGTACGGGCTTGTGCGCCACCCGCGTCGGCGAGTACGCCGGCGGCTCGGCCGAGCACGTCGAGCGGCCGCTGCGCGGCCACGGCACGCTGCCCGGAGCCGTCGCTCCCGCCGCCCGCACCCGCCTCGCCGACGCAACCGGCGGTGACCGCGATCACTCCGGCCACGGCGAGGGCGCGCACAGCACGGGCCCCGCCTCCGTCCCTGTACTGCTGCACCACCATCGCCTGCCAACCCCCAACGACTGCCGCACGACCGAGCCCTCACCCGTCCCGCATAACGACCACCGGCGCCCCCCGTCACGCGGCCCCGGCGCGTCCGCCGTGCGGCGAGCGGGTTCTCCGGCCCTCGGAACCCGTTCGGAGGCGGTCACCAGTACCGTTGGCCGGGTGCACGAGGAACCCTCCGCCCCAGCCCGCACCACGGCCCCGCCGCCTCCTTCGTGCCCCGCACCGCCGCCGGCGGGACACAGCGCCACGACGACCGAACGCGGCTCGTTCTGCCTGGCCCGCTGCACCTGCGGCTGGACGGGCGCGGCGCGCAGATCGAGAGACCGGGCCCGCACGGACGCCGCTGAACACCTCGCGGCGTCCTGATCCCCGGAGGACCTGGCCGAAAACAGCGCGATCCCCCAGGTGCGCGAAGCGCCTGGGGGATCGTGAAAGCGGCTCTTGGGGCCCGGGTCAGGCGGCGAGGTCCTTCTCTCCCGGATAGCCGCGCCCGGTGCCCGGCCGGGGCTCGGGGATGGAGCGTGTGTCCCCGCGCTCCTCGCCGTACGCCGCGTTCGCCTTCTTCGACCGGACGATCCAGCCGACGCGGTCGGAGCGGGAGATCGCGCCCGTCAGCGGGGTCAGCAGGGCCATCGCGAGCGGCGCCAGCAGCAGGGCGACGGCCGTGCCGAGAGCGAATCCGCCGATCACGTCGGTCGGGTAGTGGACGCCCATGTAGATCCGGCTGACACCGGCGAAGACCGCGAGGCCGAGCGCGACGAAGCCGAACTTCCGGTTGGCCACGAAGATGCCGACGGCGAGGGCCATGGCGAGGGTGGAGTGGTCGCTGACGAAGGAGTAGTCCGTCTTGCCGTGGATCAGGACCTCAAGGCCCTCATGGTCGTTGAACGGGCGTGGCCGTTCGACGAATCCACGGATCGGGATGTTGATCACGACCGCGAGCGCGGCGGCGAGCGGCGCCCAGACGAGCGCGGCGACGGTGGCAACCGAATCCTCGGCGCTCCCGCGCTTGCGCATGCTCCACCAGCACCAGAGGCCCACCAGGACGAGGCCCAACATGGTCCCGTACTCACCGACGAACTCCATGACCTGGTCCAGCCAGGTCGGAGCGGCCTTCGCCAGCCCGTTGATGCCGTAGAGCACACTGACGTCCGGGTTCGACCCTTCGAGTTCGAGTCCAGCCATCTGCTGCGGCCCCTTGCCTTGTCTGCTTCATCTGTGGCGACGCGCGTCCATGCGCGCCACCGTGGTCGAACCCCCGTGATTCGGTGTGGTCCCGTTCTGCGCACGCATGGTCGGTGCGCATGCTGTCCGCTGTCCCTGTCCAGGGAACGGCCCGTTCCTCGCCCGCGTTCCACTCTCCACCGAATGATCACCATGACGTTATCGAAGAGTGACTCGTCGTCGCAGCTCAGGGCCCAGGCTTCACGGAGAGTTCCGGCCACGGCCGACTGTCCGTCAGCCCCGGAGGACCACCTGGACGAGAGATGGATCACCCCGGAGCAGAATCCTTCGGAAGGTCGGTCGGCAGAGCCGCGGCGCCGTCCTTGGTGACGCGGGTCGCACCGAAGTAGTCCGGCGTATCGATCTTGTCGAACCGGATGACCGCTCCCGTGAAGGGAGCGTTGATCATATATCCGCCTCCGACGTACAGACCCACGTGCCGAATGGCCCGCGAATTGGTCAGATCGTCGGAGAAGAAGACGAGATCTCCCGGAAGCAGCTCGTCCCGCGAAGGATGCGGTCCGGCGTTGTACTGGTCGTTGGCGACGCGCGGCAGCTCGATCCCGACGGTCCGGTACGCGGCCTGGGTCAGCCCCGAGCAGTCGAACCGCCCCTGCTGCTCGGGCGTCCCGTTCCCACCCCACAGATACGGCGTACCGAGCTTCTTCTGCGCGAAGTAGATGGCTCCGGCCGCCTGCCGGGAGGGCGCGACCCGGCCGACGGGCCGGGCGAAGCTCTTCTCCAGCGAACGGATGATCTTTACGTAGTTCTGCGTCTCCTTATAAGGAGGCACGCCGCCGTACTTGATGACCGCGTAGGCACCGGCGTTGTACGCGGCCAGCATGTTGCTCGTCGGATCACCCGGCACCTTCTTGACGTACCCGGCGAGCTCACAGTCGTACGAAGCGGCCGAAGGAATCGCGTCGGCCGGGTCCCACACGTCCCGCCTGCCGTCACCGTTGCCGTCGATACCGTGCGTGGCCCAGGTGCCCGGGATGAACTGCGCGATGCCCTGCGCGGCGGCGTGGCTCTGCGCCTGCGGGTTCCAGCCACTCTCCTGGTACAACTGCGCGGCCAGCAGCGCCGGGTTGATGGCGGGACAGAGGTTGCCCCACTTCTGGACCAGCGGCTGGAACCGCGCCGGCACCGCACCCTTGGCCAGCGCGACGGCACCACCGCCGCCCGCTCCGGCGAGACCGGCGGCGGCCGAGTACGTACCGACGAGGAGCAGCGCCATGAAGGCCGCCGCCATGCCCACGCCGATGCCACCGAGGACCCAGAATTTCCGCACCCCTCAACCATCCCTCATCGCGGAACGGTTCAGGGGTGTTTTCGACGGTGTGTACGAGTCATCCGCGGCACACCACCGGCGCACCCGGAGCACACGGGGGCGGTGACGGCTCAGGAGCACCGCGCGTGACGGCGGTCCAGGTCACGTCTCACGACCAGAAGCCGGGGCGGACGTTGGGCCGGGTCAGCGGGTAGACGCCTTCATACGCGGGCCCGTTCGGCTCGGCGGTCGGCGGAGCCACCTTCGACTCCTCCGCCCAGGGACTGTCCGCCTCCGGAAGGCCTGCCGCCACAGCGCGGCCACACCATCCGCCCAGGCCGAACGGCCGCCACCCCGCTCACCCACCGACACCCGAGCCGGAACCACCGCCGGCCGCCTCCCGTTCCGCGCCGGCAGAACGAGGACCGCCACCGGCATCCCCACCCGCGCGCCCCTTGCGCCCCGGCCCCACCGCCCAGCCCAGAGAGCGCCCCGGGGACGAACCGGACCTGTGCGGCGACGAACCCACGCCGGACGCCGATGCGGCCGGTACGGACGTACGGGGGCAGCCCGAAGGCGCTGGCGCCGGGTAAGGAGGCGTAGAGCAGTAGCCCGAACAGATACCCGTCCACGGCGTCCACCGAGGCGGCCGTGGAGAGGGCCTCGATCGCGCCCCCCGGCGTGGCCACGAACATCAGCTGAACGAGGATCAGGTCCGCCTGTAGCAATCGGGGTATGACCCGTCGGCCCGACCCGACACCAGCAGAAACCGCACCTCCTCATATGCCGGACAAGGGCAGTCCCCTACTTCGTGAGTGGGCGGCACGGCGACGGGTCAGTCACTCCACACATGCGACCACACGAGCAGGGGACAGGACATGGGCCCGTGGGCCTAAGAGTTGGCTCAAACTCCTCAGCCAGAAGGCGAGTTGCATGCCCTCGCCAGAGTCAACGGCCGGATGTCACTCCGACCTCTGGCACCTCGGACGACCAGAAGTCGGAGTGGATGTTGGGGCGAGGGATGACCTCGGCCTCCGGGTCGAGCGGCGCGGTGGCCTGACTGGTGGGGTCGGCCACCTCGGATTCCTGGACGCAAGGGCTGTCCACATCAAGGTGGACTTGCCCCTTGTCAGCGACGATCAGGCTCACCACATATCCGTCCATGGTCTCTGCATACATCGCAGGAGCGTCCACATGGCTATTGATCGCCCTCAGACGGTATCCACTCTTTCTCCAGTACCGATCCACCACACCCAGAAAACTGCCCCGCCGCTCAGCAGAGACGATCGTCATGACCGTTCTTCTCCGGGTGACCGTGCAACTTCCCACAGTCGTCGGACCGTGAACCCAACGCACGTTCGGTTCGATCTCCGCGAAAGTTCCATCGAGAATCTGATCCGCGCGTTCTGCAGCACCTTGCATATCCACGTTCTCACCCCGCATCCCGATACACCCGGACAGTGAAGCCACCAAGAGAAGGGCCGCCAAAACCGATAGAGCTCGAATTTTCAACGGCGTTCCTCCGCTCTGACCAGATGAGAACGCCCTGCGGCGATCAATGCCATATTGTCCACAGCAGTTCTATCTGCCACTGGGTTGAAGTATTCCGAGTGCGCATCGATCGAAAACCCACCCAGCCCGACCAATGGTGGGCCGTCTCCCACCTCGAACCTCCTCGCGCTGAACGACTCGCTGGCCGGGTCCCGCCCGAACCAGACGTCGTCGTCCCCCGGATCAGCGAGGTCACCGAAGAGGTGCGCCGCCACTGGCCCACCTACCAGTATTTCGGCCGCGCCAACAGCAAGCTGTTCCTTGGCGGGGAGCTTGGTCACGATGTCGTTGGAAGCGGCTCCGACGAAGACGTGATCCCGCCCCACCCCCAGGTCGTCAGCGCTGTCGACACCCACCCCCGGGCTTCCCACGAACACGATGTCATCGACGCCGGGAATTCCACCCTCCTGTTGCGTCGCTGCACCTACGGTTCGGGAACCGTAGGAGTGACCAATGGCTGTCATGTGCGGATCCGCATGTTCATTGGTCGCCACGAGGCCACCCATGAACTCGCTGAAGGACCGCCCACCGTCCGCAGCTCTGCCACCCCCGGCAACAGCAAGGCTTCCCCACCCGTCCGGCGACTGGGGCGCGTCGTATCCAAGCCAGGTGATGGCAGAAGTCGACTCCCCATGACGGTTCGAGGCAACGGCAAGGTCATGCGCTCGCTTGAGATCGTCTTTGGCAAATCCTTCATCCAGCGATGTATTCAGCCCCGGGACATATGCCGCAACATTCCGCGACGTATCCGGGTTCCCGTAAGACACGACCGCCCGACCATTCCCCTGATCTCCGATTCCAAGCAAATACATCGGCGGCTCCCCCGGCTTAGGCACCGCCTCCAACTGCCGGTCGATCTCCCGCAGCGCCGCCAGCTTCGTCACCGCGTCCTCGTCGTCCCGCCCCGCGAGCTTTCCGATCAGCAGCTGGAGGTTGTCCCGGTTCGCCGCATCGCGGACCAGGGCCGGGATCCCGTCCAGGTTGCCGATCTGGTCCGGGTACACCGCGAGGTACTCCTCGCGGTGTTCGTCCGTCAGCCCCTCCCACCACGCCTTCCGCTCAGTCGGAGACGCATCGTGCGGGATCCCCTGCCGGAGGTACCCGTTCGCCGCCTCCCGCACCGCCGCCGCGTCGCCCGCCGCGTCCGTCCACGTCGCCGCCGGCACCCCCAGGCCGTCCTCCGCCTTCAGGGCCCGCAGGATTCTCGCGTACCGCCAGTCCACATCGGCCGCCGTCCGCACCGCCCGGGCGACCCGGTCCGCGATGTCCTGGGCTTTCGCCGCGTTCGGGTTGGGCGCGACGAGCCCGGAAGGGCTCGCCAGCCCTGGATTGGGCACCCCTGTCGCCCGGCCACTCGCCAGCGGCTTACCGTCGACCAAGCCCTCGCCCGCCGCCGGATACGTCACCGAACCGTCCGGGTGCACCGTGAACTTCAGGGCCGCCGCGTCGTCGAGCGCCCCTTGGAGCACGCGCTGCTGGGCCTTCAGCTCATGGGCCAGACTGTTCAGCGTGGTCCGTAACAGCCCGCATTCCGTATAGACGTACTGGAAGTTCGTCGACAGCCGGCGCAACCGCCTGACCGCCGCCTGCGCCGCCTCGCCCTTCTGCGTCCGGCGCAGGTCGTTGACGAGCTGGGTGTCGATACGGTCCCGGGCGGCGTCGGCACGGTTGCTGGCCCGGCCCCACCCGTCGGCCGCCTCCTCCAGTTCGGCGCACCTCACCTCACGTAACTTCGCCCATGTCAGCGTCGCCCCCAGCGCGCCCGGCCCACCAGCCCCGCTCACCGCGCCTCACCCACACCCGAGCCCGGACCCAAGCCCGCACCGAAACCGGACCCAGCACCAGCACCAGCACCAGCACCAGCACCAGCGACCCTCACCCGGTCGAAGGAGCCCTTCACCGCTCCGTTCACCTCGGACTGGGTGGCGGCCACCGCCCGCAGCTTCCCGGTCAGGCTCCGGCACTCGTCGCGGGCGGTCTCGATCCGCCGCTCCCACGAAGCCCGTACGGCACCCAGCTCGGCGAGTGCCGACAGCCCGCCGGCCCCCGCCGCCAGCCCCTGGTGCGCACGGCCCAACTCGGCCTTCACCGGACCGAGGTGCGCGACCAGGCCCTCCGCACCACCGGCCGCCCTGAGCCACGGCCCATCACTGTGCTTGAGGTCGCCCCCGCCGCCGCCCTCCTCACCGTGCGGCTCCGCCCACCACCACGGCCGGTCGCCGCCCGGCTGCGCCAGCACACCCACACCGCTCACACCGCTCACCCCGTTCCTCGATCATGGAGCGGCACTGTGCCAAACACGGCGTGGCCGACGCGCCGTCCACCTGCACGGCCAAGTCGCACGGCCGGGGGCGGACGCCCCGCGATCACCGGGCTTCTCGCCGCACGAGCCGGACACGGAATTCACCCGGACGATGGACGCGGCCTCTCCACCTCCCCCAGCGCCCGACCGCTCTGACGGCGCATCGAACCGGCTCACCGGCGCACCGGCGGCCCTCGAACGGCGCATACGAACACGTCGTGCCCCACGAACGCTGCAACCGCATCAGGAACCCATGGCCACCGTCATTGCTCGCAGTCACACCGCGTGATACACAGAGTAACCAGGCGTATGTGTGTGAATATCGGGACGAGCCGCAGGTCAGGGCGGCTGTGTCGGTCGAACGTGCGAGATCCGGGTAAAGAGACCGGGAAGGCGTCGTACGAGGGCGGTTTCATCAGCGAAGATAGAAGGCAACCCGTGCCAGACGGGCACGGAAAGCTAACTACCCAACAGGGGCGGTGACTTACATGATCCTGGCAGCAGAGAAGGGCGACATCACCACCATCATCGGCGGAATCGCCCCCAACTGGGGGCCGTTCGGCACGCTGGGCAACGAGGCGCGCATCATGATCGAGGTGGTGATGGCGATCGCCATCCTGCTCTGCCTCGGCATCGCGATCTGGGGCGCGGCGAAGCAGCGCATCGGAGCGACGGCGCTGCGCGACACGTTCAGCGCGGAACAGGGCAAGGGCCTGATCGTGGCGGGCCTGACCGGAGTCTTCATCATCGGCTCGCTCGGCACACTCTTCACCATCGTGTACGGAATGGCTGTCTGACCCACCGTCGGCCAGCCCGCACCGGGCCGTCCCCGCCCGCTCCCCACCATCCGTCCGTCGTGCCCACCGGCTGAGGTTGCGTCTCCCTGATGTCGAGTCACTCCACCGCGCTCACGCGGCAACCAGCACAGCTACCGTCGTCCTGCGCGGAATCGCGCACGACCGAGGGAGCGAACGCGGCATGAGTCCCGGCGACGACCACGACTACCGCGGCATGGACCAGGGCGGGCGCGCGGACGACCCGTACAGCACCCTCGGCGGCACCCGCCAGACCCGTACGCGCCTCCCGGACGGCGACGCGGACCACCCGCACACCCGCCGGCCCGTCCGGAACTCGCGCTCCATCGTCACGATCACCGGTGTGGTGGTCCTCCTCATCGCCGCGATCGCCTTCGCCAACCGGGGTGGCACGGGTGACGACGACAACGCCTCCCCGGGCGCGAAGAGCTCCGGGGCCGCGGGCTCCAATCCGACCGCACCCACCGGCACCAAGCCGGTCCAGGGCAAGAACGGAACGATCGCCTCCGGCTTCGCCCAGGACGAGCAGGGGGCGCAGAGCGCGGCGGCGAACTACTCGGTCGCGCTGGGCTCGGCGGAGATGTTCAAAGCGGAATCCCGCAACGGCATCATTCAAGCGACCCATGATCCAGCGGTGGCCCAGAAGCTCCAGGACAACCTGAACGCCGCCTACTCCCCAGCGTTCTACAAGAACGTCGGTCTCAACGACGACGGCAGCACACCCACCGGGCTGACCTTCGTCTCACGGACCGTCCCGGTCGGTACGAAGGTCGTCGAGATGGAGACCGATACCGCCACCGTGGAGGTCTGGTGCACCGGTCTCGTGGGGCTGGCCGGGCAGAGCTCCACCAAGCCGGTCACCGAGACCTGGTTCACCATCTCGCAGAAGCTCAAGTGGGTCGGCGGCGACTGGAAGATCTCATCGTCGAGCCAGACGGAGGGGCCGACACCGGTCAACGGTGACAACCGTGCCTCCACGGCTGACGAGATGGCCGCAGCGGTCGATGCGTACGGAGGCTTCACCTATGCCCGATAGCCGCCGATTCCGCCTCTCCTCGCTGGTCGGCGCCGCAGGTCTCGCGCCCGCCGCGCTGATCGTCATGGCGCCGGGCGCCGCCGCGGATCCCACGCCGACGCCGACCCCGACACCGTCCCCCAGCGGCAGCGACAACCCGTGCGACCTCATCGTCGGGCTCGCCCGGGACTACTGCGAGGACGGTGAGAACGCCCGCAGCGGTTCGCGCGCTCCTACCGACATCGACAATCCCGCCGACCCCCTCACCTCCCTGGCCCAAGGCTGCGCCGACGCCGCCGCCTACATCGTCGGCGAGCTCAGCGAGGCCGTCGAATCCACGGCGAACGTCGACTTCACCAACCCCGCCTTCCGCCAGCAGTACGCCGTCATCTTCGCGGCCTCCACCTTCCTCACCCTCGTCCTCTGGCTCCTCGCCGTCGCCAAGCGCGCCATCCGCGGCGTCCCTTTCGCCACAGCGATCTCCGAGGCCGTCGGCTTCCTCTGGCTCACCGTCCTCGCCTCCGCCTTCACGCCGCTGATCCTCTACACGATCGTCTCCGCCACCGACGGCGTCACCGAGGTCATCGCCACCGCCACCGGAAGCCAGACCGACGTGTTCTTCGGGTCGTTCGCCGAGGCCCTCAAGAAGGGCACCGACATCGGCGGCGGACCGATCATGCTGATCGTCGTCTCGCTCGTCTCGATCGTCGCCGCCGGCGTCCTGTGGCTGGAGCTCGTCATCCGCGCCGCCCTGCTTTACGTCGGTGCGCTGCTCGGCATCGTCGTCTACGCCGGCCTCGTCGACAAGAACATGTGGGGCCACGTCCGTCGCTGGGCCGGCATCATGATCGCGGTGATCATGGTCAAGCCGGTCATCGTCATCGTCCTCGGCCTCGCCGGAGCGCTCTCCGCCGGTGACGGCCCCGACGCCTTCTCCGCCGTCGTCTCCGGCCTCGCCATCATCCTGCTGGCCATCTTCGCCTCCGCCATGATCTACCGCTTCGTCCCCGGCTTCGGCGACGAGATCCAGGGCGCGCGCACCAACCGCAAGCAGGCCACCGACGGTGCCCAGGCCGCCGCCCTCATCAGCTCCCCGGCCGCCCTCGTCTCCCAGGGCATCAAGACCCACAGCGGCCGCACCGAACAAGGCGGCGGAGGCGGCGGAGGCGGCGCCCGTCCCTCCAACCCGGTCAGCGGCGGCGTCGCCGCCCACAGCTCCCGCACCTCCGGCGGCGGCGGATCCGCCCCCTCCGCCGCACCCTCGCCCCGCAGCGGCGGCTCCGGCCCCACCTCCGGCACCCCCCACAGCAGCCGCCCCTTCAGAGGAGGCGGCTCCGGCACCACAGGTAACTCGAGCACAGGAGGTGGAGGGCGTTGACGACTCAGTCCCACACGATGACGCCCCGCCGTACGTATCTCATCGGCCGCGCCCGGCCGAACGCGATCGTCGGCAAGAACCGCGAGTCCGGCGAGATCGCGTTGATCATCGTCGGCGCGTTCCTCGGCATGATGAGCGGACTCCTCGTCCCCGTCCTCTCCCTGCGCATCGTCTGCCTCGTCGGCTTCCCGATGCTGGCCCTCGCCGTCGTGTACGTCCCGTACAAGGGCCGCACCTTCTACAAGTGGTTCGAGATCAACCGCAGCTTCAAGCGCTCCCTGCGCCGCGGCACCGCCTACCGCTCCGGCGTCATGGAAGCGGGCGTCAGCGTCGACGGCCGCGAGGTCGAGATCGGCCCGCCGCCCGGCATCGGCCGCATCAGCTGGCTCGCCGCACCCTTCGGCCCCGACGAGATCGCCGTACTCCTCCACGCCGACCGCCGCACCGTCACCGCCGCCATCGAGATCGAGGGCCCCGGCGTCGGCCTCCGCGACAGCGAGGACCAGGAAGCCCTGGTCGACCGCTTCGGCACCCTCCTCAAGCACGTGGCCAACGGCGACGGCTTCGTCACCCGCCTCCAGATGCTCGCCCGCACCCTCCCCGCCGACCCCGACGCCCACGCCAAGGACGTCGCCCAGCGCGGCGACAAGGCGGCACCCGGCTGGCTCCAGGACTCCTACGACCAGCTCCAGTCCATGGTCTCCACCTCCAGCGAGCAGCACCGCGCCTACCTCGTCGCCTGCATGCACTACAGCCGCGAGCTCGCCGCCGAGGCCAACGCCATCGCCCGCGCCGCCCGTCCCCACGGCGGCCGCAAGCTCGACCGCGACGCCGGACTCGCCATCGTCATGGCCCGCGAGCTCACCGACATCTGCGCCCGCCTCGCCGAGGCCGACATCCGGGTCCGCCAGCCGCTCGGCCAGAGCCGCCTGGCCTCCCTCGTCCACTCGATGTACGACCCCGACCACCCCATCGACCACATCCAGGCCATGACCAAGCGCAACGCCTGGCCCGCCGAACTGGACGCGGTGGAGCCGACGTTCCTCCAGGCCAAGACCCGCGAGTCCACCACCCGCGCTCCCTGGTGCCACGCCACGGCCTGGGTGAAGGAGTGGCCGATGACCCCCGTCGGCGTCAACTTCCTCGCCCCGCTCCTCGTCCACACGCCCGACGTGATCCGTACGGTCGCCGTCTGCATGGACCTCGAACCCACCGAGGTCGCCATCGAGCGCATGCTGACCGAGAAGACCAACGACGACGCCGAGGCCAGCCGCCAGGCCAAGATGAACCGTACGGTCGACCCCCGCGACATCGCCGCCCACGGCCGGCTCGACCAGCGGGGTGAAGATCTCGCCAGCGGCGCCGCCGGAGTCAACCTGGTGGGGTACATCACGGTGTCGTCCCGCTCACCCGAGGCCCTCGCCCGCGACAAGCGCACGATCCGCGCCTCGGCCGGCAAGTCCTACCTCAAGCTGGAGTGGTGCGACCGCGAACACCACCGCGCCTTCGTGAACACGCTCCCGTTCGCCACCGGCATCCGCCGCTGACGCGGCCACCCCCACAGCACACCGAACCGACCCGCAACCAGAGAGGGCACCCACGCCATGCGAGACCCCCTGTCCGCAGTGTCGGATGCCTTCACCTCCTTCCTCTTCGGCAAGGTCGAGACGACCCGCCTTCCCGTCCGTACGTCGACGGGCCAGGCCCAGGCCGTCTACCTGCCCACCGCCGCCCCCGGCCTCGGCGACTCCGGCGTGATCATCGGCCGCGAGGTCTACAGCGGCAAGGGCTACATCTACGACCCCTTCCAGCTGTACGGACAACAGCTCCCGGCTCCGCACTGGCTCGTCCTCGGCGAGTCCGGCAACGGCAAATCGGCGCTGGAGAAGACCTACGTCCTGCGCCAGCTCCGCTTCCGCGACCGCCAGGTCGTCGTCCTGGACGCGCAAGGCGAGGACGGCGTCGGCGAATGGAACCTCATCGCCCAGGAGCTGGGCATAACCCCCATCCGCCTGGACCCGACCGCCGCCCTCAACGGCGGCATCCGCCTCAACCCGCTCGACCCGTCCATCACCACCACCGGCCAGCTCGCCCTCCTCCGTACGATCATCGAAGTCGCCATGGGCCACGGCCTGGACGAGCGCTCCGGCTTCGCGCTGAAGGTCGCCCACGCCTACGTGACCGCGACCATCACCGAACGCCAGCCGGTCCTCATGGACATCGTGGAGCAGCTCCGCCACCCCAAGCCCGAGTCGGCCGAGGCGATGAACGTCGACATAGACGATGTACGGGCCTGGGGCCTGGACGTCGCCCTCGTCCTGGACCGGCTCGTCGACGGTGACCTGCGCGGCATGTTCGACGGCCCCACCACCGTCGGCATCGACCTCGACGCGCCCCTCATCGTCTTCGACCTCTCGCACATCGACCGCAACTCGATCGCGATGCCGATCCTGATGGCGATCGTCGGCGTCTGGCTGGAACACACCTGGATCCGGCCCGACCGCAAGAAGCGCATCTTCCTGGTCGAAGAGGCCTGGCACATCATCAACTCGCCTTTCGTCGCGCAGCTCTTCCAGCGGCTGCTGAAGTTCGGACGCCGGCTCGGCCTCTCCTTCGTCGCCGTCGTCCACCACCTCAGCGACGTCGTGGACGGAGCCGCGGCGAAGGAAGCGGCGGCCATCCTCAAGATGGCCTCCACCCGCACGATCTACGCCCAGAAATCGGACGAGGCACGCGCCACCGGCCGGGTCATCGGCCTGCCACGATGGGCGGTCGAGATCATCCCGACCCTCACTCCGGGCATCGCGGTCTGGGACGTCAACGGCAACGTCCAGGTCGTCAAACACCTGATCACCGAAGCCGAACGGCCCCTCGTCTTCACCGACCGCGCCATGACCGAGGGGTCGTCGGACGACCTGCTGCCCGAGGACATCCGCGCCGCGGAGCTGGAGACGGAGCAGCGGGCGGCCCGGATCGAGAACCAGCAGCGGCTCGACGACGCGTCCCGCTCCACGGTGGCCTGACATGGCACGCCGGCCGGCACGCGGCCCCGTACCGGAAAGAGCCCGCCGAGCGGAGAGGCACCGCCGCCACGAGGACTCCTCCAGCGGCGGCATCCCCGACGGCCTGCTGGTCGGGCTCCTCGGCTTCCTCCTCGCGGCGACGCTGCTCGCCTGGACGGCCACCGGCCTGGCCGGCCTCCTCACACACGGCTCCTGGCCGGGCGGCGTCACGTTCACCCAGACCCCTCTCGCCCTCCGCGAACTGGCCACCGCACCCCAGGACCTCCCAGGCGCCTGGCCGCACACGCCCGCGTCCCAGCTCTCCGGCTACGGCCTGTTCTGGGGCCTGTTCATCGGCGAGCTGATGGTGCTGGTGGTGCTGACGGTGTTCGCGCTCGGTGTCGTGGCCCGTTGGCGACTCGTACGAGAACAACGCCGCGAGGAACGCCTGTACGGGTCACCTCAGGAGACGTACGAGGCGTACGAGCCCGGCAAGGCGTACGAGTCCCACCAGCCGCACCAGCCCCACGAGGCCCCCACACCACTCACGCCCACGCCCACCCCCTCACTATCCAAACCCACACCCGAAACCCCCCTCACCCTCCCCTCCCCCCGCACCCCCCTCCTCATCTACGCCCCCGCTCCCGACCGCCGCCCCACCGTCGTCCAGGCCATCCAGGACGCCGAGGGCCCCGCGCTCGTCGTCACCTCGGACCCCACGGTCTGGGCCGAGACGAAGGACGCCCGGGCCAAGCTCGGCCCGGTCCTCGTCTACGACCCCGGCCACCTCTGCGACACCCCGGCCCGCCTCCACTGGCCGCCCACGACCGGCTGCGAGGACCCCGACACCGCCGCCGTACGCGCCGCCGCCCTCCTCGCCCCGGTCCGCCCGCAGGCCAGGATCGACGCGGCGGTGGCCGACACCGCACAGACGCTCCTCCAGTGCTGGCTGCACGCCGCGGCGGTGGACGGCCGCCCGTTCCGCCAGGTCGCCCGCTGGGCCTCGGGCGCCGCCGCCCACGAACCCGTACGCCTCCTCCGTACGCATCCCAAGGCCGCCTCCGGCCTCGCCGGCCTCCTGGAGTCCGCGCTCACGGCGTACCCGGAACGGCGGGACGTCGCGCAGGAGTTGAACGTACGGGCCTTCTCGGCCCTCTCCTCGGTGCACATCCGCGAGGCCTGCACGGCCAACCGACCGGATGCGGCCGCGCTGGATTCCTTCGCCCGCGAGGGGGGAACGCTCTATGTGGTCGGTGAACCCATCGAGGATCCCCGCACCCGACCCGGCGCGATGCCCCTCCTCACCGCGCTCGCCTCACACGTGGTCGAGCACGGCCGCCGCATGGCCGCACGGTCATCCGACGGTCGGCTCGACCCACCAATGACGCTGGTCCTGGACGACGTGGCCGCCGTGGCGCCGCTGCCTCAGCTTCCCGAACTGCTGGCGAGCGGACAGGACTTGGGACTGCCCGCGATCGTCCTGCTCCGCTCCCGCGAGCAGGGCCGGGCCCGCTGGCAGCAACACCTGCACGCGCCGGCGCCGGGCACCCTCTGAGGAATCCGGCTACGTCCGCTCGATCACGTACTCCAGCTCCCACTCAGGCCGTTCGGCCGAAACCGGCATGCGCTGTCCCGACGGTACGAACCCGAACCGCCGGTAGAACGCCGCGGCCCGAGGGTTGTCCTCGTGCACATACAGCCGCACCCGCTCCAGCCGAGGCGCGGCGAGCGACCAGCACCAGTCCACAGCCACCCGGAACAACGCGTCCGCCACCCCGCTCCCCCGCACCTCCGGCCGGACGAAGACTCCGACCAGATGCCCCTGGTCCACCGCGGGAGCCTCACCGAACCGCACGTCGTCCCCGGGCCGCTCGACCAGCACGGTCACCGTGCCCGCCCACACCCCTTCGGGCGACTCCGCGACGAACTGCCGTACGTCCCTGCCCTCGGCGGCCGCGGCCGTACGCTCCTGCCAGAAGGCGTCCGGCCGCTCCACCGCCGCCTCGTACGAGTCCAGGAACGCCACAGGCGCCGCCGGATCCCGCAACGCCTCCAGCCGCAACCGTCTGGCCGCCGGCCACTCCTCGGCCCGCACGGCACGCATCACATAGTCCATGGCCCGATCCTCACCCGCCGCCCGCACACGGCTCAACCGACTAAAACCACCGACCACCAACCCCGTCGTACCCCGGTACTACACCGCCGCCCACCTCCCGCCCCCGGTCGGACGACCACCACCGGGCCGGCTCCGTAGCGTCGACCGCATGATCAAGGCATACGGACTCACCAAGCGGTACGGCGACCGAACCGTCGTGCAGGACCTCGACTTCACCGTCCACCCCGGTACGGTCACCGGCTTCCTCGGCCCCAACGGCGCCGGGAAGTCCACCACCATGCGCATGCTCCTCGGCCTCGATACGCCGACGCGCGGCCGCTCCACGATCGGCGGCCGCGCCTACGCCGCCCACGGAGCACCTCTCACCCAGGTCGGCGCGCTGCTGGAGGCCCGCTCCGTCCACCCGGGCCGCTCCGCCCGCAACCACCTGATCGCCTTGGCCCACACGCACGGCATCCCGCGCGCCCGGGTCGAGGAGGTCATCGCACTGGCCGGCCTGACAGGAGCCGCCGACCGCCGGGTCAAGGGCTTCTCGCTCGGCATGGGCCAGCGCCTCGGCATCGCCGCCGCACTCCTCGGCGACCCGGCCACCGTCATCCTGGACGAACCGGTCAACGGCCTCGACCCGGAAGGCGTGCTCTGGATCCGCACGCTGCTCAGGTCGCTGGCCGCCGAAGGCCGTACGGTCCTCGTCTCCTCGCACCTGATGAGCGAAATGGCCCTCACCGCCGATCGCTTGATCGTGATCGGCCGAGGCCGGCTCCTCGCCGACACGACGGTCGACGAATTGGTCCGCCAGGCAGGCGGCGCCTCGGTCAAGGTCATGACCCCACAACCGGCTGAGCTGAAAGCTCACTTGAGCGCGCCGGACGTGAAGATCACCTCAACCACCGCCGACTCCGGACCCGTTCACGAACTCCGCATCCACGGCACCGAGGCGGCCCACGTCGGCGCCGTCGCCGCCGCGCACGGGATCACCCTCCACGAACTCACGCCGCAGACGGTCTCGTTGGAACAGGCCTTCATGGACCTCACCCAGGACGCGACCGACCACCGCTCACAACCACCGGCCACCACGGCCCCCGCCCACCTCACCGGAGCCGCAGCATGACCACGACGACACCACACGCCACCACCACTGCCACGCGGCAAGCACCTCCGTACCGCATCACCAAGACCCGCGTCCTCCGCTCCGAATGGCACAAGCTCCGTTCCCTGCGCTCCACTTGGATCACGCTGACGGCAGCGGCCGCGCTCATCCTGGGTGTCGGCCTGATCATGGGCGGGACGTACACCTCCGGCGGCGGGGACTCCGACGTCGACACGGTCATCCTCACCCTGTACGGCAGCATGCTCGGCCAGCTGTGCCTGGTGGTCCTGGGCATCCTGGTCACCGCCGGCGAGTACGCGACCGGCATGATCCGCTCCTCCCTCACCGCCGTACCGGCCCGGCTACCGGTCCTGTGGGCCAAGGCGGCGGTGTTCACGGCCACCGCGTTCTCGCTGATGTTCACGACGGCGCTGATCACCTTCGTAGCGGCCCAGCTCTTCCTCCACGACACCGACCAGGCGGCCTCGCTCACCGACCCGGGAGTGCTGCGGGCCGTGGCGGGCACGGCGGCGGGAATCACCCTGATGGGTCTCCTCGCGCTCGGCCTCGGCGCTCTCCTGCGCTCGGTGCCCGGCGCGGTCGGCGCGTTCGTCGGCGGAGTCATGCTCCTCCCCGAGATCCTCGGGATGCTCCCGTACGAGGCCGTCGAGCAGGCCGTCCGGTACTTTCCCGCCCAGGCCGCCGGAGCGCTCGGCTCCGCCACACCGCTCCCGGGCGCGGCGACCCCCGCCACGGCCCTGCTCGCCCTCTCCTTGTGGGTGGCGGCCGTCCTGGCGGCGGCGGGCTGGACACTGCGCCGCCGGGACGCCTGAGACCGGGAAAGAAGAGGAAGAAGGGGAAGAAACAGCAGGTGACGGACGACGACCGAGGCGAGGGCGACCACGCCGACGACCTACACCACGCGACCGGCACCGCCGCGGCCCCGCTCACCCGGACCATCCGCAGCACACTGGACCGGCTCCGCGCCTTCGACCGACGCCGGCCACGGGTCTGGGACGCGGCGGTGACCGCGTTCTGGGCCGTGGCGGCGGCCCTCGACTACACCTCCGGCGGCTGGCGCACCGTGGCCCGGGACGTGACCGCACCGGAACCGCTGGTGCTGCTGATGAGCCTGTGGTTCTCGCTCCCGCTGCTGTGGCGCCGCACGCACCCGATGACCGTGCTCCTGCTGTCGGCCCCGGTGAACCTGGTCAACATCTGGACGGGTGCCGTGGTCCAGGCCGCCCTCCTCCAGCTGATCCCCGTCTTCCACATCGCGCTGCGCTCGTCCCTCCGTACGCTCGGCACGGCGGCGCTGGTGTTCTGCGCCCCGCTCCTCGCGGGCGCCGTCAGCATCCCGGGCATCTGGGGCCAACAAATCGTCTCGTACGTATGGGGGTTGGTCTTCGTCGCCCTTCTGGGCATCGCCGTACGGACGCGCCGCGAATACACCGAGGCCCTCGTCGAACGCGCCCACCGACTCGAGCACGAACGCGACCAGCAGGCCCGCCTCGCCGCGGCCGCCGAACGCACCCGCATCGCCCGCGAGATGCACGACATCATCGGCCACAACCTCTCGGTCATCACGGGCCTGGCGGACGGCGGGTCCTACGCGGCCGCCAAGAGCCCGGAACGCGCGGCGCGGGCCCTGGAGACGATCGGCACCACCAGCAGACAGGCCCTCTCCGAACTCCGCCGTCTCCTGGGCGTCCTGCGCGACGACCACCCCGACGCCGACCGCGCCCCTCAGCCGACCCTCGACGACCTGGCCCCCCTCATCGACCAGCTCCGCCGAGCGGGCCTCCCCGTAACCCTGGACCTCCACGGCGATCCCGGCCGACCGCACGCCGCACTCACGCCGGGCCGCCAACTGACCGTCTACCGAGTGGTCCAGGAGTCACTGACCAACACCCTCAAACACGCCTCCCCGCCCGCCGACGCACCTCTCTCCGCAACGGTGACCCTCACCTACACACCGACGCACATCGAAGCCACCATCACGGACACAGGCGTCGGCGCACCCATGGATGGACAGGACGCTCCTGCCATCACCCTCGGCCAGGGCATCATGGGCATGCGCGAACGCGCGGCGCTCTACAACGGCACGATCGAAGCCGGCCCTCTGCCGGACCACGGCGGATGGCGCATCCACCTCCGTCTCCCTCTGGAGGACCGACCGCAGTGACGACCGTACTCATCGCCGACGACCAGCCGATGCAGCGCTTCGGCTTCCGCATGCTGCTGGAGAGTCAGGACGACGTGACGGTCGTCGGCGAGGCGGGCAACGGCACCGAGGCCATCAACCTGATCGCCCGACACCAGCCGGACGTCACGCTGATGGACATCCGCATGCCCGGCCTGGACGGTATCGAGGCGACCCGCCGCATCATCAGGTCGGGCTCCCGGACCCGCATCCTCATCGTCACGACCTTCGACCTCGATGCGTACGCGTACGACGGCCTCCGCGCCGGAGCCAGCGGCTTCCTGGTCAAGGACGCCCAGCCGGAGGAACTCCTCTCCGGCATCCGCGCGGTCGCCGCCGGCGACGCCGTGGTCGCCCCGTCCCTGACCCGCCGCCTCCTGGACGCCTACGCCCAGCACCTGCCGGCCGCACCCGGCTCCCCGGCAACCTCGTCGGACCCGCGCATCACCGCGCTGACGGACCGGGAACGGGAGACCCTCACGGTCATCGGCCAGGGCTGGTCCAACACGGAGATAGCCACCCGACTCCACCTCGCCGAGTCCACCGTGAAGACGCACGTGACCCGCATCCTCGCCAAAACGGGCTGCCGGGACCGCGTGCAGGCGGTCATCCTGGCCTACGACATCCGCCTGGTGACGCCTTCGTAGGACGGCGGCAGGAGACCGACCGTAAAACGCAGAAAAGCCCCGTGCCTTAAGGCACGGGGCTTTCCCGAAAAAATTGTTCGGCGGCGTCCTACTCTCCCACAGGGTCCCCCCTGCAGTACCATCGGCGCTGAAAGGCTTAGCTTCCGGGTTCGGAATGTAACCG